>JAFRRJ010000022.1 GCA_017428155.1 Clostridiales bacterium | reverse complement strand
CAAAAATGCACCCCAAATCAAGAATACGAGCCATTTGGGATACATTTGTCCTCTTAAAAACACCCCAAATTTTCAAAAGAGCACATTTGGGATGCAATCTGAGGTAAAAATGCACCCCAAATCAAGAATACGAGCCATTTGGGATACATTTGCTCCCTCAAATACACACCAAATTTTCAAAAGAGCACTTTTGGGATGCAATCTGAAGCAAAAAAGCACCCCAAATCAAGAATACGAGCCATTTGGGATACATTTGCTCCCTCAAAAACACCCCAAATTTTCAAAAGAGCACATTTGGGATGCAATCAAAAGCAATTTGAGCTTTTTACGATTCTGCAAGGCTTCAAAAATATCTAATAAGCCTAAAAGCAGCATTTTGTGATACAGACGCAAAAAAGCTGTCCCTTGATAATTCACGCATGCCAACACGGCTAGCTCATCCTCCGCGCGCACCAATCCACCTATGCCAACCCGGCCAGCCATCCTCCGCACGCACCCGTTCACCAATCTCCGCGCGCCCACCTTGTCAATCTCTTTAGTGCACATTCCGGACGGGTCTGAATTACCTCAAAATATGCAAAATTATTGCCTGTTTCGGTTTGACACACAATTGTAATAATTATAATATTAAGGAGTGTTTTAAATCCCTTAAGGAGGTGGTTTTTATCCGCGAGTTAGAACAAAGGATCCTTTCAGAAGGTCAGGTTCTTCCGGGTGAAGTCCTTAAGGTAGGCAGCTTCCTCAATCAGCAGATCGATACAAAGCTCCTGATGGATATGGGGGAGGAAATAGCACGTCTTTTCAAGAGTAACAATGTTACAAAGGTATTAACCATCGAGTCTTCGGGCATTGCGATCGCATATGCGGCAGGACTTGCAATGGGGATCCCGATCGTCTTTGCAAAGAAGCATTCGACGAGCAATCTTTCAGGCGATCTCCTCACATCCAAGGTTTTCTCGTATACACATCAGCAGACTTATGACGTGGCAGTGTCGGCAGATTACATAACAAAAGACGATACTGTGCTCATAGTCGATGATTTTCTGGCAAAGGGCAATGCTCTGGCAGGCCTTATCGAGATCGTCGGGAAGGCGGGCGCCAAGCTTGCCGGATGCGCGATTGCGATCGAGAAGGGTTTCCAGGGCGGCGGAGATGCCCTGCGTGCCAAGGGGATAAGAGTCGAATCTCTGGCTATCATCGATAAGATGACGGATGATTCTCTCGAGTTCAGGGTGCAGCAACAGCAACAACAACAGCTGCAATAGCAGTACACCTGAGTTATTTAATTTTGATATGCATATTTGGCATATATTATTTTTGAACGGAGGCAAATTATGAAGAAGTTGATTTCTTTGTTAGTTTCAGCAGCTCTTGCAGTTACTTCGGTATTTGCACTTGCAGGATGCAGCGGAACAAAGGGAAGCGGTAATGAGGCTTCAAACTTCAAGGTTGGTGCTATCTACATCAACAGCCAGAACGACACAGCAGGTTATACCTATGCACATCATCACGGTATCACCGAAGCAATGAAGAAGGTTGGACTTGATCCGGCCAAGGATCTCTACATTGTGGACAATGTTCCTGAGGATGACGAGAAAGTTAAGCAGGCAATCGACCAGCTCGCAGGCAACGGATGCAACATTATCTTCGGTATAAGCTTTGGTTATCTCAATGCTATGGATGAGAAGGCTAAGGAATATCCGGACATCATCTTCTCTCACGCTACAGGATATCTTTCGAACGATAAGAACTTCAACAATTATTTCGGAAGGATCTATCAGGCACGTTACCTCGCAGGAATCGCTGCAGGTTACAAGTCACTCGCATTAGGCAACAACAATATCGGTTACGTATCCGCATGGGGTACTGAGTATGCTGAGACATGTTCAGGTATCAATGCATTCGCAATGGGATGTATGGCAGTTAACCCTGACGCAAACGTTAACGTTTACGAGATCTACACATGGGGTGACCAGGAGAAGGAAAGACAGGCAGCAGAGCTCCTTATCGACACATACGGCTGCTGCGTTATCGCTCAGCACTGCGACTCAGCTCAGCCTCAGATCGTTGCAAACGAGAAGGGTGTTTACGGATGCGGATATAACTCTGATATGACAAAGGAAGCTCCGAATGCTCACCTTGCAGCACCTGTATGGAACTGGGATGCTTACTATGCAACAGCTATGAAGGCTGCTATGACAAACCCCGCAACATTCATGACTGAAGTAGGCAACTACTATGAAGGTCTGAATGCAGGTCTTGTTGATGTTTCAGCACTTTCAGCAAACTGCGAACCCGAGACAAAGGAAGCTGTTGAGATCGCTAAGAAGATGATGGTTAACGGTGAGTGGGATGTATTCTCCGGCGTTAAGCTCTCATTCTCCGGCGCAGCAGGTTCTGTAACAGTTACAAAGGCAGATGCTGATCTCCTTAAGGATGACGGATCTGTTATCGTAGCTGCAGGCGGCGCTTCTGTTGATGACGGCGTAATCCAGGGTTCTATGGACTACTACGTTAAGGGCGTTACACAGGTTAACAAGTAATCTAAAGTTTTGATTTGAGGGGTGTTTTATGGAATATGCCATAGAGCTAAAGGGAATAACTAAAAGCTTCGGCCCTGTGGCGGCCAATAAGAACATCAATCTGGCTCTTGCCAAAGGAGAGATCCTTGCTCTTTTGGGCGAGAACGGCTCAGGAAAAACGACACTCATGAACATGCTGTCGGGCATCTATATGCCCGACAGCGGTTCTATTTTTATCGACGGCAAAAAGGTCCAGATAAATTCACCTGAGGATTCAGGCAAACTGGGAATAGGAATGGTCCACCAGCACTTTAAACTGGTCGAGCGGTTTACGGCGCTCGAGAATATCCGTATCGGTATAAGGGGAGAGGGACGGTTCATGCATGGTGCGGACGTCCGCAAAAAGATAGAAGATACAGCCGCAAAGTTCGGCTTTGATATAGATCTCGATAAGACCGTTTCCAATATGGCGGTATCCGAGAAGCAGACTCTCGAGATACTTAAAGTTCTTTGCTATGGCGCGAAAATAATCATCCTCGACGAGCCTACTGCTGTGCTTACAGTTCAGGAGATCGACAGACTTTTCGCGGTGCTCAGAAAAATGAGGGAAGACGGTCACTCGATCATAATAATCACACATAAGCTCAATGAAGTCATGGCGATATCTGACAGGGTTGCTGTATTAAGGCACGGCGAATATATCGATACCGTCGTAACGAAGGAGACTGACGAGAAAGCTCTTACGGAACTCATGGTCGGACGCAAGATCGAACTTAGCATCGAGCGTCCGGTAATGGAGAAAACGCATCCTCTGCTTGAGATCAGAGACCTGACCGTCAAGAATGATGAGGGTGCAATAGCAGTCGACCATATAAACTTCTACATAAGAGGCGGAGAGCTTCTGGGAGTTGCCGGGATCGCAGGTTCGGGACAGAAGGAATTGTGCGAAGCTATTGCCGGATTAAGGCCCATAGAAGAAGGTCAGATGATCCATGAAGGCGAGAGTATCGTAGGAATGTCACCTAAGAAGATCCTGGATCACGGTATCTCAATGAGCTTCATTCCGGAAGACCGTCTTGGAATGGGTCTTGCTCCGTCTTTGTCGATCACGGACAACATGATCCTCAAAAATTATAACGAGACAAAAGGGATTTTCGTTGACAGGAAATCAGCCAGGGCCGAAGCCAAAAAGGTCATAGAAAGACTGGAGATCAACACTCCCTCCACCGAGACTCCGGTAAGGCGTCTTTCAGGCGGTAATGTTCAGAAGGTTTTGCTCGGGCGTGAGATCAAGTCAGGCCCCAATGTCCTTATCACCGCTTATCCTGTAAGAGGACTTGATATCAATTCCTCCTACACGATCTACGATATCCTGAACGACCAGAAAAAGAAGGGTGTCGGAATCCTGTTCGTAGGTGAGGATCTGGACGTTATGCTGGCTTTATGCGACAAGATAATGGTCATCTGCCACGGTAAGCTTCAGGGCGTTGTAAACAGTGACCACACAACTAAGGAAGAGATCGGTCTCATGATGACCGGAACACTTAATATCATAAACAAGGAAGGCAAGACCGACGGTATCGCGAAGGATTCTGCTTTTACGGATGAGGAGGGCTCTTTAACATGAGAAAGTACCATCTTGTAAGAAGAGCAGATTCACAGCTCAGGAGAACACTGATCTTTTATGCCGCAGGCATACTTATTTCTCTTGCAATAGGTGCGGTGATCCTGGCTTGTCTCGGGATCAATCCTTTTGAGTATTACGGAAGGATGTTCACGATCGGACTTGTCGGAAACAGATACGGATATAAGAGTATCGAAGGACTTCTGAAGATCTTCGTTCCGCTCCTTATCACTTCGCTCGCGCTCAGCCTTTCGTTCAAGATGCGCTTCTGGAATATCGGAGGCGAAGGCGAATTCCTGATAGGTGCCATCTGTGCTTCATGCATTGCATTTAACAGCACCGGAATGCCTAACTTCGTTACCATAGTTCTTATGTGTCTTGCCGCAATGATCTCGAGCGGAATAATCGGTATTGCTATTGCTGCACTGAAGGTTAGGTTCAATACGAATGAGACGCTCATGACGCTCATGATCAATTACATCATGCTCTATGTCATAAGATATATCGGAGACACAAAAGCACCGTGGAATTTCTTCCTGAGGGAAGACTCCGAGAGACCTATATTCGGCTCATTCCCGGAATCCGCAGTTATGGGCGGAATACCTCTGGGCAAGTTCACGCTCCTTTGGTCTGTCCTTATTGCAATAATCCTTACAGTCATTGTTTATATCTATCTCAAATACACTAAGCACGGTTATGAGATCTCCGTCGTAGGTGACAGCAGTGCCACTGCCAAATATGCCGGAATGAGCGTCGGCAAGATCGTCCTCCGAACGATGTTCATCTCATCAGCCCTGATCGGTCTTGCTGCAGCACTTACGGTATCTTCTGCAGGCACTATTTCCGATACGATAACAAATGACGTCGGCTGGACCGGCATCATCGTCGCATGGCTCAGCAAACTGAGTGTTCCTGCGGTTTTTGTGACCTCGATACTCATAGCTGTTCTTCAGTACGGCTGCCAGGCTGCTGCAACACAGTATCCTGCGATCGATGTCAATTATGCGGATCTTTTGCAGGGCATAATCCTGTTCTCGATCCTTGTTGCCGACTTTGCCGCAAACTTCAAGATCGTAAGAAAGGAGGACGCAAATAATGCTTGATGTATTTACTTTGTTCCTCTTTAACATAATCGTTTACAACATACCGCTCCTGTACGGAACGACAGGCGAGATCATGATCGAGAAATCCGGCTCCCTTAATCTCGGTGTCGAAGGTACGATGGCGATCGGTGCCGTAGTAGGTTATCTTGCGGGCGCGAAAACAGACAGCCTCCTTGTAGCGGTTCTCGTAAGCTTTATCGCTTCAGGTCTTGTAGGCCTGCTCTTCGCATTCCTGACAGTAACTTTACAGGCTAACCAGAATGTAACGGGACTTACCATCACGACATTCGGTGTTGCATTCTATTACTTCATCGGCAACGCTTTATCCAACAGTGCAGGCGGTTGGCCGGCTCTTAACGGAACAAAGCTCGATGCCCAGTCACAGGCTTTGCACATTCCGCTTCTTTCAGATATTCCTTTTGCAGGCAAGGCGATCTTCTCACACGGTATTCTTGTATACCTCGGCATAATCATCGCAGTTCTGATGTGGTTCTATTTCAAGAAGACTGTTCCCGGCTTGAAGCTCAGGGCAATAGGTGAGAACCCGGGCGCCGCAGACTCACTCGGAGTTAACGTTGCAATGTACAAATACACGCACATCATAATCGGTTCCGGTATCATGGGAATCGGCGGCCTTTATATGGGCCTTAACATGGGCGGTACATTTGAAGGATCCAACTGCTGGATCAACGGATACGGCTGGATCTCAATAGCGCTCGTTATTTTCGCGAACTGGAGCCCTGCAAAAGCACTTCTCGGAACACTTGTATTCGGCTTCTTCAACACTTTGAGAGTCCAGAATGCCGCGCTTGCGTATGCGTTCCCGAATGCTTTGGGATGGCTTCTCAAGATCCCTTCACATTTCTTCTCGGCACTGCCGTTCATCATAACGCTTATCGTCCTCATCATCAGCTCACTCTCATCTAAGGGAAGGAGCGGAGAGCCTCAGGCTATTGGACGCAATTACTACAGAGAAGACAGATAAAGATTGGAGAATAAATGTATAACGTAAGAAAACTCACAGAAGACCTTGCATGGATCGGCGGCAGCGACCGCAAGATACAGAAATTTGAGAATGTTTACAAACTCAATTCGGGAATGAATTACAATTCATATTTTCTGGACTGCGGTGTGACGGTTCTTTTCGATACCGTAGACAGGGAGGTTGAGGATGTTTTCTTTGAGAATATTTCATACTGCCTTGCAGGACGCACACTTGATTACATCATCGTTCATCACATGGAACCCGATCACTCAGCAACCCTTGCAAAAGTGCTCGATTCGAATCCTGATGCAAAGCTTATCGTAAATGCCAAAACACTGCAGTTTATCTCGCAGTTTTTCCCCGGAAAGGATTATTCTTCCAGAGTCATTTCCGTAAAAGACGGTGATGAACTTGATATCGGGTCACACAGATTCAGATTCATCTTTGCGCCAATGGTCCACTGGCCTGAGGTAATGATGAGTTTTGACATGACGGAAGGCACACTTTTCAGTGCTGACGCATTCGGAAGCTACGGCGCCACTAACGGATCTATCTTTGCTGACGGCAAGGATTTTGAAAAAGAGCTTCTGGACGAGGCACGCCGATACTACACGAATATCGTAGGCAAGTACGGTATGCAGACAACAGCAGTTCTCAATAAGACATCATCTCTTGATATCAGGATGATCTGTCCTCTTCATTCCTATGTATGGCGCGAAAATCTCGGGAAGATCATCAGCTGCTATAAGACATGGGGCTCTTACACACCTGAAGTAAAAGGTGTATTTATCCTTCAGGGTTCAATATACGGACATACTGCAAATGCTGCGGAAGTCCTCATGACAGAGCTTGATAAGAGAGGCATTGAGTCAGTTATCCTCGATGCTTCCGTTGCAGATATCTCGGATATCATCGCGATGGCATTCAAATACAGCAACATCGTGATCGCATCTCCCACATACAATAACGGAATCTATTCTCCCGTCGAGCATGCAGTAAACGAACTTGCTGCTCACGGATTATGCGGAAGATCATTCTCCGTTATTGAGAACGGCACATGGGCACCTTCTGCTGCAAAGGCGCTTCTTGCAGTGATTGGAGGGCTCAAAAATTGCAAAGTCTTAGGACAGACTGTTACAATCAAGTCAGCATGCAACGAAGATACAAGGCTTGCTATTGCATCTCTAGCAGATGCAATTAAAGACGATATGGAATAAGAAAAGATTTTGAGGTGATTAAATGCATTGTCCTAATTGCGGAAAAGAACTCAGCGGTTCTGAAAGATTCTGCGGAGGATGCGGAAATGATGTAAGCGGTTTATGGCAGCAGGCAGCTCCTGCCCAGGCGCCCGCACCCGCACCTGCTCCGGCACCGGCTCCCGCGCCCGCATCCGCACCTGCTCCGGCACCGGCCCCTGCGCCTGCACCGGCACCCGCTCCGGCTCCCGCGCCTGCTCCCGGTCCTGCGCCTGCTCCCGGTCCGGCACCTGCACCGGGTCCCGCTCCGGCTCCGGGTCCTGCGCCTGCTCCCGGTCCTGCGCCTGCGGCTGCCGTTCAGTCTGCTTTCGGCGATACTCCCGTCAAAACGGAAGCCAAGTCTGCTGAAGGTGCTCCGAAGAAAAAGAAGAAACTGTTAGGTCTTATCATCGGTCTTGCCTGCGGCGGACTGGTACTCATCGGCGGAATCATTGCGGCTGTTGTTGTCATCATCAACAACATTCCAAAAGAGACCGAACACACCAGGAGACCGACTGACACCAAAGAAACAACCGAAGCTCTTCCGGAACTTGCCACAAGGACCATCATGGTCTATGCGATCGGCACTGACCTTGAATCACAGGGTTCAACGCTCTCTGCCGATATAAAGGAGATGATGGCTGCAACACCGGGCAAGGATGTTAATATTGTTCTTCAGTCAGGCGGCTGCAGAGATTTCAGAAACAACTACATGGAAGACGGCGCGACACAGCGCTTCTCGATCATTAACGGAAATATCAATGAACTTGCAAATCTCGGCGATGTCAGCATGGTAGAGCCTGATACATTAAGTGATTTCATCAAGTTCGGAAAAGAGAAGTTCCCGGCAGAGAATTATATCCTCATAATGTGGGATCACGGCGGCGGAGTTCCGTTAGGATTCGGTCAGGATGAGCTCCATGACGGAACACTGACAGAGATCGAGATGGCACATGCTATCAAGAGCTGCGATATCGAATTCGAATCCATAATCTTTAATGCATGTCTTATGGGTTCACTTGAAGTCGCCAAGGCGCTTGATCCTTATACTGAATATATCATTGCCGCAGAGAGCCCCACCTGGGGAAGTGCTTACTATGATGTAGGCATCAACTATACAAACTTCCTTAACTACATCGGCAAGGACTTCACGGGAGATGCAAAGGACTACGGTGAGTTCATAGTAAGAGATTATATGGACAACATCGAGAGCACGCAGCAGAGCACAGGCTTCTACGGAATCGACACATGCATGTCTTCGATCGATACGGATAATATCGATGAGGTTCTTGACGCATATGAGAATTTCATTGCCGCACTGTCGAACAGGGTTTTCGAGCAGGACGGATACGCTGAATATATCCAGTTAAGAGATGACTGCGGAAGCTTTGAATCCACTGACTCCGTAGACCTCACGACACTTGCGGGCAAATACATCAACTGCGGAGACAAGACGATAGAATCTGCAGCAAGCAAACTCATCAATGAGGTAGGCAACTGCGTATTTACCGAGAGCAACAACTCATATACATATGCTCACGGCATGACGACTTATGCTCCTTATCTCTATCCTGAGTTTTACGATGAAGCAAGGCTTACATTCACGACACTGGGTTACAGTGATACGACTATCTCCTTCTACGACAGGTTCGTAAGTAAGGAACTTTACATCCTTAATGCCGTAGGTTATGCAGGTTCCTGGTATGTGGAGCCGGCTGATGCAAAGAACATCAATGCGGGCAACGTTTACGACATATCTGACCTCGTTGTGGATATGGGCGGTTATGAAGCTATCGAGCTTGCTGACAGTGACTGGGATATTATCCGTGAAGTCAAGGTAACACTTGCCTACAGATTCACTGATGACGATGACCAGTACGTCTATTATATGGGTACTGATAATCAGTACACGATAGACAGCAACGGATATATCATTCTCCAGAATCCGACCAAGTGGGTATTCTTTAAGCAGTTCGGATTTGTAACATGTGAGTGCCTTAAATATGAGGTTGCGAATGACGGCAAGTGGTACAAATATCTTGGTGCCGAGGCGCTGGTAAACGGCAGTCCCGCTTATGTTGTTATCTCATTCAGTTCAGATGATCCGGAGGGATCGATCATCGGCTACTATTATGCCGATATCATCAACGATACGTTCGACAGCAATCAGGGTTACCAGTTTGTTGACGATGACATGATAGTATTCGTTCAGGAATACTACGATCCGTCTTCTCAGACTATGGAGTATGAAGAACTCGGCGATGCAGTATCTTATTCAAAAGCTGTAGATCTTTACAAGTATTCCAATGTCGATTATTCGAACGTTGAAGGATATATCGGCTTCGATATCTATGACGTTTACAATAACGATTTCAGACTCGGCTTAAGACCCGGAAAGCCTGCATATGAGATCGATGCGGCACTTGGTAATGACGGCGCTTCAAGCGGCGGTGACTATAATGAAGGAACACTTGATGTAACTAATATGGTCGGCATGGTAAGCGTTGATGAGGAAGATCCGGTTTTAGGCTCGGCTGATTGTGACTGGATCATCGAAAACGGTGAGCTCGAGTATGCAGGAGAATACCCTTCAGGAACCAAAAAGATCTCGCTCGTATTCGAAGTTGATTCGTCAACGACTGATTCACTCAAGTACGTTGTATATTACAGTGCTGACAGCATGTTCTCAGACAGGGAACTCTCGAATTCGATCGTAAATACGAGAGTAACTCCTGTTGCAGAGAACGGATCGTATTATTATCATTTCGATTACAGCGATCCTGACGGTCTGACTCCCGGTTATTACATCATCTGTGTAGACAGCAACACAACGGGTGACAGGTCTGTTATCGCAGTTTGTCAGGTAACATCCTGAACTTGGTAAAGACAGTGATTTTATGAGGTGGCAGCAATGAAGATGACCGGCGCACAGATACTAGTCGAGACCTTGATAGAACAAGGTGTTGATACCGTATTCGGTTTCCCGGGCGGAATGGTCGTGGATATCTATGACAAGCTCTACGACAAGCAGGATAAGATAAAGCATATCCTGACCGCTCACGAGGAAGGAGCTGTTCACAGTGCCGACGGTTATGCGAGAGCAACCGGTAAGACGGGTGTCGTCATAGCGACTTCAGGCCCCGGCGCCACCAATCTCGTAACCGGCATCGCGACCGCTTATCTTGATTCGATTCCTCTTGTTGCAATAACCGGAAACGTAAGAAATTCCATGATCGGAAGAGACTCGTTCCAGGAGATCGATATCACCGGCATAACACTTCCGATCACTAAGCACAACTTCTTCGTTCATAACGTAGCAAAGCTTGCAGATGTGGTCAGGAAAGCTTTTGAACTCGCACAGTCCGGAAGACCCGGACCTGTCCTCATCGATATTCCGAAGGATGTCCAGGAGGCGGTTTTCGATTACAGGAAAAAAGCTGTCTCAAAGCCTGAAGCAATTCCTTGCTGTGACGATACGGATATCGCCAAAGCGGTCAAGCTCATAAAGGAATCCAAAAGACCTTATATCTATTTTGGCGGCGGAGCCGTAAGGACCGGACTTGGCGAGGATATCGTAAAGCTCGCTGACAAGCTCGATGCCGTTATCGGCTGTTCCATGATGGGGCTTTCCGAGATCCCTTCAGACTCGCCGAGATTTCTCGGAATGCAGGGAATGCACGGGCGTTATGCTTCATCCGTTGCTCTTGCAAAAGCTGATCTCATTATCGCGATCGGCGTAAGATTCTCTGACCGTGCGACGGGAAGAACTGAGAAATTCTCGCTTTCCGCTGCGAAGATCCATGTCGACTGCGACCGCGCGGAGATCGGAAAGAACGTTCCCGTAGATCTCGGTATCTGCTGTGATATCAAAGACTTTACGGAACGTCTTATCAAGGCTGCTCCGCAGCGCAAGAATACAGAATGGATTAAAAAGGTCGAGCAGCTGAAAAAGAGGGAAGCTGATGCATACGAAGGTCTGCCGTTCCTTCCGAGGGATGCTGTCAATGTCATCTCGGATAATGTTAAGCCCGACACGAGGCTTGTTACCGATGTCGGCCAGCACCAGTGCTGGGCTGCACAGTTCTTCAAGTTCAGGAACAAGCACACCTGGATCACTTCAGGAGGCCTTGGCACCATGGGCTTCGGCCTTGGCGCTGCGATAGGAAGCTCCATCGGAACATCAACAAGAAGCGTTCTCATCACAGGCGACGGAAGCTTCGGCATGTGCCTTAATGAGCTTGCAACGGCTGTTACATACAACATTCCCGTTACCATCGTTATCTTCAACAACCACGCACTCGGAATGGTAAGACAGTGGCAGAAGATATTTTTCGACGGGCGGTATTCCAATACAACGCTTGACCGTAAGACTGATTTTGTAAAGCTCGCTCAGGCGTTCGGCGCAAAGGGCTACAAAGCTACGGACAAGGAGTCTTTCGAGAAAGTCTTCAAGAAGGCAGTAAAAGAGAACGGCCCCACGGTAATCGATCTTACGATAAAGACTGACAGCCTTGTTCTGCCTATGTTGAAGCCCGGCGGAACATTCAATAATCTCATCTTAAGAAGGGAGGACATCAGCGATGCAGAAAGATAAGATAATCATCGCGATCTACGTTGATAACCAGTATGGTGTTCTCTCGCGTGTAACCGCGATGTTCACGAGAAGAGGATTCAATATCGACTCGCTCACCGTTGGTGAGACGGAATCACCGGAGTATTCACGTATCACGATCACTTTGTCGGCAGCGAAAACTGATAAGGACCAGGTGGTATCCCAGCTTCGCAAACTCTATAACGTCAAGAAGGTCATTGTCCTCTCGAGCGAAGCGTGTATCAAAAGAGAACTTCTCCTTATCAAGGTTAAGAATACATCCGAAGCGCATGCCGATATCGTTGAGGCTACGAACATCTTCCGCACTAAGATAATCGACTTCACTGACGAAGCTATCAGCATTGAAGCCACAGGTGACAGCCAGAAGATCGACGCCTTCATTGAGTATATGAAGAAGTTCGAGATCATCGAGATGTGCCGTACGGGAATCGTCGCGCTCGACCGCGGAAGCGCAAGCATCTGGTCCGAACACGAAGATTAATAAATTAATACAATTTTAATTAAAAACACTCCCCACTTCGTTTATAATTAAGGAAAGGTCAAAGCCTTTTGAAACTTCAAAACGGAAGGGAGTGATTTTATGAAGATCACTACACAGGGTAACGGAATTCGCATCGGTACAAGACTCGAAGACAAGATCGCTGCCAAGATGTCAAAGTTCGACAAATATTTTGGTGACGAAGGCACAGTCAATGTACGGATCAGACCCGAAGGATCCGATATGGTAGTTGAGATCACAATGAAGCTCGACGGCAAGATCTTAAGGGCTGAGGCTGTAGATGAGGATATCCTTACAGCAGTTGACAGAACCGTTGACAAGCTCGAATCTCAGATCAGAAGACAAAAGACCAAGTTCCTTAAGAGAAAGAAGGATTTCCCGGGAATCGTTAATTATCTCGAGGATGACGGCGGTGCTGATTTCGACTTCGTCGACGAGAGGGAAGAGAAGATTACAAAGCGTAAGCAGTTCGCATTAAGACCTATGACTTCCGAGGATGCTATCCTTCAGCTTGAGATGTTAGGTCACGACTTCTTCGTATACCTCGACAGTGATACAAATTCTGTCTGCGTTGTTTACAAGAGATTTGACGGCGGCTACGGCTTGCTCGAACCTGAATATTGATACCGCAAATACAACTGATCACAAGAGGCTGCCTTCGGGCAGCCTTTTTTATTGGGCCTGACCCTGTCGATAATTGATTGGTCACAATGTGCGTTTATTTTTGCTGCCAAATATAGGTAAAACCAATCAAAAGTAGCAAAATTTTCAACAATTTGCTACTTTTTCCAAAAAAGTCCCACAAAAAGTAGCAAAACCTCCGGCTCAGCTTTTCGGGATGCAAACACTAATAGCCAACCCACTAAACCTCGAAAAGAGAGCAATTAGTGGGTATTTACACATTCAGGCTCTAATAGCCTACCCACTAAACCTCGAAAAGAGAGCAATTAGTGGGCATTTACACATTCAGGCTCTGATAGCCAACCCACTAAACCTCGAAAAAGAACCGTTTAGTGGGTAATATTGCCTATGTTTTGGCGTGATTTTCGGGCTAAGAACCCACTAAAATGTGAAAAACAGGTAATCAGTGGGTATAAACGCCGTTAAAAGGCGGCTGACATACCCACTAAAGTGCTGAAAAACTGCATTTAGTGGGTGCACGGCAGGATATAAGGAGCAGATGATTTGCAAGTTATTGATGAAGCGCGTATCATACGGCAGTTAAAACGGAGAATTATATGGAATATGTTTTTTTAGGACAAGAGACTGCAGAAACTGTCAGACCGCTTGATAACTGCGGGTACAGACTGGAATCGCTGGCGGATCTGTTTAACGTCCTGTCTGACGGAATATGGAGAGCAGAGACCTGCGCTCCGAGAATGAGAGACGAATGGAGCACGGACAACAGGACGTGGGGCCAGTGCTCTATTACGGCTTTTCTTGTCCAGGATATTTTCGGAGGCGAGGTATACGGAATATTAAGACCGGGCGGAAATTACCATTGCTATAACGTTATCGGGGGAAGGCAGTACGACCTCACGATCGCGCAGTTCGGTGATGAGGCGGCAGGTCTTGTATACGATGACAACAATCCCCAGAGCCGGGATGTTCATTTTGCAAAAGAGGAAAAATACCAAAGATACCTGCTTCTTAAGGAACTGCTTAATGAAGCGAGGGGCATGTAGTTTGTACTTATTCTGTAACACAATTGTTCCACAAGGGATAAAGTGCCTGTGATACACTTATTTGGGGATTTTTCGGAATAGATTTTGAGGTGATAGAAATGAAGAAAAAGAAGAAACCATTGGCATTGATAGTAGTTGCCGCACTGCTTATCGGAGCAGCCGGTTTTGCATGCTATGAGATATTCGGAGTAAAGAGAGGCTGGGTCAAGACAGAACAGGGTACGAGCTACTACGATAAGAGCGGTCACCCTTATACAGGTTTTATTCAGATAAACGATGACAGAAGATACTTTGATCCCGAGACCAAGTTCATGGCGACCGGCGAGACGGTTATAGACGGCAAACAGTATCTGTTCGACAGCGAAGGCGTCATGCTGATCGGCTTCCAGACTGTTGACGGTGTGTCAAAATACTACGATCCTGAGACCGGTGCGATGAAGACAGGCTGGTTTGAATCAGATACCGGAACATGCTATTTCGATGAATCCAGCGGAGGACAGGTTCACGGCTGGTATGAGATAAACGGAAATAAGTACTATTTCGATAAGATCAACGGCAATATGGCAAAGGGCGAGTTCGATAACGAGGACGGCAAGTATTATGCTGATCCTGCAACAGGTATCGTTGCTCTGGGTCTCACTGTCATTGAAGGCAAGCAGTACTATTTTGATGATGAGACAGGTCTTATGAGGACCGGCTGGATAGATGTCGGTGACGGCACTTATTTCTTCGATGAGACGACCGGTGCCGGTGTTGACGGAATAGTCGAGCTTCAAGACGGTAAGTATGGTTTTATCGGCGGTCAGGTTATCAAGAGTGAGAGAGCCATGGCCGGAAATCACCTTTATTATTTCGATGAGAACGGTAAGGTCGTAAGAGAGATAGACGGAAGCAAGCCGATGGTCGCCTTAACTTACGATGACGGTCCTTCCATGTATACGGATTCGATCATTGACACATTTGAGGAATACGGTGCTAAGTGCACATTCTTCATTGTAGGTGACAGGATCTCCTGGAACGAGGATGTTACAAGACGTGAAGGCGAGCTTGGCTATCAGCAGGCTAACCACACATACGGACACAACAGACTTACATCGCTCGATCAGTCAGGCCAGACTGAAGCACTTAAGAAGACTGACGATGAACTTATAAGAGTAACAGGCAAGCCCTCATTATATTTGAGACCTCCGGAAGGAAGATTTGACGATAACCTCAAGGCTTGCTGCAACTGCCCCATCATCTTGTGGAGCGTTGATTCCCAGGACTGGAAGAGCAGAGACAAGACGGCTGTATGCAATAAGATCATAGGAAAGGTCCAGGACGGTGATATCGTTCTTATGCACGATCTCTACCAGTCCACGGCAGATGCTACCAAGGAGATAGTTCCCGCTCTCATCAATTCCGGCTTCCAGCTTGTAACGGTTGAGGAAATGGGACTCCTTAAGACTAACGGCGCAGGTTTGGAGAACGGAACGGTATACTATTCGATACCGAACAGATAATCAACAGATCATTCTGATATGGATAACATAACTGACTATGTCCGCTGGGTAGGCGGAACCGGCTTTGAAGGCAGACCCTTTTCGAGAGTCGATAACATCGTGCTCAGTCAGTTGGCTTATCTCGATCTTAAAGATGTTCCGGAGATCAATAAAGAAGGCGGCGTGATGACGCTTAAAGACTGCGTCGCAAGTCTTGCAAATCAGGGTATTTCAATCCGCAAAATGGCACCTGATGACAGTGAGAGATTTACTGCTCTTGTAAAAGCCGCCGCAAGTTCCAAACGCTTCGGGAATCTTTATATATCTTCATTTACGGATGTCTACGATGAGGAAGATTCCATTCAGTTCTCGGCGATGACATTTTCTAAAGAGCCTGACAAAGGTCAGGCTTTTGTCGCTTTCAGAGGGACTGACAGCACAATAGCCGGGTGGAAAGAAGATTTCATGATGAGCTTTATGCTCACTTCTTCACAAAAGCTTGCCGAAGCATATCTCCGCAAAAGCCTTGAGACCTTTGATACCGTAATGACGGGCGGGCACTCTAAGGGCGGAAATCTCGCTATCTATGCAGCTGCCGTTTTGCCTGATGAGCTTTTTGACAGAATAGATCACATCTATACAAACGACGGCCCCGGATTCTGTCCCGAGGTCCTTAAGACGGATCTGGTAAAAAGAGCGAATCCGAAGACCACGAGGATAATCCCGCAGTTTTCCGTGGTGGGTAATGTTTTCGCGCCTGAGATAGACGATTGCTATATCGTGAAAAGCGATAAGCCTCTGGGCGAGCAGCACGAGCTCTGTTCCTGGGGAATTGACCACGGCGATCTTCTCATAGCTCAGGACGGTCTGGATCCGCTCGCAGTAAGGATAAATACCGGATTCAACAACTGGGTGTTCGCAGTCGATATCGAAGAACGCAAAAGATTTATCAATGCATTATTTGATGCAATGAGCGAGAACGGTACCGAGACAGTCGAGCAGTTTTCGGCGCAGGGCACCAAAGGATGGGAGCGTGTTCTCGGTGTTGTTCTGGGCGATGACGAAGGATTAAGGCTTGCCGCAGCGGCTCTTCCTGACCAGCTGTTCCTGGACGGTGAAGGCAAGAAGGTCGCAAAGTCGGGACTGTTCCGTCAGTTCAGAAAATCAGATCTTGCAAAAGGTCTTGCGATGATACTGGCAGGGCTCGTTATCTTTTTGATCCCTGAGAACTTCCTGTTCATCTTCGTAGGACTTCTTCTCCTTGCAGCAACGGTTATATCGATAACGCTGACTTTCAGGAAAGTTAAAAAGGACAACTGGAATTTCCAGCCGCACCTTGTCGATGCGACGGTGTCATCTGCTCTCGTTGCAACGACAGTAATAACTTTTGTAAAGGAAGGTGCGCTTTTTGTTATGGCGAGCGGTATCTTCGCCGCACTTCTTTTCGCCTGTTCATATAACTGTATGGCCCGCGCGAAAAAGACCTCCAACAGAAAATACAATGTTTTCCTGATCATTATGTGTGCCGTGTGGGCGTTAAGCGGTATCTATATTCTTTTCGCGCCCGAAAACACGCTGATGGTCTACATGATGATCGTTGGAAGCCTTGCGATTGCCGACGGAATCATAAGAGTCGTAAGAGCTTACAGCATAAGGCACCGCTGGTACACAAGATAGCACAAAGGGATAGTGTACCGGACGGCATCTTAAGCCGTCATGGGTTCGGTGCTATCAGGTAATGCTTGTGATACAATGTATATATCATGATTAGAAGGGGGCTCTCTTATGGCAGACGAGTTGGAAAACAAGATTGAATCTGAGATCACTGAAGCTTCTGAAAAGGTGGAAGAAGCCGTCAAGGAAGAAGCAGCCGTTGCTGAGAAAGTTGAGCAGAAAGCCGCTAAAGCAGCTGAAGCTACAAAAGATGCGACTGCAGCCGCAGCTACAGCAGCCGTAGCAGCAGCTTCCGCAGATGCAACCAAGCAGGCAGCCAAGGAGGCAGAAGCAGCAGCAAAAGCTGCTAAGAAGGCTGAGGAACAGGCTGCAAAGGAAGCCGCCAAGAGGCAGGCAGCTCTTGAGAAGGAACAGGCGAAGGCCAGAGCAGCACAGGAAAAGGCGGCTGCAAAGGCAGAGAAGAAGAGACAGAAGAGAGAGGCACAGCAGGCTTTGATCGATGCATGCCCTCCGCAGTACAGACCTGTATCCACATCCAAGTATTTCTGGCTTGCATTCTTGAGCTTCATTCCTGTAATCGGTGTTATCGCAACACTTATCCTTTGTGTTGCAGGACGCAACCGCAACGTTAAGAACTTTGAGAAGGCGATCCTTGCTTATTACATCATCGCTCTGATCCTTTGTCTCATAGCGATCATAGTTGTAGGCGTATGTCTGCCTGCAGACACAAGAGAGGATTTCCTTAATTCTCTTAATAAGATAATAAGTTCCGTAAGCTTCAGCTGACAGATTATCCGCATTTAGTTTATCCGGACTGCCCCTTGTATGAGGGGCAGTTTTTTTCGCGTGAAAATATATTGCGGTAAGGTGTGCGGACATGGCATAAGCTTATGTGGCCTGTACGGTGTCTTAAGTAAGCATAACAGTGTTATCTTCTTTATTTGTTGCCTTCTTTTTATCCTTATGTCTTATGACTGTAACATTGTTATTTTACAATCGGGGTATCTAAGTAAAGAAAGAGGGTAATCGGTAATATGGACGACAAGCTTATTTCAAAAAAAGACTTGCTCATGAAGGAAGGAATCTCATACGGAACACTTTACCGCTGGAAGCGTCAGGGTCTTATTCCTGAGAGCTGGTTCATTCATAAGGCAACCGAGATCGGCCAGGCAACATTCTTCCCGGAAGAAAAGATCACGGCAAGGATCGGACGCATCAAGGATCTTAAGAATGAACTGTCCGTAGATCAGATGCAGGAACTGTTCTCTGCAAACGTTGAGAGCTTCAAGATCCCTATGCAGGATTTCAAGGACCTCGAGATCGTAGGCAGAATGTCAATTACCGCTTTTACTTCCGTATTCCCGATGAAGGATCTTTTAGACTTTAACGATGTATTCGCTATGTATGTCATCGACCACCTCATGAAGCTTTCAGGAATCTATCTTGAGGACGCAAAGCAGGTCTTAAGACTTCTTTGCAAGTATCTCTCGAGTGAGACATCCAAGGAATATCAGCTCATTCTTCTCCGTAAGATGGGCGTACCTATGACGGTCCTCGTAAGAGGAGAAGACGAGATCCTGCTCGAAGACAATGCCGAGATCATCGCCTGCGCGAACCTCGGTGAGTTTGAAGAAGCACTTAAGGATCAGCTCATTGCCTGACACATATGTCTGCTAAAGAAGAACAGTTTATCAATGCATTAAGTGTGCTGTCGGAAAGCGTAAGATACAGGATCTTATCGCTTATCGCATCAAAGGGTGAACTGACTGCAAAAGATATTCTTGAACAGTTTGATTTTACCCAGCCGACACTGTCACATCACATGGCCTGCCTTTCAGAAGCAGGACTTGTAAATGTTGAGCGCAGAGGCAGATCCGCATACTATTCGATAAACAAAGACACGATCGATCTTGTATCTTCCGGAATAGATTCTCTTAAAACCGGCTCGAAAAAGTCATCCAAAGCAAAAACTCCCGAAAATGATGACATCGAGAAGTTCAAGAAGAGCAAGAAAAAGAAGAAGAAAGACAAGAACAAGAAAAAGAAAAAGGATTGATTTGCGAGGACCGTCTCAAATGCTGAGGCGGTCTTGTTTTTTGCAATATTATCCTTGTAAGAATTGTACATTAGATATATGCAGGCGGGTTCGTACTTTATTCGCGTGTAAAAAGTACGGTTTGTGGTCTCACACGGAGCTAAGGGTGAAATCGTACTTTTTTCGCCATGCATAAAAAGTGCGGTTCTTGTTATACTGCGCTTCATTTGAACTCTTCGAAAACAGATTGACGCTAAGTGTGACGATTTTGCCCTGATATCGTCACAGTTTTAGTCAATTCTGACCTGTTTTGACGATTTGTGTGTCGATTTTGCCCTGATATAGTCACAGTTTTAGTCAATTCTGCCTGTTTTGACGATTTGTGTGACGATTTTGCCCTGATATCGTCACAGTTTTAGTCAATTCTGCTCTGTTTTGACGATTTGTGTGACGATTTTGCCCTGATATCGTCACAGTTTTAGTCAATTCTGCGGGAAACTAACGCGGGAAACCAGCACGGGAATAGCCACAAAAAACGGTGCCCATCAACAGGACACCGCTTTTCAAATACAATTTAAGCAACTGTTACTTGCTGTTCTGAGCCTTGAGGAGATCCTTGATCTCTGTTAAGAGCTTAACTTCATCAGAAGGTTCGGGTGCAGGTGCGGGTTCTTCCTTTGCCCCCTTCTTTGCACGCTTAGTAATACCATTCTTAAGTGCGTTGATTCCCTTGAGCATGATGAAGAGGATCAATGCCATGATGATGAAATTGATTACTGCTGTGATGAATGCGCCGTAGTTGAGTGAAAGTGCTGTGATCTGCTCAGGGTCAAGACCTGTATAGTCTACCCACGGAAGTCTGATTGCGCCGGCGATGTCAGCACCGCCGATAGAAGCGATCAGAGGATTGATGAAACTATCGGTGAAGGATGTAACGATATCCTTGAATGCTGCACCGATAATTACACCGATAGCCATGTCAACTACGTTGCCCTTGAGTGCGAATTCCTTGAATTCGTTCATGAAATTTTTTACTACTCCCATTAACTTGTTCCTCCTGATGGTGTTTATTAAAAGCCCGGACCGTATTGGCCCGGGCAATTTAACGGATTAATAAGATATCATGCAAACTTTCTTGCTTCTTCGGGAAGGCTGTCAACATCGCCGCTGAAAAGGATTGTTGCTTCAACAGGTGTATCCTTCAGGAATGCGTCGAGCTTTAAGAGGAAAGCACCTAAGCCTTCAGGATCGTAGTTGTTGGCTACTTTGCAGATCGCGTCAACATAGATATGTGTTAAGTCGTAATCTTTGGAGCAGATGCCGCAGATGAACGCGAGAACCTGGTCAAAACCTTCGATGGGGTATTCCTTCATATTTACAAGACGGACTGTGGGCTTAAGAAGCTGGTCTAATCTGTTACCTCTCTCAAGGCATACGACGTTGCTGTCTGTAGCTGCAACTGCGTTAATGTCATCGACGAGCTTTGCTGTCTTGCCCGTGCCCTTAGGTCCTGCAATAAGTTTAATCATAGAATGTCTCCTTTGGGGATCATATTTCCATTGGATATTTGGATAGACTTATTTTACTGTAATTAACGCGCGAAATGAATATAAATATGTAAAAATTTAAGAACATTTTTCGGTTTGCACTTCTATTGACCTTGTGTTAAAATTGGCTAGTTCATAAAAGAGTTTTTATCGAACGGACAGCCGTAGGCGTGTCCGTTTTTTGTTGTAAAAGGAGAAAGATTTTGGCAAAAAGATCAAAGATCGCTCAGGAGGCATTCGAACTTGCCGAACCCAGGGTAACGGAACTCGGGTTTGACCTGGTCGACTGCTCCTATGTCAAGGAAGCAAGAGGCATGGTGTTGACTTTCTATATCGATAAGAGAGGCGGCATCGGAATAGATGACTGCGAGACGGTAAGCCGCGCTTTGGATCCTGTTTTCGATGAGGCGGCAAATATCGATCCGGATTTCTTCGAAGTATCTTCACCGGGACTTACAAGACCTCTCGAGACAGAGAAGGATTACAACAGATATGCGGGCGAGAAGGCAGATATCTCGCTTTATAAGCCTATGGAAGGCAAGAAGAGTTTTACTGCGGTAATCAAAGGCGCAGAAGACGGCAAGGCAGTATTCGTGTTTGATAACGGCGAAGAGCTTACGCTCGGATTTGAGGATATCGCAAAGGCCGTACGTCATATAGATTTTTAAGTCAGGAGGAAATATAAAATGCCAAGAAAGAAGAATGAAGAGGAACCCAAGGATACAATAGTAGGTCTTGTTAAGCTCCTCGCAGAAGAAAGAGACATCGATGAGGAAGAAGTCTTCCAGGCGATCGAGAGCGGTCTTGTTGCTGCATACAGACGTGAATTCGGCGGCAATAAGCAGGATATCAAGTCCGTTAACGCTGAGATCGACAGAGAGACAGGTGAGATCTATGTATATAAACTCGCTGAAGTCGTTGACGATGTCGTAGATGAGGCTAACGAGATCTCCATTGAGGCAGCTAATGAACTTGGCTATGAGGATGTTGAAGTCGGAGACGAGATCGAGATCGGTATCGACGTTGAAGACCTTGGACGCCTTGCTGCAAGCGCTGCAAAGAATGCTATCAACCAGAAGTTAAGAGATGCCGAGAGCTATAAGATCGAGAAGGAATTCTCCGGCAAGATCGGTGAGATCACTTCCGGCACTATCGTTCGTAAGGACGCAAGAAATGTATATGTAAATATCGGCCGTGCCGAAGCTATCGTTAAGCACGACGGCCAGATCAGAAATAACAGAAACGAGCATTACGATCAGGACAGGATCATGAAGTTCCTCGTAATGGGCGTTGAAGAAGCTAACGGCAGACCTTCCGTCGTTCTTTCAAGAACAGACGCAAGACTCGTAACGAAGCTTTTCGAGCTTGAGGTACCTGAGATCAAGGCAGGCGATGTAATCATCAGATCTGTTGCAAGAGAAGCAGGTTCCAGAACAAAGGTTGCTGTTTACTCCAAAGATCCCGATATCGATGCAAAGGGTTCATGCGTAGGTCAGAGAGGCCAGAGAGTTCAGCAGATCATGAACGAGCTTGCTGAAGAGAAGATCGATATCGTTGACTGGAAGGAAGATCCCGCACTCTTTATCAGTGAGGCTTTGCAGCCTGCAAAGGTATCAAGAGTCGATACTGAGATCACAACTAATGAGAACGGCGAAGTTGAAAGATATGCCAAGGTAATCGTACCTGACCAGCAGTTCTCACTTGCTATCGGCAAGAGCGGCCAGAATGTCCGTCTTGCTGCAAGACTTACAGGGTTCAAGATCGATATCAAGAAGGAATCCGACGAGAGTGTTGAGGCATCAAAGGCACTTATCGATGACTTTACTGTTGTTGATGATGAGAACAAAGAGAACTGATAAGCAGAGCATTTGAAGTTATGAAGAAAAAGCCGCAGAGAAGTTGTGTATCATGCAGGACCGTAAGAGACAAGAACGAACTCTTACGTGTTGTTGTTACACCTGAAGGTGAAGTCGTATATGATCCCACGGGAAAGCTTGCCGGAAGAGGCGCTTATCTTTGCCGTAATGTGGAGTGCATAACAGCTGAACTTAAGAAGGCGGCAAAGCTTTCGAAGGGACTTAAAAAGCCTCTGACAGAAGATGAGATCAAAGAGCTTGCGAAGTCACTTATGGAGAGCATTGCGGAGGACTGATGACAGATAAGGAAAGGCTGTTTGGAATGATAGGGCTTGCTTCCCGCGCCGGTAAGGTCGCATCGGGAAGCGATGCGGTGACTGGAGCTATCCGGGGCAACAAAGTTGAACTCCTGATAATAACCCGGGATATTTCCAGGAACTCTCTCGAGAAGATCCTTAAGAATCTTAACGGCCCGAAAGAGATTCCCTGTTACAGTTACGGAACTTCTGAAGAACTGGGAAGTGCACTGGGAAAACCCGACAGAACAGCGGCGGCAATATTGGACAAAAGCTTTGCGGATGGCATTTCTGCCATACTCGAAAAGATCAACGAGGAGGAAGATACTTGATGGGTGAAGATAACGATATTAAGAAGAAAGACTTAACAGTCGGCGGCGTATCCGGCAGCAAGAAGATGAGGCTCGGACGCGTACATAAGAAAAAGACGGAAGAGACACCTGAAGCAGTTGCAGCTGAGCCTAAGGCTGAAGTAGTTGTTGCACCCGCAGCAGCACCTGCATCTGCGCCCGAAGCAGAGGAAGCTAAGCCTGCAAAGAAGGCGGCAGCAAAGAAGAAGCCGGAGGAAGCTGAAGCTAAGCCAGAGGAGAAGCCTGCTGAGGAAAAGAAGCCTGCAAAGAAGGCTCCTGCAGCCAAGACCGAAGCTGCTCCCAAGAAGCCGGCAGCAAAGAAAAAGCCTGAAGAAGCTGAGGCTAAGCCTGAGGAAAAGCCTGCTGAAGAGAAGAAGCCTGCAAAGAAGGCAGCTCCCGAGAAGACAGAGGCTGCGCCCAAGAAGGCTCCTGCCAAAAAGACGGAAGAGAAGGCTGAAGAACCTGCTAAGGAAGAAAAGAAGCCTGAGGTCAAGGAAGAACCCGTTAAGGAAGAGAAGAAGCCCGAACCTAAGGCTGAGCCTGTAAAGGAAGAGAAAAAGCAGGAAGAGAAGAAGCCGGAGGAAAAGCCTGCACAGCCTGCAAAGCCCAGACTCTCGTCAGCCGTTATCTCACTTCCTGATGTTCCCGCAAGAGGCGAGACAATCAGAAGTTCAACGGTCATTACATATGCCGGAAGAGATAAGAAGAGTCCTATGAGATCAGGCGGCCAGGGCGGTTTTAACAACAACCGCGGCGGCGGATTCCAGAAGCAGGGCGGCGGCGGATTCGACAAGGATAAGGACGAAGACGGCGCACGTCCGCAGTTCAAGCGCGCACCCAAGCCGAGAGCTGAAGCTCCTATCGAGGAAGCAAAGAAGAGCAGATCTTCTTATGCCGAGAAGAGTGCTTTCGACAAGAAGCATAATAACGCCGACAGAAGAGACGGCGAGAAGAATGCCAATATCGACAAGAGAAAGCAGTCACGTTCCGCACAGTTTACCGGACGCGTCAACAGTGACGGCGATTACGACGATTATTCTTTCAAGAAGAAAAAGAAGAAGCAGGAATCCCAGCAGTCTGTTGTAGAGCAGGTAATTACTGAGATCAAGATCCCTGCATTCATTACGGTTAAGGAGTTTGCCGAAGGTATCGGCAAGAAGAGTTCTGACATCATCATGGCTTTGATGAAGCTCGGTGTCATGGCGACTATCAACCAGGAACTCGACTTCGATACAGCATGTCTTGTTGCTGACAGCTTCGGTATAAATGCAGAACTCCTTGAGGAGAAGACAGAAGAAGATATCCTCTTCACTGATGAGGATAATCCGGAGAACCTCGAACCCAGACCGCCTGTCGTAGTAGTAATGGGTCACGTTGACCACGGTAAGACTTCACTCCTCGATAAGATAAGATCAGCTAACGTAACCGAAGGCGAAGCCGGCGGTATCACACAGAAGATCGGTGCTTACACAGTAAGACTTAAGGGACGTCAGATCACATTCCTCGACACCCCCGGTCACGAAGCGTTCACAACGATGAGAGCAAGAGGTGCACAGTTCACGGATATCGCTATTCTCGTTGTAGCTGCAGACGACGGTGTAATGCCTCAGACGATCGAAGCTATCAACCACGCCAAGGCTGCTAACACAGAGATCATCGTTGCAATCAACAAGATCGATAAGCCGGGCGCAAATCCTGACAGAGTTAAGCAGGAACTTACAAACTACGGCCTTATCTGCGAAGAGTGGGGCGGTCAGACCATCATGGTGCCGATCTCCGCAAAGCAGGGTACAGGTATTGACGACCTGCTCGAAAATGTTCTGCTTACGGCTGACGTAATGGAACTCAAGGCAGATCCGAAGAGCCAGGCAAAAGGTGCCGTTATCGAGGCAAAGCTCGACAAGAACAGAGGTCCTGTTGCTTCCGTTCTCGTTCAGCGCGGTACATTAAGACAGGGCGATACAGTAGTATGCGGTCCTATCTTGGGCAACATCAGAGCTATGTACGACGACAAGGGCGTGGCTATCAAAAAGGCAGGTCCTTCAATTCCTGTCGAGATCTTAGGTCTTCCTGAGGTTCCTCAGGCGGGCGAGATACTTTTCGCTGTTGCAGACGACAAGACGGCAAGACAGCTTGTTGAAAAGCGTAAGATCAAGCAGAGAGAAGAGCAGCTCCACAGGTCATCCAAGATGAGTCTTGATACACTCGCTGCACAGATGGCTGCAGGTGATGTCAAAGATCTTAATATCATTATCAAGGCTGACGTCCAGGGTTCTGTCGAAGCCGTTCAGCAGTCTTTGGAGAAGCTCTCCAATGATGAGGTCAAGGTCAAGGTCATCCACGGTGCGGTAGGTGCGATCAACGAGTCCGATATCGTTCTTGCTGACGTATCCAACGCCATCATAATCGGATTCAATGTAAGACCTTCACAGATGATCACTGACAAGGCCAAGGAAACAGGCGTTGACGTAAGACTTTACAGCGTCATCTATAATGCGATCGAAGATGTCGAGAACGCTATGAAGGGTATGCTCGCACCCAAGATCGAAGAGGTCATCTGGGGTCATGCCGAGATCAGACAGCTCTTCAAGGTCAGCGGTATCGGTACTATCGGCGGCTGCTATGTTACAGACGGTAAGATCCAGAGATCTTCCAATGTAAGAGTCATAAGAGACGACGTTGTTATCTACACAGGTGTCTTAGGTTCACTCCAGCACGAGAAGGATTCCGTTAAGGAAGTTTTATCCGGACACGAGTGCGGCCTTACTGTCGAGAGATATAACGACATAAAGATCGGCGATGTTATCGAGGCATTCGGCAACATCGAGGTTAAGAGGGACTGATATGAAAAGCAGAAGACCTGAGATAGTCGGAGATGAGATCCAGAAGATCATCCAGTCCGTTATCGCGAACAAGTTAAGGGATCCCAGAGTTCCCTTCATGACGTCGGTAACGTCAGTAAAGATGAGCAAGGACTTATCTCACGCGACGGTTTTCATCTCTGTCTACGGCGATGAGAAGACTCAGAAGGAAGCTATGGAAGCTATTGAGCACGCGAAGGGCTTTATCCGTTACGAGACCGTGCAGGAGATCAACCTGAGAGTTGCTCCGGAATTGAGCTTCAAGCTTGACAATTCTCTTAACGATGCGTTAAGGATGGAGGCTCTTATCGACAAGACGATCAAGGAAGATGAAGCAAGGAGACTTGCAAGAGAAGAAAGAGAGAATAGCAAAGAAGACGGCGGCAAAGAAGAATAAGGCTTCTTTGCCGGTGCCTCTTTGTATTCTGATTAGAACGGAGATCCATTAAAATGAGAGAACGCTATAAGGAAGGCAGCGCAAGAAGCGCGGATAACATCTTAAGCGTTATAGATAAAGCAAAGAAAAACGATGAGGCTATCCTTGTTTTTCTTCACAGAAGTGTTGACGGAGACTGCATAGGATCTGCTTCAGGGATCTGCAGCATCATAAGATCCTTTGGAGTTGATTCTTATGTTGCCATCCCGGAACAGCTTCCGGAGAACATGGAATTCATGGGTATAGACGGGTTGTTCTTCCATCCCGATGCAAATACGCATCTTGCAGAAGAATTCACAATATCGCGTACTCTGGCAGGCAGGAAGATCGGCGCAGCTGTAAGCTGTGATATTTCCGATTCATCAAGGATGGGATCCTGCGGTGAGATATTTGATTCAATTGATACGAAGATAATTATCGACCACCATGAATCAGTAAAGGACAGATCAGATCTTCACTGGATCGATCCGGAGGCTTCATCAGCATCCGAGATGGTCTTTTATATTGCACAGCAGATAGCAGAGATCACCGGAAAAGAATTAAAAGATCTTCTTGATACTTCTGCTGCAAAGGCAGTCCTTGCCGGTATCGTTACGGATACGGGAAGATTCACATTCTCTAATACGCGTCCTGAGACACTTGAGACGGCAGGACTTCTTATAGAGCTCGGAGGGGATATCTCCAAAGTTTGTTATAACCTTTTCGACCGCAAGACAAAAGAGAAGTTTTTGCTGTCGGCATGGGCGAGATCCGAGACAAGATTCTACTGTGACGGTAAATTTGCATTGACGGTCGTTCCTGCCGAACAGTTCGCAAGATTCGGCGCAGGTCCCGACGGAGTCGATGATGTCGTATCCGCAATGCGTGATATCGACGGAGTCGAACTTGCTATCGTATTAAGGGAACTCGAGAACGGCGAGATCAGATGCAACGTCAGATCGCAGGAATACTTTGACTGCTCCAAATTCGCAGAAGGCTTCGGCGGCGGCGGACATGTTAGGGCTTCCGGTTTTACGGTAAGGAATACCGGGCTCGATGAGCTGGCCGGTGAAGTCGTTAAAAGGGTTCAGGACATTTTATGATTCAGGACGGATTCATCCTTGTAGATAAGCCTGAAGGATGGACTTCCTTTAAGACCGACCGTTTTGTCGGCAATCTTCTCGGCACGCGCAAAGTCGGACATCTGGGAACATTAGATCCGTTTGCGACGGGACTTCTTCCGGTGTTTGCAGGCAAGGGGCTTAAGTACCTGAGATTCTGCGAAGGCTTTGATAAAGGCTATTCATGCAAGTGCATATTCGGTGCAAGAACTGACACTATGGATAAGACCGGCGAGTTCATCTCGGAGGATTATCCTTCCGATGCCGATATAAAAGCGCTTGAGGATGATGATTATCAGGTTATCCGCTCCGCCTTCGAAAAGGTGCGGGTCACAAAAGAGCAGCTCCCGCCTAAATATTCCGCCAAGAAGATCGGCGGGAAAAAAGCTTATGAACTTGCAAGACAAGGGCAGATGCCTGACTTAAAGCCGGTTCCCGTAACGATCTGTTCTCTTGATATCACGGATATCCAAAAACGCGCGAAGGGACTTGCAGTCGATTTTGACTGCGTGTGCTCAAAGGGAACATATATAAGGACCATCTGTTCTGATCTGGGCGACATAACAGGTTACGGAGCCTATGCGGAGTCACTGAGAAGGACTGTCAACGGACAGTTCAATGTCAGGGATGCCTATACTCCCGAACAGCTTCAGAAGATGGTTGACGCATCTGATTTTTCTTTTATCAGGGATGCGTCAGAGACTGTTGCTTTCCTGCCTGAGATAAAGCTTGATGCAAAGCAGGCAACAGATATCAGGTTCGGAAGAAAGATAGCGTTTCCGTTTGCTGATGTGCCTGAAGGAAGTGAGAGGACCTACTACCGCGCAACTTTTGAAGATAAGCTTATCGCGGTTGTTTTTCCCTCTCTTGAGAACGGTAATATGACCATGAGGATCGAGAGGCTTTTTGCTCATGATTAAAGTGTGCACAACATATACGCTTGATGACTTGCCGCTCGGAACAAAGGGCAGGGTCATGGCGCTCGGTCTTTTTGACGGTGTCCACATGGGACATCTCGACATAATCGGAAAGGCAGTATCTGTTGCTGAAAGGGACGGCCTCACATCGACGGTACAGACATTTAAGAATCTATATAAATCTGACGACAGATATCTCTATACACCTCAGGAACGGCTGAAGCTTATAGGGGATACCGGAGCTGATGAACTTCTGGTCCTGGATTTTGATGCCGTAAAGGATATAGAACCCGAGCAGTATCTTACTGACATTATCCTTAACCGCTGTATTGCGGACACACTCGTCATGGGCGAGGACTACAGGTTCGGCAGGGGCGGCAGAGGTGATGTCAATATGATCAGGGAGTTTGCGTCGCAAAATGACATCCGCGTCATCGTCGTAAAAGACCGGATGCTTTCCGGCACCGGCAAAAAGATTTCCACGACATGGCTCAGGGAAGCTTTGGCAGAGGGTAATGCAGATCTTGCAAGAGATCTTTGCGGCGGAAGGGCTTATTCATATACAGGCTATTGTGTCCACGGCAAGAAGCTCGGAAGACTCATGGGTTTTCCAACCGTCAATGTCAATGTCACTGAAGATAAATACGTGGTTAAGAGAGGCGTATATGTATCGCGCGTCCGGCTTGGGCGGCGTGTGTTTTACGGTGTCACGAATATAGGAAGAAGGCCGACTGTTGAAGATGCGGTAAACGATGTCGTCGAGACTTTTATTTTCGATTTTGACGAGGAGATATACGGCGCTCTGGTTACTGTGGAACTTCTGCACTTCCTAAGACCCGAATCGAAGATGACATCCAAAGATGATCTCATCCGCGCGGTGGAGCTCAATAAAGCCCAGGCGCTGGAATATCTGAGGGGTTCGGGATTAATGTAAAAACCACATTTACACCGCGAAAACACTCATTGAACATCATATACTTTATTTTGTGGTAATATATCTAAGATTTATCTGACCCCGGAGGGGCAGGAAGGATAAGGAACATGAGTAATTTTGTTGAAGTCAGATTTCCGGGTCTCGGCATTGATATCAATGTCAGCCCTGTGGCCTTCAGGATCGGAGGCCTTGAAGTTTACTGGTACGGCCTTCTTATCGCTCTTGCTTTGATCCTGAGCGTAGTTCTTGCATTGAAGCAGGCAAAGAGCCTGAACTTCCCCGGCGGTCTTATATATGACACGATCCTTGTAATTATCCCCTGTGCGATCATCGGCGCGAGAGCATACTTCGTCGCATGCAACTGGGATTACTACGGCAAGAACCTAAAAGAGATATTCAATTTAAGGAACGGCGGACTTGCAATATACGGAGGCGTTATCCTCGTATTCATCGGCGGATACATCATGTGCTACGTAAGAAAGATCCCGTTCATGGAACTTGCCGATTACTGTGTTGTATACCTGCCTTTGGGACAGGCTATAGGAAGATGGGGCAATTTCTTCAATCAGGAATGCTTTGGTACGACAACGACTCTTCCGTGGGGCATGACAAGTCCGACGATCGAGAGCTATCTTCAGTATGCGTGCCCGAACCTTGTATCCACAATGCCGGTTCATCCCACATTCCTTTATGAATCACTTGCAGATCTCGCAATATTCTTTATTCTTCTTTACATAAGAAAGCGTTCCAAGGTGCCTTTTGAGACAGCCTGTGCTTATTTTGCACTTTACGGAACAGCGAGATTCTTCATTGAAGGAATGAGAACGGACTCTCTTTATATCGCAAACACGACCATAAGGATCTCGCAGCTCCTTTCCCTTATTTTTGTTGTTGCAGCGCTTCTTTATATCGCTTATGCAAGAGCAAAGAAAATCGAGAAGAGAGGATTCCCTTCAAAACTCTATGAGACTGAAAAAGCAGGAGAAGGAAAGAAGAAATAATGGATAAAGCTGGTTCCGGCGTAGTCAGACTTCGCGGGAAAGACGGTTTTAAGACCGTCGACTATTATCTTGTCGTGCCTGTGCTGGCAATGACGATAATAGGTCTATATGTTCTTCAAAAGGTTTTATCCAAAGGTTATGCGGCTTATCCCGGCAACTACTACAGACAGATTGTTGCTACAGTCGGCGGTGTCATCTGTGCTTTGATAATCAGTTTGCTCGACGAGCACTTCCTGAAGATCATCGGAAGGCTCATCTATGCCGTATCTTTGTTTCTTCTTATACTTGTCCCGATCGACGGTTATTCACTTGCAGGCACCTGGGGTGCGGATTCATGGCTCAAGCTTCCCGTAATAGGTAATTTCCAGCCTTCCGAGCTCGCGAAAATCGGACTTATCCTTGTGGCTGCCGATATTTTCGAGATGATGCACAACAAGGAAGTAACCCTGCTTAAGGGCTTCGGAATCATGGCGGCTGTTTATGCCCCGCCGATGCTCCTGATACTTACGCAGCCGGACTTCGGAACCGCAATGGTTATCGTATTCACCTTTATCTGCATGCTCTTTACATGGGGTGTAAGGTACAGATACTTCCTGCTGGCTTTCTCGACCTTTGTCGTTGTCGTTGTCCCTCTGGTCTGGACATTCTATCTTGAGCCCTACCAGAAGAACAGGATACTGTCACTCGTTTTCCAGGGATCGGATCCGAGATCCGAATATAATCTTCTCCAGTCCCAGCATGCGATCGCTTCCGGCGGTCTTACGGGCAATCATACCGGAATCCTTACAACGGTTCCGGTTAAGGAGAGCGACTTTATTTTCGCTGCCATATCAGAGCATATGGGCTTCATAGGGACGACGGCGGTTATAATTCTCGCATTCTTCTTCCTTTGCAGATGCCTTTATGTTGCAGCCAAAGTCTCTTCAAAATCAGCATCCTATATGCTCACCGGACTTACGAGCTACTTTGCGTTCCACTATATCGAGAACATGGGCATGGCAGTGGGACTTCTGCCGATCACGGGTATACCGCTTCCTTTTATCAGTCTCGGCGGAACGGCTATGCTCATCAACTATATGGCGTTCGGTGTTATCCTCAACATCTCGATGTCACGTAAGACGTAGGTGATATATGAAGGGGAAGTGGAGACAGAATCTTCATATCGAACCTCCTGAAGGCTGGATGAACGATCCGAACGGTCTCTGCTTTTTTGACGGCCTGTATCATGTGTATTTCCAGTATTCGCCCGGAACACCCTGCGGAGAGAGCACTCGCAGGTGGGGTCATTATGTAAGCCCTAATATGCTCTCATGGAAATATAAGGGAATCGTTCTCGAACCGGATATTCCGGGAGACAGGGACGGCGTATTCTCAGGTTCTGCGGTAGCTTTTGAAGATCATATCGAATACTTTTATACAGGAAATGTAATGGAGGAGGGGAACTTCGACTATGTGCTCGAAGGGCGCGGAGCGAATGTTATATTCGTCTCATCCTCCGACGGCTCTTATATGTCTTCCAAAAAGATCATTCTTGATAATTCCGGTTATCCTGATTTTTGTTCATGCCATGTAAGAGATCCGAAGGTCACTTTTGAAGACGGGATCTACAAGATGGTGCTCGGTGCAAGGACAAAAGATGATAAGGGATGTGTGCTGTTTTATGAGGGCGCAGACGTTGATTCGTTTGAATATAAAGGATGCTTCTCCGCTCCTGATATGGGCTATATGTGGGAGTGTCCTGATCTTTTTGAATTGGGCGGCAGGAAGTATCTTGCCTTTTGTCCGCAGGGCGTAGATCAGGGAGACTTTAAATTCCAGAATTTATTCCAGAGCGGATATTTTGTTTTTGACGGCAGTGTGCCTTTAAAACTTGAGGAGTTCGAGGAGTTTGAGGAGTTCGATTACGGCTTTGATTTCTATGCGCCTCAGACTTTTACGGCGCCTGACGGAAGAAGGATCCTTATCGGTTGGATGGGTATAGGAGATGATGCATATTCAAATCCCACGGCTGAGCTCGGATGGCAGCATTGTCTGACACTTCCAAGGGAGCTGTCTGTTGACTCCGACGGCATGATACTTCAAAAACCTTTGCGTGAGCTGGAGACCATAAAGCGTCCCGGCAAAAAAGTGAATGGTGAAGCATGGGAAAAGCTTCCGTTTGAACTGGAATGCACTGACTGTTCCGATAAAGTGTCGGTGGCAGTCTCGGGTGCTGAGATCACGTGGAGCAGGGATGAAGGGGTCTTGAGCCTTCACTTCACAAACAATGAAGGCTTCGGAAGGACAGAGCGGAGGATCAATCTTGAATCATTAACTTCTTTAAGGATCATCGCTGATGCGTCCTCTCTTGAGATTTATATAAACGGCGGCAGATACGTTATGAGCACAAGATTCTATCCGGAATATAAGCAGGTAAGGATCGCTGCGGATGGCGCTTCAACAGAAGTTTATGCCTTGAGGCTTAACGATACACTTGTCGCGATCGGCGAAGCGCTGATCGATTTTATCCCGGATAAGACCGGATGTGAATTCCGTGAAGTAACAGCGTTCTCTCCTGCGGCGGGCGGCGCGCCTGCAAATGTGTGTGCAGCATATTCAAAACTTGGCGGCAAGTCACGCATGATCACCCAGCTCGGTCAGGACCCGTTCGGCGGTGTCATCACCGGAACTCTGAATGATGCGGGCGTCGACACTTCCTATATCAGCTATACTAATGCGGCAAATACCGCGCTTGCATTCGTAAGCCTTTCAAAAGACGGCAACAGGGTGTTCTCTTTTTACAGGAATCCTTCTGCCGATATGCTTTTCGAGCCCGGAGACGTGACAGGCGATATGCTTGATGACTGCTATGCGCTTCATTTCTGCAGCGTGTCACTCGGGGACTTCCCTATGAAAGATGCCCACCGTGCGGCGGTCACGATCGCACGGCGCCAGGGCGCGATCGTCAGCTTTGACCCTAACCTGAGATTCATGCTCTGGGACGATAGGTCTGCGCTCAAGAAAGTCATTTGGGAGTTCCTGCCTGACTGCGACATCCTGAAGATATCTGACGAGGAGCTCGAGTTCATAACAGGCACTTCATCTCTTGAAGAGGCTGTGCCGCTGCTGTTTGCCGGAAGCGTCAAGCTCGTTATCCTTACGAAGGGGAAAGACGGTGCAAGTGCTTTTAATCCGCTCGGTTCTGTCGATTCTGCTGTCCCTGCTGTCAAAGCAACTGATACCACAGGCGCGGGCGATGCGTTTATAGGATCATTTCTCTGGAGCCTCAGATCGCGCGGCATCGGACGCGAGGATCTCGGTAATTGTCCGCTGTCCGTGATCAAAGAGTGCCTGGATTTTGCCAACCGCTATTGCTCCATCAGTGTTCAGAGATCCGGTGCGATTCCATCTTATCCTACGTTGGAAGAGATGAAGGGCTTGAACGGCTGAGAGGGCTGTGGGTCTGAGGGTCTGATGGTCTGAAAGGGTGAAAGGGTGTTTGTATCACTAACGGCCTGCTTTTCATGATTTGGGAAGTATTTTTGTGTTTGTATCACAAAACGATGATTTTAGGGTTTTGTGATATTTTTGAAGCCCTTCTATATCATAAATTTTAGGAGTCGAGGCTTTTATGATGCAAATGTATCCCAAATCAGGATTTTTAAAGATTTGGGGTGTTTTTAAGGGAGCAAATGCATCCCAAATTAGGATTTTTAAAGATTTGGGGTGTTTTTAAGGGAACAAATGCATCCCGAATTGGGATTTTTAAAGATTTGGGATGTTTGGTCATTTGATTGTTATTTAAAGAGGCGTTTGGGTTGGTTTGAGACTCGTTTACGCTTCCGACATCTCAAAAGGGTTGAAGGTAGACTAAGAAACGGACAGCGAATTCCCATAATTCAATCTATAATTAACACCTTTTCCGCCACAAAGCACCACCTTGGGGGAAAGTGAGGCATTTTACCCGGGAAGAACCCCAAAAAACGGCTTTTCGCGCGCTCAAAACACAGGGAAAAACACACCGGACCGCCCGCGGTTGAGAGCTTCAACGGTGCTGGAAAATCACATGGAAAATATTTTTAACAAATTTCCATAAAATTACAAAAAACCCCTTGCGTTAAAAAAAGATTACGAATAGAATACAGATGTGTGGTGATTCAGGGAGATATTTCCCATTCTGGTGGAGGAAAGTGGCTGAAATCGATGGAAATCGGCTGCGGATGCCACCTATTACCACAAAATCAAGCTTGTAGAGACTCAGAATGAGAGACATTAAGAAAGTAGACGCAAAGGGAAGATTCTTCATCCCTTCAAAGCAAAAAGAATTGCTCGGCGCAGAGGTTGTCGTAACGAACAGCCTTGATGTCGGGTATTTGTGCGTTTACTCGAAGGATCATTTTGAGAACGTAGTCAAGACTCAGCTTGCAAAGCTCAATACAATGGACGCCAATGCCCGTAAGATCAAGAGAGCGATCATTGGTGAGGCTTGTGAAGTCAGTGTTGATTCACAGGGCCGTATCTCGGTTAACAGCGAGCTTTGGGACAGGATTGGCGCTAAGCCCGGTGATGAGATCTGCGTATTTAATGATGACGGCAAATTAGACATCTGCACTAAGAATTTCTATGACAATGAAGATCACGATCTCAGCGGCATAGAAGGATTGGAGACGAAGTATTATGTTGAAGGTCTCTGATTTTGACCACATTCCGGTATTACTCTATCCGACGGTCGACGCTCTGAACGTCAGACCGGGCGGCATCTATGTCGATTGTACGGCAGGCGGCGGAAGCCACAGTGCCGAGATCGCCAGAAGGATGAAGGGGCAGGGCATACTAGTCTCGATTGACAAGGATGACGCTGCGCTTGCTGCATGCATGGAAAGGAAAGAGGACTTCGCGGGAATCGACTGGATGCCTGTAAAGTCTGACTATAAAGATATTGATGACATTATAAGAAGTCTTAAGATCGGCAAGGTCGACGGCATCATGGCTGACCTGGGTGTTTCCTCGTATCAGCTCGATACGGCAGAAAGAGGCTTCTCATATATGAAGAACGGTCCTCTTGACATGAGAATGGATCCGGATGAGTGGCTTACTGCAGCTGAGGTCGTCAACAGGTATTCAAGAGACGATCTTGAGAGGATCTTCAGGGAGTACGGTGAAGAACATCACGCTGCAAGGATCGCAGAGGGTATCTGTGAGAGAAGAAGAACAAAGCCATTTTCAAGAACCACGGAACTTGCAAATGCGATCAAGGAATATATGCCGGGTCACGGAAGAGGCGAAGACCAGCATCCTGCAAAGAGATGTTTCCAGGCGATCAGGATCGAAGTAAACCACGAGCTGTCGGGTCTTGAGTCTTTGCTCAATGACGGAATAAGAAAGCTTAAGCCGGGCGGAAGATTCTGCGTTATATCTTTCCATTCATTGGAAGACAGGATCGTCAAGGAAGCGTTCAGAAAGGCAGAAAGTCCTTGCACCTGTCCGAGAGATTTCCCCGTATGCGTTTGCGGAAAGAAGTCATTGGGAACGGTAATTACAAAAAAGCCGATCGAACCTACAGAAGAAGAGATAGAGATCAATCCGAGATCGAGAAGTTCCAAGCTGAGGGTTTTCGAGAGGAACGATAACGAACAGTACAACTAGAAATCTAAGTAAAGGTAAGTAACATATAATGGCAGTAAAGGCAGCATCGAGAAATAAAGCAAAGAGCTTTGTTGTGGGCGTGAAGGATGATTCACTCCGTGAAGCGCTGTCTGCCGGAAAGACGAACCTTACCTACAAAAATGGAAGCATAATCCCTGACGAGACAAAACTTATAGAAGATGAGGAGCTCATAATAGAGCCCGCTGACGATATCGTATCTTCTGTTGTTTCCTATGAAGAAGTACATGAGAGGTCAGTCCGTCAGGCAATCGAGCATGAGGATCCTCAGACAAGGCTCGAGCAGAAGAAAAAGACAAGAAGACTTACCAGAAGAAAGGTTTTCGAGACGATCGTATCGATCATTCTCGTAATCGCGATGGGTATCTTCGTAATGCTCCTGCTCTATCCTCAGACTGAGCTCTCAGAGCTTGCAAGAGATAATTCGAATCTGAAAGATCAGATCAATGTTGCAAAAAGAGAGATCGTTAATGCGGAAGAGAACGCTAACGGTGTTGCCGACATGGATGTTATCCGTGCCCAGGCTATAGCTCTCGGAATGCAGGATCCGAACCAGAATCAGGTAATAAGTCTCCCTGTACCGAATACGGATTCCCTGCGCACAAGAACGAACTATAACTCCGAAGGAATCAACGAAGAAGCGTTTAACGATTCCAAGGACGAACTGGCTGATTACTATGCAGCGCATCCCGGTAAGTAACAACGGCAGACCCGTTAAGGGATCTCCTGATATCAGCAAACCGGATCAGATTCAGGAACCTGATATAAAGGAAGCTCCGTCAAAGGCGCGCATGCATATTAAGTCTTCTGTTTTCGCGAAAATGTGGATCGCGGTCGTTGCGGTGTTCGTCGTCGGCTATCTGGGCTATCTCGTATATAACCTCTATCAGACAACAGTAAAAGACTATGACAAGTATGCAAGAGCAGCTGCTAAGGAGCAGTGGACACTTGTAACATATAAAGCAAACAGAGGAATGATATACGACGCCAACGGTGTTCCTCTTGCTTCAAACACATACGACTATACTGTCATCTGTTCTCCTAAGCAGATTACTTCGACTCTTCTTACGAGAGAACAGATCATGCAGAATACATCGGATATCCTGGGTGTCGCTTACGAGAAGCTCGATTCGATCATACCGGTCGATTCCACGGACAAGAATGACCCCAAAAACAATGTTGAAGGCTGTGACGTAATAAAGAATGTTCCTGCCGAAACAAAAGAACAGTTCGATAAATTCCTAAAGGACAACAAGGTCAAGGGATTCGGTTTTGTCGCAGTTCCGCAGAGGTATTACAACTACGGCTCACTGGCTTCACAGGTCGTCGGATATGCAAAGAACGACGGTGTAAGCCTTAACGGTCTTTATGGCCTTGAAGCCTACTATAATGAGGTTTTGTCCGGTGAGAACGGATACAGATATTCCGAGACGGATGAGATCACGGGCGGTGTGCTTCCGTATTCCGATGCAACGTCCATACCTGTTTCCGACGGCAACAACATCGTTACCAATATCGATATAAGTATCCAGAGAATTGCGGAGGAGGCCGCCAAGGAGGCATACGACAAATATGACCCGATAGACGGAGTCTGTGCGATCGTGATGAATCCTTATACCGGTGCTGTATATGCAATGGTATCCCTTCCAAACTACGACTGTAACGATCCTTACGGAAGACCTTACGGAACCGGCATCGAAGCCTGGAATTACTTGAAGCCCGAAGATCAGGTGCAGTACGTTATGGCCAACGCATGGCGCAACAGATGCGTATCTGATACATATGAGCCGGGTTCGACTTTCAAGTCACTTACAACATGTATGGCATTTGAGGAGAATCTCGCGACGGAGCAGGAGGAGTTCAGCGATGAACCGATCAAGCTCTCTGAACAGCATACTATCTCCTGCTGGCTCCAGAAGTCAGGCGGATACAACCACGGAAAAGAGACACTTGAGAAGGCCTTCCAGAATTCATGCAACCCTGTCTTCACACAGCTTGCATTCAGGATCGGACTGTCGAAGTATTATTCATATGTCCGCATGCTCGGTTTCTACGATAAGACCGGCATCGATCTTCCTGCTGAGGGAAAGGGCATCTTCCACAAGGAACCCAGCAAAGTCGATATGGCCGTTCTCTCATACGGAGAGTCTTCTACGGTTACTCCGATCCAGCTCATAACTTCATATTGTGCTATCGTTAACGGCGGCGATCTTCTCGTTCCACACGTTGTAAAATACATCACTGATCCGGACGGAAACATCGTTGATGAGATCGAGCCTGAAGTCGTACGTACGGTGTTCTCGGAGAGCACCTGCAAGCGTGTCAGAACTCTGATGGAAGGCGTTGTATCCGACGGTACCGGTTCAGCAGGTAAAGTTGCGGGATATGCCGTCGCAGGTAAGACATCAACATCAACGATCGACGTAGGTGAACTTAAGGGCGCGCACGTGCTCTCATTCTCCTGCTATGCGCCTGCGTATGACCCGAAGATCGCAGTTCTCGTCGTAATCAACAAACCCAGCGACTACTCGGTCGGTTCATCATCTGCAGCTTCCACGGCAGCCAAGATCGTTGAAGGAACATTGTCCTACATGGGTGTTGAGAGAAGATTCACCGAGGAGGAATATACACAGCTGTTAAAGCAGTGGTATGTTCAGGAAGTCGAAGGAATGCCTGCTTCACAGGCTGCATCCAGGATTGCCATAAACGGTCTTTCCACACTCTACGGAACGATGGATATGAACTCGGATACTATCGTTGCAACAACACATCCCGATTATACATGCACGCTTTATAAGACGGGCATCGTGGTTATGTATCCTGCGGGTGTCACAAAAGATCAGTGGCTTACCACAAGAGTTCCGAACATGACGGGAATGTCTGCTATCGAGTGTATCGAAGCATGCCTTAAGATGAATCTCAACTGCAAGATCGACAGCGACAGCGATATCAGGGGTCTGTGCGTTTCTCAGAGTGTCGCATCAGGATCGATTGCATATGCGGGCGATATCATCCATGTAACTCTCAGCACAAGCGCCGGAACAACGACAAATGTATACGATGATAACAACACTGTAAACAACGGCGGATACACCGCTGATGAGGACGGAAGAACTGATGCTCTGCCTCCGGACAGGCATGATGAGGACGACGGCTAGTGGTCTGACGCACAAACATAGGTGACTTGCTCAGAATCAATTTCATTCTTTTTGCCACATTAGAATTCGGGCTTTTTGATTTAATATAGTTGACGGTAAGATGGCCAGACTGCAAATATAAGGACAAAGGAAAAAGAAATGCTGCTTCCGAACGTCGTAAAAGACATTGATTTTAAGCTCATTTCCGGTGACCTCGAAAAGGAGATCACTTCTGTTGAATTTGATTCGAGAAAAGTAACTGCCGGATCGATGTTTGTCTGTGTACAGGGATTTACCGTTGACGGCCATTCATTTGCCGGAAAAGCTATAGAACAGGGTGCAGGAGCCATCGTTGTAGACAACCTTAGAACAGGATTTCCTGAAGAGGAGCTGATAAGGCTCTCTGAAAAGACCGGCGCTGCCGTTATAGAGATCACAAATACTCATCTGCATCTGGCTGACCTTTGTGCGAATTTCTATTCGCATCCTGAAAAGAAACTGTCCATATACGGAATAACGGGAACAAAAGGTAAGACCACGACTGCTTTTATGTTAAGACAGATCCTTGAGCAGAGCGGAAGGATGACGGGGCTTATCGGAACCGTATGCAATATTATTGCCGGCGAGAAGATACATGCAGCTCACACTACGCCCGAATCCAGGGATCTTTATGAGATGATGGATACCCTGGTAAGAGATGAAGAGGACAGTCTTGTCATGGAAGTCTCATCGCAGGCTCTCAAGCTTGACCGCGTAAGAGGATTAAGATATACCACCGCGGCATTTACCAACCTTTACGAAGACCATATTGCTCCGAATGAGCATCCTGATATGGAAGACTATTTATCCTGCAAGCTAAGGATCTTCGACAGCTGCGATACGGGAATACTTAACGCGGACTGCGAAGCTGCCGGCAGGGTTATTGAATACTGTAGCGGTAAGACAGAACTGCTGACATATTCTATCGGAGGAACTGCTGATTTCACCGCAAGGAATCTCAGACCGGAAAGACGAGGTCATGTCACGGGTACGGTTTTCGAGCTCGTATCGGAATACTATAACGGCGACATCTTTGTAGCGCTCCCCGGCAAGTTCAATGTTTATAATGCGCTCTGTGCCATATGCACCGCATATAAGGAAGGCATTGATATCGAAGATGTTATGACGGCGCTGGCTTCAATCTCGGTGCCCGGAAGGATGCAGCCGGTGGAGAATGATTTCGGCGTAAATATCCTCGTCGATTATGCGCATAATGCAGCTGCTCTCGAGAGCGTTCTCGATACACTTAAGGAATACACAAAAGGCAGGATAATAACTGTTTTCGGATGCGGCGGAAACCGCTCGAGAACAAGACGTTTTGAGATGGGTGAGGTATCAGGCAATCTATCGGATTACACGGTAATTACCTCGGACAATCCGAGAAATGAAGAACCCATGGCGATCATTCAGGATATAATTACCGGAATATCCAAAACAGAAGGTGAATATGAGATTGAGCCTGACAGGAGCAGGGCCATAAAACTTGCTGTTCAAATGGCCCATGAAGGTGATACTGTTCTTATTGCGGGCAAGGGTCATGAGGATTATCAGATCTTTGCCGATAGGACGATACACTTTGATGATGTCGAGCAGGCTCAGACAGCGGTAACGGAGCGCGGACAAACAGGATGATGTTTACACTTGAGGAAGTTAAGAAAGCCGTCGGAGGAAAATTAGTATCCAAGACAGATACTAATGTTTTTGCAACGGCTGTCGAAGTTGAAGGCGTATCGACTGATACAAGAACTATCAAGAAAGGCGAGATATTCATTGCTTTGTCAGGCGAGAACTTTGACGGCAACGATTACCTTGCAAAAGCAATTGAGCTCGGTGCCTGTGCTGTTGTTACAAATGATGCATCACGCGTTCCTGAAGGTGCAGTCGCGGTAATCGTTGAAGATACCGTCCGCGCACTCGGACTTCTTGCAAATCATTACAGATTCAAGCTCGGATGCAAGGTCATCGCAGTAACGGGTTCCGTAGGAAAGACATCCACCAGATGCATGATCGTCGATGTACTCAGGACCGGTCTTAGAGTTCATTCGACCGAGAAGAATAACAATAACGAGATCGGAATGGCAATGACGATCCTTTCAGCTCCTGAGGATTCCGAAGTCATCGTTGTCGAGATGGGAATGAGAGGCCTTGGCCAGATATCCTATCTTACGAAGATAGCAAGACCCGACATTGCGATAATCACCAATGTCGGTTATTCACATATAGGTATTCTCGGCAGCAAAGACAATATATTGAAGGCCAAGATGGAGATATGCGAAGGTCTTACGGACGGCGGTATCGTAGCCGTAAACAGCGATGACAGGAAGCTCTTCGATTACTGCGTAAAGGAACTTCCGATCAATAATTTCATTGCAGGCATCCAGGTAAGACCAGATGACGATCTTCCCTGTCCGTTAGTCGTCTCTGCATATGATGTTGAGGAGACTGAGACCGGAATGCGCTTCGGAACGAGCCTTAAGAGAATGGGCGAGAGATCCGAATTCCCGATCCCGCTGAATGTCGGAATGTTCGGCGATAATGCAATAAGGAATGCGCTTTTCGCTATATTCTGCGCATACATGACAGGTATTACGGCATCGCATGAGACGCAGGGGAAAATAGCTGATGCTATCAGCAACAGGAGTGCCATGGACGGCAGGGGTGCCATCGTGGAGACTCAAAAGTATTTCATCATGAACGACGCATATAATGCATCACCCGAATCCATGGCAAATGCTTTCCTTAATTTCTCGAGAAAGGCCAGGGGACACCGTAAGGTGCTGGCTTTGGGAGGCATGCTCGAACTTGGAGACGTTGCTCCCGGTCTTCACGAACTTACCGGTAAAGACTGCGCCGGTTATGACTTTGACAGAGTCTTTGTAACAGGCGACAACGCCGATGATTTCATTAAGGGAGCTCATATGGTCAATATGAAGCTCGAGATAGTAAAATGTAAAGATACCGAAGATGTAAAAAGACGGCTTGAAGACTATGTAAGAGACGGTGATGCTATACTTTTCAAGGCATCGCACAGCTTCGGTTTTGAGAAGGTTGCCAAGAGTTTTATCGAGAAGGGAAATGCCTGATAAGATGCCTGAGAACAAAGGACATTCGATAATACCGGATATGAAGTTGAATGAGAAACCTCATTCGCCTGATGCCGGTGATCATGTCATAACTGATATTGACAGCCTTATAGAACCCCCGGCAAAGCATGAGGGAATCAACGCCAGGACGATCAGTAAAGCGGTAAGATCAGCAAATATCCCGATGATCCTCATGATATTCGTCATGATCGTATTCGGACTTATAGTTCTTTATTCCGTATCAGGTCCTGACGCTTACGGACAGTTCCAGGATTCATCATGGTTCCTTGCAAGACAGATCAGATTTACCGTCGCAGGAATCGTAATGATGTTTATCATTGCATTTATTCCGGTCGATTTCTTCGCTCAAAAATGGATTGCCATAGCAGCTTATATCGTAAGTATCGGACTTGCTTTTGCTACGATCGCACTCGGCGTAGGACGTGAGCACGGTGCGGCACGCTGGATCAATATCGGACCTATCCAGCTTCAAAGTTCCGAGATCATTAAAGTCGCGCTTATAGTTGCATTTGCGGGATACCGCGCAACGATCGCACAGCTCCGCAAGGAAGGAAAAGTAAGACAGCCTAAATCCGACCTCGGCAAGCTGATCCTTAATACAATGCTCGACTTTATAGTACCCGTAGGTCTTTGCATTCTTGTCGATGCCGTCATTCTTTTGCAGCCTCACTTATCATGCTTCATCATCGTTGCAGCCGTTATCTTCATGTGTACGCTTGTGTCCGAGATCCCGCTCAGATCCTGGATTGCCGGAGGTCTTGTGCTTGCTCTTGCAGGAGGCGCGCTTGCTGCTGTTATGCTTGCCGTCACACCTGCTGAGAAGCGTGAAAGATTCATGAAGAACTATGCACACGTTTTCAAGCGAATAGCTATCTTTACCGCTGACGATGAAGAGCTTGACAACGAGGAGGAAGGACTTACAAGAGACGATACGCGTCAGGTCGATAACGCGCATAACGCTCTGGGTTCAGGCGGTATGTGGGGCGTAGGTCTCGGCAATTCAAGATCAAAATATAACTATGTATCAGAGGCCCAGAACGACTACATCTTCTCGATCTATGTTGAGGAGACGGGCTTTGTCGGAGGGACACTGCTCCTTCTGCTCTATCTTGTTATGTTCGGCATGTGCCTTAGAGTCTGCTGGCGGGCCAAAGATGTGTTCTCCAGAACTATTGCGACAGGATGTACGGCACTGATATTTGTCGAAGTGCTGATGAATATATCGGTTGAGCTGCAGGTCATTCCTGCTACGGGTGTTACGCTGCCGTTTGTAAGTTACGGCGGAACGGCGCAGATCAGTCTCCTTATTGCATACGGACTTATTCTGTCTGTATCAAGAAGCGGAACCGAGAGTTCTGCCGGGAAGATCAGACAGGGCACGCGCAAGGCGCTGAAGTCAGGAGTATGACCTAATGGAGAGACGGTACATTATCACCGGCGGCGGAACGTCGGGACATATTAATCCCGCCCTTGCGATAGCCGGTCTTCTTGAAGAAGAAGCGAAGGCGAACGGTGATGTCTGCAAAATCATTTTCGCGGGACGCAAGACAGGTCTTGAAGGCGAACTGGTGCCTAAGGCCGGTTATGAATTCAGAGATGTCGAGTCTTTACCGATGCCGTATAAGCCTACTCCCGCAATCCTTAAGACGATGGCTGCAAACAACAGGGGAAAAAAATACTGTTTATCCCTGATAGAAGAGTTCAAGCCTGACTGTGTTATAAGCACTGGCGGATATGTAAGTGCACCTCTCATAATGGCAGCAAAGAAGGCTAATGTGCCTGTGATGATCCATGAGGCAAATGCTTTCCCGGGAAGAGCAAACAAGCTTTTTGCAAGGGGCGCGGCACTTGTCATGACGGGGTTCAGAGGCCAGGAGAAGATATTTTCCAAAGCACGGAAAGTCGTCTATACAGGCAATCCTGTTAGAGCAGAGATGTTCGGAAGGACCAGAGACGGTTCGCGTGAGGAATTAGGGATCGGTAAAGATCAGAAAATGGTATTTATCATGGGAGGATCTTTAGGCTCTGCGACACTTACGAATTTTGTTTTCGATATCGCGCGAAAAGATGAATTCAAAGACGTTTACTTCGTTATCTCTGTCGGAAAGCATAATTCCGTAGAGATCACTCCCGATATCACGGAACTTCCGAATCTTGAGATAAGGGAATACATCGACAGACCTGATCTTTATATGTCCGCTGCAGACTGTTCAATACTCCGTGCCGGTGCCGTAACATGCGCCGAGATATGCGCAACCGGCGCATGCGCCATTATGGTGCCTTATCCGTATGCGGCTCACGACCATCAGACATTCAATGCCAATTCGCTTGCATCGAAAGGTGCGGGAATAGTCGTAAGTGACAATGATGTCAAGCTCGGAAAACTCGAAGGAGTTCTCACTGACCTTATCAACGATCCTGAAAGACAGAATGAGATCAGAAAAGCAAGTCTTGATCTCGCAGTTGAGGATACCGGCAAGAGGATAACTGATGCTATCAAGGCATCTCTTGGGAATAATCCGTAAACTGTTATAAAATAGTATCCATGGATGACAACGAATTAGACAAGTTATTCGGTGAGGAATTCGTTTCCGGTTCTAAGGAATCTTCCGGGGACAAAGTCTCTGAGGCTGTGTCTGAAAAAGACATGGACGGTGATAAAGAACCTTCTCATGAAAAGGAAGAAGGCAATCCTTTTGTGCTGAAAAAAGAAGGACCCGAAGAAGATACGGATGAAGTTTTTGAAGCGCCTTATGACGAGTCTGAATCTGACGCATCAGATTACGGGGAAGATTCAGAAGCTGAGAAATCCGTTGAAGAAGCAGTTGAAGAAACCGTTGAAGAAGACGTGAAAGACGGCTCTGACGAAGACCGGGCCTCAGAAGCGGAAGAAGATGCCCAAGCACCTGAAAAAGCTGAAGCCCCCACTGCAGCAAAGCCTTCAAAGCCCGCTAAAGTTACCGGCAAAAATGTCAGGCGGAGAAAAGCTCCGGCTGAGCCGAAGCCTCAAAGGGAAGTAATTCATCTGTCGGCCAAGAGCATAATTGCCATTTGCTTTGCTTTGGCTTTGGTGGTGATGGTCGTGCTTATCATATTCCTTCCGGCATTCAGGGTAAGGAATGCCCATGTCGAAGGCAATGTCGTAATATCCGACCAGCAGCTGTTAAGGGAAGCAGGACTTGAATACGATGCCCATCTCATGAGCGGAATAAGCGGAAATATCTTCGATATTCTAAGACTTGACTACGGCAAGACAGAAGAACGCATTAAGAAGGAGAATCCTTATATCGAAGATATCAGGATAACGATAAGGCTGCCTTCTACAGTTGATATCACTGTCAAGGAAAGAAGCAAAGTCTGCTACATAAAGACTCCGGACGGATATGCCGCACTTGATAAGGACGGCATAGTTCTCGAGCTTTCTTCCTTTGAATCGGGAAGAAAGGTACAGCCCGTTATCTGCGGACTTAATATCAAATATCTGGAACTTGGCAGGAAAATAAAGATCTCGAATATCAATGACTACAAGAAATCCATCATTGTCCTCGGTGCTATCCTTGCTGCTGATAATGCAAGTATCGGTGATGATTATTCGATGTTCGAGAACACTTCCGAAGTAAGAGTGCTTCCGAGCGGATACATCTTCCTTACAGTCTATTCACCGTCGGGAAGCCTCATACAGATAAAACTCAACAGCCTTGAGTCAATAAGTGACGATATGGCGTGGCTTCTTTATGCAATAAATTCCGATACTTTCGAAAAGATCGCGGTCGACGGGGCGCTGGATCTGACCAATGATGAGTTCATTTTCAGGGAATACTGATATATTTTCCTGCATTGAGCCCTTTAGTGTTAATATTTATATGAAAGTTTCGTTACAATCACACAGTATTTCTTACTGTTTGTATTGATTGAAACTTCTGTTTAGGTTAAAATTTTCAATGGTTAATAATATTTATTTAATCAAGAAATTTTTTTATTTTTGATTGGCACTATAAAAGGATACGGAGGAACAAAAGGATGTCTGAGAGCAAGCACAGCTATTCAATGGACGAATCTAATGTTGCAAGCATTAAGGTAATCGGCGTAGGCGGCGGCGGAAGCAATGCTGTAAACCGCATGGTCGAGAGTGGTGTCCAGGGCGTCACGTTCATCGCTATAAATACTGATAATCAGGCTCTTGCCCGCAATAAGGCAGAGATCAAGATACAGATCGGTGAGAAGGTTACAAGAGGATTAGGCTGCGGTGCGGATCCCAGCGTTGGTGAGAAGTCTGCAGAAGAGTCCAGAGACGAGATCGCTGAAGCTATTGCAAATACAGACATGCTCTTTATCACTGCAGGCATGGGCGGCGGTACCGGTACAGGTGCAGCTCCCGTAGTTGCCCAGATCGCAAGAGATCTCGGTATCCTTACAGTTGCAGTAGTTACAAGTCCTTTCACATTTGAAGGTGCTAAGAGAGCAGCTAACGCAGAGCGCGGAATCAGAGAACTCCAGAAGTCCGTTGACTCCCTCATCGTAGTGTCCAATGATAAGCTCCTTGATGTTGTTGATGACAACACAAGCTTCGAAGAAGCATTCAATATGGCTGACCAGGTATTGAAGTTCGGTGTTGCAGGTATCTCAGACCTCGTAGCTATCCCCGGACTCATCAACCTCGACCTTGCTGACGTTACACGCGTCATGAAGGATGCAGGCATCTGCCACATGGGTATTGGCCGAGCTTCCGGCGAAGACAGGGCACAGGTTGCCATTAAGCAGGCTATCAACTCACCTCTCCTCGATACAACTATCGACGGAGCTACAGGTGTTATCCTTAACTTTACCGGCGGACGCGGAATGCGCCTTTCCGAGATCGATGCAGCTTCTTCGATCGTACGTCAGGCTGCAGCACCCGAGGCAGAGATCATCGTTGGTGCGGTTGTTGACGATTCACTTGAGGATGAGCTCATGATCACGGTCATCGCTTCAGGCTTTGACAACACGATCAATGCATCTGCAGGCCACAGAGCAAGCACTTCAGTTCTCTCAAGAGAGAATCCCACATTGATCACATCCAGACAGCCTGCCGCTCCTCAGCCGAGAACAGACTATACACCCAGACAGCCCGAGCCCGCACCGGCACCCGTTCCGGTACAGAGAGCACAGCCCGGCTTCAGATTCGGTGATGATTCAGTTAATCAGCCTGCACCTGCACCCGTTGCACCTGCTCCTGTTGCACCTGTACAGCCTGCACCTGTACAGCAGGTTCCCGTTCAGCCCGTACCTCAACAGGTACAGCCTTCACCGGTACCTGTACAGCAGCCCGTTCAGATGGGCGGCAGACCTCAGGCTAACGTAGCTCCTCAGGCTGAAGAGAAGGCTCAGAAGTCTGCGAAGCCCTGGTTCATGTTCGGTAAGGACGGACAGTAATTTAAGGGAGACGATAAGTGATCTGTCCCAAATGCGGCGAGAACGATGACAAGGTCTTGGATTCAAGACCGACCGATGATGGTTTTGCCATCAGGAGAAGGCGTGTATGTCTCGTTTGCGGTGCCAGGTTTTCGACGATAGAGAAGATCGAAGGCTTAAAGCCGATGGTGGCCAAGAAGGACGGATCCAAGCAGCTCTACGATCCCGACAAGATAATGAGAAGTCTGGACGTAGCCTGCCAGAAGCGCGGTGTATCACAACAGGTTAAAGAGAATATCTGCTCTGATATTACCCATCTGGTGGAAGAAAGATTTAATAAAGAGATATCCTCGTCCGAGATCGGCGAGTTTATCATGTCGAGGCTTAAGGACATAGACCGCGTATCTTATGTCCGCTTCGCATCGGTATATAAGAATTTCACTGATCTGGATTCTTATACTGCCGAGATCAATAATTTTGATGTCGGGAGTACTTCTTCCGGCGGAGAATAACAGGGTTTGTAACATTGTTACAAAGAGGAAAAACCTAAAGTTGTAGAGCAGGGGTGATCATATGGCAGCTAACAAGGTTTTGCTCGTGGACGATGATCCGAGCATCATTGAAGTTCTTAAACTCTACTTTGAAAAAGAAGGTTATCAGGTATCCTCATGCATGCAGGGTGATAAAGCCGTTGGAGCTTTCAATGCTTTTGCACCTGATATTGTTATCCTGGATCTCATGCTTCCCGGAATGGACGGCAATGATATCTGCCGTGAGATAAGAAAGACATCCGATTGTCCAATAATCATGCTCACTGCAAGAACCGATACTCTTGATAAGATCGTCGGTCTTGAATTAGGCGCAGACGATTATATACCCAAGCCGTTCGAACCTAAGGAAGTACTTGCCAGAGTCAAGGCTGTCTTAAGACGTACAGACAAGCGTGATGCAGCTCCTGTTGCTTCAGATAATAAAGATTCATCTTCTGACGTTATTACATATCCCGGATTCTCCGTTGATAAGATCCGCTATGTTGTAAGCGTAGACGGCAATGAGATCTATATGCCGCCCAAGGAACTTGAACTCCTTTTCTTCCTTGCATCCAATCCCAACAGGGTATTCACAAGAGAGCAGCTCCTGGAAAATGTCTGGGGCTATGATTTCTACGGAGAATCACGTACGGTTGACGTTCATATCAAGCGTATCAGAGAGAAGATCGAGAATCCCGACAGGGAGCAGAATTGGAGCATAAAGACAGTCTGGAGCAAGGGTTATAAATTCGAGACGAGGTAATTTATGGCTTCTAGAGCTGACGGTAAGAGGATATCGGCAGGCTTTGCCGTCTTCCTGATATCATTTCTCGTACTGACAACTCTGATTGTTTTTGCAGTCCTGCTATTCCTTTCCTATGAGAATATGTATAAGAACCTCATAACGAGGGTTCAGTCAGGCACGCAGGGTGCCGCTATCGATCTGGCTGCGGATATCACTTCGATCACGTCACTTCAGAATGTTCCGTTCGAGTATACGATCAATGACGACGGAACCGATAACTTCAAGAATTCCAGGATCATAGACAGATTCGTAAATTCACAGACATACCGTTCAAACGGTTCTGTATATATCACGGACATAGAGGGCAGGATATACTGCCGTAATTCATTTACATTGGATATTGAAGACAATCTCCTCACCACGGATGATGTCCCTTACAGAATTGCCCAGCCCAATGTACTTGACCTTCTTAAGAGCGCTGATGCTATAGGTTTTGACAGTACAGGTTCGAATAATACCGGCAGGGTAATATCCATAAGCTGCGTTAAGATAAACAGCACACCTTATTATGTTATTGTCAGCAACAGTGAAGGTACCCAGCAGACAAAAGCCGAATATATAAGCGTTATCTTTATTCCGGCCATGGTAGCCATGATCATCGCTATCGTGCTTTATGCTGTATTCGTCTATTTCAGCCTCATGCCTGTCAAGGATATCTCTCATGCGATCTCCAGAGTTGCCGAAGGAGATTATTCGGTAAGAGTCAATCCTAAATACTCAGATCCTAATGATTTTACGACGCTTGCAGTATCTTCGGAGTTTACCGAGATGGGCAGGACGGTTAACAGGATGATCGAGTCTTTGGAAAACCAGGAGCACGACAGAGAGATGTTCATCTCATCTATCGCACACGATATCAGGACTCCGCTTACATCAATAAACGGCTTTGTAACGGCTATGCTGGACGGCACGATCCCTCCTGAGAAGCAGCCTCATTACCTGGAACTTATCAAGCAGCAGACTGACAGGATCAGGACGCTGGTAACACAGATGACAGAGGCATCATCGCTCTCTCATCCGGATCCCGAGATGATGGAGGAATTCAATATCAATGACATGATCAACGATATTGTCGATAACCTTGAAGCGCAGCTTTCAGACAAGCAGATAAGAGTCATCAAGTCCTTGGATCCCGGTCCGGGCATAATGGTATACGGCGAAGCCCAGCAGCTTTGCAGAGTAATAATCAACATCATTACCAATGCTATTAAATTCACGCCGGTAAACGGTGAGATCAAGATCTCGACCGAGACAAATCCGAAAGCCCGAAAAGTCTTCATTTCAGTTGAGGACTCCGGCGCGGGTGTCGAGGAATCCAAGAGACAGAGGATCTTCGAGAGCTTTTATCAGGCGGATCCTTCACGCAAGGCTGAAGGCTTCGGTCTAGGACTTTATATCTGCAAGCAGATCCTTGCAGGTCACGGGCAGACCATTATATGTGATGAAGGCAGAGAACTGGGCGGCGCGAGATTTGTTTTCTCGTTCCCTTATCCGCCCGAGAATCAGGAGTAACCGGTTTTGGCTGCTAAGGACCCGAAAATCAAAACTCTCGCAAATATGACTTATTCTGCCCTGTCAACTGCATTTCCCGACAGTTCCTGTTCTCTTTACAACGATTGTCCCCAAAACCTCGCCATAAGAGGAATATTGTCCGCACAATGCACCGACAAAAGGGTTAATATAACTGCAGGGGATCTTTTCGCGAAGTATCCTGACATGGAATCCATCGCAAATGAGGATCCGGAAATCATCGCAGGCATAATAAAGCCTTGCGGGCTGACGGCCTCAAAGACGAAGTCCGTCATAGCATTTGCGAAGAAGATGACAGGTGAATGGAATGGCATAGTTCCTAATGATGTTGAACTTCTTATGGAGGTTCCGGGCATCGGAAAGAAGATTGCCAACCTTATCGTCGGAGAGGTCTACGGAACACCCGCTGTAGTCGTGGATACGCACTGCAAGCGTGTAATGAAGAGGATAGGAATAACAGAAAGTGATGATCCTGCCAAGGTCGAGAAAGACATTATGAAGGTCTTTCCTGAAGACAGCTGGATCAGGATAGGGCACCTCTCGGTCGATCTCGGAAGATCATACTGCACGGCAAGATCTCCGAAGTGTGAAGAATGCCCGCTTGCCTCTTTCTGCAAAAGGAGGATCTGAAGGACAAATGGCAACAATACATCTGTCTAATCCCGTAACCGATCTTTACGGTATAGGTCCTGCTGCAGAAGAGAAGCTCGCAAAGCTCGATATCTATACTGTCTACGATCTTATTGCATTTATCCCGTGGCGTTACGATGACTGGTCTAAGCTGGGTAGTATCTCTTCCATAGATATGTCGGGACACTATGACGATAACCAGGGTTACGATCTGTCTTTCAGAGGAACGATATCGACCAATCCCACAGTTAATATCACGAGCAGAAAGAAGCCTTTAAGCTTCTTCGTTAATGACGGCACCGGAAGGATCAAGCTGACATTCTTTAATTCGCAGTATCTGGCAGGCAAATTCACGCTTGGCGACGAGTGCTTTGTTCATGGCAATGCAACACTCTTCAACGGTCAGATGCAGATGGTTAATCCTTATATCGAGAAGGCTGAGAAGATAGAGGACAATGCGCTTGTAAGGCCTGTATATCACCTTACGGCCGGCATTACATCCAATAACATCTCCAAGTGGGTAAGGACGGCGATGAAGCTCTGCGGAGACGAACTGCTTTCTGTCATTCCGGCATCCGTTGCTGCGCAGAAGGGTTTTGTATCACCCAAAAGGGTCTATGAGATGGCACACTTCCCGTCAAGTCTTGAAGAGGCGCTCAAAGCACGTGAGCAGCTTGCTTACGAAGAGCTGATCCTGCTTGGTATCGGAATGAAGCTATACAGTTCAGGCCACGGTGTTAAAGAGGTGGCAGAGCAGGTAATACCTTCAGGTCCCAACGGAATAGACCGTGAATCCGCAATGAAGTGGAATCAGATAAAGAGCAATCTCGGATTTACCCTTACTTCTGACCAGACGGCTGCTTTCAGAGATGTACAGACAGACCTTATGTCGACGGTTCCGATGAACAGGCTGATACAGGGAGATGTCGGATCAGGCAAGACAATGGTAGCTGCTTTGTCGATGGTTATAACTGCTCTTATGGGCAAGCAGTCAGTGCTTCTTGCACCGACGTCAGTCCTTGCTTCACAGCACTACAGAACTATCTCAAAGCTCATGGAGAACAGCGGAATGGAGCCTGTCCTTTTGCTTGGAAAGACAAAACCTTCGGAGAAGGCTGAGATAAAAGAGAAGATCGCTTCGGGCACCGCTCGTGTCATTATCGGAACGCATGCGCTTCTTACAGACGATATAAAATACAAAGACCTTGCGCTTGTTATAGCCGACGAGCAGCACAGATTCGGTGTTAAGCAGCGTGAGAAGCTCCTGTTCAAAGATACTGTCAGTGAAGGTATGGTAAAGAGCGTTCATAACCTTATAATGACAGCGACTCCGATTCCGAGAACGCTTGCCATGGTCATCTACGGTGATATGGCCACTTCCGTGATCAGACAAAAGCCGGCAGGCCGTCAGGAGATAACGACATGGTTCGTCAATTCCAAGAAGAGCAAGGCAATAGAAGAGATGATGAGCGTAAAGCTTGCCGCCGGAGAGCAGATATATATCGTTTGTGCCAAGATCGACAGGGATGAGACTGAAGCGGGATCAGATAATCTCATAGGTGAGCCTGTAGGAGGGGACGACAGCGTAACGAGTGTTTTCGAGATGAAGAATATGGTTGATTCCATGAGCAATCTCTCGCAGTATTCGAGCGCGGTCTTATACGGTTCCATGAAGGAGAAAGAGAAGCTTGAGACAATGGAGAGATTCATCTCCGGAGATATCAAGATCCTGATATCCACTACAGTAATCGAAGTAGGCGTTGATAATCCTAATGCTAATGTAATGATAATAATGGATGCCGACAGGTTCGGATTATCCACACTTCACCAGTTAAGGGGACGTATCGGCAGGGGTGATAAGAAGTCATTCTGCCTGCTTGTATCCGAATCAAGATCAGAGTTTGCTTTGCAGCGTATGAAGATGATGTGCGAATCCTCCGACGGCTTCGAACTTGCGGAAAAAGACCTTGAATTAAGAGGCCCCGGAGATTTCTACGGAACAAGACAGCATGGTATACCTACACTTCGTGCCGCAAATCTATATACTGATATGAAGATCGCAGCTGAAGCCACGGAAGCGGTCAACAGGATAATTGAAGAAGGCGGGGAAGAAGCAGAACGTCTTAACGATGCGATAAAGAAGATGTTCGAATTGAGATTCGCCAGAAAGATGGAACAGATCTGATGCCAAGAGTAGTTACGGGAAGATTCAGAGGCGCGATACTGCAGGCGCCTGAGGGAGATAAGACAAGACCTACGACCGACAAGGTCAAGGAGGCCTTGTTCTCGATAATCCAGAGTGATGTTCCGGGTTCGGAGTTTCTGGATCTTTTCGCGGGATCAGGTCAGATAGGCATAGAAGCTGTAAGCCGCGGTGCAAAGCGTGCGACGCTCGTTGACAGGAGCGGTCAGGCAGCAGGGATAATCTCCAGGAACATAAGCAAGGTAAAGCTCGACGGCTCAGATGAGATAAGGTTCTATAAAAGGACAGCCGGCCAGGCACTAGAGCTCTTGGGGCAGGCCGGTGAGAAATTTGATATTATATTCATGGATCCGCCCTATAAGGACGTTCCTGCAAGACTTGAGGAAGCAACAAAGCTCATAGATCAGTATAAGCTCTTGGATCCTCAGGGAATGCTCATTGCAGAGCATGACAGGGACTATGAACCGCCCGAAGAACTTAACGGCTTGAGACGTGTTCGTTCTTGTAGTTACGGGATTACAGTGATAACATTTTTTAAGATATAAATATCGGAGGATGACAGGTTTGAAGGTAATGCTCTTCCCGGGGACGTTCGATCCCTTCACAAGAGGACACAGAGACATTGCAAGAAGGGCTTCAAAGCTCTGTGATAAGCTTGTCATCGCCGTTATGGAAAATGCAGCAAAAAAGCCTTTGTTTTCTCCCGAAGAGAGGGTTGAACTAATAAAGCTTTCGTTGAAGAATGATGATCTGCCTAACGTTGAAGTTATGGCGTGGGGCGGACTTCTCGTTGACCTTTATCAAAAGCTCGGATGCTGTGCTTCGGTAAGAGGCATCAGATCAGAGTCGGACTTCAGATATGAATCCGAGCATGCACTTGCCAACCGCCTGCTTTTCGCAGGTTACGATGCAGTGCTCCTGCCCTGCAGGGACGACATGTCGCTCATCAGCTCTTCAATGGTAAAAGAAGTCGGTTCATACGGCGGAGACATTTCCAAGATGGTTCCGGCCGAGATAATAGATCTTGTAAAGGATAAATTATTGAAAGGAAGGACATAAAAATGGAGAACAGCAATTTCAATCAGGGAGGACAGCGTTACGACGCTATCAAGCATATTGATTATCTTATCGATATGGTTAAGGATGCATCGAGTGTTCCTTTCTCTGACAAGTGCTCTATCGAGAGAACAGAGACTATCAATTCGCTTCAGATCCTTAAGAACAATCTTCCCGCTGCTGTTGCACAATCCAACGACATCGTAGCCAGAGCTCAGGACATTATCAGCACTGCAAGAGAGAAGAATAAGAAGATCATCGACGATGCTAACCGCATGTATGCAATGAAGGTCAATGATCACGAGATCACCAGAGGCGCCAGAGAAGAAGCTGCACAGATCATTGCAAATGCAGAAGCTCAGGCAGAAGAACTCAGAAGAAATGCTCATATCTATGTTAAGTCTCTTCTTGAGAATGTTAATGAGACTCTCTCTGACAACATCGCAAAGATCCAGACCAATCTTTCCGAGATCAACTCAACTCTTGAAGAGGGCGAGTAATAACTTAGGGTCAGCAATTTAAAGCAAAATCAGGACCGCTGTAAAAGGCGGTCCTTTTTTGTTGGCAAGTATTACAGATGACGAATCATATATTTGACAAAAAAATAGTATTTTATAAAATATTTTAATGAATAGTTGATTGAAATTCAGTCATGCTTTTTATGGGGAAAAAGGAAATGAATAAAGTAAAGATTTGCGTACTGGTTATTATGATGGCCACGTGTTTAGCGGCATGTTCTAAGTCTGCTCCAAAGGTAAAATGCGGTGTCTACAGATCAAAGACTTCTGACGCTTACATCGAGATCTTTGAAGGCGAGATGCTGATCATACATAATTATGATCTGTCAGGCCTTGAGAAAATTCTGGAGGATGAGACTATCTCCTTTGCAGAACTAAATGAATCAGATTCTGAAGATTTAAGGGAAAGATGGGATCTGAACAGAGATTATGTTGACAATAGAGTGAAATATGAGAGGGATGATGAGTTTTACAAATATGAGGGCAGTATTGGTCTTATTTTTCCTTTGGATAATCCATACGGCGTAGGATGTACTACATGGGGTTTTTCCTATTTTCCTGCCAGCGAAAAGATCGTACTGGAAGCCGACGCTCTGGTTTCGGATGATCATGTAAGCGAGATATTTGTTTTAGAGAAATAATATGATAATCATTGAACAACTCACTAAAGTATATGACAGCGCCGACAGAGCTGCACTTGATGGTGTAGATCTTAAGATCCGGGATGGTGAATTCGTGAGCATTGTCGGTAAATCCGGCAGTGGAAAATCCACATTGCTTCACCTGATCGGAGCCATCGAAAAGCCTACATCAGGAAAGATCACAGTAGATGATTTTGATCTTACTACTGCATCGGATAATGATCTGTCAGATTACCGGGGCAGGAAAACAGGGTTTGTCTTCCAGTCATTTCATCTGGAACCGAATTTTACTGTTTATGACAATATCAGACTGCCATTGCTCATAGCAGGGATTCCATATGGGGAGCATAAGGAGCGAATCGAGAAGATACTAGAAAAAGTTGATCTCAGTCAGAAGATCAATGATAAAGCCAGCAAACTTTCCGGTGGCGAGAAGCAGAGGTGTGCCATTGCAAGAGCCCTTGTTTGTGATCCTCCGTTGATCCTTGCAGATGAGCCGTGCGGCAACCTCGATTCCGAGAATTCATTGAAGATAATGAACCTTCTCAAAAGCATTAATGAAGAAGGAAAAGGCGTAATACTGATCACTCACGATAAAGAGGCAGCCCGTTATGCAAAGAGGATCATTGAGCTTAAAGACGGCAGGATAATTAATGAGATTTCGTGAGCTTTGCTGGTTTGCCAAGAAAGAATTTTCGACGTGCCCGTTCCTTTATGCAGGTCTTTTGCTCCTGCTTGTTTTTGCATTGTCGGCAATCGGTATGACTGTCGAGACATTTTCGCGCTCCGTTGAAGCATTCTACGATTATGTCAACAAAATAGGGAATAACCAATTTGTTTGCGATCTTTACGGACTGCAGCTTGATGACCGGGAACTGATAGAGGATGTTGGTTTCAGCGAAATATATGCTGTTGATGATGGTTGGACGGATCCGCTTTTATATGCCGGAGAAAAAAAGTTAGGTGATGATTTTTGGGAATATGTCGGACTCGTTTATCCCAGGAAAGGCACTGATATAAGAACATATCAGGGTGAGGGGTTCAATTACACTAACGATGATGATAATGTGGTTTGGATAAGTGAAGAAGTAGCAGAGAAATATGATCTTTCTGTTGGAGATGAGATAATCCAGAAGATCGTTAAGGATGATTCTGAGATCAAATATACTGTCATAGGTTTATATCATCCTAAAGAATATGATCCTGATATAGTTTTTGCTCTTGATACGTATTGCTTTAACATGCTTGAGCATGGCGAATTTGTTCCTCACCATTTAGTCGGCACGTTAACAGAATCACGTTCTTACATTGGCGTGAGAAAGACACTGCGTGACAGGTACATCGTTGTTCGTTGTGAATATGACGAGGTGTTTGATTTCCTTGCAATAGCAGATATTGTCATTTATATCCTGTCAGCCGTTACAGCGATTTTTGGCGTTTGGATGTTTAATAACGCTTTGGGAATAATGATCAGACGCAGAATGGTTTATCTTCTGAAGCTCCGCATGATAGGTATACGTTCAGGTTCTGTCTTAAAGATATTCTGTTGTACGACGGCAGCAACCGTTGTTATCAGTTTTGTTATTTCAAGAGTGGTGGTCTTTGCTTTTACAGATTACATAAATGGCCTTATAGAGAAGTTTTATCAGATCGGAATTACAACTTCAGGAAGTTACAAAGGATTCTTAGTAACTCTCGCTGCCGGCGCAATAGTATATCTGTTTGGTGTTTTTAAGCTCCGCAGTGCCATAGGAAATGTGAATCTCAGTCAGGCATTGGAGGGCAGCAGAGCATGAGTTTCAGATCAAGATTCATAATTGCCCTCCAAAAGATAATGAAGTCTAAGGCAAGAGCCGTAAAAAGCATTCTTTGCCTGAGCCTTACTGCGTTCATAATCATTTTTGTAGGCGGTATTACCGTAGTCTTAAAAGAGGTATTAGAAAAACTTGTTTATGAACAGGCTTCAGAGTGTTATGTGGCTTCCTCTTTCTACCCCAATCAGGAGATAATGAAGGAAGTATCCGAATACAAAGATATTGAACAAAGTATATGGATGACGGTTCCGTTTTCCGATGTTTCCTTGAAGGTGGATGGAACTGAGTATAAGGGTACCGCTGCAAATGACTGGAAATTACGTCCCGGCGACGGTTATCTGGATGAGAAATATTTTCATGTGGACAGATATGATACACACGGGTGCTGGTTTGCTTCTGTAGATCTTAAAGAGTTAAAGGTCAGATTCGGTAAAGATACATGCATAGTTTACGGGTCAGATAAGCTCGAAAAGGGCGGCATAATGGTATCAGATTTTGTTCTTAAACACTTTGGGTTTGAAGAAGATGACCTGGGTAATCTTATCGGTAAGGAACTGGAGTTTACAACTGTTGCCGGAGAGGACCATGAGGTCGTTGTCGGACCTTACAGACTGACAGGAATAATCGATTCGGATTATTTCCGCCTTTCAGCTAACAAATATGGGCTGGCGCATATAATGATCGATTCGCGTGATGGTGATAATTCAGAATACGAGGGCGGAGAAATCAGGTTCTATTCGGATAATTTTGAGAACTGCTCAAATCTGATGGACAAGTTCAGGACGTTAGGTCTGGCGGATCTGTATAATGAAACGCTCGAAGCCTATAACATGCTGAATCTTCTGAAGCATGTACTGCTCAAGGTCTTCGTGGTCATATTGTCCGTGTTCGCTCTTGCATTGATTTCGGGTTATCTCATGACAGTTTATTTTGAGTATTGTGAAGAGAAGAATTTCGAGCAGATTCAGAAAGTTATCGGAATGAAGGAAGCTGATCTGTTCATGATCTCTGTCATCAGGGATCTGATATATGTTTTGGGTTCTGTGATACCGGGCGGAATAATAGCCTTTGTTGCATTTGCAATTACGGATTATGTGGCGTATTGGAATATAGATGTTCATTTGATGCCGTCGTGGCAGTTGTTTCTAACCTGCGTTCTGATATCGTTATCAGGTCTTTTATTTTTTAGCCTTATCAAAACCATAGTCTATAGGAGAGCCCTTTCCAGAGAACACCTGGCGGAGTCTTTAAGTACCGGAGATATGTGATCAGCCGGAACATAAAAATGCAGGTGTTTTTCCCGTTTTTGTTTTGCCTTTTTCTGAACGGTACATATCTTGAACAAAAGATTTATAATATCCGTAAATGAAAAATGCAGGAGGTGACCGTCATGATCTTAGGAATTGAGATCGAGAACTTCGACGTTTTCGATAAAGACAAAGCGGGGATATTGATCGATGACTTTTTAGCCGACAGGGACAGGAGTCATTCAAGAGACGGACTCCGCGGCCTTAATGCTTTTATCGGCCGCAATAACACCGGCAAGACCTCATTCATGGGCTGTATGGCTTTTCTTAAGGATACCGTCACGCAAGGCTGTGCGGTCGCTTCCATAAGCTATGGAAGACCGGGCTTTGCGAACATGACACCTGATATAAGCAAGCCCTCTGTCTTCAGAGTCTTCTTTAAGGTTGAGGATAAGAAATCGGACGGACCGAAGTTCATCCAGTATGAATTATCGATAGTTACCAGCAGGTTCAAGAGCCCTGTGATAGACAGGGAGAAAGTGATCCTTGTAAATGAGAAGGATGGTGTAAGGGAAGCTCTTACGATACTCGATATGAAGGGCGGAATGGGCACCATTAACAAGATCAACGGTGAATCGATCGTTGCCGACATCGGTGTTGAAGACGAGCATCTTACCGCATTGAGCGTATACGGAAAGATTACCGGTTACAGGGACTTCGTGCTCCTTTATACGGAGATATACCACTGGTTCTTCTGCAGCTTCTCATCCGAGGAACAGAGTTCCTACTATTACGAGGGCGGTGCTCCCGGCGGACACAAGCACCTTAACAGCACCGGTTCCAACGTAGGTAATGTTCTTGAATATATCAAGATGAAGGACGAAGAGGAATATGAGCGCATCATAACAGAGATCAAGGATAAGATCCCTGCAATGAAGCACAAGAAGAATCTTCCTTTGGCTCTTAAGGAGAGCCCTGATAAGCTCTTCTTATATCTGCTGCTCTTAAGGGATGCGAATCCCCGTTCAACGATATTCATTGAGACTCCCGATAAGGATCTCTACCACGATATGGTCGATGTGCTGAGCGATGAGATGCGTGAATACACGATGAAGAACCATTATTGCCAGATCATATTCTCGACGCACAATCCGTACATTATTGAGACACTGTCTCCAAAGGAAATATGGATATTCGAGCGGTCGTTTGAGAAGGAAGAGGGCGATGTGTCTATAAGGTGCGCGGGTGCGGATCCTCTTGTCATGGAGATGTTCCATCAGGGTGTTGGAATGGGTGCCATCTGGTACGGCGGGCATCTTGATGAAAGACCTGATGACGATAACGGTTAATTACGAGGTTATATGCTGATCGAGATACTGTCAGAAGATAAATCCGGAGCGGTCGTTGTTGAACGTCTTGCGGAAAGGATAGCTGAAAGCGAAGGTTTTGACTGCGAAGTCAAAGTCCATCCCCACAGAGGCTGCGGAAGCCTTCCGAAGGACATGACCGCTGCACCGCCGAAGTTTGCCAGCTCTTTGCTGGATCTTTTGCCTGCAAAGCTTCGCGCATATAACAAGGTCTACGGCGGCCAGGATGTGATCCTTATCATTGCAATGGATTCAGATGACAACGATCCGCAGACATTAAGGCAGGAGATATATTCCTGTGCAGCCCGTTTCGCTCCTGATATCAGAAGCGTTGTGGGCTTAAGCACAGAGGAGATCGAAGCCTGGATGCTTGGAGATAAAGCTGCAATATACGATGCTTACCCTGACTGCAGGAAGGACATACTCGATAAATACGAGCAGGATTCCGTGTGCGGAACATGGGAAGTCCTTTGCAGAGTAATAAGCGAGAATGCAGAGGAACTTATCGAGATCGGATATCCTGCTATTGGTCACTACAAGGCTTTGTGGGCGGAGACTATCTCGAGATATATGCTTCCGCAGAAGAATATATCTCCGAGCTTTAACACCTTCAGGATGGCTCTGATAACTGCGCTCAAGAATCCGGTTCCGATATACCGCAAGCGTGAGGTCTGATGGCAAGGCATATATACGTCCATAATCCTTTTTGTGCACGCAAGTGCCCATATTGTGATTTTTATTCCATCTCGAAAACATCGCTCTGTGAAAACTTCTATAAAGCTGCAGTTCGTGAGGCTGAGTTACTGGGCTCTGTTATTTCCGAGCAGGACGGTACCAACCCGCTTACAGATGCCTGTGGCAGGGACACTGTTTATTTTGGAGGCGGCACTCCGTCACTGCCGGACAGCCGGCTTGTATGCGGATTGCTGACTGCGGTCAGAAAGGCCTTTAACATCGCTTCTGACGCCGAGATAACAATAGAGGTTAATCCGTCTTCGTCAGACCCGGGAAAGCTCACAGAATACCTTCAGGCGGGTTTTAACCGTATATCCTTAGGCGTGCAGTCATTAGATGATGAAGTGCTTAGGACTTTAGGCCGTCTTCACGATTCAAAAGGTGCTGTTGATGCAATAGAAAAGATCAGCAAAGCCGGCTTTACGAACATATCCGCTGACCTTATTACAGGTGTTCCGGGCGAGACTTTGGACGGCATCAGAAAAGACATACAGACATTTAAAGATCTGGGTGTGAAGCACATAAGCACATATTCACTGAGCATTGAAGAAGGAACTCCTTTTTTCGAGAGGTACAAAAAGACGATCGAAGACCTGGTGCCTCCGGAAGAGGAGCGTGCGATGTACCACGGAACGCGTGAGTTTTTAAATGAACTCGGCTATGAGACTTACGAGATCTCCAACAGCGCGCTGCCGGGATTTAAGAGCATACATAATTCATCTTACTGGAATTCATGTGAATACTTCGCTATAGGAGCAGGTGCGCATGGATATCTGGGTGATATGAGATACGGCCACAGGGACGATGTGGAAGCTTACATCGAAGAAATGAATACGATTACGGCTGACGCTTACAAAGCCTTCCTGGAGGGCAATAAGAGCGGTCTGAAGTCACTTTATGCCGAAGAGATGCTTGGCAGGGAAGATAAGATGCGCGAGGTGGCCTTCTTGAGACTCAGGACGACAGACGGAATACTTCTTGATGAGTTCAAAAAAGTATTCGGCATTGAGTTTGATGATGTTTTCGAGAAGGCCGTAAAGACCAATATCGCCAAGGGTTTATTAGAGCGCAAAGAAAGAACGCTCCGGTTAACACGGAGCGGTCTTGATCTTGCTAATGTTGTAATTGAAGATTTCCTTTAAAGATTAGCCTTTGCAGCGGCTTCCTGCGCTTCACGGTACTTAGCCTCATCAGCCTTTCTGATAGCGGTACGCATGATCTTGCCGCTTGTGGTCTTAGGGAGCTCATCAACGAACTCGATAACTCTCGGATACTTGTAAGGCGCTGTAGCGTTCTTTACGTGATTCTGGAGTTCCTTTACGAGCTCGGGAGATGCCTTCTCCTTGTAAGCCTTTGTGAGGACAACGGTAGCCTTAACTACCTGGCCTCTCATGGGATCCGGAACAGCCGTAACAGCGCACTCCAAAACTGCATCGTGTGTCATTAAAGCGCTCTCAACCTCGAAAGGTCCGATACGGTAACCGGAGCACTTGATTACGTCATCGTTTCTTCCTACAAACCAGATATAACCCTCAGGATCTCTCCATGCAGTGTCGCCTGTGCTGTAGTCAGCGCCGGGCCACTGTTCAGCCATTGCCTCAGGATTCTTATAGTACTCGCGGAAGAGTCCGATAGGCTTTGCAGATGCGTTCTTGATAACGATATTTCCTACGATACCGTCTTCTACCGGAACACCGTTGTCGTCAACCAGCTGGATGTCGTAGATAGGCGTAGGCATACCTGTTGAACCGGGCTTTACATCGATCCAGGGGAAGTTTGCGAAAAGAACGCTTCCTTCTGTCTGGCCGAATCCTTCGCGGATCTCAAGACCTGTGTATTTCTGCCACTTGTAGAATACTTCAGGATTCAAAGGCTCGCCTGCCATTGAGCAGTGCTTGATGGAAGAGAAATCATATTTAGTAAGATCTTCCTGAATGAGATATCTGTAGATCGTGGAAGGTCCGCAGAAAGAGTTGAGCTTCAACTTTTCCATGATCTCGAGCATTCTTGCTGCCTTGAACTTCTGTGTATCGTAAGTAACGTTGACTGCACCGCAGATCCACTGTCCGTAGATCTTGCCCCATGCAAATTTAGCCCAGCCTGAGTCAGCCTGTGTAAGGTGTCTGCATCCGTCGTAAACCTGCTGCCAGTACTTGGCTGTTACGATGTGACCTAAAGGGAGGGTGTAGTCGTGAAGGATCATCTTAGGCTCACCGGTCGTTCCGGATGAGAAATAGATCAGCATCGGATCATATGCATGTGTAGCTTCGTCACCTGTGGGGCGCTCGAAAACAGGGGAGGCATTATCGATATCCTCGGTCAAAGATCTCCAGCCTTCAGGTGCCTCTCCGATAACGCTGCAGTACTGAACCATCTTGCAGTCAGGGCGTGCCTTGTTAACGTGCTCGATGATCTGCGGATCATCGGCGCAAACGATCATCTTAACGTCTGCTGCGTTGCAGCGGTATACGATGTCGTGATAAAGGAGCTGGAATGTTGCGGGAATGACCAGCGCGCCTAACTTATGAAGACCAACCATCGTAAACCATACTTCAGGACGCTGACGGAGCATCATGAGGACTCTGTCGCCCTTTTTGATGCCCAAGTCCTTGAACATGTTGGCAACACGGTTGCTCTTCTCGCTGATATCCTTAAATGTGAAATGTCTCTCGTTGCCGTCGTCGTCGCACCAGATAAGTGCTTCCTTCTCAGGATTTTCCTTCGCATATACATCGACAACGTCAAATCCGAAGTTGAAATCCTCCGGAACATTTATCTTGAAATTCTCTTTAAAGTCCTGGTAACTGTCAAAATCAATTCTGTTAACAAATCTGCTTAATAAGTCCATGGGTATATATTTCCTTTTCTACTTCAAATTTTTGCCTTGGGGTAGAACTGCTAAATCACTCGTTGATGATCGTGAGGAACTTAGCAGTCTCCGTCACGGCGCGCTGTCCGTGAGGCTTCTCAGGATTGAAGTAAATGGAATCTCCTGCCTCTAATGTGAATTCCCTGTCACCGACGACGACCTTGATCGCACCCTCGATGACATAGTTGAACTCCTGTCCGCCGTGGCGAACGAGCTCAGCTGTCTCAGACTTCGACAGAGTAACGATCATGGGATCCATCTGTCTGTTCTTATAGTTAAATGCAAGGGCACTGAAGGAATAGCCGGGATAACGCTCGACCTTGATTCCGTTGCCGCCTCTTACCACTGTATAATCGTCCATTCTCGGAACATCGCCTGTCATAAGGACAGTAGGGTCCACCTTGAATACGCTAGCCACCTTGTAAAGAAGGCTGATCGGGATCTCTTTCTCGCCATTCTCATATGCTAAATACTCTTCTGTGCTCACGCCGATGTTTGCTGCAACTTCTTCGGCAGTTAAGTCAAGAATGTCTCTAAGCTCTCTGATCCTGTCGGATATCTGCTTAATGTATTCGTTCATATTGGCCTCCTGATTATAGATCTGAAGATTAACTGGCGATTGATTATTGTACAACATTATCCGCGCGCGTGCTACTTATTATATATAGTGAAAATGCGCTACTTTTCGCGTATAAAACGATATGTTTCCTGCAACATATCGAAATAGGCATTTCTTACGGCAGTCCGGACACCTTGAAGTTAGTGTTGACTAACCTCAGGGCGCATTGTTAGAATCGTCAGCATTGAGGGAGTAGCAAACGCACTCCGGTGCGTTGTCTAAGTCAACATACTGGTATAATACCTGGCTTATTCTTCTGTGTGAGACTCAAGGCGATATAAGGGGCCTTGGGTTATTTTTTTGCCCGGGCTTCGAAAACGGAGGCTTAAAGTCAAATGTTACAGTTCTTGTTAAATTCAGTTCTCCTGGGTGTCGGACTTGCGATGGATGCATTTTCGATCTCGGTGGCAAACGGAATTATCGAACCTCACATGAAGAAGACCAGAATGTTTATGGTGGCAGGCGTTTATGCCTTTGCCCAGTTCGTGATGCCGATGGCAGGCTGGTTCCTGGTCACGACGGTTGCCGAGCTGTTCAGTTCCTTTCACAGGTTCATTCCCTGGATAGCGTTGATTTTGCTGCTTTTCATCGGCGGCAAGATGGTTGTCGAGGGGATCATCGACAAGAAAAACGGCAACAAAAAAGAGAAGGAAGAGGAGAAGAAAGTCTCTAAGCTTACCTGGGGCGCTCTCATAGTACAGGGTATTGCGACTTCGATCGATGCACTGTCCGTCGGATTTACTATAGCCGAATACTCATTGCTCCGTGCATTTGCTGCATCTTTGATTATCGGTGCGGTCACGCTTGTGATATGCTTATTAGGGCTGATCTTCGGCAAGAAGATCGGAGAAAAGTTCGTAAGTACCGCGGCCATTATTGGCGGCGTGATACTTATCCTCATCGGAATCGAGATATTTGTTAAAGGCTTTTTCGGCCTGTAAGGAGGAACCATATGGCAAAGGTTGCAGTATTCATGGCAGACGGCACTGAAGAGGTGGAGGCAATTACACCCGTTGATCTTTTGAGAAGAGCGGGAGCTGACGTAGACATCGTATCGATCATGCCTTCGCTTGAGATAGAGTCTTCAAGGGGAGTTAAGGTCATTGCCGATAAACTTATTGGCGATATAGATTTTGATGAATACGATATGCTTGTCCTTCCCGGCGGCGTTAAGGGCACCAACAACCTCAATTCATGCGAACTTCTCAAGCAGAATATCGTAAAGTTCAATGAGCAGGGCAAGGGTATTGCTGCGATCTGTGCGGCTCCAGTTGTTTTCGCGGGACAGGGCATATTAAACGGCAAGGATGCGACAAGCAATCCCGGTGTATGGGAACAGCTCCGCGCGAACGGCGCAAATGTCATCGAAGACGTTAAAGTTCACGTCAACGGCAACATAATCACCAGCCAGGCGATGGGAACATCAGTTGATTTCGGCCTTGCTCTCGTGGAATACCTCTTAGGCGGGGAAGCGAAGGAAACTCTTAGGAAAAATATAAGATTTGGAGCAATGTAACATTGTTACATTACCCTTCCTGTTGAATAATCAGGACTAATCATTTACAATAAGGCGCGTTTGGAGACGTATCGAAGTGGTCATAACGGGGCGCACTCGAAATGTGATTGTCAAGTTTTGGCTCAAAGAACAAGATGCAATAATATAAGCACTTTGCGAGATTGTTGCGACACCGTTCTGATAAGATATCGCTCCAAAAACGCTCCATATCGCTCCGGTTGACGGAACGGATGGCGTTCAGTAATATGCGATTGTAGCTTGATTTTATGCACGGAGATGTATCGAAGTGGTCATAACGGGGCGCACTCGAAATGCGTTTATCGGGCAACCGATACGTGGGTTCGAATCCCACCATCTCCGCCACAAATGCCTGTAAACACTGCGTTTGCGGGCATTTTTATTTTTCGAGAAATTGTTCCGTTAAAAATCTTATCGCTCCATGGTTTTGGGGTTCACGCGAGCTTTTTCTCATTTTTCAAATCCGCAGAATCCCCGTCTTTATTGGCTTCCCAGGGGCTTGAGAAGTCAGAATCGGGCAGTTCCAAATGTCGCTCCATAGCAAGGGACGATGTTATCTTGGCGGAGAAGTCAAGATGAGTATAGATGTTGGCTGTTGTATTGAAGTCACTGTGTCCCAGCCATTCTTGTACACTTTTAAGCGGGACACCGCTTGCTACAAGCAGACTTGCGCAGCTGTGTCTCAGATCGTGGAACCTGATCTTATCAATGTAGTATTAATCGCAAAATTGTTTACGAAGAGCCTCGTGAAAAAGGGGTTCTTTTTTGCGTGAAAAAAGTGCTTGACTTAGAGTTAACTCCAAGTTGTAGAATGAACTTGTGATCACGAGAATTCTTCAAAGGAGGTCTTCCCTATGACGATAAAAGAGGTATGCGAGAAGTACGATATTACCCCCGATACGCTTCGCTACTATGAAAGAGTCGGTGTTATTCCCGAGGTTCACAGAACCAAGGGCGGCATCAGAGACTTCACGGATGAAGACGTAGCCTGGGTCGAGAATGCAATATGCATGAGAAGTGCCGGAGTTCCTGTCGAGATGCTGATCGAATATGTAAGGCTCTATCAGGAAGGCGACGAAACATTTCAGGCAAGACGCGATGTTCTCGCTGAAGCCAGAGAAGAGATCCAAAAGCAGCTCGATAAGTATCAGGCGACGATGGACCGTTTGAATTACAAAATCTCGAGATATGACGAAGCAATCAAGACAGGTGTCCTTACATGGGACAGATCATTTACGGAGGAATAAAACAATGATGAAGACAGCAGAACTTAATTTGGTACAAGAGTGGGATAAGACGTTCCCTAAGAGCGATAAGGTTGATCATAAGAAAGTTGTTTTTGCGAATCATTTCGGCATAACACTTGCAGCTGATATGTATACACCAAAGAACAAGGAAGGTAAACTTCCTGCAATCGCTGTATCCGGCCCTTTCGGTGCAGTTAAGGAGCAGGCATCAGGTCTTTATGCGCAGACCATGGCTGCAAGGGGCTTTCTGACAATTGCATTCGATCCATCTTTTACGGGTGAGTCAGGCGGTTTCCCGAGATATATGCACAGCCCGGACATAGATGTTGAAGATTTCCAGGCAGCTGTGGATTTCCTGTCGGTACAAGACAAGGTTGATCCTGAGAAGATAGGCATTATCGGTATCTGCGGCTGGGGTGGAATGGCCCTTCAGACAGCGTGTGTTGATACGAGAATCAAAGCTACCGTTACTTCTACGATGTATGACATGTCACGTGTTGCTGGTAACGGCTACTTTGATTCTGAAGACAATGAAGAGTCCCGTCATAAGATGCGTGTAATGTTGAATAACAAAAGAACTGAAGACTTTAGAAACGGTGAGTATGTAAGACAAGGTGGTGTTATTGATCCTCTTCCTGATGATGCTCCATACTTTGTTAAGGATTATCATGCTTATTACAAGACGCCTCGCGGATATCACGCAAGAAGCCTTAATTCTAACGACGGATGGAATGCTACTGCAGGCACTTCGCTCATGAACACAAGACTCTTTACTTACTCCAAAGAGATCAGAAGCGCTGTACTCATGATCCATGGCGAGAAGGCTCATTCCTGCTATATGAGCCGTGATGCTTATGCTGATATGGTAAAAGACAGTAAATACACTGAAAACAAGGAGCTTTATATCATTCCGGATGCAAGCCATACGGATCTTTACGATGGCGGTGAAGGTAATTACATACCCTTTGATAAGATGCAGGAATTCTTCGAGAAGTGTTTTGTATGAAAAGAGTTATAGCTATAGCAACAGCTTCTTTGTTTATTCTGTGTATGACCTCTTGTTCCCGGTTAGAAACCTTTATATCCGAGCCAACAACAGTTGTTGCCTCTGAGAGTACAACGTCAGCCTCTACCATCATTGATACTGTGATAGAGCAATCTGAAGAAAATGCTACAACTCAGACAGAAAGCTCAGAAATGGAGACTGTTATGGTGCTAAGGATAAACGATCAGGTCATAGGTGTTGAATGGGAAGATAATGAATCTGTGGAATCTCTTAAGGAATTGGCTGCCAAGGGAACAATCACAATAGACATGTCGATGTATGGCGGGTTTGAACAGGTTGGTCCTATTGGATCTACTCTTCCAAGCAATGACGAGCAGATAACGACGGAAAGCGGCGATATAGTCCTGTACTCAGGAAACCAAATAGTTTTCTTCTATGGTTCTAATTCGTGGGCATATACCAGACTTGGCAAAGTACAGGATATGTCTGCATCGGAACTGGAAGGATTACTTGGTAATGGCGATGTTACACTCACTATAACTATTGAATAAAAAAGGAGGCTTTCTATGTCCGAAAAGATAGTTCAAACAGCAGGAAGAGATGCTTTGGGAGAGTTTGCTCCGAACTTTGCGCATTATAACGATGATATCCTTTTCGGTGAGAACTGGAACGATGAGGCACTTGATCTTAAGACCAGAAGCATGATCACGGTAGTGGCGCTGATGTCGCAGGGTATTACGGATAGTTCTATCAAGTATCATATTACGAATGCCAAAAACCATGGCGTAACCAAGGAAGAAATGGTCGCAGCAATAACGCATACTGCTTTCTATGCCGGTTGGCCGAAGGCGTGGGCAACATTCAATCTTGCGAAAGAAGTTTACGGGGAGGCATGATATGAAGTATCAAAGCAAAGAAGATTTTGATAGAGCTAATCACTTCGGGCAAGGCACACCGAACGATGCATATGCACAGTATTTCATAGGTAACAGTTTCCTTAATCCTCTGACGGATTTCAAGAATGGAGAGTTCCCGCTCTTTAATGTTACCTTTGAACCGGGATGCCATAATAACTGGCACATACATCACGCCGATCAAGGTGGCGGTCAGATACTGATCTGCACCGCAGGTGAAGGTTGGTATCAGGAAGAAGGCAAACCTGCACAGGAATTAAAAGAAGGCACGATTGTTGTCATTCCTGCTAATGTCAAACACTGGCATGGCGCCAAGAAGGATTCATGGTTCTCTCACATCTCGATTGAAGTTCCTGGTGAGAACGGACGTAATGATTGGTTGGAACCGGTTGAAGAGGATCTTTATAACTCACTATAAGGAGATGAATCAATGTCCATTACAGTAAATCTCAGATACAAAGGAAAGGATGGCAGCGCTAAGCTTTTCGCAGAAGAAATGATATCGAGCGGAACGGTTGATAAGATCCGTGCGGAAGAAGGTAACCTACGTTATGAATACTATCAGTCAATTGATGATTCCGAGACGATACTCCTTATTGACAGCTGGGAAGATCAGAAAGCGATCGATAAGCATCATGCTACATCTATGATGGATACAATAGCATCTCTTCGCGAAAAGTATGATCTACATATGACCGTAGAACGATATATAAGCGATATTGTTCCTGAATTTGAGAATAAATTCATAAGACAATGAAGGAGATATTTACAGATGAAAAGCTTGATCATTTATTTCAGCAGAGCTGACGAGAATTACGCAGTCGGATACATCGACAAGGGCAACACAGAATATGTCGCCGAGTTTGTTCAGGAACTGACCGGTGCGGATATGTTCAAAGTAGAACCTGCTGTGCCATATGCGGCAGACTACAGGACTTGCATTGAGGAAGCAAAACAGCGTATCGGGAATGCTCCCATCAAGGATAAACTTACGGATATTTCCGCCTATGATACCGTTTTCATAATGAGTCCCATCTACTGGGGAACATATGCTCCTGAGCTTGAAACGGCACTTGAAGGCTTGGACTTCACGGGAAAGACAGTAAGATTTATATGTACCCATGAAGGTTCCGGATTGTCGGGTATGCCTGCAGATGTTAAGCGAATGTGCAAGGGTGCCAATGTTGATACCAAAGGTCTGGCCATAAAAGGATCACAGGCTAAGAATTCTAAGAAGACAGTTGAAGAGTGGTTATAACAGGAAATCGCAAACCCGCTAATTAATTTCAAGAGGCAATTTTAGGTTTTTGTGTTTCAGAAAAATTAGCATGTTAAATCGAGGGGACTAGAATTGATTTCTAGTTCGCTTTATTTTTGCTTGTTTGAGTTTTATGCTGCCTCTTATGTTTCCCGACAATGAAGCCTTTGTGATGGAGATGCCCTATTTTATTGCCTTTACGGGTTTTTGAGCGTCGTTAGGATGCCAAAAAGGATGCCAATTGAAAACAGACTAGAAAAACGCATGTTTTGCGCCCTGAATCTCCGGATTTGGGGCGCTTTTTTGTGAAAACAAGAATATTGCTATATATGATAGAATTACTTTTAGAAACTTGGGAGCGAAGGAATCCTTTGTCGGGAAAGTTTTAATATCATGATGAAAGCAACAAGATTATTATTGGCAGAAATAGCCGAAGAAAAGGCGCGGACTCCTTTCCATGGTTTTGAAGAAGGCAAAGAGTCTAACCTGGGCCCGATCATTCAGCTGTTCCCTAAGTGGACGCTGGAAGAAGCTGACGGTCTGTGGTGCGCGGCTTTCGTTTATTATTGCATAACGGAAGCGGGCTTCGATATTCCGATCCGTCCGAACGAATGCAGGACATGTCATTTGGCAGGCTGCATCGCGTGGGAAGAATTTGCTCTTGGTAATCCTCAGATTGGATATTACAAAGGTGTTGCGGACTTTATTCCTGAGCCGGGAGACATTGTTCTTTATGACCGTGTTTTCGAGAACATGGAACACGACCACATCGGTATAGTAATCGAAAAGCGCGAGAATACCATCCTCGCCGTCGAAGGAAATGTTAATAACAGGTCAGTGATCATCGAGCGACCTGTGGATGAGCATATCCGCGCATTTATAAGGATTCCAAACGGCTATAAATATGGATGACATTGTTTCACAGTGGTATGAGGATACCAAGAACGTTGATGAAATGCAGGACTGGAATCCTGCATTAAAAGAATGGGAAAAAACAGTTGCGGGGCACTTCCCTTCCGGCGCAAGAATATTGGACATCGGCTGCGGTTTGGGTCGCGAAGCGTTTGCATTATGCGATCTCGGCTTCGAAGTTGTCGGGATCGACATCTCAAAAGAAGTAATAACACGCGTAAAGCAACTCTCTGCTGCTAAAGAATATAAGATATCATTTTTTGATTACGACGGAGAGCATCTGGATTTCCCTAACGAGTCTTTCGATGTCGTGCTGATCTGGGCGCAGACCCTCGGACTGCTTTATGGGGAAGCGTTAAAGAACAGGTATCTGTCGGAATGCAAAAGGGTCCTTAAGACAGACGGTCTGCTCAGTTTCTCGACGCATGATTATAATTATCTGAAAGAGAATTATCCCAATTGCCTGGATGGCCGGAAATTCTTTCCGTATGCCAATGCAGATATTTATTGGGAGGCTTTTGAATCAGATGATCTGATACAGTTCGCGGACCAGGCAGGCATGGAAGTAATCCTTTGCGAAAAGGGGAAAATATACAGACCGGAAGACGGAACGATCCTGCATTGCCTGTGCAGAAAATGAGAGTGGAAGGACTGGGGCAATACTTGATCCACATGCAAATAAACTTGTGTGATTAGTCGGACATTTCGCAATTATATTGACTAAGCCCGGAACAAAACCGGCTTATTTAATCCGCTTCTTTGTATCAGAATCTATGTAAAGCATATGACAAAGAATGCCAATAAGGATGCCAATTGGCATCCCATATACGTGCAACTTCGTGCAAGTTTGTTAAACCATCACTTTGAGAGAGTTTCGATATATTAAAGCATTAATCAATTTCGTGCGACTCCATTTAACCACTTACCCAAACTCCCGACAAACTCGAATTCATCAAACTATTTTCTGTTGCTCTTTTTCACTTCGTCCATCTCCGCTATCAATTCCTCTAACGGACGATATTCTCCGCCCCACCATTCAAAAACATGCATGCCTTCGTCTTCGAGTACTGATTCAGTAAGCTTCATAGTGATTCCAAGTTGCTTTAGAAGTCCTTCGCGATCAACTGCCTGATAATCAAATGGGAGTAATTTGCAGAATTCTTTGTACGAAACTCCGCATACCACATTATGAACGCCAAGCGACGCTATAGCCCCGAGACATCTCTCACAAGGGGCACAACTAGTATAAAGAACAGCTTTTTCCATTATCTCGTCAGAATACTTATTGGCACACTTATGCACAAGGTTAAACTCTGCATGCCCGAATATATGATTCTTAAAGTCGGCGGTATTCTCCGCTTCTTCCAATATTTTCCCGTCATAAACAAGCACGGCTCCGAAAGTATCGAATCCCTTCTTGCCTGCACTGATAGCTAATTCGTAGCATCTTCTCATGTATTTCAGTTGATTACTGTTCATTTCAAAACTCCATCCCCATGAGTAATTGTATTAAAAGTTTACGTTCCAGCGCTTTTAAAATACAACCCATATATCATATCAAGGATAATAAATCTGTGAAGTCCCATTGAAGATAATTGTTAATTTGCCGTATATATGGCATAATCAATAAATAAAAAAATATTTATATTTACATGAAAAACTGCTTGATGTGAGAATATAAAATTCTCAAAAAAGGGGGGGATAAAGGCAAAAAACAGAAGAAAAACAATGCTTTAAGAAAAAGCAATTTTTGATTTTGCCGGCCTTGGTGCTCGCACTGAGCATTATACCGGCACAGGGGGTATTAGCAGGTTATACAGTCGTAGCTGGAAGCACAGTCGTAACGATTAAGGGTTCAACTATGGGGAAGCTCAGCAAGGGCAAAAATATTATCACTGCAGTCTTCGATGACGGAACGGCAGTAACCTTGTATACAGCAATGTCCTTTTCGGGAGAAGTGCATAAAATAAGCAATCACACGTAAAAGCTTTATTTAGTGTAAATGGGTGATGGCGGTTGATCCGTTATCTTTCTCACAAACATAGCAGTTTTATGAAAGCAGGCAAAAAACAAACATGTCTGCGCTTCCGGATGAAGACTTAGAGAAACCTGGAAGCATGGCATCCCGACGGATGCCATCGTAATGGTTGTACTTAAGGGGAACAGAAAAAAGTTGGATGGGGCAACAATAATCCGAATAAGAAAGGAAAGAAAAATTATGAACATTATGATTCTCGTTAACAAGGACTTTGAGTATGCCGGATACAGAGCAGGTGTTGATAGCCGGATCAGAGCGAATGCGGCATCGAATTTGAATGAGATAGCTTATGACACAGGTGTTGGGCCGGATAAGCTCCATATGTCACGCATGTATAAGCTCGGTGTGAATACTGTTAGAGAATACTGCATATGCTATCTTTTCCCTGCAGGAGCAAACACTTCTAATTCTGAGATGAAGTATAGTCTCGTCAGAAACCTCATTAAGCAGGAGGCTGAGAAAAATTTCATTGACCTTATTATCAGTGTAAGCACTGGTGAATCAACCCCGGAGATTGACGACGAGTATAAAACTGTTAACGGATGCGTCTATATTGGAGATAATTTTTTTGTAAGGGATTGCAGCGACTGTGATACAAATACAACCAGCTATCTTAAAGTTGATAACCAGTACTATAAAGGATGGGTTGATAATAAAATATCTGATTCGATAAAAAGTAAAAAAGAACAGATTGAAGCCGGAATGAAGACTACACCAAGATGCCCTAACCCCAAACCTTTTGTATGTGCCGGTAAGGATCTTGTCAGCCTTGGAGTCGTAAATGTTGTGAACTATTCTGCTTATGGTGATGCAGACCCGACAACATATAATGAATATATTGCTAAGAGGCAAGTCGGACAGCCGGTCTGTTTGGAAACAACTCATGTCGTCGTAAAAATGGCTGAAGACGCTGTAATGGGAGACAGGACACCCGTCTTGTTCGTGACCCCTATAGTTGATAGATATGAACATTTTAATGATGATGTTGATGATAAATGGGGCCATCAGAATTTAACCAGTTCTTATAATGCCGGAGTTGTCGTGGCAAATATACTGGAAAATGTAATAAACGAATTGTACTGATACAATTCGCGAGCAATAATGAAAAGAGTATCAGGCGTATTTATGACATATCGAAAAATGGCAGAATAGCCTGAAAACACTATAACATAAGTACATTTGAAGGAGTGAGCAGGATTATAAAACACTTATGATTACTGCGCTCCTTCTCCGCCAAAAATAACCTCTCAAGCGTTGAGTTTGAGAGGTTTTGTATTTCCTGAAAAGGTGTTATGATGATTTTGAAATTTACCAGAAGAATTCAAACTCATAGATTATTCAGGAGTTTTAATCATATGAAACTTACCAGATGGGGAATACCGCTTTCAGCAGATGCTATAGCTTCGTGCAAGGTCTGATAAAGGACGATACTTGTACGAAGCGGTAATTCATAAGAGATTATCGTCCGATATAGGCTTTGCACTTGTTCACTGATTTAGAACAATAAAGGAGCAAAGCTATGTTTACTTTTCAAACGATTAAAGACCTCAAGACTTTCCTGATCTTGTGGTTTTCGCAGACTGTATCAGAACTTGGTACAGCCATGACTGATTATGCACTGGTTATCTGGGTGTACGAACAGAAGGGTACTGCTTCAAGCGTTACCATTCTTACATTGTGTATCTTTTTGCCGACGATCTTTTTCAGGTTCATTGCAGGAACAGTTGCAGACCGGCGGAATAAGAAACGGATCATGCTGATCTCGGATCTTGTCGCTGCCTTAGGGACCTTGATCATATTCGGACTTTATTCGGTATCTTCTCTTGCGGTATGGCACCTTTATATCATCAACACTCTGATGAGCCTGATGAATTCATTTCAGGTGCCGGCTTCGTTTGTCGCGACGAGTTTGCTGGTACCGGAAAAATACTACACGAAGGCAAGCGGATTACAGGGAATCTCAAGTTCTGTGGTCAGCATCCTGGCACCTGCTCTCGGAAGCGTACTGATAGCTTTCGGCGGGATGAAAACGGTGCTTATAATTGACCTTATCAGCTTTGGATTTGCATTTGTGGTATTGATGTTCTTCATTAAGATCCCTGAGCCTGTCAGGACTGAAGAAAAAAGTGTCCCGTTTATCAGAAGCTGCCTCGATGGAATACATTTTCTGAAAGACCATAAAGCGCTGCTGCATCTGACGCTTTTTGTAGCTGTGATCAACTTTTTTGCAAAGCTTGGCGGCGACGGAATGATGGCTCCATTCGTTCTTGGCAGAACAGGCAACGATCAAAGGATCCTTGGAATCGTTCAGAGTTCGGTTTCGGCGGGACTTCTTATCGGCAGCATTATTGTGACTGTCATGAAACCCTCGAAAAGAAAATGCAGGTTTGTTTTCATCACATGCGCACTCATATTCACGGGCAACATAATTAATAGTCTGACCATATCACCGGTGATATGGTGCTTTTCAAACATCGGCACTTATGTGACAGCAGTTATCATGAACGTTAATCTGACAACACTAATGCGCGAGAAAGTTCCGGTGGAGATTCAGGGGAGAGTCACTTCTGCTCAGGATACGCTGAAGAACTGCACGATCCCACTGGGATTGTTCCTGGGCGGAATACTGGCAGATCATGTTTTCGAGCCATTCATGAAAAACGGAAACTTCTTATCAGGCATCTTCGGAACAGGGCACGGTGCAGGGATCGCATTGATCTTCTTTATATCGGGTCTGTCGGGAATGATCATAAGCCTGATCAGATTGACAAAGCCGGTATATAAAGAGTTGGATTAAGAGTATTTCGTGCCTGTTCGCAAATAGACATATGCATAATATATCGATGTTTTATTGTTGAACAAACATCATCAACCCGTAGACATAAAAGTTTACGGGTTTTTTGTTACTATTCACAGTCCCCAGAACTCAGGACCTCATCAAGTGAATAAGGATTTCCAGCCATAAGTCTTGAGAGCGCGTCAAAAGGGCTTATGCCGTTGCGGGAACAAGTCTCTGTGTAAGTTCTTATATCGGCAAAGTAT
>JAFRRJ010000001.1 GCA_017428155.1 Clostridiales bacterium | reverse complement strand
GTTACTATTCACAGCCTAATCACCCTCTTGGCTTCTCTGCCCAATAACACGTGACGATTTTTCACCATGTTCGAATGCCAAAAAAGTTAGATTTTATCGAACTTTTTGGCATTTTTCTATTGACTTTATTATCGTCATGTATTATAATTATACGTGACGATAAAAGGAGGTGATCATATGGCAGTCACATACAACAAAGACAAACGTTCCGGACTAACATATGCTTACGAAACGACCTATGTCTGGGACAAAGAAAAGAAGCAATCAAGATCCAAACGCACTCTCATCGGACGTCTCGATGAGGTTACAGGCGAGATTGTCCCCACTGATGGACGAGGTAAAAAGCGCAGTCCCAACTACGTTCCTTCAGAAGACGAGTATCAGATGCCAACAACTGTAAAGGAACTTAAATCTGAAGTGCTGCGTCTGCTTGAGGAAAACAAGATGTTGCGCGATAAGGTGGATACTCTCACGAAGAAACTCAAGAAATCATAATGACTCTTAAAGAAGCGTATGAAAAAAGAAGACAGGAATGTCTGTCCCTGCAAAGACAATTGAAGAAGGCTGAAAAAACTATTGAAGAACTTTCTGTCGGCACCTATGTTGACAAGGAAAAGGCAGAGCATCTTCGTACCATCAACCGTCTTTCTCAAGAAGTAAAACATCTTAATAATCAGCTCAATCGTTTTAAGGGTTGGTATGCCCAGCAGTCGAATTATGCTGAATCCAAGAAAGATGAGATTGCCGAAATCAGGCTTCAAAACGAAGAATTAAAATCGGAAAATGATGCGCTTAAGACAGAGAATGCAGAACTGAAGAAACGTCTTAATGCAGTGTATGCTGATCCTGCCATATCAGAAAACAATGAACTTCTACAGGCCAAGATCTCTGCTCTTGAAGAAGAAATTCTCCGTCTGAATTCTATCGCTAATAACGATGGCACCAACAGCGGACTTCCTACCAGCCAGATGCCGATAGGCAAGAAAAAAGTTGTTCCGAATTCAAGAGTCAAAACCGGGAAGAAAAAGGGTGGACAAGTCGGACATAAAAAACACTCCCTCACACCGCTTGCAGATGAAGATATCGACGAGACTATTGAACACTCTCTCGAATCCTGTCCTAAATGCGGCGGGGATTTGAAGTATGTCGGAGAGCGGCACAAGGACGTAATCGACTACAAGATCACTGTTATAAAGACGCGCCATATTTTCTATGAGTATGAATGTCTTGACTGCGGAAAGACTGTCCACTCTCCAATACCATTGAACATCAAGGAGCCCGTACAGTACGGATCAAAGATCCAAGCACTGTCTCTTGCTCTGATCAATCAAGGGTTCGTCAGCATCAATAGAACCGCACAGATCATATCTGGTCTTATGCATGATCAGATTTCCCTTAGCCAGGGATATATTTGCAAGCTGCAGAAACGTGCATCTGGTTTTCTCAAGCCATTCGTGTCTGAAGTGCGCATGGCTGTCATACGCTTAAAGCTGGTTTACTGGGATGATACTGTCATATTCATCAATACCGCCCGTGCTTGCATGAGATTCTATGGAAATGAAAAGCTCGCTCTGTACAAAGCCCATGAATCAAAGGACCGCGTCGGTATCGATGAGGATTCCATTCTCGCAGCGCTCAGTCCGGACACCATCGTGATGCATGATCATAACACGATCAATTACAACGATGATTTTCAATTTCAGAACATAGAATGTAACGAACATTTATCAAGGGATTTGCAATCCTTGATAGATGATTCCGGACACAGTTGGTGCATAGCTCTGAAGAAACTGATACAAGAGGCTGAGCATGAAAGAAAACAGCTGATGGAAAATGGATATATGTCCTTCGATGATGAATACATTCGTGAATTCAATAGACAGTTGGATGAATTTCTGGAAAAAGCAGATGAAGAATACTTGACATCATCTAACAGGTATTTTGAAACTGATGAACGACGACTGATCGCCCGGTTAAAGAAATACAGAAAAAACTATTTCATGTGGCTGTCTGATTTTTCTTTGCCGACAACCAATAATCTCAGCGAGCGTTCACTTCGATTTACGAAGACAAAACAAAAAGTGTCTGGTCAGTTCGTCTCGCAAAAATACTCTGAATACTTTGCAGACATCCGAACATACATCGAGACCTGCTATCGAAACGGTGTGAACTGTTTTAAGGCTCTCAGCCGCCTTACAGCCGGCAATCCATATACCCTTGAGGAATTATCAGGCGAAGCTTAACTTCGCCTGATTAGAATGCAAAAGCCACGGCATCCGCCGTGGCTTTCCTTTTTATCCTAAATCAGCTGTGAATAGTAACTATGAGATACCAAAGGGATCTGCGCCTGTTACCATACCTGCATTTCTATCATCCATCGGTGCACTGGAGACAGTAAATACAATGGACGGACTCATACTTCCCGACAGCGATTGCGCGATAACAGGATGGACAATGCGTATAGACGGTATGGATCGGGAATACCGGCTCAATCATGATTTCAGCGATACTTCACAATCCCAATATCAGGTATTAAATCCCGGAACAGATTATTATCTGGGTGCGGAAATTGCAAAACTGCTGGCTGACGGTATGTATGTCAGCATAGAGACGAATGTTTATTACAGCGCAAGAGCACATGTTTTATCCGAGGGACAGGGATCAAGCGATAAGAAAAAAGTCGCAGACATCGATCTGTACATATATACAAGGGATCATAAGCGGCTTATCGCCGGAAAGGACTTTACGGTAACATATAAAAATAACACGAATGCTTCGATGCGTTTGGATGAAGAAGGCGTATATCAGCCGCTGTATACGGATAACAGCCGGCGGCCGCTTATCAGTATCAAAGGAAAAGGTGTATATAAGGGCTTTTCCGCTGATGTTTATTTTGAGATACTGCCTCAAAACCTCTCGGGATCAGAATATTATTACTATACAGATACAAAGATAAGCGGACTTTCGAACAGTTATTATATCGATACGAAGGGAAAGCTTTCTAAGAAAGTCGATATAAAAGTAACAAATACTTATTACTATTATAAGTCCAAACAAAAGAAATATAAAGTCCAGCTTAAGGAAAAAAAGGATTATATACCTTCCCTGTACCGCTGGAATGATGAGGGATACTGGGAGGAGCAGAGTTTTTCCGATCCTAACATGATATCGCTTGCAGGCGATTACCTCTATATGATAAGAGGTACCGGAAACTACTGCGGCGGAGTTTACTCTGCCGCGGAAAACGGTCTGTTCAATGACGGTAAGGAAAACGGATATGCAAATCCGGAGCATGCTGACTTTGACGGCAGCTACATACCGGATTCCTATCAGTTCCGCGTTACAAACGGGGATGATTACTGGAATTTGGAAAGAGCAGAGATAAAGATCAAAAAGCGCAGCATAAGGTTTGACGGGAAGTATCACGATGCATCATCTTTCGGAGTGAGCGTATCCATAGGAAAGGGAAAGAACAAGGTCAAGCTTATCGAAGGTGTACATTACAGGATAAATTACACCAGCGCCGAGTACAGTTACAGATATACCGATAAGAATAACAATATCTGGGTAGGAAGAAAGAGCGATCATCTGCAGACCGGAGATACATTCAGGAAAGCCAACAGGTATGACTTTACCATATCGGCGATAGAAGGCAGCGGATATTTCGGTGTTAAAAAATCAAAAAAGAGTTTAAAGATAAGCGGTATAAGATTAAGGCCTAATTATTTTACAATAGACAGATCTTCGCTGGATTATCTGGATTCGAACAGCCATCCAAGGATGATGCTGACATTAGCCGGCGTACGTGCGGGCTTGACATCGAATTCCGGAAGCAATTATGCGGTGGGATTTTACTATGATTCATACAATATGACACCCGGAAAGCATTACTGCGGCATATATGCATTGGGCGACGGAGTAGATCACGAGCGTAATATAGTAAGGTATTGGAGGCGTGGTGGTCTGAGTATACAGGGCGCTATCAAAAGAGGGATAATAGGTGTGTCGTTTGCTGAAGGGGAGTATAATGCCGGCGGATCGCTTCCATACTCTATTACCATCACATATCCTACATACTCATATAACAGCAGTACATTAAAATATACATATGGTAGAGGAACTACCACGGTATATCCCGATCACAATAATTGCAAAGTGTATTTTTCGATGGCGATGGGAAATACATACAGCGCAACTTACGTGGCACAAAATCTGACATTTCATTTTACAAACAATAAAAAAGCAGGTGCAGGTGCAAAGGTTGTTATAAGAGGCGGCGGAGCCTTTAAGGGAAAGGCAAAGAAAAATTCATCCGGAGCTAAGCTGGGATATTCTGTTATACCCTGTGTGATAGAAAGCAATACCGTAATACCGTTGATAGAAGATAGTGACCGTATATATATAAACGGCAAAAAGACTGACTATATATACGGTGAAGCAGGTATGATATATGCGGTATTAAATGCGGATGAAAAGGGTAAAAAAGGTGTGAGCCTTGACAGGCCAAAGGTAACTCTTTATCAGACGTATTATAAAAATACAGAGGATGTAAACAATGACAGGCTGAGCTTAGCGCGTTTAAATTCCGATCAGTATATGGCGGTAGCAGGAACGAAACCCGATGAGAATTCTACAGAGGTTATACTGCAGCAGAACGGAAATCCGTTGATAACCGGGATCGAAATAGGCGAAAATGTAAGAATTGGCGGATATTACACGATATATGACAGCAAGGTTGCGATCGAATCGGCAGTAATAAGCTATGGCGGTTCGGAATATACGCTCAGTGCAAAGAGCATCCCAGATGTTGTGTATGCAGGGACACGTATCATGCCGTCTATTGTATCTGTCAGGCTGTCGGATGGCACGGAGCTGACAGAAGATGATGTTTACCTTACGTATGGCTATAATTTAACATCCGGCAATAAAACGGGCAGCATAACGATCACGCTTAAACACAACGCCGTATCTGGCACCTTTAAATACGGCGGCAGCCAGACGTTTAAGTTTAATATAACGGAAGCCCCGAAGGTGACGCTCTGACGTGGCCGGATATTATTAAGATAAAAATACGGAGGTATCAGGATGGCACATGTTAATGATCCGATAACCATAAATAAAACCGAGGTCAAAAACCGTCTTACCATGGCGCCTACGGTCAAATTTGACTACGCAGGAGAAGACGGCAGGGTGACTCTCAAACATACAGAGCATTACAGAAAACGTGCGGAAGGCGGCTGCGGACTGATATGCGTTGAAGCTACCGCAGTGACTCCGGGTGGCAGGTTTGCAAAGAACCATCTTGGTTTATGGGAAGACGAACAGATCGAAGGGCATAAAGCTATAAGCGCATCCTGTCATGATAATGATGCGGTTGTGATAATACAGCTTAATCATACCGGTATCACAGCCAATCCGGATTGCGGTCCAGCCATAGGGCCTTCGGCTGTACCTACAAGAGATCCCAAAGTACTTTCAAAAGAAATGAGTATTGATGAGATACATGAAATGCAGAAAACTTTGTGAGCGCTGCCGTGCGTGCCGCGAAAGCAGGTTACGACGGTGTTCAGCTTCATGGCTGTCACGGTTATCTGATAAACCAGTTTGTATCTAAGAAAACCAACTTAAGGACAGATGAATACGGCGGCAGTGATGAGAACAGGGCGCGCTTTGCGGTAGAGATCATAAAGAAGATCCGTGAAAGCTGCGGAAAAGACTTTATCATATCGGTAAGGACTACCGGGATAG
>JAFRRJ010000021.1 GCA_017428155.1 Clostridiales bacterium | reverse complement strand
GAAAACGAGCTGAATCCTTGTATTATTAGTATCTAGGAGCATAAGTCTAATCCTTTGGTTTTGTTTTAGCAGATTAAACTTTAAGGATCTTATGCTCCTTTTTCAATTACTTATTCCCACGATTTCCGTGAAGAACCAAAATGTTGGAAGAAAAGTTGGATTTTGCGTCAATTCCAACTTTTTGTCCAAGTTTTTTGCCCCAAAAGTTGGAAGAAAGTTGTACATGATGCGACCCGTCAAAACCGAGTCGCCGACCGACTTTTCGAGGTTAAAAACTCGAGCATCGAGTCGGTTTTTGTCGCTGGATTTTTCGAAAATATATTAATAAACGACACGCCCTGGGGCGCATCGTTATACTAACCGGCTTTATTATTCTTTTGGGACTTGTCTTCTGCTGCCTTCGCCGCTGCAGCTTCGTCTTTGGCTTTCTTTCTGGCACTAAGCCACGGCACGAAGATCTGCCTGTAAATATATGAAAGAATCGCTGCAAGAGGTATTGCAAGAAGCACTCCGGGAACACCCCAGATCTTTCCTCCGACAACAATGAACACAAGTACGAGGAATGCAGGAACCTTGAGCGCCGAACCGAAGAGTCTCGGCTTGATAACGTATCCGTCGATAAGCTGCAGTGCAAGCGTAAATATCAGGAACGGGATAACGAACTGGGGTTCTGCAAGCAGTAAGATCACAGCACCGATGAACGCTCCGACGAAGGGGCCGAATGTCGGTGCAAGATTGCAGAGCGCTACAATGACCGAACAGAATACAGCATAAGGCATCTTCATTGCGAACATAAATACTGCATTGATAACACCGACTATGAGTGCATCGATCAGCTCGCAAACGATAAATCTCGAGAAGATCGAATTGAGTCTGTTCATTACGTTGCTGAAATTCTCGTAATGCTTTGTGGGAACCACAAGATTAAAGAATTCAGTAAGGAGATCCAAGAGCTTCTTCTTTCCGATAAGGAAATAGAACGCAAGTATTATGCCGATAAGGAAATTGAATGCAGCAGATACGGTTCCTGCAGAAAAACTGAGGACACCTGCCGCAGTGATATCATTGCCCAGAACGAACTTGCTTACGAGTCTTGTAAGGTCAGACTGATCGTCAATAAATCCGGTGATACTGTTCTTAAGATCATCATTTAATTCAGAGGCAGTAACCAATTCCTTCAGACTGTTCATATATCCCGACAAGCCTCTCGCGAAGTTCGTGATATTATCGATCAGCATAGGAGAGATAAGTGCAAGCAATCCTACGATAAGACAGAGCACAAGGATCAGGGAGACAGAAGCCGAAATGATCCACGAATAGTTCTTATGCTTCTTGAACAGCTTCTCAATCCGCTTATTCATGAGAACTGCAAGAGGATTAACCGTATAAGCAATTACAGCACCGATAATGACGGTGGAAGTGATAGTGAAAAATGAATTGAAAAAGCCCTTTAAGTTGCCAAGATTTGCAAGGAGCATATAGAAGGCAACAACGATACAAAGAGATATCGTAAGACCGGACCATCTGTTCTTTTCTGTTTTGCTGAAACGGCTTCTGTATTTTTCCATGCGAGTATTATATCAGCAAGGTTCGGATAAATCACCACAGGAAAATTAAGAACCGCTTAATTTTTGTTTATGTTTATTAAGCATTTTGCAGATCAGCGCCGTTGCAACGCCCGAAACGATTATTATCAGGATGTCGGCCGGCGCAAATGCCATTTTCGGTAACCGCTGGAAAAAGAATCCCATGCCCAGAACATAAAGGTTCCCGTTAAGGAGTATCATCTCCCCGATATACATCGCTATCGTGACCAGCATCGCTATCGCAGAAGGCAGGACAATGCTGAGTGCCGCCCTTTTCCCCTGTGTCAAAGACCCGGCAAATATTCCCACTGTTATTCCGAGCAGCGCGAAAAATACCGCCATCAGAACCGCCGACACCGGTCTTACGATGAGCTCGCCCGTACGGTAGAACGCCGTAAAACACGCCCAGATGCACATCAAAAGAAAGCTCACAGAAGCGGCCGCCTGCATGATCAGGGCCCTCTTCCTCTTGTAATTGCCTGTGAGGATCATTTTCGCGAACCCGTAAAGACAGTTAAGGAGCGAGATTATGATCACCACTGATATCAGATAGAAATGTATCTTGAAATACGGCGAATAGCCTCCCAGAAGGACGTCAACCGCCTCCCATGTCCTTGTCTGGTATTCTTCGGGCGCCACATAGCAAAGGGACATCTGCCAGCTTTCAAGCGATACGAACGTGTCAGCCTTTACCAGTATCCCCGTCTCCATAAACCTCTCGGCAAGATAGAAGACGCCCAGAGACAGGACAGAACCGGCAAGCAGATCGAGCTTGCGCATGAACTTCTGCAGGAGCGGCATTATTATTACACCAAAGATAACTGCGAGCGCTATCGGAGTGTACGGAATAATGTATTTGGGATATTCCGCATAAGGCACGAACCCGTCCTCATGCATTTTGCTGATTACTTTTATACCCATGTACAGCGGATAAGCTGACAGTAATATCACGCCTGCAACTGCCGACAGGCAATAAGCTTTATAGCTTGAACCTTTCATGATCAATTTCCTTTCCAGCCTTCAAAGTTTTCGCAGACCGTTACATGTCTGTATCTTGGGGTTGACAAATCAGAGCTGTAATACCCTTTCATGATCTCATCCCACGTGACATCCTCATCATCTGTCAGAACATAGTATTCATAGGAATCATAAAGTGCCGTCTCCGGCGCCTTGCCCGTAAAATACCGGAGATACTGATACGTCTCTTCGGATTCGTTCTCCGGGTTGCTGCTCTCGCGGATCGTCACCGAATACTCTTTCCCGTCAAAATCGAGCATGAAAAGATACATTACAGGATAATGATCCTTTTCCTCCTCATATAACTCAGCGCTCACATGCTCTTTATCCAAAGTGTAATAGTGTGCACAGAGCACGGAATCCGCCCGGCCTTTCTGCGTCCTGGCATAAAATCTGTCCCATACGTCCTGTCCTGACGTGCATCCGCTTTTCTCGATGACTACGACATCCGAATTTTTCGCGATTTCCAGCGCCTCGTTGGCAGATACGGCCATGTCAAAAAGGTCATTGACTTTGCCGTCCGGTTTCCGGGCACACGAAGAAAGCATTAGAATAACTGACACTATCAGAACAATAGTGAATATCCTGCGCATAATTATTTATCCTTTCTAAGCTGCGTTTGTAAGTAATGTGACCGTTATGATCATTATGAGGAGCGCAAATCCGGCCGCTGAGAAGGCCGTCATCCGTTTGTAGGACAATACATTCTCTATCCTTGTGCGGACCTTCGCGCCGCCGAAAGGCGACACAAGAAGGCTCTTGCTCCTCGTGCAATCAAGAAGTGTCCTTGCATATGATTTTCTCTCTTCTGCATCGTATCCCGAGACTGCCATCTCGTCGCAGGCAAGCTCAAGATCTTCAAGGAAAGCCTTGAGAAATACCCACGCGAACGGATTGAACCAGTGGATTGAAGCAGTGGCAAACCCCACTATCCTCCACAGATTATCAAGTCTCCTGACATGGGTCTTCTCGTGCCTTATCACATAGCGGTTATCCCTGTTCTCATACGATGATGGCAGGATTATCCTCGGCCTGAAGATACCGTATACCGCCGGACTGTCGACCTTGTCCGACAGATAGATATTCTCCTTAAGGAACCTCGAATACCTGATCTCCTTCTTGGTCGCCGAGTATATGATCGCAAGTGCAATTAGGATTGCCAGCGCCACAACAGCCCATACCGCACCCGCGGCCGCGAAGACCTTCTCCAGCAGATTGACCTTGTAGGTGATCGGGCTGTAGCTTTCCGCCGCCATTATCGAATTGGTATAGGAGAATGCGAGTTCCTCTGAAGGCTGATAAACGGTAACCGTTCTCGTGGTAAGCTTTGATATCAGCGACATCAGGCTGTAAGGGCTGTTCAGTCCAAAAGGAACAGTCATGCGTATGAACGGAATCAGCCACAAAAATACAGCCACCCTGCGCGGTATAGCCCTGATCTTTCTAACAAGCATAACGATCAGCCCCATCACAGAGGCGGTAATGCTCATATTAAAGATCCAGTAGCAAACCTCTCCCAGCATCTTATCTCACCATTTATCGATCAGTCTCTGAAGTTCTTCAACCTGCTCATCAGTCAGATCCTCTTTGTCGAGCAGCGCCGAGAACAATGCCCTCTTGGAACCGCCGTAAAACTTGTTTATCAGCGATTCGGTCTCCTGCTTCTGCATCTGCTCCTTCGTTACCAGCGGTGTGCAGATAAATCCGGGTTCATCACGTCTGATAAAGCCCTTTGCTTCAAGCTTCTTAATGACCGTATAAGTCGTGTTCTTATTCCACCCGATCGAATCAGAAGCGATCAGGCTGATCTCTTTTGCGGAAAGCGGCCCCTTTTCCCAAATGATCTCCATGACTTTTGCTTCACTGTCAAACAGTTTTTCACTCATGTTAAGTCCTCCAGACTATTCCTATAGTCCATACTACTGCGATAGTCTGGAAGTGTCAAGAGGAAATGTATTTTGCCCCGGTTTCACGTTTTAGCATATATACTTGCGTTTTGTTTTTTCGAGCGCTCGAAAATGGAATGGGCGGGAACGAGGCCTGTTTTGAGATACTGACCGATCTGATATCCCGGCCTTCTGCTATTTGGGACTCGCTGGGGCTTCCGACCACACAAATCAACCCGCCGGATTTACATCCTTCAGACTTCAGCGATCCAGCCTCCCGCCTACAGAAAATCACCACAAAAAAACTCCCGCTGATCAATGCGGGAGTCAGGACTTACTGTTACATGATATTCAGATGTAGTTAGCGTACGACTGATCTGTTGATTCAAATCTTGAGAGAAACTCAAATTTAAGTTTAATTACTTACATGGAGGAAACTGTTGAATCAAGCAAGACCAATCGTCTGCTTGTTTGTGCTTCACTTCCCATTGGTCTCACCTCCTTCTAACTATTCCGTTCGTCTTTTATCTGATGGCTTAAATATAGCACAACCAATGTCACAATGTGTTACAAAATAATTAACGTTTTCTGACATGAGAATGGCAAAATAGCCTAAAGCAAATACAGCAGAAAAAAGGATTAATTGGGGGCAGGAATACCGAAGTCCTTGTCACCGTCACGCGAAAGGAAGGTCATGGGCGGCAGCTCGACTGCAGAGCCGTCAGCGGAAGATACGGCCTTCATATAGAACTTCATCTCAGGATGAGGGCAGTCTTCAACCGGATTCATCTTAGCGTCGTAAAGCCCGGATACTACAACCGGAGCCATGTATCCCTCAGGCATGAGCACGTTCAAAGTGTCACCCTTATAAAGCTTGTTCTTCTGTGTGACAATGCAAAGTCCGCTCTCAGGATCAAATCCTTCAGTAACCCCGACAACGAAGGCGGGTTTGTTATACGACTTGTCGGGATCTATCTTGGCATCATCGGTAGGACTGTCAAAAAAGAATCCGGTGTCATAGTCTCTGTGTACGACTTTATCGAGTATAACTTTCCAGCGCGGATCGACTTTATAGTTTTCCGGATCCCTGCAGTAAAGATCGACTGCTTCCCTGTAGACCTTTGTAACAGCAGCAGCATAATAGGCACCCTTGATCCTTCCTTCGATCTTGAAGGAATTAATGCCGGCATCAACGAGTTCGGGAATGTGGTCGATCATGCAGATATCGCGGCTTCCGAAAATATATGTGCCGCGGCGGTCCTCTTCGACAGGCAGCGGGATGTCGGGACGCTTTTCCTCAACAACGTAATAACCCCATCTGCAGGGCTGCGCACATGCGCCGCCATTTGATCTTCTGCCGGTAAAGTAATTGGACAAAAGGCATCTGCCGGAATATGAGACGCACATTGCGCCGTGAATAAAGCACTCGAGTTCGACGTCAGAAGGGATCGCGGCGCGGATTTTCCTGATCTGGTCAAGGGAGACCTCGCGTGCGAGGACTATTCTTTTCGCGCCCTGGGAAGCCCAGAAATTGCAGGCAGCGCTGTTTGTGACGCTTGCCTGTGTTGAGATATGGATCTCGAGATCCGGACATAAAGTGCGAGCCATCGTGAATACACCGGGATCGGAGATCAGCACTGCGTCAGCGCCGCTCTCAAGACCGACGAATTTTATCGCGTGCTCCAGGCCGCCCAGATCTTCTTCTGTCGGCATTACGTTCAGTGTTACATAGCATTTGACGCCATGGTCGTGGGCATAGGCGATCCCGGCCTTCATCTCTTCCTCGTTGAAGTTATCGGAAAAAGCGCGCAGGCCGTAACTTTGACCGGAAAGATAGACGGCATCTGCACCGTACTGCACTGCGGCACGGAGTTTATCCGGATTGCCGGCAGGACTTAATATCTCATATCTTGATCGGTCGTACCCCATAATGCTCCTCAATTAAAAGCACAAACGTCTTAAGTATCCGGAATTATAACCAGACCGTTATCCGTGGTCTCAGCAGGCTCGGTGGAATCAACAGGCGTCGGTGTAGGCGTAGAGTTAGCAGCCTCGTCAGCCTTGATCCAGTTCTCCCTGTACTTCTCGATATTTGCCTCGTGATCTGAGAGATTCGTTGCAAATGCCGTATTGCCGTCCTCGCCCGTAGCGCAGAAATACAGGTAGTTGCAGTTCGGCTCGGGATACAGAGCAGCGGAAATGGCATCACTTCCCGGCATGCAGATAGGTCCCGGCGGAAGCCCCTGATGCGTATATGTGTTATAAGGGCTCTCGATGGAAAGCTGGCTGTCTGTATGCAGGATAGAAGACCTGCCGCCGTTGATCTCAATAAGGTAGTTGATCGTCGCAGATGAACCGAGATATCTCATTGACTCATCGTCAGACTTAAGTCTGTTGTGGAATACTGCGGAAACATACAGCATGTCCAGAGGCTTACCTGTCTCCATCTGGATGACGGAAGCAAGTGTAATAACCTCATCCATCGTCATACCGAGCTTCTTGGCTCTGGCATAATACTCGTCGTAGAGCTTATTGCGCATGTTGTTTAAGAACCTTCTGATGATGGACTCAGGGCTTGCGTTGACATCGAAATAATACGTATCCGGATAGAGATATCCTGAGAGGATAAAGTCTCTTCCGTCCTTGATCTCGATCTGTGATACGAATTCATAGTCGACAAAGAGATTCGGAGAATTCATGCACTTGTCAAATTCCTCGTCATCAAAACTGAGACCCGCATCGTGCAGGATCTTTTTGATCTCATAGTAAGTGGAACCCTCAGGAATTGTTACCTTGACAGCCGCAGGCTCAAGGGTAAGAAAATACATGATCTCATCGTATGAATAACCTTTGAGCAGATAATGGGTTCCTGCTACATAGGCACCGTCAAATCCGTTAAGTTTACTGATGATCGAGAACAGGAACTTATTGGTAATAAGTCCCTGATCGTACAATTTCTCAGCAATATCAGATGTGGAATCACCGCTCTTTACAACAATGGTAACGGCACCTTCGGTATCGGCCTTGACGTCATATTTGCCGTCTTCGATATCCTGCTTCAATGTATTGAATCTCTTATCCTGAGAGATGACATAGTTATAGCCGATGTAAACACCGGCTACCGCAAAACCGAATAACAATGCAATGATGATCAATATCCTGAGAGCGACTCTGACTTTGTTAGACAACATCAGTTAAAAGCACCCCCAAAGTTTAGTTTTAAGATCAAGCGTCCTTCTTCTGCTTAGCAAGAGTCTTGGCACGCAAGTCGTTATTAAGTATCTTCTTGCGAAGTCTGATGCTCTGGGGAGTTACCTCGCAAAGTTCATCATCTTCGACGAATTCGAGGCACTGCTCAAGGGAGAATGACAGGGGCGGTGTAAGACGCATTGCGTCATCTGCTCCTGCAGAACGCATGTTGGTTACATGCTTCTTCTTGCAGACATTAACGGTAATATCATCAGGCTTAGGATTTACACCTACGATCATGCCTTCGTATACCGGCGTGCCTGCTCCGATGAAGAGTGCACCTCTATCCTGGGCATTGTACAATCCGTAGGTTACAGCGGTACCTGTCTCGAACGCCACGAGCACGCCCTGACCTCTGGTCTCGATGTCTCCTGCGAAGGGTTCAAAGCCCGAGATAACGCTGTTCATTATACCATTGCCCTTAGTGTCGGTCAAAAACTCGGTACGGTATCCGAGGAGTCCTCTGGACGGGATCTTGAACTCCAGACGTGTATATCCCTTGGTCGGAGGAAGCATATTGAGGAGCTCTCCCTTACGCTTTCCGATCTTCTCCATAACAGGTCCGACGAAGTCTTCGGGAACGTCAATAACGAGTTCTTCAACAGGTTCTGAGAGAACGCCGTCGATCTCCTTCATGATGACCTTCGGCTTGCTTACCTGGAATTCATATCCTTCACGGCGCATAGTCTCGATAAGGACTGAGAGATGGAGCTCTCCTCTTCCCTTTACGATGAACGCCTCTGTTGTATCTGTCTCTTCGACTCTCATGGAAACGTTTGTCTCGATCTCCTTGAAAAGTCTTTCTCTTAAGTGACGTGATGTTACGAACTTGCCTTCCTGGCCTGCGAAAGGGCTGTCATTGACAGAGAATGTCATGGCGATAGTAGGCTCGTCGATCTTTACGAACGGGAGCGGTTCGGGATTATTGGGATCGCAGAGCGTATCACCGATGTTGATGTCAGCGATACCTGCAACGCAGACGATCTCACCGATGGATGCGGATGAGACTTCCTCACGTCCAAGGTTATGGAATCTCATAAGCTTAACGACTCTTGCATTTCTCTTGCCGTCTTCGCCAAATGTCATGAGGGCAACATTCTCGCCCTGCTTGATCGTGCCTCTCTCGACTCTTCCTACGCCGATCCTTCCGATATAAGGGTCTGAATCGATATTGGATACGAGAAGCTGCATAGGGCCCTCAGGATCGCCTGCAGGGCAGGGTGTGTACTTAACAACCGTGTCAAGGAGAGGAGTGAAGTCAAGCTGCTTGCCTTCCTCATATTCCTTGAGATCAAGTGTGGCAATGCATGTCTTGCCGGATGTGTATACAACGGGGAATTCAAGCTGGTCGTCATCTGCGCCGAGCTCGATGAAGAGATCAAGGACCATGTCAACTACTTCGAGAGGTCTTGCGTCAGGACGGTCGATCTTGTTGATGCAGACGATAGGCTTAAGGCCTAATTCAAGTGCCTTATGGAGCACGAATCGTGTCTGCGGCATAGGACCGTCAAAAGCATCAACTACGAGAAGAACGGAGTCAACCATCTTAAGTACACGCTCAACCTCACCGCCGAAGTCAGCGTGGCCGGGAGTGTCAACTACGTTGATGCGGATGCCCTTGTAGTCGATAGCCGTATTCTTAGCGAGGATCGTAATGCCTCTCTCACGCTCAAGATCGTTGGAATCCATTACCTGCTCAACGACTGCCTCGTTCTCACGGTAAACGCCTGCCTGCTTAAGCATTGAGTCTACGATCGTTGTCTTGCCGTGGTCGACGTGAGCGATGATTGCGATGTTTCTCAAGTTCTCGATAGTTGTAACTGCCATAAAAGAATTCTCCGTAAAATAGATCGGGCAAAACCCCAAGCCGATGCTTCTAGATATTTATAAATTAAACCGAGTAATATTTTGCTACTGAAACGTCAGGAATTGGCACTGTGATATTTCACAAAATATCAGTCTTCTTCGCCATTCTTATTACGCAAAAGGAGACGCAGCGGGACGCCTTCGAATCCGAAGTTGCGGCGGAGCTGGTTCTCGAGATAGCGCTCATAAGAGAAATGCGACAGTTCCTTGTCGTTGACAAAGAGCGCAAATGTAGGAGGCTGCACGGAAACCTGTGTGCCGTAATAGATCTTTAAGTGCCTGCCCTTGTCCTGCGGTGTGGGGACCTGTGTAACAGCCTCGGAGATCATCTTGTTTAGAACGCTTGTCGTTAAACGCTTCTTCGAATTCTCATATACTGTCTTTATGAGCGCGAAAAGCTTGTCAACGCGCTGTCCCGTCTTAGCTGAGATAAAGAGCACCGGAGCGTAATCCATGAAAGGAAGGCGCTGCTTTACGATCTTTGTCATCTCTTCCAGCGTGCCTGTCTCTTTCTCTATAAGATCCCATTTGTTGATAACGATCACGGAAGCCTTTCCGTTATCGTGCGCGAGGCCCGCGATCCTTGCGTCCTGCTCGGTAACGCCTGCTTCGGCATCGACCAGGATAACGCAGACATCAGCCCTGTCGACCGCAGCAAGAGCCCTGACCATCGAATAACGCTCGATGACATCTTCGATCTTGCCCTTTTTACGCATTCCGGCAGTATCTACGATCGTAAATGACCCGTAATCATTCTCGATCAGTGAGTCTATAGTATCTCTTGTGGTGCCCGCGATATCGGATACGATAGATCTCTCGGCACCTGCGAGCCTGTTGGACAGAGAGGACTTGCCGGCGTTAGGACGGCCGATTATGGCGACTCTGATGGTATCATCCTTGCCTTCATCCTCGTCTGCAGGCGGGAACTTTGAAATGATCATATCGAGCATCTCGCCAAGACCTAACTTGTGTGCTGCCGAGATCGCGCAGACATCCTCAAGCCCAAGATTGTAGAACTCATAGAATTCCGGCGGAGGATCGCCTACATAGTCGGACTTATTAACACAGACGACAACGGGACGCCCTGCTTTCCTGAGCATGACGGCGATCTCCTCGTCTGCAGCGGTAAGTCCGCTCTTAAGGTCACACATAAACAGGATGACATCGGCAGTCTCGATCGCGATCTCAGCCTGGATGCGCATCTGCTGCAGGATAATGTCATCACCTGTATCGGGCTCAATACCGCCCGTATCGATCATTATAAAGTCTCTTCCGCTCCATGAAGTCTCGGCATAGATACGGTCTCTCGTGACACCGGGGGTGTCATGGACAATGGAGATCCTCTCTCCGTAAATCGTGTTGAACAGCGAGGACTTGCCTACATTAGGCCTTCCCACTATTGCGACAACCGGTTTACTCATGCCTTAAATCCTTCCTTTTGCAAAAATAAGAGGCAGTGCCTTATTTCCAAACACCGCCTCGTTAACTCAATACTTCTTTATTACATCAAATCTCGTCGCCGACTTTGATAACCTGTTTTCCATCCAGGTAACCGCAGTTCTTGCAGACCGTGCGGCGAAGCATCTTAGCATGACACTGGGGACATTCAACGAGACCCGGCATGTTAAGTTTCCATGCGCTTCTGTGACGTGCAGTCCTTGCCTTCGACCATTTACGCTTCGGATGTGCCATTCATCTTCACCTCTTTCTTTTCACAAATGCTTGAAGATAATACCTTATATTTGTTCTTTTTGCAAGAGCCTTTTTATGGAAAAAATATTCCTTATCGGTTCACCGCTGTCAGGATCGAGTGTATAACTGATCTCCGCGCCGTCAATAAGGCCCCCCGGGAAGTTAATATATTCGGTATCTATCACTACGTCAATAACGCCGAAAGACGTGTTCATTGAGCTTGTTGTCTTGTTTCCGGACTCGAAAACCATTCTCGATGTGACATCCCCGTTCCTGACCACGATAGCTTTAGATTCTTCTTTAATAAGAGTCATTACAAAATGAGTCTCTTTCTCATTATCGCTGTGCTTTTCAGTCCAGTTGTAGACCGTCCTTCCGCCTTCAACGGAAAAAGAGCCTTTTGTGGTAAGAGGCTCGCCGTACATTCCGGATCTGATCACAAACAGGCAGTCGCCGTTACTTTCAGCCATCAGATTGTCACCTCATATTTATCTGTGGAAAAATGTCTGGTTCCCGAAGGCAGACCTTCACCCAGGAATGGTGTCGCGACCTGCTCGAAAAGTTCGGGCTCATCACTTGTAAAGAACTCCCTTTGAGGCTTCTCGTTATGTTCGGATGCTATTCCTTCCTCACTAAGGAGATGTTTTACAACCTTGGCAGTTGCCACACCTGTATTAACAAGCACGACGCCTTCACCCATTACTTCGCCTATCACTTTGGAAAGCAGCGGATAGTGTGTGCACGCCATAACGAGCGTATCAATGCCTGCTTCCTTCAAAGGCTTCAAGTATTCCTCGGCAGTAAGTCTTGTGACCTCAGAATCCCACCAGCCCTCTTCAGCCAGGGATACGAACAGCGGACATGCCTGCTGGAAGATCTCTATATTATTCATTCCGAGCTCTGCGGCTCTTCTCTCGACAGCATCCTTATATACGCCAGTGGAAACGGTAGCCTTGGTTGCGATAATGCCGATCCTGCCGTTTCTTGTCGCACGGCAGGCTTCATCAGCGCCCGGAGTAACAACCTCGACCACAGGGACCTTTGCACGCTTCCTGAGCTCTTCATATGCATAAGCGCTTGCAGTATTGCAGGCAACGACGATCATCTTCACATCCCTGCTTTCAAGAAAGCTAAGATTCTGCAGTGAATACCTGATAACAGTGCTCCTGGACTTTGTGCCGTAAGGCGCCCTTGAATTGTCACCGAAATAAATGGTGCTCTCATCAGGTGCGGCTTTCCAGATCTCACGGAGAACAGTAAGTCCACCTATGCCTGAATCGAATAATCCGATTGGTCTGTTGTCAGTCATCTGTTATGCACTTCCTATGCCTTAAGCGTTATTTGCAAGCTTAATATTATAATCAGGTAATATTTTAAATGTTTTGCCTGACACGTCAACGTGCATGTTATTCTTCGGGATCCTGCCGAATATTATCTGGCACGAGAACAGCTGCTGGTATCTGACCTTTCTGCCGTCCTTCGTCTCAAAGTGCAGATTTACCTTATTCCTTCCGTAATTACCGTCACCTATTACGGGGTGTCCCAGATGCGCGAACTGCGCTCTTATCTGGTGTGTCCTTCCTGTAACGAGCTCGAGTTCCAGATCGGATACGCTCTCACCGTCAGGCCCCACGCCTTTGAAAGTCTTAAGGATCTTGTATTTTGTGGCGATATCAAGGTCACCCGGCTGCTTGTCATCATGGATGTATACTTTGCCGGACTTTGTCTTTTCGAGATAGCCCTTAACTTCTTTATAAATTGTTCCGTCCTCGCCTACCGCAGGTTCGCCTTCATCAGGTTCTCCGAGCACCAGAGCCCTGTACCGCTTGGTGACAAGATCATTCCTGAAAAGCTCGACGCAGTCAGATAAAGCCTGCTTATTCTTGGCGATAAGAACGAGACCTCCGGTATTCATATCGATCCTGTGGCAGAGCTCTGCATCCTTGTATTTTGTCGTTCCGCGGATCAGATCGATAAGAGTGTCATCGATATCGCTCTTGCCGGAGTGGACCGCAATTCCCTGTGATTTATTGACGATAAGAAGACCTTTTGTCTCTGCAACGATCTCAAACATCGGCTCTTTGGAGGCCGCCGGAGCAGATGCCTTTTTGGCATCGAAAAGATCATCAGGAAGCCATATCTCAACAACACTGCCCGCCTTTACGGCAATATCCTTATTGACCTTTTTGCCGTCGATCCTTATGTCACGCCTTTTGAGCGCGTGAAAAAGATCCGCAGACTTAAGCTGCGGAAAAGCCTCCTGCGAGGCCTTAACGACATGAAGCCCGTCCTGGGCCTTGCTTACTGTAAAATCACGCATCTGATGTCTCCAAAATAATAAAAGACCGTATAAACTGTCCTGACATTGTACCACAACGCCTTCACTTGGGTACCGGAAGAAGACTCCTTGTTTCTGCCCTGTATTCTTCGTAACCGGGCTTTTGAGACTGCCTTTTGTCTGCTAAGGGAATACTTACCGTCTTGTTGTTCTTTACAGGATCCATAGAGGTCAGCTGATATTCTTTACTTTGCCGACTGAAACATATTTATTTACGACAGCATAAAGATCGGTTCCCTCAGAGCCTTTCCATGTGCGCTTATAATCGACCTGATATGTGATCTTATCCCCGTCTTTTGCCGTGACATTATATCCGACGATATCAAAGTCATCATCTGATACCTTACAGTCATAAAGGATTCCATTGCATTCGCTCAAAGCGCAGCCCGGGAAATTGACATTCCACACTTCATTTTTGCCTAAGGGGCTGCTGATAAGCTCTGACGTGATCTGATCTATGTATTTCTCCGTAACTTCATGAAGTCCGTCGTACTCCTCGGAGAACGCTATCGTATGTATCTTAAGACCGGCTCCTTCAAGCGCGGCGCCGACTGTTGCTGAATACTGTATATCACTTGCAATATTGTAGCCGATGTTGATCCCGCAGAAGATCCTGTCAGGCCCCCCCGGCACTACCGCTATCGCACCCAGGCGGACACAGTCTGCGGGCGTTCCCGAGCATGCAAAAGCGTGAACATCAGATACGGGAAAATCAACCGGCCATACGTCAACGCCATCCCAGAAAGTGGAATAATGGGACATCGCGCTGCGCTGTGATTCGGGTGCGACCACCCAGACTTCGCCAAATTTCTTCGCAGTCCTTGCAAGCCTTACAAGACCTTCAGAAGTTATTCCGTCGTCATTGGCGATCAGGATCTTATACATCAGTTACCCTCCAAACCGGTATGCTACCATGTCTATATTAGAATAAAAACCGCTTCCGGACAACAGCACATGAAATGAATCACTGAATTATCAAGTTCTTCATTTCAACAGCACATCGATCTCAGCTTAAGGCCCTGACAGCTTCTATAAAACCTTCGATTTCCTTCTCTTTCTCATCAGACGGCTGATCCTTCGGTTCAACGAGATTCAGCACGGCAGCAGGATTGCTGCATTTAGCGGCAGTCTTAAGCGCTTCGATACACTTTGACGAATCACCGCCTGCAGAAGTCGTTATGAATGCGATCTTCACGCCTGACAGATCATTATCTTCAAAGAAAGTCCTCATTGGCGGAACAAAACTGCTTGCCCAGACCGGCGTCGCAAGAATGACGAGTTCATAATCTGAAGCGCTGAATGTATATGGTTCAAGATCAGGCTTCTTCTTGAATGTAACCGCGGACCCTCCCCAGATGAACTGCTTCATGCCCTTGTCGGGATATGCTTTTTTAGGCACGAGTTCTATAAGGTCTGCGCCCGTCGCAGCAGCGACTTTCTCACATACGTAGCGGACATTGCCGTGCATTGAATAATAAACAACTGCGGTCTTCATAAATAACACCTCTTATCAGTCTTTGAACTTGTATACGGCATTAAGATTAAGCTGTTTGAAATTACCGTTGTCAGGCGTAAACTCGCGTTCAAACTCAATTCCCTTGTGTTCCAAACACAGGTCAAGGAACAGCATGAAAATACCGATATCAATGCTACCGAAATAAGCAAGTCTGAAAGGCGGGATTATGCCGTGCTTTCCGGGACGTCTGTAACGGTAAACATCCAGGGTGCCTCCGCCCTTGTTTACGACCTTCCACGGCTGGATATTGCAGGCTGTCGGAGTAAGCCTTACAACATCAGTGATCCCGTCGATCACATCGCCCTCCCAGAACTCCTCTGCGGGCACGCGCTTGAATGTTGAGAGATCACCCGGCGTTCTGAACTTCGAATCATCATCGATCTTGCGGATGGCCATCATTATGACGTATTCAAGCCCTTCAAAACGCCTTTCCTTCGTCCTTCCGACGCCGAACCAGAGAGGGCCTATTCCTCTGGAAGTAAGGTAGAGATCCATCTGCTCGCCGATGTATCCGATATTCTGAAGATATCCGGGCTTTTTCTCGCTGTATATCAGGATGCAGTATTCCTCTCCCCTGCTGCAGCTTGTCTGTTCACCCGGAACGATCTTGATCTTAGTGGTAATCCCTTCTGTAAGAGGCTTAAACTCATACCACATCCTTTTGATGTCTTCCAGTTCCTCAGGCGTGATCTTCTTCCCGTCCGGCTCGCCGTATCTGTGAAAAGATTTGCGCTTGAAGATCATGTCGTAATATGTAGGGTTCATCGGTATGTAAACCTCCCGTTTTGGTATCTTTAATATTCTAGCACAACCGCGGAGTTTGTCTTTTCGCGTGCGTGTCATGATGCCGGCAGGTGTTTTCCGGATCCGGCATTTTCCTCTGAAAATGATTTTGGAAGACCCGTACGCCTCACCCCAACCAAAAGAGGCTGCCTTCCCAACGAAGACAGCCCCTTGAAGTTCTGATTTACGTGGCCGTATCAGCCGTTGCTTACCACGTAAGCGAAAAGGAATACGGCAGGTGAATTCCAGTAGATAGTTACCTCGTTCAGCGAGAATGCCTGATCGCTGTCAGCATAGCAGAGAGCGGGTGCCGCTTCTGCAAGAACATTAGCTGCATAAGGATCTTCGAGATTCTCGTTAGGACCGCCGGCAATCATGCCCGGAACAGCTTCACCCTTAGCCTGTGAAGGTCTGTGGTGGGGTGATTCGGGTGATACCGTGCCGTAACCGGTAAGGAAGCAGACACCGAGACCGTTCGTACCGAGCAGATAGTTAAGCTGCTCTCTGGCGATCTGATCGCCCTTATTACCGCCGTTTACGGCATCGAAAAGGAGCATATACATACCGTTGTTGGCAATAGTCATGTTGCTGCCCCAAGGATATACGGTAAGTGATGAATTGTAGCTGTCAGCAGCCGCAGCAGCTTCGATAGTTGCAAGTCCGCCCATGAAGCTTGCAAGAATTGCATCATAGAACTTGCCCTTGAAGCCGGAAGAGAGATAAGCATATGCTGCATATCCGCCTACGCCCATCCAGCCGAGATCAGTTGCACTGGGAACTTCCAATCCGATAAGTGCGCAGAATGCATCGTCATACTTGACATCGCCTGTAGCCTTGTAGAGTTCGGCATAAGCCCAGATCCTCTCGTCAGCATCCTCGATATCAGGATACTCACCTGTAACGATGCCGTCAGGGTTCTTTGCGCCCTCGAGATCAGGATGTGCCTCAAGATAATCTGCAGCCTTCTGAGCTGCTTCAAGGCACTTGGATGCGAAGTCAGCATCGACTTTTGCGTATACCTTGGATGCCATAGCCATAACTGCAGCAAAATCACCCGTTGCAGTTGTGGATACAGGGCAGACAATGAGTTCTTCTGTCTCTTCCTCAGGCATTACAAAGCCAGGGAAGTTAGTGCATGTTACCTTGTGGTAAACGCCGCCTTCGGAATTCTGCATCTTGAACAGCCAGTCGAGCTCGAACCTTACCTCATCGAGAACATCGGGAATGCCGTTGCCGGACTCGGGGATGCCGAGATTATCGTCGAATGCCTTCGGATAGAGTGAGTAAGCGAGCATTAAGTCTGCAGCTGCCTTAGCGCCGGTAACAACATATCTTCCGTAGTCACCTGCATCGTGCCAGCCGCCCGATACATCGATAGTCTCATCTGTGCCGTAGATCGTGGCTTCAGATGCATGGCATTCAGGGTGAGCATAATCACCTGCATATTCCTCAGCAAGCTCGACACCGCATCTCTGCAGATAGAACATACGGAGTGATGCCTTGAATGCATCAGTGTAAACATCATCGGCGATCGCGAATTCGAATGATTCGATATCACCGACAACTACCTTATATTCGCCGGGTGTTGTAACACTTGAGAAGTCGAATCTTGCTTCGTCTCTGCCTGTACTCTCATTAAATACAGCAGCGCTTACGTCGCCTTCATATACGGTATCACCGGAAGCGATATCAACAACGGAAGCCTTTGAAGCGATAGCATCACCGTTGAGGACTGCTACCTTGGAAGCCTTGGGCAGATAACCGACCTGATTGAGATTGATCGCAGGATATACGATCTTACCTGCATTAACATATCCGGTGTCATCGATACATCTCAGATCGAAATTATCGAACATGACTGAATGCTCCTTAAATTTCTCATTGGTCTCGAATCTTCCGAGATTGAAGCAGAGACGAGGAGCGGGGTCACTGGCTTCCTTCATTGTAAAGGTTATGTCGAAATGCTGCATCTCAGTAGTAACGTGGATGATCTCGCTGTTATATGCGTGATAATCGGAACCGTTTATCTGGATTCTGTACTCAAGATCACGCTCAACAGTCGAATAAGCATCGAACTGCATCTCATAGGTACAGTCCTGATAGATGCTGAATCCGTCATAATAGATCTGGTTAGCGTGCTGTTTTGTGCCGACTATGGAGCAGTCATACTCGAGCTCACCCTTGTCATTTACGATGACAATTCCTTCGCCGCCTTCGAGATATACATTCCATGCCGCTTTCTTGTTCGAAAAATCTCCGTTATCGATCATATTAAATCCCATGATCGAATTAGGATCCAAAGTAGTCTCGGTCACTTCAGTCGTCGTCTCCGATGTCTCTGAAGATTCCGTGTCAGTGGGCGCGGGCTTGTTACAAGCTGCAAGGCTCAAAAGCATTGAACCTGCCAGGACCGCGCTTACGATCTTTTTCTTCATAATAGCCTCCCTCAAAAAGGATTACTTGATTAACATTGCGATTATATCATCACAATCGTACAAATAATAACAAATATGTGCATAACTCTTTATATTTACGGAGATTGCGATGCGCCGTTCGCGAAAATAAAAACCGCAAATGCCTTCTTCATGGCAAATGCGGTTTGATTGCCCAAGTACGCCCAAAAGGTACGAGACCGAGCTTAGTACGCCTAAAAGGTTCACGTCTGTCCAGACAAACCGAAACGAATCATTCAACGAGAAATAAACAGGGAAGAAAACGTTTCTTTTCCTGTCATTTTTTAATAAATCCTGTTATCTTCAGCCTCTCATGCATAACGCGCACATCTTCCTTAGCCCCTGCCGGCGTTGGCCATTCTCCCGGATTTCCCAGTCGATCCCCGGTTTTTCTTGGGATTATGTGTACATGAAAATGAGGGAGTGATTGGCTCACGGGACTGTTGGCTGACATGATGTCGGCTCCGTCGTAACCGCAGTTTTCAATCAGATGTTTACTGACCTTCTGTACCATGGACCAAACCTTACAAGCCAAATTGTCGGGACAATCTGTCACGTATCGATAGTGCTTCTTGGGTATAACAAGAATGTGTCCGTCATAATCCTTCGAGATGTCCATGAATGCGAGAGTCTCATCATCTTCACAGATTCTGAGTCCCTGTATCTCACCGGACCCAATTTTGCAAAACACACAGTCTTCCATATTTGCCTTTCCTCTCATGACCCATAACTTGATATTGCATTCCATAACAGAGAATCGATGATTGCAAAAGCCAAAGCCCGATTTATCAATGTGATCATACCAAACTCTCTTCGTTGAATAAATAAAGTAAGCTCTTCTGCCCACGGTAGACAAAAGAGCTTACTTGGATGGCTGCCGAACAAGGATTCGAACCTTGACAAACGGTGTCAGAGACCGGTGTGCTACCGTTACACAATTCGGCAATGCTTTTTACAACTCGGTGATTATAGCAAAGCAAAATCCGAAAATCAATATAAGATATTTAATCTTTTTGCAGACTTCTGCGGCAGACCGCATTCTGTCAGGATACTAATCTTTTACCGGCTCAAGCGGAGGCATGGCTCCGATCTCGGTCAATTTCTCCCTTACTTTGCCCATATCTTCATATATAGGCATCTTATTCGCAGGGTTTCTCAAGGCATATGCAGGATGGTATGTCGTCATGATAAAATACCCGTTCTTCTCGATAAACCTGCCCCTGACATCATGCATTACGGGCTTGGTGCCGAAGAATCCCTCATAGGCTGTAGATCCGCAAAGAAGGATCACTCTGGGCTTTACGAGCCTGAACTGCTCGGCAAGCAAAGGCTTGCACGCGCGTATCTCTTCAGGAGTCGGGCGCCTGTTCTGGGGCGGCCTGCATTTCGCAATATTACAGATATGGTAGTCTTCACCGGTAAAGCCGTAACTTCCCAAAAGGTTTTGAAGGAGCTGGCCTGATCTTCCTACAAAAGGAAGTCCCTGGATATCCTCGTTCTCGCCCGGTGCTTCGCCGATTATCATCAAAGGAGCTTTTCTGTTCCCTCTGTAGATAACTACATTGGTGCATCCGTCCCTCAGACCGCAGTTGTGGCATTCCTTGCATTTGGCCTCAAACAGGTCCCACTTCATATCAAAATCTTCTGTCATATAAACCTCTTTATTTGAACATTACGACAGTAATGCCGTCATTTTGCACTCCCCAGTCCCTGTCTCTTGATGCTGCGGGATGCTTTGCGCTTATCTCGCGGCCTGAAGACGAGAACGGTCCGAAGTCCTCACCGGGACAATATGCTTTAATCATTCCGCGGGCAATATATTTGCGGAGTTCAAGGCCAAGCGCCTGCTTGATCGCTCCGCCGGTACCGGAAGAACCGTAGCCGTGGATTATCTTTGCCAGAGGCTGACCTGTAGCCCTCGCGCGGTAGATGCCGTTCTGGAGTCTGGTCATGGCCTGCGCAACCGTGGGGTGACCCTGCTCTATATTAATGATTTCCATCCGTAATTACCTCGTAAACCAACTTCAATTATAAACTATTAAGTTATAATAGTTTCATGAGACTTGACAGATTACTTGCAAACAACGGCTTGGGCACGAGATCTCAAGTCAGGGACATGATCTCAAGAGGCGGCGTACAGGTTAACGGCGCCGTTATTACCGATCCGTCAAAGCATGTATCAGAGGACGATGAGATCACTTACGGCGGGGATCAGATAAACTGCCGCACCAGGCTTTACTACCTTTTGGACAAACCCGACGGAGTCCTTACAGCCATGGAAGACAAGCGCCTTCCCTGTGTCGCCGATTACATTCCGTCTGAACTCAGATCCAAAAAGCTGTCTCCTGTCGGAAGGCTTGATTACCATACGTCCGGGCTTTTGATCATCACGAATGACGGCGAGCTTTCCCACCGTCTCCAGTCGCCCAGATATAAAGTCCCCAAGATCTATCTTGCCACTTTCAGAGGCCTTGAATGGCGCGAAAATGAGATCGCCACGATATCCTCCGGCTTTACGATAAAGGACAAAGGCTACAGCGAACAGATCGCGCCCGCAAATCTAGAACCCCTTGATTTTGCAGACGGCACCGGCAGGGCTTACCTTACTCTTACGGAAGGCAAGACTCATGAGGTCAGAAGGATCTTCGCGCATTTCAACAAGGAAGTATTAGAACTCAGAAGGCTTGAGCTTGCTGGCGTTAAGGTCGGTGAAGCCCTTGATTCATGCGGAACACTCCGTCCCCTTACAGAAGACGAATTAAACCTTCTTTTCGATGCAACGGGAATGGCTCAGATCAATCAGCAAACGCCCTGTTGATGATGGTGGTTATCACAAGGACAGTCTGGTCATCATTGGTGCTGTTCGTGCACTGGCCTAAAAGAAGCGTAGTCTCGCGCTCCTTCCACCAGCAATCAACACCGAGCTTTTTTACTATTTCCGGATCTTTTATCTCGATACCGATCATTACGGGCATATCAGGAATCTCCTCAGGATCGATATTCTCCTGATCCAGGATGCCGTTTAACGTGTTCATGATGTTCTGGTATTTGACCGCATCACGCTCTGACATATATACAGGTTCAACACCTGCTTTTGCTTCATCTGAAAGACCTTCCATTATCCTGTCATAGAGCGGACTTAAGTCCTTGAATGCGCTGAAATAGAACAAGTAAGCTCTCGAATCCGAGATAAGAACGTCAGGGTCAGTATAGAACTGCGCATTGAATAACTCAGCGCTGTACTCTTCCTGTGCGATATCCTGATCATTCGGAACGACAAGATCGACCGAGCCTACATATGGCTTTTTGATCCCCTGAGCCTCGAGTGCCTCACGCATACAGGTATTGTCAAAGTACATGTGCCCGAATACGATCACCGAACAGTCCGACTTGCCGCTGGTGAATATTCCTACGATCACGGCAACGGAACATATCGCAATAAAAGCAAACAGTAACCACTTGCGCCAGCTGTATTGGATTATGTTTTTCCAATCACTCTTATATCTTCCGAAATACATCGGTTCAGAAGCCCTCTGCTTCTCTTCGGCAAGCCTTCTGTCACGCCTTCCGGAAGCAATGTCATATACAGCGGATATCTCATCTTCCATCCTTACGGATTCCGGATCGTCCTTGCCTCTGTACTTCTTGGACATCTGCCAGAAGCGGTCATCTATCTCTTTGATGTCGGCATCCGCTTCAAGCCCCATGTATTCAAGAGCTTCCTCACGCGTCATGCTGACGGTCTTAGGACTGTCACCGGAAGTTATATCGGGAGCAGCAGAACCTGTCAGGGATATAACCTCATCAAGATCCCTGCACACCTTTGTATCGATCTTGCCTTCGAAAAGGGCTGCGCCCTCTTTCAGTCTTTCTATATTTCCGTTATCGATAAAGGCAAGGGTCTGAAGACCATTCTTCTTAAGATTAGGCGCAAGGATCTTCTGACACCATTTGACGTCGCTTTCGTCAGGTTCAAGATCTGTTCTGAAATCAGCCACAAGGACCTTGCATGAATGCTTGGCCACCATATCTGCCGCATGCATCAAGGGTGTTCTGAAGTCGTCTCTGACCGCTTTGCCCTTCAATACAACAAGGACGATATTATCGTCCTTCCTGTACTCTACATTTATAAATTCCGAATCAAATACTTCGTTCATTTAACTCCTGTTTTACAAGCATTTGATCGCAAGGCGCACAAAGTTCATTGCTGCGGATTGTACATCGCTTAAGGTAAGTCTGCCGTTATTGACGGCCGTGACGATATCCCTGGCATTCTTCGCGCAGCCGGGCATCTGCATATCGCAGCCCGCATATACGCAAAGTCTTGAGAATGCCGGCGGATACTTGATTTTCTTTTCGTCGTATCCGAGGAATTCGACATCTTCAAAAGACGAGAACCAGTCCGTCATTACAAGACCTTCATAGTCCCATTCATCTCTAAGTACATTCTGGATCAGCTCGTAATTATTTGCTGTATGGATTCCGTTGAGGAGATTATAAGAAGCCATTACACAGAAAGGCTGTGCAAGCTTTACTGCTATCTCAAATCCTCTAAGGTATATGTCACGCAGAGCTCTTACAGAGACGTGAGAGTTGCTGAACATTCTGTTATCTTCCTGGTTGTTGCATGCAAAGTGCTTGATCGTAACGCCCTTGCCGTCAACCGACTGGACACCCTTTGTATCGGCTGCAGCGCAAAGACCGGTAACCAGCGGATCTTCCGAGTAGTATTCGAAGTTTCTTCCGCACAAGGGATTCCTGTGAATATTCATTCCGGGAGCAAGCCAGAGATGAACACCGAATTCCTCCATCTCTTCGCCTACGAGTCTTCCGAGCTTCTCGATAAGATCAAGGTTCCAGCTCGAAGCAAGCGCTGTGGCTCCGGGTATCATGGTGCAGTACTGATAATAATCGACTGCATCTTCAGGTGTATCTTCCGGGAAGGGATTCTTTATAAGGCCGAAGGTCTCTCCGCCTTTTAACAATTCGCCTTCCTTTGTAGCTTTGAAATGAGGCTGTAGTCTGAGCCCTGCAGGACCGTCAGCCATAACGAGGACAGGGATCCTTCTTGACCACTCAAAACGTGATGTTGTCTCTGCTGCCGCACCGGGAACACGTGTTGATGAAGCGAAGACAACGCCGCTGTCATCGTCTTCCTTGTTATAATTGCCGACTAGAAGTTCGGATAATTCCTCAAGCGAGAACTGTGCAACAAACTCTGCTGCACCGGCATTGCGTCCGATAACGGATCCCAATGTCAGGACTTCACCTTTCCTCTCATCAAGATGAGTCTCATTAACACCTCTGTATCTGATAATGCCTCTTCTTATACGGTAAAGATCAAGAGTGAATCTTCTTCCGCACTCTGCAAGCTGCGAATCCTCCAAAGCCTGATGAAGCGCCTTGCCCGTACCGGGATTGGTCATATCCTTGAAAAGATATCTTGCATCGTCTTCAAGGATCCTGTCGAACTTCTCCTTAACAACTGTCTCGGGGACAGTAACGACAGCCTCGATCTTTGTCTCGCGTGAACTTGTACCGACTCTGATTATATAGTCTCCGCCGGGAATAACCCTGGCAGGATAATCATCATCAAAGCATGCGAAGTTCTCGATCGGAAATATGACATTGACCACTTCACTCGCACCTGCATCGATAAGATTGCTCTTTGCATATCCTGCCAGTTCCTGATAAGGTCTGTCGATCTCTCCCTCAGGTGCCGAGAAGTAGACCTGGATGACCTGCTTGCCGGGATATTCGCCTGTATTAGTTACGATAACGGAGACCTTGATGTCTGCCCCCTGTTGGACAACATCAGTTACCGTATTATTGAAAGTCGTATAGGATCTGCCGTATCCGAACGGATAAAGAGGCTGGATTCCGAAGGAATCGAAATATCTGTAGCCTACATAGATACCCTCTCTGTAGTATTCGTCATCAGTATCGCCGTCCTGACTTGAGAATTCCTTTGCACACGGATAATCCTCGTAAGCCTTGGCCCAAGTGTCAACGAGTTTTCCCGAAGGATTGGTCTTTCCGGTAATGCAGTCTGCTACGATGTCACCGGTAATATTACCGATCTGTCCGACCAGAAGGATCGAGTTAACACCGGGACGGTGCTTAAGTTCGGACATATCGATAACCGCACCGACATTAAGAAGAACAATAACCTTCTCGAAATGTTCGGTTATAAAATCAAGGTTATAGTCCTCTTCGTCAGTCAGATAATAATCGCCCTTTGTAGGGGTCCTGTCCCTTCCTTCCGTGGAATCACGTGAGATAACAAAAACAGCCGTGTCACATGAAGCTTCATTAATGTCTTCTTCTGTGATCTTAGGCATGTCAGGAGCATCAAGTGCCATCTCGAAATAAACGCTCGTAGCAGGAACACCCCTTGCCTTGGCGATCGTCTCGACTTTGGACATGTATGCATTAACAGTTTCATCGTAGATATCATCATATCTGTCGAGCCAGCCCTTGGAAGTGATCTCGAAGCCTGCTTTCTCAAGCCCGTCACAGATATTCACATCATTTCTGGTATTTACTTCGCCGGAACCGCCGCCGCCTTTTACAGTGTGTCTTGCGCCGTTGCCGTAAAGAGCGATCTTACCGGGGTTCTTAAGGGGAAGGGTTCCGTCATTCTCGAGAAGTACAAGGCATTCAGCCGCAAGTTCTCTTACGGTGCTTAAATGCCTGATCTCCATATTGGTGATCTCATCAGTAGTCTTCGCGAGAAAATCCATAAAGCGCTCCTTCCATATGGCAGCTGACGTTGCTCAGCCAATCACCCCTGATAACACCAGTCTATTATATTATAAAAACCCGAGAGCGCAAAATTACAAATACGTGTTAATTTGGTCGGTAAAACCGCACCTGATGTTAAGGGCATATTACCTGAAATCCGTAACCGGAATGACGGCTCCGTCTGTCCCGTAATCGTAGTCTTCTACGGTATTTCCATAGTAGTAGCGTATATCTTCAGCTCCGTAGACAGCATATGTCAGAGTGCTGTTCCCGTCATCATCGACGTCGATCCTGATGAGGATCTTGTAGACCATCTGCTCCGCCCCTGCAAGGTCTCCGTTCTCCTCGATGAAAGGCAGCATGTCACTCTTCACATAGATCGTCCTCTCGTAAGCACTCTTGTCGCTGTTAGGATAGACAGGAATACTCTCAAGGGAAGACTGCTCCGACAAAGTGCAGATGCTCGAGATGCGTCCGATGCAGTCTTTGCAGCCGGAATCTTTATAGACTGAATATGAGAAATCCTTTTCGCTGTTGTCGGAATCAACATATAATCCGACATTAACAGGCTCGTCTGTCGTCGCGAGGATCAGGACATAGTCAAGATAACCGATATCACAAGTGATCTCAGCGAGGCTCTGCTTGCAGACCTTCTCCTTGATTGAGGACGCGTGCCACATCTTCGGTACACCGTCTTCGATCCCGGCATAGATACCGATATGACTCCAGCAGTCATTCTTCCTGTCATTATCCCAGAATAGGATATCGCCGGGCTGTGCTCCGACACTCTCAAGGTACTCGGCCCAGCCGCTGCTCGTCATACCCTCAACGTATTTCCTGCCGGCACGTGGTTCAACGACATTGCCGACATAATTCTCATAAAGCCATGTTACGGACGTGCCGCCGGGTCTGTAGATATCGTACTTATCGACATAACTTCCCGCCTGCTTGTGCTCCTCGCGGAAATCGAACTTGCACCAGAACTTATCCCTGTACCTCTCGAATTCATGAGCCGTTCCGAACGTAAGCCTGAACACGAGACTTACAAAGCCGTCACAGGCCAGATAATGCTCCTGAGAGCCAAATGTATAGCCTATTCCGGAGAGTTTGTCACAATTGGAAAGCATCTTCTTTACGAGCTCTTCCTGAGTCATAAAACCGTCAGGATCGCCGCTCTTGTCACGGAAAACCTCATAGAGCGTATCGTAAAGATCGCCTGATGCGGATACTTCTGAAGGATCGATATATGCGTATGCAAAGCCCGCGGTGATCACGGTCACAAATAATAACGCAAATGCCTTGACGGCATAGTTCCTTAAACTCCTAACCAGCATTAAACCTCTCTTTTTCCCCTGTTTTATTTTATCAGGGCAAAAAGCAGATGTAAATTAATAATGCGTGTCTGAATGGTTAACAAAGTGCGTAAACGCTTATCTTTGAACCCTTCCGGAGCCGTCGCCTTTTGCAAGCTTCATCACTTCATCCAAGGTCACTCTGTTGAAATCACCGTCGATTGTGTGCTTAAGACAGCTTGCTGCCACCGCGAATTCAAGAGCTTCCTTATCGCTTCCGAGCTCGTTAAGACCATAGATAAGTCCGCCTGCAAAGGAGTCTCCTCCACCGACGCGGTCAACAATGTCATACATCTCGTATTTGCGGCTTACGATGAATTCACTGCCGTTATTAAGAGCTGCTGCCCAGAAATTGATATCGGCACTCTTACTCTCTCTTAACGTGATCGCAACCTTTTTTACGTTGGGATATTGTTCGAGAAGGCTGTCACTTAATGTCTTATAGTCCTCCTGATTGAGCTTGCCGCCCACGACATTGCTCTCACATTTAAGACCCAGCGACTTCTGGCAGTCCTCTTCATTGGCAATAATTATGTCGGCATAACGGGTCATTTCAGTCATGACCTCCTTTGCATCAACTCCGTACTTCCAGAGATTCTTCCGGTAGTTCAAGTCGATGGAAACAGTTATTCCGCGCTCCTTGGCTTCCTTAACAGCCATCAGCGAAGCATCCTTTGTCTCTTCAGAAACAGCGGGCGTAATGCCTGATATGTGAAGCCATTTTACGTCCTTATAGATCCTGTCCCAGTCGTATCCCGAAGCCTCGAAAAGCGATATTGCAGAATACGCTCTGTCATAAATGACCTTGCTCGCACGCTGGTTGGCTCCAGTCTCGAGATAGTAGATTCCCATCCTGCCCGGCGTCCTTATGATCTTATCCGTGCCGACATTGAATCTTCTTAATTCACCTATTGCAGCATCACCTATCGCATTATCGGGAATAACAGATACGAATTCAGCCTCAAGGCCGTAATTTGCAAGGGACACGGCAACATTTGCCTCGCCGCCTCCGAATGTCGCCTCGAGCGAAGGAGATTGCAAAAAGCGCTCTCTTCCGGGGCTCTTAAGTCTTAACATCAATTCACCGAAAGTAAGATATTTACTCATGTTCTTGTCTCCTTAATGATCTTAACCGCATTAGCCGATAAAGCTGATATTTTATCCCAGTCGTGGTTTGCTATGTCATCCTTTTTGCACACCCAGCTTCCGCCGACTGCAGCAACAGATTTGTTCCCGATAAAGTCCTGGAGATTTGCTTCGGACACACCGCCTGTCGGAAGGAACTTAACCTGTCCGAAAGGCGCAGAAAGAGCCTTAATAGCCTTGATCCCGCCGTAAACATCTGCCGGGAAAAACTTGATTACATTTAGACCAAGACTTATTGCCTTCATGATCTCCGTAGGTGTAACGCATCCCGGCACTACGGGAATATTATTTTCAATAGCCCACTTTACAGTCTCTTCATCAAGACCGGGTGATACGATGAAATTCGCACCCTTCTCAACCGCAAGCTTTGCCTGCTCCACATTCAGCACGGTTCCTGCACCCACAGTCATGTCAGGGACTTCCTTGCTGATGATCTCAATGCAGTCGGCCGCGCAGGCTGTTCTGAATGTTATTTCCATAAAGCTGATCCCGCCCTTGAGCAGTGCATCTGCAAGCGGAACGGCGTCTTCTGTCTTCTCGAGTACGACTACCGGAACGATCCCGGCATCGATGACTTTCTCTGTAAATGTCATATAAAACACCTCTCATTTCTTAGCTAGTATTCTAGCATATTTTCGTTTGCGATTACAGCGAAAAAAAGTTATTCTATATACATTCAGCAATTAAAGAGGTGCACCATGAAAAGCTTAACAGGCGACAACTTCCTTCTGGAAAACAACACCGCCGTAAATCTCTATAACGAATATGCCAAAGACCTCCCGATAGTTGACTATCATTGCCACATTGAATCGAAGGAGATCGCTGAAGATAAGGTTTTCGAGAACATAACAGAACTCTGGCTCAAGGGTGACCACTACAAGTGGCGGCTTATGAGAGCATCAGGCATCGAAGAAAAATACATCACGGGTGACGCCTCCGACAAAGAGAAATTCATGATGTGGGCAAAGGCCGTCGAATCCGCATTCGGCAATCCTCTTTATCATTGGACCAATCTCGAACTTGCAAGATACTTCGGAATCGATGAACCACTTACGTCACTTAATGCCGAGAATGTATGGAACAAGACAAATGAGATCTTACAGTCAGGTAAACTTTCCGCACGTAAGATCATGTCCATGTCCAATGTCGAGGCTATCTGCACGACGGACGATCCATGCGATTCCCTCATCTATCACGAACAGATAAAGGATTCCGGCTTTGAGACCAGGATCCTCCCTGCATTCAGGCCTGACAACATCGTTGATATCGAGAAATCTTCCTTCAACGCCTATCTTGCAAGGCTGGAAGACGTTTCCGGCAGGAAGATCTCTTCCATGGACGATCTTAAGGAAGCACTCACTTCAAGGCTTGACCACTTCCAATCCCACGGCTGCACGATCTCCGATCACGGAACTGAATACATATGGTACGGCGAAGATACGGGCATTACTGCTGACGAAGTATTGGCAAAGAAACTCGCTTCGCCTGACAGCAAACTTACTGATACCGAACTGACAGCATATAAGAGCTGCATAATGCTGTTTTTCGCGCGCGAATACGCAAAACGCGGATGGACGATGCAGCTCCACTTCGGCTGCAAGCGCAACGTTAACAGCGTCATGCTCGAAAGCGCCGGCATCAACTGCGGATGCGACACGATAACGGGTTCATTCGACTTTGTGACTCCCCTTACCGGATTCATGGACAGGCTCAACAGCGAAGGGCTTCTTCCCCGCATGATCATCTACTCTTTGAATCCCGTGGACAACACAGTGATCGACACCCTCTGCGGCTGCTATAACGACGGCAGCATCCCCGGCAAGATCCAGCACGGCGCGGCATGGTGGTTCAACGACAATCTCTCCGGCATGGAAGACCACCTGAGGTCACTTTGCAACCAGAGTCCTCTCGCATCCTTCGTCGGGATGCTCACAGATTCAAGATGCTTCCTGTCATACACAAGGCATGAATACTTCAGGCGCATCTTCTGCAACTACCTCGGCACCGAGATCGAGCGCGGCAGATTCCCCTCAGACAAGCGCATCCTGAAGAACATCGTTGAGAAAGTCTGCTACAAGAACGCAAGAGACATGCTCGGGTAAGAAAGATTACCGGCAAGATTACATAAAGATAATTGAACCCCGGAAGTTGAACAAGACCTCCGGGGTTCATTTAAAAACTTCTTTAGTTGATCGCCGGCAGAACTTATTTCTTCCTTATCACGATCTTCTGCATTACGACCATCGAATCGAGCACAACATATTCTAGACTGTGTTTGCCGGAAGCAATACTGAACTCACTCTTAAGTTCGCGGCAGTTCTTAAGCACTGCTTCACTCCAGTTCATATCCGTGCCATAACCTGCCATGTAACCTTCAGGGAACAAGTCGACCTTCGTATAAGAGCCGCCGTCCATCTTTAGACCGAAGCTCAGGTTACGGTTCTTGAACGTATTGTTTGAAGGTGCGACAACAACTGTGACCTCGTAATCGCCGTCTTCAGGAACATAGAAATCATAGGTTACCGACGGTGCCACGTCTTCAGAATAATCCTTGGTAAGCGGATAGATCTTCAAGGCTCTGCCCGACAATCCGTAATTGTCGATCGTAACGAAGGTGCAGCCGTCCGGCTCGTTCTTTGAAGAATAAGAATCGCAAAGAAGGCTTAATGAACCGGCAACCATGCAAGGAACATCAGCAAATGCTCTGCTGTCTGTTATCTTTGCCTTGATGACCACTTCGTGGTGCTCGAAAACAACCTTGACCGACAGATCGTCAGAAGCGGCAACAGGACTGATATCAAGTCTTACTGCACCGTCAGTAATCCTGACGGTATCGATCTTTACAATGCTCTCATCGTATTCAAGTCTGAAAGGATCATATCTAATCGACTCATCCAGAATGTAGACTTCCTGAGGCCTCGGATCGTTTATGTCCATTTCAGGGAGAGCGCACTCGCCTTCATAGAAAGACGATGAACGGCCGATGATGACTTTCGCCCGCTGTTCGGCAGAAGGAAGCTTCTTGATGACCGGCTTCGGATATTCCGAATCCTCGTCATTCCAGTGCCGGAAGTTGACGTGCTTTGAGCTCATCATGTATTTCCACTTGCCGCCTGACATATCCTCGTTATAGAACCTCACGAGTTCGATATCACGCTCAATCGTTCTGTTGATCTCATCTGCAAGATAATTTACGACTATAAAATCAGTCTTTGTAACAATGTTATAAAGGCCCGTGAGTATCATCATCCTTCTGAGATTGGCTGATGCTGCAGCCGGAAAATAAACAAGCCCGTAGAACTTATCATAAATATCATCAGGGATCAGTGCCTTCAAAGCGTCAGCATCCTTAAGGATCTTATCCGCACAGCGGAGCTCAAGGAAAGCCTCATTTGAAGGAACATCGAATGTATCCGGATGAGTAGCCTCAGGTCTTCTCCTGCCGTTCAGATTGATATAGTCATTAAGCAAAGCGCCTATCTTTGCACATATATCATCAGCCACTTCAGAGAACTGCTGCTTCACCCACTTCGCCAGATATTCGCCGGTCTTGTTCGGCGCCTGCCAGTAATCGTAATCAAAAGCGAGATCCATGAAGTAGCTCAAAGGAAGCTCGACAGGCCTAATGTCGCCGACGTTGCAGATCCAGAGTTTTCTTATGCCGTATTCATACGCGGAAGTGAGCTGCTCCCATGCCTTGGTGATCGGTGTCGAATTTACCCACTCATAAGAGATCGGATCGCCGTGATAATCGAAGTGATAGTAGATGCCCCATCCGGGTTTGCGGTCCTTTAATTCAGGAGAAGGAACCGTCCTTAAATTGGCGAAGTTATCATCTGATAACAGGAGCGTCAGATCGTCTAAGCCTTCCCACTTGTTAAGGCCTTCGGCGGTCTCATCACCATAGTAGTAGTCCTCGACTTCCTTATAGAGCGCGAGCACTTTGGGACAGCCCTCAAGCCCGTTCTCTGCAAGGATCTTCTTCTGATCGGTGATCGTCTTTTTGAGAAGATCGATATTGTCTTTCATTGTCGCATCTTCACCGAGGATCTTGCTGTCGCGCTCGCCGCGCATGCCGACCGTGATAAGGTTCTTATACTTGCCACGCGCCTTGATCGAATCAGACCAGAACTCGTAAAGGCCCCTCGGATTGGTATAGTAGCTCCAGTCCTTGCCGTAGCCCACATCATTGCTGTCTGTCATCATGTGCGAGAATTCCTCGCCCGCCCTGATGAGCGGCTCATGGTGCGACGTGCCCATGGTGATGCCGAGTTCATCCGCAAGCACCGCAGATGCTTCAGGATAAGCCTTGCCGTCGTTGTTAAAAACTGCAGACCACATCGCGGGCCACATGAAGTTTCCACGAAGTCTTAATAAGAGATCGAAAACATGCTCATAGAACAACTCGTTAAAATCGCCGAACCTGTTTGTGACCCAACCGCCGAGTGACGGCCAGTCATCATTCATGAAAAAGCCTCTGTATTCGATCTTAGGTTCATGAGATATGACCGGGAATTCCGTTTCAGAGAAGACCAGCTTCTCATTGACCGGAGGCTTCACATCTCCGAAATAATGCCAGGGGCTTACGCCTATCATCTCAGAGAGGTGATAAAGGCCGTAGATCGTACCGAGCTTATCGCTTCCCGCGATCACAAAGACCTTCTTATTCTCGAGCCCGGGGTAAGATAAAACTTCATCGAAAGCATAGACTTCCCTTTTGCCTTTGACCTTAGATTGATCAACTGATGTTTTTGCAAGAAGCCTGTCAATAAGACTGTCATCAGATCCTGTCAGGATCCCTGCAAAAACAAGTGTATCCGTATAAGCGATCTTTCCGCTTGACACATCATCAGCAACTGCGATCCTGCAGAATTTGCGCAATGAGCCTGTTACGCGCTCAATGTCCTTGATTACTGCAGATGCGACACGCAGAATGCCTGCATCGCTGCCGTCTGTTACGATGGCGATCTTTTGACCTTTACTGAAGAATGATGTCGTTATCATGTTTTACCTCGTGATTGTTTTAGAACAAAGGGGCATCCCTATGTGATTATACATCGGAATGCCCCTCGATTATTGTTTAATAGAATCTTGTTCAGAACTATTATTTGTAGAGCTGAGCGTAGATGTCTACGAGGCCCTGTACGTTGAGGTCCTCGCAGGACTTAACATACTCGTCCCACTTAGCGTTGATGTCTTCCTGACCTGTAACGAACTTCAGTGTCCAGGTATTAACGTTGCTGATGAGAGGTGTAGCGATGAGGTTGATCTCTTCGTTCTGATCCTCTGTAGGAGCAATACCGGGAGCGAGCGGAGGTACATCCCTGTAAGCTGTGTCACGTGCAACATAATCTGCTACCGGAGGAATAAGGTTGTCAGACATCTCTGCAACTGTACCGCCGTACCAGAAGTTACCACCTGCATAACCCCACTGGAGTCTGATATCAGTCATGGAACCTGCTTCGTCATTACCATATCCGAGACCGCCGCAGCAGAAACCGTCTACGAGCTTCTTGTTGCCGTCTGCGTCTACTGTGTAGTGCTCGCCTTCAACGCCCCACTTTGTAAGGTCATAAGCCTCGTGAGAATAGAAGAGCCAGTCTACGAATCTGATCAATTCGAGGAAGCCGTCCTCACCAAGCTCGTCAAGAGCCTTCTGTGAGATCATAACGCCGTTCTCGAGTCTCTCAGGAGATACTGTGGAATTATTTGTAGAACCTACAGGAATTGTAAGAACATAGTTCTCATAGTTGCCAGCACCGAGCTGAGCTGTCATGTTCTCTTCGTAGTTAGCATACTGACCCTGGTTGATGGACATGATAGCTGTCTTGCCGTTATAGTACTGTGATGTAGCTGTAGCGTCGTCCTGTGTGAATGTCTCGGGATCGAGGATTCCTGATTCGATGAAGCTGTTAGCTGTAAGTAAGAATGCCTTATAGTTGTCTGTTGTAGGTGAGAAGATGAACTTATCCTGATCGACATTGTATCTCATGCCGTTGCCCATGTTCCAACCTGCGTTGCAGTCATAAGTAGCTGCGATGATTCCGAGGAGGTTTCCGCCGCTGCCCTGGCCGGATTCGTTACCGCACCAGAGGTCAGACCAGATGTAGTCGCCCTCAGCGCACATGCCCTGTGCAACCATGTAAGCCTTAACCTTCTTCAAAGCCTCGAGCATGTCTGCCCAGTTCCAGGTCTTCTCGAGCTCAACAACGTCAACGCCTGCTGCATCCCAGATATCCTTTCTGATAACGAAAGAATAGTTGATGAGGTTAGCTTCCTTCATGCCGGGGAGCTTGTAATACTTACCGTTGGATCTTGTGATCGTCTGGATATCTCCGGAGAGATTATAAGTATTGTAGAACTCTGTGAAGTAAGGCATGTACTGAACATAGTCAGAGATAGGTACGATAGCACCGCCGTCAACGAATGCGGAATCATCATAGATCTTAGGAATGATGTATGCTGCGTTTCCGGCATTGATGTCGAGAGTGATGTTCTCCATGTAGTCGCCGCTGTCGTAGGACTTGATGTCGAGTGTTACGTTTGTACGATCCTGAATCTGCTTAAAGACGCCTTCCGTCTTCCATGTGTCAACCATCGGATACCAAGAAGCATCGCTGAAGAACATGGTGTAGGTTACGGGCTCGTCAGCGTGGAATGTTACTCCATATCCGTAATCGTAAGGAAGATCTTCTTCTGTCTGTGCAGTAGTAGTCTCGATCTGGCTGGGAATAGTTGTTACCTCGGATGACTCGCCACCAGCACCGTTACAAGCTGCTAATGTGGAAAGCATTGAGATAGCAAGACCGACACAAGTTACCTTTGCAAGTTTTGTTGTCTTCATAACTGTTTCCTTTCTTTTTTTACTTTTCTATTGCCGTGGGTCATCCCCTAGAGCACTGATTAATTATTCCTTGACACCGCCGAGCATCATGCCCTGGACATAATACTTTTGGATGACAGGATATACGCATATGATCGGAAGTACTGTTAGTACCATCGCGCAGGATTTAATGTTTGCAGACATCTGTGTGGCGTCAGGATCTGATGCACCCGCACCTCTGATGATAGTCTGGAGGAAGTACGCAACAGGCCACTTAGCTTTATCCTGCAGGTAGAGTTTTGCATTGAACCAGTTGTTCCAATACATAACCGCATAGAAGAGTGTCATTGTTGCGATGATGGGCTTTGAGAGCGGGATCGCGATATTCCAGAAAACGCCGAACTTGTTAAGGCCGTCGATCTCTCCAGCTTCCTCAAGATCCTTCGGAATGCTCATGAAGAATGATCTCATGAGGATTACATAATATGTGCTGATGAGCATCGGGAGGATAAATCCCCACATGGAGTTCTTGAGTCCGAGCTTTAAGATCAAAACGTAGTTTGCGATAAGACCGCCGCCGAAATACATCGTGAAGATGATGAACGGAGACAAGAATTTGTTGATCCGGAGCTTCGGCTTCGATAACGGATAAGCGAGTACAGATGAGAATAAGAGTGATAACACCGTACCTACGACCGTGTAGATTATCGTGTTCAGATAGTACTTTAAGAACTCGCAGTCGTAACGTGTAATTACGTAGATATAAGTGTTGATGTTAAAACCTTCAGGTATAAGACTCGTGTGTCCGGCTATGATAGCCTGCTCTGATGAGAAAGACTGTGATACGAGATAAAGGAACGGATAAAGTGTTGCAAACGATACCAGTATCATGATGATCGTATTGAATACGGTAAACACCTTATATCCTGTGGATTCCTTGATCTTGTTCTTCGGATTATGAACGTGGATCTCGGGAGATGAATTGTCAATGCTGCTCATATTAATACCCCCTTACCACAGACTTGTTTTCGCGACCTTACGCGACACTAAATTGGCGCATGTCAGAAGCACGAGGTTTATGAGTCCCTCGAAAAGCCCTACCGCCGTCGCGAAGTTGATGCTTCCCGATTCAACACCCATACGGTAAACGTATGTCGAGACGATATCGCTCGTCTCATATGTCATAGGGTTATAAAGAAGGAATACCTTCTCGAATGCGCCGCCTGATCCGACAAGACCGCCGATATCAAGGATAAGGAGCGTCGCGATCGTCGGAAGAATGCACGGGATAGTAACGTGGATGACCTGCTGGAAGTGTGAAGCACCGTCAACAGTTGCAGCTTCGTAAAGTGAAGGATTGATTCCTGTCATTGCTGCAAGATAAAGTATCGTACCCCATCCTAAGCTCTGCCAGATACCGGATGCCACGAAGATCGTTCTGAACCATTCGGCAAGTGATATGAAGCTTATCTTCTCTCCGCCGAGCTTGAAAATAAGATCATTGATAGGACCCTGTGTGGAAAGGAGTTCCTTGATCATACCGCAGACGATAACCATTGAGATAAAGTGCGGGAGATAAGATACTGTCTGAACGAACTTCTTCCAGTGAAGGTTTCTGATCTCGTTGATCAGCAGAGCGAAAATAAGAGTTAACGGGAATCTGAATAAAAGATAAAGACCGTTAAGGATAAGTGTATTTGAGAACGCCTGCCAGAAAGGCTTGGCTGACATGAACTGCTTGAAGTATTTAAGTGTGAGAGGGCCTTCACCGAAGATGCTTCTTCCTGCCGAATACTTACGGAAAGCAAGGATATTACCGAACATAGGTACATATCTGAAAAGAATGAAATATGCTATCGGAAGAATAACCATAGCATAAAGCTGCCAGTTGATCTTAAGATCTTTTCCTAATCTCTTGCCGAGTGTAAGTTCCGGAGGTGTCCAGCTGTCCGGATTATCCTGAACTGTATTCTCTTTAGGCTGAATCTTTGTTTTCTCACTCATCTTCTGATAATCCTCTCAGACTACGATTCAAATAACTGTAGTTTAATTCAAGCACTCTTGTATACTTGTACATCTTGTATCTTTGCTGTCTTGTATACTTGTATGTTAGTTGACTTGATATGAGATTATCACCACGTTTGTGATATGTCAATACATTTCTTCCCTCACGCGTGCCGAATTTGTGTAATTCGAACAGAAAGTAAAGAATGATTTATGGTTAATAAATTTATCTTTATTAAAAAGGATTATTGCTGCACAAAGGGGCGCCGTGTTCCTTTCCGCGCCCCGCGAAAAAGGGGCTGTGAAAAAACCTCGGTTTAAGAATCGGGGGTTCACAGCCCCCTTTTAAAGAAATTAAAGGCTCGGGGAATCGAACCCGGAGCCTTTAATAATGGTAGTATATCTTTGTTCAGGAGATATATACCATGTGT
>JAFRRJ010000020.1 GCA_017428155.1 Clostridiales bacterium | reverse complement strand
TATCGCGAATGCCTCGAATATTCGCGTTTTATGATACGAACGCGGGAAAAAATATCATAAATGCCTCGATTTCCCGCATTTTATGATACAGGAAGGCCTTAAAAATATCATAAATCATGTAGTTTTTGCGATTTTGTGATAACAAGAGTACAGAATATCACAAAACCCCAATAACAGGCCTGTTTGAGATACGGGAAGAGGGTATAAATATCTCAAATGCCTATGAAAATGGCAGTTTGAGATACGGAGGCGGTGAAAAATATCTCTAATCTCTAAAATACCCCGTTTGAGATATTTTCGCGATCATAAATATCTCAAAACCCCCTAAAATCAGTAATTTGAGATATTTTGAGCACCTTCACTTTTTCCAAAAAAACACCCACCAAAAGTAGCAAAACCCTCCGACAAAATAATGCGGTGCCTTTTTTGAAGACACCGCATTGAAATTCAATATTGTTTATCTTATCTGAGCGGCGTTCCACACTTGGGACAGAATACAAGCCCATCGCTGTCAGGAGACTCATAACCGCATCCTCGGCAAACAGTAAATGCTTCTGTAACAGCGGGGAACGGCTGAACTATATAAGGTTCGGGTGCCACAGGTGCCGCCGGAGCCATATAAGGCGCCGGTGATGCGGGAGCCGCATAAGGTGCAGGGGCATAAGGAACAACAGGATCTGTATTTAGCAGGACTGTTGTCTCTCCTGCTCCGGTAGTATCAACAGGTGCAGCCGGAGCCATATAAGGCGCCGGAGCAGCAGGCACTGCGGGCGTTGTATACGGTGCAGGGGCATAAGGAACGGCCTGTGGCGCAGGAGCGACAGGAGCCATATAAGGTGCAGCCTGAGGCGCCGGTGCTACAGGCGCAACAGGAGCTGCCGGAACAACAGGTGAAACAGGAGCTACAGGTTCAGCCATGGGCGCTGTCGGAACCTCAGGAACTGAAGGAGCCGCAGGTTCTGCCACGGGTGCTGTTGGAGCCTCAGGAATTGCAGGCTCAGGCGTGATCAGAAGTGTAGTCTCTCCCGCACCGGAAGGCGCTGTGCTCTCAGGTTCAGCAGTTACAGCATTTTCTTTAACAGGCTGAGGCGGCATGTATTTTGAATGATCCGGAGCTGCAGGTGCGGCGGGTGCAGGAGCAGCAACGGATGCAACCGGTGCAGCGGGAACTGCAGGAACGACGGCGGGCGCAGTGGGCGCAACCGGCGCAGCAGACGCAACAGGAGCCGCCGGAGCAGGTGTAGCTACAGGTGCAGCAGGAGCCACAGGAGCCGCCGGTTTAGCAACAGTACCCGGAGCAGGCGGCATAATTATCGGTGCAACAGGTTTTGCAGGTTTTGCAGGCTTTGCGGCAGGGGCAGGCTTCTTATCTGCTTTCTTTCCCTTTTTCTTTTTAAGTACGATGATCAGTACAACGACAAGACCTGCAAGAAGGAGCATGAAGACTGTGCCTGCGATTGCAGCGATCAGGATAATGTTGATCGATGAATAGGTGAACTTTACCTCCTGGTCTTCCATAAGATCCCAGACAAGTTTTCTGCCGTTTTTGGATTCATCGGTAGCGTTGTTATCTTTTGCCTTATCCGGAAGATTGACGATTACTTCCATAAAGCCTTCGTATTCGCCGTCTTCAAATTCGCGGCCTCTTAATACGTCATCAAGAACACCTTCGGTATCCCAATCGACAACATAGTCGCCGCCCTTTTTCTTCATCTCAAAAGTATCGAATCCGATATATTCGAAGATATCGTCATTCAGGACGTCATCAACATCATCAAGAGGAACATCCTCGATTGTGAATTCACAGCCGATAAAGCCGTCATCTTCGTAATCATCAACTGACCAGTCATCAGACTCAAGCTGTCCGGGTAAGCCTTCATAGGTATACTTTAAGTCCTCATATTCCTCTTCGCTGCAGGCATAGACAATAGAAATATCCGTGAGGCCTTTATCGTTTACATCGAATGTGGCGCGGAATGATTGGGATTCGACAAGCGTAAATCCGATATCGATATTGGGGTGTTGCATCAGATCCCACGTGAGCGTCTTTCCGTCATCAGAGATATCAGTGGGTTGACTGTAGTAGTCCGGCTTTACGGGAAGATCAAGAACCAGTTCAATAAAACCGCCGTTATCAAACAAACCGGCAGGAATCTCCACACCGCTGATCGAGGTCAGATTACTGGCATCCCAGCGTAAAGTATACCGGCTTCCTTCTATTGAAATATCAAAACCCGTAATACCGATTTCGGAGAGCTGGCCTGAACTGTTTATCCTGTCTTTGATCTCCGAGAGTTTAACGTTCCTAAGGGTGGATGTGTATCCGGTGAAATCATCTTCGTTATAAACATCCGTTTCCCAGCCTTCAGATTCAAGACTGTCGATGATCTCTTCAAGATTGTCAGCAACATCGTTATAGGAGCTGCTCTTGATAGCAAAAAGAAGCGTGATATCAGATGTACCGTCACCTCTGATCTTCACAGTGGAACGCAATCTGACACAACCGGTAAAACAGAATACCGCTATCGCAATTATAAGGAGTATTGCTGTCTGTTTAATAGCCGTCCTTCGCATTTTCGACCCCCCTTATGGAAAAATACACTATCATTTTACACACAGGGGATAAAAAACGCATCAGGAATATCAATAATCATTTAACGCAGCGCTCAGACTGCTCGTCGTGCCTCTGGGACCCCTTACCGCAAATATCTTGAATTCATCGTTAAGTCTTGCGAAGGTAAATTCATCCGGCTCGTATTGCTTTATAAGCTTTATCTTCATGAGAGATGTGATCGTAAGATTTTTATCATGATAGTCGTAAGGGATATCCGTCTCGATCACTTTGCACTTATAAAGAATCGCGGATACAGGAGCGCCGACATAAAGAAAAACAGTATCTCCCGTCATGATGCCTCTGCCCTGCTTCCAGTCTATCGTGCCGGATTCCTTGAAGGCTTTTATGACATCGTAGTACTTCGGATTGGACGGAATGATCCATTCCTTTGCTTCACGCTCTTTGCGGGGCTTTCTCTTTTTCGATGCCGTGGCAATAAAACTCGCATCGATAAGGTCGAAGACATTCCCCTCCGGAACGTCCCCGTTAAGGCGCACCGTGATCCAGCTGCGCTTGTTCATGTGATAAGCGGGAATTATGCCTTTCTGCTTTATGAGAAGATCGTGAAAAACAGGATCGTCTGTCTTGAGGTTAAGCACGGGGATAACTTCATCGCTTTCCAGACCGGTCTTGCTCCCGCTCACATTCATGACGAGCGCAAACCATTTCCTGTTGTCCTTATGCCTGAACACTGCACTGGTATTGTCCCGCTCCCACGGATATTCGGGCTTTACCAGATATTTCTCGTCAATATAAGCGAAAACCTTGTCTTTCAGACTTTTACTCATTTCTCTCTGTCACTCCTGATCATGGAGTGGTATACGGAATCGCAAATTCCCTGCATGTTAAGGCTTGCCTGGCGGAGCGTTCCCTCATACTTCATTCCGGCCTTGTCCATAACGCGTCCGGACTTCGGGTTATTAACATCGTGCGTTGCGACTACGCGGTTCATTCCGGCAACATCGAAAAGATAGTCCATAACTGCCTTCAACGCTTCCGGCATATAACCGTTGCCCCAGTATGCCCTGCTCATGCAGTAGCCGATGAGAGCTTCGCCGATATCCTCTCTTACCTGTACGACGGAGATGTTTCCAATTAGCTTGCCGATCTCCTTGAGTTCCATTCCCCAGTTGAAATAATCTCCGTTCTCATATCTCGGAACCCAGTCATTTAAAAGCATCTTCGTAACTTCAACACTTCCGTGAGGAGCCCATGTAAGAAATCTTGTGACCTCAGGATCGTTGCACCAGCCGTCAAACATCTCCTGCGCATCTTCGATCTTAAATCTGCGCAGGATCATTCTCTCTGTTTCTATTGTCCTTGTTCCGACTTTGTTCATTTATGTATCACCGTATCTTCTTCATAACCACTGAATAAATGCTGTCTTGTCGTTGCTGTTATAACCTGAATTCTCGTAGAAACGGAGCGTCTCAGGTCTCTTGGAACCCGTAAGGAGCATCATCTTATAGCAGTTCTCCTTCTGTGCAATATCCCTTGCATAATTAAGGCACTCACGGGCAAGGCCCCTTTTGCGGTAATCCTTGTGGGTCACCACATTCTCGACGAAAGCATAAGGCCTTACGCCCCTTGTCAGATTAGGTATGATGACGCATACGCAAGAAGATACGATCATGCCGTCCACTTCGTTAACGATAATGTGGTGATTGGGATCGTTTGTTATCAGATTCCATGTTTCTGCCAGGTGGCTGTCGTGCTCCGGAATGCCATCTTCATGAAGGAACGTATAAAGTTCCAGCAGTGCATCCAGTTCATCTTTTCTTATCTCGCGTACCATAAGTCATGCATCCTCGTAATCATAGATTGTAATATACACCATTATCCCCGTCCTGAAGACGGTTTGTCGCATTTGCTTTCATCCTTTTTCAGGATAAAAAGACTTTCAAATCCGGCAATACTCTTAATGCCTCGCTCCTGCCCATCTGATAAGCTCTCTCGAGCTCGTCAGGATTACTCTCGGTCCTTCCGATGCCGATCGGTTCGGGCGGTCTTATGACAAAGGCCGTGCCCTTTTCTTCCCTGTCTTCGATCTCTTTAACCTGTCTGTTATACATCTCGTGGCGGTTGGCCATGCCTTCAGCCACCGCGGGATATTTCCGAAGTGCGAGATCCATTAACCACGAAGCCTTGCTCTTGTGCTTAAGATAGCCCTTTGGCTGCGTCAGTATTATCACGTTACGGCTGTAACCGATGCTCTCCATGTAGGCGTAAGGTATGGAATCGGCGATACCGCCGTCAAGATAGTAATTGCCGTCGATCTCCACAGGCCTTGATACGACCGGCATCGAAGCAGATGCCTGCATCCACCGGATGTCCTTTTCGCCGCCGTCAAAACATTTGTGATAGACGCATTTACCGGTCTTCACATCAGTCGCGCCGATATAGAATTCCATAGGATCTTCTTTGAACGTCTTTCTGTCGAACGGATCTAAAACATCGGGCAGCTCGCGGTAACAGAAATCCGCGCCGTAAAGATCGCCTGTCTTAATCAGCGACCTGTAACTGCAGTATCTCGGATCCTTGCAGTATTTCTTGTTGTACCTTAGAGGCCTTCCGATCTGCCTTGATTTGTAATTGCACCCGAAAACCGCACCGGCAGATATTCCAGCCGCAGCTTCGAACCTGATATCGTTCTCCATGAAGACATCTATGACGCCGCATGTGAAAAGCCCCCGCATTGCGCCGCCTTCAAGAACTAAACCTGTTTTATTGCTCACGATTATCCCCTTATGTCTGAAGTCAGAACTACTCTATAACAACCAGCGGTTCGACCTCAATGCCAAGCGGGGCGCACATCTTCTTGAGTTTGGCAACGTCATTGCTGTTGCCGAAGATCTGCATCTTCTTAAGATTCTTAAATTGCTTAAGTTCAGATTCCGTAAGCTTGTAAAAATCGAATCTGCCATCGCTGCCATCCCATTCAGGAGCTATCTGCATATATATGTCATCAGAGCCGTCCATGTTTATCTCAGTCACGAGATCTGCAAGTCTTGCCGGAACGGGTAATTCCTTGAAGAAATTCACGGCTGCCCTGACGTTTTTGTCTGTTTCAAGATTCCAGTTAGCCTTCTTGAAAGCCATATAATCGTAGATGTCGAAGTATGGCTTCAGGACTTCCCTGTTATACATGAGCTCGTTTACGACTGCCAGTTTGAAGTTAAAGGTATCGAATACAAGGCAATCCTCATCAGGTACCACAATGTTGTAGTTCTCGTTGCTTTTCGGCCTCTCAGGTTCATAGGTGATGCAAACATCTTTCAGTAAACGGTCCCCGTCGTAGAAAGGCAGTTCATCATCTGTATATATCGATGTGTGGACATGGAGCCATACCTTTTCTTTTCCCTCATTCTTTATAAGCGGACAGTAACCATACCCGCCCGGAGACCTGTATGACTTACACTGATCTATCTTCTGACCTAATACAGTAAGGCCGCCCTCATAGTTCTTTGCGGGTTTCTGATCTTTGGAGAAGATATTATTACCCGTAACATACAGCGTCAGTGAGATGATAATGTGATCTTTATCCTTAAACGCTTTTTTCTTTTTGAGATTGCTGAGGAAAGCAGGTGAGCCCTCAAATTCAAGGCCGAGATCATCATATATAAAGTTATTCTCTTCAAGCCTTGCCTCACCGAGCGCAGCCTTGATCTCATCATAAGAAAGCGGGAACTCCAGAAGGTGACCGTTTACTGTTACTGCATTATCCAATACGTCTATAAGATTCATGTGTTATCCCCCTAATTAAATAACTCAAAAAATGATCCTTATGGTTACTCAAGTTCCGGCCTGCGCCTTGCCTTGCAGACCATTATAAGCACATAGACAGGGAAAATGAGTTCAACAAGTGTATTAGCTATGCTAAAGAATACGGAGATCTTTTCCGATATCTGAAACCAGTCTCCGAAAAAAGCGCTCCCGCCGTGAACATCGTACTCATAGGCTCCGCCCGAAGCAATATTCACGCCATAGTAAAAGATCTGAAAGAACTCATAAAACGCACTGCAGATGAACACGATCAACTCGACAAGCCATGCTTTGGGAATTACAGTCTCTTTGTCTTTATTCCTGTAGAATGCCAGGACGACAAAAACCGTTGAGACAATTCCCCCAACAAAACCCAATATTACAGATGACATCGATTGCCAATAAATAATTCTAATTCCCGAAGTAATACTCTGACTTACGGTTCTGTTGAGAACCCCAACCGTAATACTGGTGGCAGCCGTTACTATAACAGGTGTCAGCATCAACGGAATGTAGATGAATTTGTTTCCGTATTTCTTGTGTATGAATAAACATAGGAAAAAAGTACCGGCAAGCGTACCGATGGAACTCACGGCTGACGACGGCGTTATGAGCTTGGCATATTTCTCATAGTCGCCGAAATAACGCATCCCGATACAGGATATGTCATACAACAATGATGCAGCTGCAGGAATCAGTACGTACAGACCAAGGAAATTGGTCTGTTTTACCCTGCACGCAATTATAATGATGCCGATTATAATGAGTGCAACTGCGACTGCCAAAGGCAAAAATATATATACATTGGCAAAGAAGTTATATAAATAGATTTTTGACATGTGAAATACCTCCCTTTACTTCCTGGAATCGAGCAGTTCCCTGATCTTAGCATAATCCCCTTTGAAACAGAATGTGTTCATTCCTGCTGTTTCCGCGCCTTTAACGTTAGCTTCCCTGTCGTCTATGAAGAGACATTCCTCAGCTTTAAGTCCGTATTCATTAAGAAACTTTCTGTAGATCGCTATGTCAGGCTTAAGCATCAGATAATCGGATGATACGAATACGCCGTCGAAAAAATCCAGCGGCAGGAACTTCGGAAAATACTTATAGAACAAATCGCTTGCATTCGATAACACAAAGATCTTATACCCGCTGTCCTTTACATAACGGCAGAACTCTTCCGCACCTTCCAAAGGATCCATGCAGATATCCCACCGGTCCGCACATTTCTTAAGCGCCTCATGGTATTTTACAGGGACTCTTGCCTTCACAAGATCATATCTGTCCTTATCCTTTATCTCGCCCTTATCTCCAAGCTGCCATTCCGGTCCGTTAAACAGTTCCCTGTTGATGATGTCCTTTTCCTCTTCGGAAGAGCAGAAAAGATCCAGAATATAATCCGGATTAAAGTCCAGAAGGACATTTCCCATGTCTAGCACTACGTTCTTTATCATATGCCGTCACCTCTCTTAACGGATCATTTATATGACAGGCTTACCACTGTCTCAATATGGCTCGCATTCGGGAAGAGATCAACAGGCGTTATCTCATTGATCTTATATTCTCTTGAAAGCATCTTAAGGTCTCTTGCAAGCGTCGCAGGATCGCAGCTTATATAACAGACAGACGGTGCCTTCAGTTCAAGTATTTTCTTTATAACTCCGATATCAAGACCTTTGCGGGGAGGATCAACGATTATAGAGTCAGGCGGCAGTATTCCGCCTTTCTTTATGAGCGAAGAGAAGTCTGTCTTAAGTACATCCCTGCAAACGAATTCGCACTCTGATGCTTCATCTTCCGGAAGTGCCAGAGCACGGTTGATCTTTGCAGACTGCACAGCCTCTGGAACGACTTCGATGCCGAACAGGTTCTGGCCCTGCCTTTTCACCGCAAGGCCAAGCGTGCCGCATCCGCAGTAAAGGTCATAGATCACCTTGGCGCTGCTGCACGATGCGGAGGCTTTCTCCGCAAGCTTTTCGGCCTGAACGGTATTGACCTGGAAGAACGATCCGGCTTTGATCCTGAGCCTTCTGCCGCAGAATATCTCATCGTAATAGTCAACACCTTCGATTATTGCTCTTGTGCCGGTCCTGGTCCTTTTCGAGGTCTTATCAGGACTGATCCTTAAGAGAAGCCCGTTAAGCTTAAAGCCGTTTTCTTCACAGACGCGCTTAAATGCATTGCAAAGGCCTGTCGAGGCAAAATAGTTTCTCGCGTCCCTGATAACAACTTCGTGGGGCTGGGAAGAAGAACTCACGAACGCTGCAAGGATCTCCTTTGTCCTCTCGGAACCTCTTAGTACCAGTCCTCCGAAGATCCTTGTCGGCGCGCGCCCGAAAACCTCTTCCGCGGCATCTGTTATCTTCCCGAATATCTCATACTCTATAAGTCCGCCATCGTAAGATCCAAGCTCATCGGATCTGCTGCATAAAAGCCCTATCTTCCCCTGCCTTATTGCATACTGCATGTGATTTCTGTATCTTCCGGGGTTTTCTGCTCCTGTAACAGGTCTTAATACCTCATCAAGCAAGGCCTGATCAAGACCTCCGATCCTCAAGAGGCATTCCCTTACGCGGTTTTGTTTGAATTCAAGCTGGGCCTTATATGACAGGCATGCAAGGGGAAGACCGCCGCTCACTTCATCAGCGGTTCTGAACGGGGCTGTTCTGTCAGGTGACTGCTCAAGTAATTCCAGCGCATGGCAAAGTGCATATTTTGCCGTCTCGCTCTCGATGACGCAAATGCATTTCTCTCCGGGGAATACTCCCGGCACAAAGCAGGTCTTGCCGGAAGGAAGGGATCCAATGCCCTGTCCCTCGCTTCCCAATGCCGTAACCGTTACTTCTATATGTTCCAAATAGTGGATCCCCGCTCTCAAGCTTTGCCTCATAATAGTAATCTAATAATAGCAAAGTCGTGGTAAAATTAAGAGAATTTTCTATAAAGGAGATGTTATCTTGCCTCAGAGCAACGATAAAAAACAGAGAACAACAAGACCCGTAGCACCTGAGAACAGTGCTCTTGCCGACGAACTCAGAAGCCAGCTCAAGGGCAAGCCCACAAGGACAGGTTTTAACCGCAGCTGGACTCATGAAGCAGCCGGCTTTATCGGCGATATCGTAAGAGTCGTTGTTGTTGCTCTCCTTTGCTTATGCTTCACATTCGGCGGCTTCGGTGCGGGAATGCTCTTAGGCTACGCATCCACCACCAAGCCTCTTTCCATAGGAGACCTCACTTCAGCCGAGGAATCACAGACTTCATTCGTATATGACAGCGAGAATAACCAGATCGCAAAGCTCACAGGCTCTGAAAACGTCGACAGGATCTATGTTTCCTACAGTGCCATCAAGAACACTTACCTTGACGACGCCATAATCGCCATCGAGGATGAGCGTTTCCGCGAGCATTCGGGAATAGATATCAAGCGTATCGGAAGTGCGCTCCTTTCAGCTATCGCCAACGGCGGTTCAGCTACACACGGCGGCTCAACGATCACACAGCAGACAGTTAAGCTCATAAGCGGTCAGGACGAACACTCCACATCGCGTAAAGTTCAGGAATGGTTCTCCGCCATGACACTTGAGCAGAGCCTTACAAAGGATGAGATCCTTGAGCTCTATATAAACCTTGCGCCGATGGGCAACAACTATGTAGGTGTCCAGTCTGCAGCAATGAATTACTTCGGAAAGAATGCCTCGGAGCTTACTCTTCCTGAATGCGCACTTATCGCAGGACTTCCCAAGAGCCCTTCTTATTACAATCCTTTAAGGGAGACAGGCAGAAGAAACGCCCAGAGAAGAATGAGGATCATATTGGGCAAGATGTATGAACTCGGCATGATCACAGAGGAGGAGTACGAGGACGCTCTTAATACGGAACTCGAATTCCGCCAGAGAAATACGGACCGCAGCACTACAGTCAATTCATACTTCACGGAGTATGCAATATCAGAGGTCGTTGGCGATCTTGCGCAGGCAAGAGGTATCTCAAGAGGTCTTGCTTCGTCACTTGTCTATAACAGAGGCTACCATATCTATACTACACTCGAACCTGATACACAGGCGGTGCTGGACGAAGCCTTCCAGATGCAGGATCTGTTCCAGAGCGACCCTGATCTTATAGCAGATTATCCTGAGAAACCGAATGCTTCGATGGTCGTCATTAATAACAACACCGGCGCTATTGCAGCGATGCAGGGCGGTTACGGCGAGAAGACCATGAACAATTCATGGAACCGTGCAGTATCCACCAGACGTAATCCGGGTTCATCGATCAAGCCTTTGCTTGAGTATGCCCCGGCATTTGAGATGGGCATCATTGCTCCAGCCACGATCTATATTGATGAGCCGAAGCACCTTGACCCTTCACATCCCAATATAGACTGGCCTGTTAACTACAGCCGTTCTTATTCAGGTGCCGTAACCATCAGGACCGCTCTCGTCAACTCGCTTAACACGATAGCCGCAGAACTCTGGACGAATGTCGGCGGAGATACGGCTCTCTGGTATCTTAAGCAGGTCGGAATAGACAGGACAGATGAGGGAGCCTATCCTTCGCAGTCAGTCGGCGGTTTTACGAACGGTATGACGACGCTCGAGATGGCAGCCGCTTATCACACCTTCGCTGCCGGCGGCACCTATACGGAGCCGTACGCATATACACAGGTCCTTGATTCCGAAGGCAATATCATCTGCAAATCCGAGCCTATAAGCTACCGCGTTTACTCTGATGAGACATGCTTCTTCTTAGGCGATATCTTAAAAGGTGTCGTAACCAACGGTGTGCCTTCCAATTTCGGAGGCCAGATCGAGAATTCAGACGGTGAACACATCGATACGGCAGGCAAGACAGGTACCACTTCAGATAATATCGACAAGTGGTTCTGCGGCTTTACCCCGTACTACACGGCTGCCGTCTGGTATGGCTACGATAACAGGCTTAAGCAGACTCATGTGCCGTCCTGTGACTTCTCGGGAGCTGTAAAGATCTGGATGCACTGCATGAATGAGATCCACGAGGATCTTCCCGGTGCCTCATTCAGCAAGCCGGATACGATAGTCACTGCTTCCGTCTGCTCTTCCGGATACTATCCCACAGACGCCTGCCGTGAAGCCAAAGCCAAGATCTATACGGATTACTTTGTATCAGGAAGCTCTCTGTGTCCCAAGGACAGCAACCCGTGTCCGATCCATGTGGCAACACCTACACCTGAACCGACTATTACTCCTCCGGGACCGGAAGATCCGAATAACCCGAACGGTCAGGGGCAGGGACCGGGGCCTGATCCGAATCAGCCCCACTGATCTTTTCTTTATAAGAAGATAGATACATTCCTTGCATTTTGCACCGCAAGAGTTTATTCTTGTTTGGTCTGATTATTAATATGGTTAAGGAGATCTAATTTGAGCAAATACAGCGGATCGCGCAATCCCGTAAATTTTGCGAAAAGAATCGTCGTCAAGGTAGGCACTTCTACCCTCACTTACGATAACGGCAAAATGAACCTCGGCAATATCGACAGGCTCTGCCGTTCCATCTCTGACCTCATGAACCGCGGCAAAGAGGTTCTCCTTGTAAGTTCCGGCGCGATCGGTGTAGGCATCGGTTATCTTGATCTCAAGGAGCGCCCGACCTCTACACGTGAGAAGCAGGCTATCGCTTCTGTTGGTCAATGTGAGCTCATGAATGCTTATGCAAGAAGCTTTTCCGAGTATTCCTACCGCTGCGGCCAGATCCTCCTCACCAAGGACGGCATCACGGACAAGCTCACGAGAGCAAATGTAACCAATACTATCGAGACTTTGCTCGAGATGAGGATAATCCCCGTCATCAATGAGAATGACTCCGTATCAACAACGGAGATCATGCATAACGGCACCTTCGGTGACAACGACACATTGTCCGCTGACGTTGCATGCCTTGCCAATGCCGACCTCCTCGTCATCCTCTCCGACGTTGACGGCCTCTACGATGCCAACCCGCGCGAGAACCCTGACGCTGAGCGCATCTCCTATGTTGATAAAGTCACACCTGAAATGCTCGACTTCACATCGGGCAAGGGTTCCTGGCTCGGAACCGGAGGAATGGCTACAAAGATCACGGCCATGAGCAAGGTAACCGAGAACGGTATCATGGGTGTAATAGCTGACGGCGCAGGTGTCCAGGTCTTGGAGAAGATCATCGATCAGGACGACGTCGGAACGTTCTTCGCTGCACAGTAAGTTGTTTTTTCGCGATTTAACATTGTTAAACAGGCTGTCTCAAAGCAAATGCTTCGGGACAGTTTTTATTTTGGGATGTGAAAAACAGGGCAGACCATATAAAAATGGACCGCACTCCGGCTAAGAGTGCGGTCCGACTGATAAGGAATAAAATTGAGCTTATGCGCTCGCCTTTACTGTATTCCAGATCTCAGTATACTTCTCTTCCAGTGAATCGGAGGTGTAGTATACTTCCAGAGAATTGAAGACTTCTGCATCAGGATAGTAATACTTGTTGCCGGATACCTCAGGATCAAGCATATCCTTTGCTGCCGTGTTAGGTGTTGAATAACCTACGTATTCGCAGTTCTCGAGTGCGATCTCAGGATCGTACATGAAATTGATAAACTCCATTGCACCGTCATAGTTCTTGCAGTTTGTGGGAACACACATCATGTCTACAGACCAGTTGGAACCCTCAGGAAGAACGAACCGGAGATCAATGTCGTCGTTGCCTAATTCCTCGACTCTGTCGAGCATTACGATATGGTCACCGGACCATGCGATCGATGCATCGAGTTCGCCTGCCGCCATCTTGTCCTTGAGGTTATCTACACCGTATGCAGGATGAAGGGCGCTCTTCTGCGAGATAAGGAGTTCGAGTGCCTGAGAGAGCTCGCCTTCGTCCATGGAGTTAATTGAGTAGCCGAGATAATTCAAAGCTGTGCCGATAGATTCACGCATGGAATCGTACATGCCGATGCTGAAGCCGCTTTCCGTATCAAAAAGGATATCCCAGATGACCGCAGGATCGGTTGTTCCTTCAGGCAGCTCAACCTTGTTCGCATCGTATACAAGACCTACCGTGCAGTACATATAAGGAACTGCGTAATCAAGAACTTCGCCGGAGATTGTTGCGTCATCTGTGTAAGTAACTTCGCGGAACATGGGATCCATGTACTTCTCGACATTGGAAAGCTTGCTCCATTCAAGGGGCTGTACCCAGTCTTCCTCGATAAGACGGCAGACCATATATTCGGAAGGAATGATAACATCATAACCGTTTGCAAGGTTAGGATACATCGTCTCGTTTGTCTCAAAAGTCCTGTAGACTACATCGTACTGGGGATACTTGGCTTCAAACTTAGCGATCGTGTCCTCAGCGATGTACTCGCCCCAGTTGTAGATGACGAGCTGCTGCTTCTTTGAGCATCCGCATGACAGAATAACCGAACCTGCCATAACGAGCGCTGTTAAAGAAGCAATTACTTTCCTTACGTTCCTGTTCATTTCTTTACTCTCCTTTTATGCACTTTTTATATTTCTTTTCTTTTTCCCCGTGCGCGAAAAGAACCCCGCCGCGGTATCCTGCTGTAACTTATCTTTTGCCTGAAACCGGCTTTGCTTTCTTAAACGACGACAGATTGGATAATACCATAAGGATCAGAACTGCGCCGAACATTAATGTCGTAAGAGCATTCATCTTCGGATTAACGCCGAGCTTTGCCATGGAATAGATCATCATGGGCAGTGTCTGGATGGAACTGTCAACGTTAAAGTTACTTATAAGATAGTCGTCTATTGAAAGCGTAAATGTAAGAAGGAGCGAGGACAGGATGCCCGGCATGATCTCGGGTATTATGACCAGCCTTAAGGTCTGGAATCTTGTGGCGCCAAGGTCCATGGCTGCTTCCGTGAGACTCTTGTCGAGCTGCCTTATCTTCGGACTTATCGAGAGAATCGCAAAAGGCACGCAGAGTGCGATGTGCGACATTATAAGCGTGAACTCACTCTTCTGGACACCCAGGAAAGAGAACAGGAGCATGAACGAGATACCGGTAACGAGGTCGGGCATAACGTTCGGCACATATGTCATCGTCATCGCCAAGCCCTGAAGCTTCTTGTTAAGGTACGCAAGACCTAATGAGCTTAAAACTCCGAAAACCGTCGATGCAAAAGCTGCGATCGATGCGACTTTAAGTGTCTCCAATAGTGATTCGAGGATACCGCTTCCTTCAGAACCTTTGAAAAGACTCTTATAGTTATCGAATGTAAATCCGCCCCAGATGAATGACTTCGGCAGCTTATTGAATGAATATACGATAAGCACCGCGATAGGCAGATAGATGAATATGAGGAGCAGTCCGAGGTAGATATCGGGTACGAGCTTTTTTGCAATTCTCATAATGCCATACCTCCGCTTCCGGCTTCCTTATCCTGACCGCGCAGGATACCCATTGTAATGAGAACGAATAACAGCAGCAGCAAAGACAAAACGTTGCCGGCCTGGTTATATGTAGTGCTCTCATTCAAGATGAAGTTCTGTACTGTGTTGCCGATCGTTGTTTTCGAGCCCTCGTTAAGGATATCGGGGATCATGTAGAAAGTAAGCGACGGCATGAATACCATCTGGATGCCTGAGATAACGCCCGGCAGAGACAGCGGGAAGATTACCTTGTTAAAGGTCTGGAACCTGGTGGCGCCAAGGTCGTATGCAGCCTCCGACAGTGATCCGTCGAGCTTAACGAGAACGGAATAGAGGGGCAGGATCATGAACGGCAGGAAGTCATTAGTCATGACGAGCTTGGTTATGATATCTGCAAGGACTTCATTCTTGAGGAAGAGGATCGGTGCATCGATCGCACCCCATTGCTGGAGCACGGTATTGAGGACGCCCGTCTCGCTGAAGAAAGCACGCCATGCATAAGTTCTGAGCATCGTGTTCATCCACATGGGAAGAACGAAGAGCATAAGGAGTCTTGAACCATTCTGGCGCTTAAGCTTGGATCTCTGTGCAAGGAAATAGCTTGCCGGATAGCCTAATACCAGACAGCCGAATGTCGTCCAGAGAGCATAGTCAAAGCTCCTTAAGAAGATCGAGAAGTACTCCTGCAAAGTTACGTCAAGGCCGTAGAATCTGGTCGTGACATTCTTGTTCTGGAACAGAACGTTAAAGCCGGCCGTCGTAAACTCATATCCGCCGCCCGCCGCTTTCTTGAAGAACGCGCGGAAAACTATGAGGATCAGAGGCAGTATCGTAAATATAACGATCCACGCAAGATAAGGATATGCAAGGATCTTATAGTTCATCTTGAGGTTCAGTGCCCCGTAAAGGCATGCTGCCACACCGATGAAGAGCACGATTATCATGAAGTTGCCTGCAAAAGACTGCGCGACATAAAGTCTTTGAGGGGTAAGTCCGTTATCCGTGATCATGTCTTCCGAGATCATCTTGGACAATGTGACGACATGGCAGATACCTCGTCCGATGAAGAACACCATGACGCTTAAATATCCGATCTTTCTCTTCTTGCTCGATTTATAGAAGAACGGATACGAAAGAGCTAAAGTGAGCGCAGCGACAGCGAGGACTATCGTTACAACGAATGTCAATGCCGCAAAGCTCTGGAAATTTAGATTGACTGAACCGCTCCTGATCCTCGTGGACACGGCCGGATTTAAGAGCAGCGTGAAAAGCGAATATGTGCGGAAAGGTACATACTGTATGAATAACTCGAACATCGGAATAAAGATGCTTATGAACGAGTACAGCGCCGCGAAGATCATAACAAAGGCATGGAGCGGCATAACCTTTATTCTGGCTTTGAGTTCAGTCATGAATCTCCTGTCTCAACCTCCGCATCATCTTCTTCAGGCTTGATATCCGATTCCTCGACGACATTCTCGCCGATGATGTTCTCATTAACCTCTTTGGCTTCGCCGCTTTCCTCAGAGGAGAGCTGCTTGATGCCGAAGCTTCCGAAATCAGGTGAGAGCTCAGATCTTCTCATGATCTGGATATCATCGGGATCAACATAAAGACCGACACGGCTGCCGACCTTAAAAGGATCGACGTTCTGAACGAGCCACTCGATACCGTCATCGGACTTAACGATCATCTCGTAGTGAACGCCCTTGAAAATGAGCGATTCTACAATGCCGTTGATCCTGCCTTCAGCTTCTTCCGCAACATAGAAGTCCTCAGGTCTTATTACCACGTCTACAAGGTTTGCTATGCCTTCGGTGAATTCAGGAAACAGCGGGTCAACACAAGCGAACGTGATACCGCTCGAGAGCGTGACCTCATTATCCTTCTTCATTGTGCCCGCAACGATGTTGGATTCGCCGATAAAGTCGGCAACATAAGCATTCTTGGGTTCGTTATAGATATCTATAGGTGTGCCGATCTGCTGGATGACACCGTCCTTCATGACAATGATCGTATCGGACATCGTCAGCGCCTCTTCCTGGTCATGTGTAACGTAGACGAACGTGATGCCCAATTCCCTCTGCATCTCCTTAAGCTCGATCTGCATCTCTTTTCTCATCTTGAGGTCCAGAGCACCCAAAGGCTCATCGAGAAGAAGGATCCTCGGACGGTTTACGATGGCTCTCGCGATCGCGACTCTCTGCATCTGGCCGCCTGAGAGCTGGTCGATATATCTGTCACCGTAATCGGCAAGACCTACAGTCTCAAGTGCTTTCTTGACCCTCTGTTCGATCTCTTTCTTGTTAACCTTCTTTATCTTGAGACCGAATGCCACGTTATCGAAAACATTAAGATGAGGGAACAGCGCATATCTCTGGAATACGGTGTTGATATTGCGCTTGTTGGCAGGAACGCTCTTTAAATCCTTGCCCTCAAAATTAACAATGCCTGAATCAGCAGTCTCAAATCCGGCAATGATCCTTAATGTAGTTGATTTGCCGCATCCCGAAGGTCCCAAAAGAGTGATAAACTCGTTGTTCCTTATGTAGAACGTTATGTTCTTTAAGACCTTGGTGCCGTCAAAGCTCTTGCAGAGATCCTTGATCTCAATGATGTGCTCACTGCCTGTGCTGTCTTCAAGTATCTGATTGTACTGCATTTATACTCCCCTCCCGTTAGCCTGTCTTTGCTGTCAAAAACTCGGAGGCGAAGATATCCATATAGCCTTCGCCTGGCGGCTGGTATTATTCTCAAGGAAATGCGGCTTGTCACAGGCGATGTAAAAACTCTCGCCCTTTTTTGCCTGGTATCTTTCCTTGTCTATGACTATGGTGATAACGCCCTCTAAGACATAACCGATCTCCTCGCCCTCATGAGGGTTGTCGGGATATGTGGATCCGCCCGGATTGATCGTAACTATGATGGGTTCCATCTCGTTCTTCTGGGCATTGGGGATAAGCCAGCAGATCTCATTTTTGAGATCCTGATCCTGCTTGACGGAATAATCGTCCTTGCCGAATACCACTCTCGAGCCGGATTCCTCTTTGAAAAAGTGAGCAAAATCCGTGCCTAAAGCATTCAGGATATCCTCAAGTGTAGTCATGGACGGTGATGTCTTGTCACTCTCGAGAAGAGATATAAATCCCTTGGAAAGTTCGCATCTGTCGCCTAACTCTTCCTGTGTAAGACCTTTTTTGAGTCTGAGATTTTTTATCTTCGATCCTATTTCCATCATCTTGCCCGTTCTAAACTTTTAGTTTACTGACATTAAACTTCAATGTGCGTGATTATACACTCGGGTAAACCCAATGTAAAGTATTACTAAACAAATCCTAAAACTTTATTCTGACTCAACATAAAGAGCCTTTCCGCATTGAACAATTCGCACAAAAATATCCCGCAAACCGCAATTTGATTAGGCAAAATATATTGAAAATTTGAATGCGCCAAGTATAATAAATTTATTGATGATAATTAACATAATCTTAACAAAATCTTGACATTCAGGGGGCATCGGGATGGCAAACATTTTGGGCAACGTATTTAAGGGCAAAGATGGAATGAGTGGAGGCCTTGCTACACAAGGCGCAGGTTCTGTTCGCGAGGTAAGACCTGCTAATCCCGGCATCACCAATATTCAAACGTCCGGACGTCCGGGGGGACACACAACCCACACGACATCCAATTCCACAGCAGCTCAGCTTGCAAGAGAGCGTGCTGAAGCCGCAAAGGCTCAGATCGAGATGCGTAAGGCCGCTGAGGCTGCACGTAAAGAAGAGAAGTTCAGAGACGGAAGCAAGGGATCCGAACCTTCCGCAGAGAAGAATGATATTACTCCGGTAGGATTAAAACCGCCTATCAAGCGTCCGAAGTCCGCTTCTGTTAACCATGCACAGTATATCGCTGAGCAGCAACAACAGCAGCAGAACGGTGATTCACAGGCAGAGATCAAGCCTGTTGACCGTGAGCGCACAGTAGCCCAGCCCGGCAGAACAGCTGCACAATCAGCTCTGGCTCTCGCTCAGTCCGTAGCATTAAGAGCTCAGAATGAGGAGCGCCGTGCCAACCAGAAGGCCAAGGGTGCCGCTGCTAAGGTCGTTGAAGCCAGAAGTGCCGTAACATCAGCTGAAGAAGCTCTTATCGCTGCACGCAAGACCGAGGAATCCACTATTGCAAAGGAAGCTGCAGCAAAGGAAGCTACTCTTGCTGCAGTTGCACGTGCCGAAGAGGCAAGAGCTGCAGCTAACAAGGCTGAAGAACTTGCAAAGGCTGCTGTCTTAAAGGCTGAAGAGGAAGAGAAGATCGCAGCTTCCCTCACAGCTGAAGAAGCCAAGCTCACAGAGCGCAGAAAGGCTGACGAGAAGGCACGTATCGCAGCAGAGAAGGTTGAAGAGGAAGCCAAGGCAGCAGTTATTACTGCCACCCAGGAGGAAGAGGCTGCTTCACAGGAACTCGAGGCTGCAAAGCAGGCACTCGTTAAGGCTCAGAACGAGCTTGATGCCGCTAACCAGATGAAGGCCGAGGAAGATGCTCGCATCGCAGCAGAGAAGGCTGAGAAGGAAGCACGCCTTGCAGCAGAAAAGGCTATCGAAGAAGCACGTATCGCTGCCCAGAAGGCTGAAGAAGCAAGACAGGCTGCTCTCCTTGCAGAAGAGAAGGCCAGAGCCGCAGCTGCAAAGGCTGAAGAGGAAGCACGTATCGCTGCAGCCAAGGCTGCTGAGATCGCCAAGTTTAAGCCTGTAACGATTGCTGCCGCACCTTCCGAGGAGAAGGCTGAAGTTGAGGCTGAGTCCGAGAAGGACGCTGCACCCACACCTGCAGAGACAGTACCCATGAGACCTGCAAGAGCTATAGCCGAGTCTCAGAAGTCAGATGCAGTCTGATATTCAGATACATATTGATGATTATGCGGTGTCATTTAAATGGCACCGCTTTTATTTTTGGAAGGCCGCATTATCATGTGACAACACTTTTGTGCAGGTCTTATTCTCGAGACCGCCACAAGATCATTTGCGGCCGTCAATTACCTTCTGTACGCGTTCCCGGGCTGATGATGCAGCTTCGGAAAGGTCCGCCCAACCGCTAAAATAAGACTGCATCTCCTCCACAAGGATAATGTTGATCTCCATGTCCTCGTTGTTCATTCTGGTACAGCTTGATATTGTGCTCTCCATGTCATGGATGTCAGTATCTGTAAAGACATAGGATCTGTTTCCCGTCTCGCGATCGTAAAAGGCCAAGTCCCTGCCGCCGTCACCGTTAAGATCATTGGCAGCAGCGATTCCGGCCTGACGGCATGCTTCGCGGCTTAAGACAAAATGCTCATTCATCGCAAGTTCCGTCTGGAAAGGTTCTTCAAGGAGCGTCTTTATAAACGCTGCACAGCCTTCTTTGCTCCGTGTTTTCGCTGAGACGGAGATCGAGATATCCGGGAATACCGAAGGACCCTCTCCGTCATAAGAAGGGAATCCCAGTATTAACGGAGCGTTTGTCATTGAACCGCTGTCGATAAGATACCCCCTGGCTCCCGAACAATATGTGTATTGTGCAGTCTTCCACATGTCCGCTTCGGCTCCGACCTTGAGTAAAGGATCCGGGGAATCAGAATAGTACGGGCTTTTCTCCTGAACATAATCCTTGACGTAATCAGCCATCGCTTCAAACTCCGGACCGGAGAAATCAACCTTGCCGTCGCGGATAAATATCTCTCTGGAATTGTCGAATAGCCATGCGAAATAGAACGCCTGCCCTGAATTATTGAGGTCCTTTCCCTGAAGTGTTCCGTTAAGGAAATCCACATATTCCTCGTATGTAAAGCCTGTGCCTGTACTTGCAGCGTATGCGGGATCTGTGCGGATCCCCGCTATCTTGTAGGATACCGGGAACTGATACACTTTCCCGTCGACCCGGCAGGCATCAATTATGTTCGTGTAATACTCGCCGGAATCAAGTCCGCTGATATAAGGAAGCAGGTCGGCAAAACAATCGGAACTGTTAAGCCGGCCTAAGGAACCTGCATTGAGAAACATGTCAGGACCGTTGCCGCTTTGAATGTCCTCCGCATACATCTTGCTCTTTTCCGAATAAGCATAAAGAAGATTCTCGGCTGTGTCATCGTTGCTGTCTGAAATGTTCTCATAGTAATCCACTGACCCGTAGCGGTCCGTAACCTCAATAAAATACTTGCCGTTCTTCGCGTTGAAATCCAATATCGCGTTGCCCGGTGCTTCTTCAACGTTACCGTCCGGTGCATTGAGCTTAAGGATAGTCTTGCCCGCATGGGGGTTTTGGGGTGCTCTATTCAGCACGGCAAGCACATAATCAGATACTGCGCCGCTGTTGTATTTCTGACCGCAAAAAACGATGGAACCGTCTGAACACGATATCAGGTCAAGTGCCTTAAAAGTGTTTATGTTCGCACCGCACCAGCTGTAATTAAATACGGCTTCGGTCGTCCTGCTTTTCATGTCGATCCTGTAGATTCCGTCAGACCGCTTGTAATAAGTGTTGCCTTCGGTATCTGATATAGCAGAATAAAGCGCGTCCTGATCAAGCCATTCAAAATCCTTGCTGTCATGAGGCGTGACAGAACCCGATCCGAGATCAACGTCAAAGAAAAAGTTATCCCTGTAAGACCTTATGACTGCAACCGCTTTGGAACCGCCGGCGGGAAGCAGCGCCTGAAAATATATGCTGCTCACGCCGTCTTTCCTGATCTCCGCCTTAGTGCTGTCTCCGCCGGCCTGACTGATGTCCAGAAGAACATATTCATCTTCCCCGTCCAGCTCATCGCCCATCTCAAGAACATTGACCTTAAAGCTTCCGGCCGTCACGGTCTTAAACGAACGGTAATATAGGCTGTCTTCACCTGACCGGGGCTCTCTTTCATCCAGCTTTTTTCCGGTCACAGGATCAATTTCAACTTCCAGGAACGCGGCATTGATGTGATCTGCATCATACGTAACCGTCTCCAGAATGAGTTTGCCGTCGATATACCTGGGATTATAGACGTGGTCATAAGGCGTATCATTTGCCAGATCGATGAACCTTACGTTATTGTCCTCTGACCTGTCGATTATATTGATCTGGTCGAACTCCTCGAAAACCGAATTGTCAGGATCCGTCAGATAAGCGCCGGAGGACCGGACGATAATGAATCTGTCATCCGCACCAAGCATCTGGCGTTCTATGTAACTAATATTTTTGCTGTCATCGATACCCGGTTCGATGTCGGTTATCCTGTAATCGAACCACGGGCTGTCTTCCCTGACCTTTGATGGTTTGCCTTCAGTCTTTCTGCCGCACGATGCTGCCGGCAAAATGAACGAAGACGCCAGCAAAACACCAAGTATCCTTTTCGCGCAACTCCTCATAAAAACTCCCGTTATCGCACAATTTTCATGTGCTGTTATCCCTAAAAAGAAGGCTGCACTTCATGCAGCCCTCTTTCTCTTTTGATGTTAAAGGTATTTATCCTCTCTCATCCAGAACCTTCTGGACTCTGTCCTGAGCGATTGCAATAACCGCATCAAAATCCTTCTGACCCGTGAAGAATGCAGGCATCTCTTCAAGAAGGATAAGATTGATGGAAGCATCCACTGAGTCCATTCTCGAGCAGCTCGTGATTATCTTCTCGGCATCATCTATATCCTTAGAGGTGAACTTTCTGCCGTTATCCTTAGACTCTCCGGTCTGGGGATCGTATGTGGTGAAATAGTAACTGCCTTCGTCGTTATAGAATTCGATCGCATATTCTGCCGCATCCCTGAAAGCATCACGGCTTAATACAAAGTAGTCCTGCATTGCAAATTCCTTCTGAATGTCTTCAGACATGAGGATCTTAACGAACTCTCCGCAGGCATCAACATTTTCAGCCTGTGCGGAAATAGCCACTGAAGACATCGGTGACAGGGAAGGTCCTCTTCCGTCAGTTGAAGGCATTCCAAGGATCGCATTACCGTTAACTACTTCAGACTGTGTCATTAAGAATGAACCGATTCCGTAGCAGTAGCTATAAGTAGCGACCTCAGGGTCCATTCCGTATCTGTCACCCTTGGCAATGCTTGCACCTACAGCGTAATCCGTGACAGCGTAGAAGCCGTCGTCTTCGCCATAGTATTCATCCCATGACTTTGCCCTCTCGGGAACATTTTCCTTGACGAATTCTGCGAGCGTTCTGAAATCCTCACTTTTGAAATCTGCCTTGCCGTTAACAATGAATTTGTCACTCATGGCAGAGAAGAGCTTTTCAAAATAGACTGCCTGTCCGCTGTTGATAACATCGTTGCCGTTCAATGTATCTTTCAGGAATTTCTCATACTCTTCAGTCGTGAATCCGACACCTGATTTGCCGGCATACTTGACATCCGTCTGGATCCCGACGATCGAATAGGTAAGCGGAAGCTGGTAAAGCGCACCGTCATTCTTTGCAGCGTCGATAACGTTTGTAAAATACTTGTCTGAACTTAATGAACCGATATATGGAGTAAGGTCAGCAAGATAATTGGGGTTGTTGAGCTGACCGTACTGGCTTACGTCCATAAGGATATCAGGACCTTCGCCGTTCATGATGTCCATAGCAAGGACATTGCTCATCGAGGCATTGTAGTTCAGATCCGTCTTCTCATAATCGTCCGGATTGTTGCTGTCTGAATTATATTCATATTCAACTGAATCGGTGTAGCGGTCGGAAACCTCAATGAAGTAATCGGGGTTTGTATCATTGAACTTTATGATGGCATCAGATACCTGAACATCCGAATAACCGTAAGAAGTATAGAGCTCAAGGATTGTCTTGCCTGCATGCGGGTTCTTATCAGCTCTTGTAAACTCTATGATCTTGAACTCATCGCTGGAATTATTCTGATATGGAGAATAATTCCATATCTCACCGCAGAGAAGGAATTTGTCCTCTGATGCTTCAACGATCTGAAGGTTTGAAACATCATTTCTTCTTACGCTGCACCAACTGTAGTTGAAGACCTCTTCAGTGGACTTCTTCTTCATATCAAGCCTGTTGATGCCTGTACCGGAAGAATAGTAGACCATGCCGTCATCTCCGATAGTGGATGAACTGATCGACTCGATATTGAGCCACTCATATTCCTTCATATCGGCTTCCTTGACTTCGAGTGTGTTCAGATCCAGAGTGTAATAGACCATGTCTTCATCTGTGCTTGCCGGGATAAGTATTGTTGTGGCATCGAGCGGAAGAAGCACGGGAATATCCCATATGTTGAACTTGGAATCCTGAATTTTTAAAGTCTCCTTGTTTCCTTCGGAATCTGTGACATATAACAGATAGTATCCGTTATCATCTTCATCCCAGGCCATTGCAGTAGCGATAGAGTAATCGCCAAATGTAAATGACCTCTCTACAGAGCCTCCGTTCTCAACTTCACGCTCCACTTCATTCGAGCTAAGCACTTTGCCTGTCTCGGGATCGACCGCAATCTCAAGAGACTTCATCTCATAAAATCGTTCATCATAAACGGATACCATAACGGTAGCAACGCCTTTTGCATAGATAATATTATCAATATATCCGTTTTTGGGAATGTCGCCTGACAGATCAACTGTATTAACAGTCTCATGTGTCTCCCTGTCAAGCACGGACAAAGATGAGATCATATACTGGTTGTAATCGAAAGTTTCCCAGTTGATGTTGTTGTCATTCGGCATCTCATAATAGCCGCTCGAGTAGAGCACCAGGTATTTGTCATCGGCACCCGCTAATCTCTGGGATATGTATTCAAGCTTTCTGCTCTTATCATAAAAAGGTTCGACTTGAATATCATTAGCATCAAACCAGGGTGAACCTGCATCGATCTTCTGTCCGCTCCTGCTCTTTTCTTTTCCGCTGCTGTTATTCTTTTTCTGACATGCTGCAACCGATAAAACCATCGATACGGCAAGAGCAGCGGAAAGTGTCTTTACAAAAATCTTGTTCATACGATTCTCTCCTTCTATCCCCTTTTCCGGGACTGTGTCATGATAATTGTAAATTCTCAAAAAATCCATTCTGCATCAAAAATAAGGCAAAAATAAGGTAAACAAATTAAAGACACGTTACAAGGTCCGTTCGTAATATGCCGGAAAACGCGAAAACAGGGGCCGCATCAATGCGTGCCCCTGCCTTGTTTTTAGGGATTTATATAAAGTATCAGCCTCTCTCGTCAAGGACTTTCTGAACTCTGTCCTGAGCGATAGCTATTACTGATGCAAGATCCTTCTGGCCGGAGAAATATGCCGGCATCTCTTCAGTAAGGATTATATTGATCTCGGCATCTGCTGACTGCATACGGGAACAGCTTGCGATGATATCCTCCAGCTCACCGATGTGCTTCTCGGAGAATGTGACCTGCTTTCTTGCAGATCCGTCGATCATCTCACTCATGCCGGATTCTTCGCTGTTATAGTATGCAATAGCCAGCTGGCCTGCATGTCTGAAAGCATCCTTGCTGAGTACAAAATAGTCATATTCTGCAAACTGATTCTGGATGCTGTCATTCAGCAATGATTTAACAAACTCACCGCAGGCATCTATGTTCTGTGCCTGTGCCGATACAGCAACTGAGAAATTGGGCATAAGTGACGGACCTCTTCCGTCGCATGAAGGAAGACCGAGGATCGACGTATAACCCTTTAACTGTGCAACTTCATAGAAATAGTTGCCGATTCCGTAAAGCTCTGCAGACTTAGCCTCTGCGTTCTCATCGTAGTAGTAATCACCCTTGGCGATCGCTGCTCCCACTGCAACAACATTGGCATACTCAGCATCGGGTTCATCCCAGGATCTGCTGCTCTCGGAAACATTATTCTTAACAAATTCCGCTAACTCGGCAAATTCAGGACCTGAGAAATCAGCCTTGCCGTTAGATATGAACTTGTCACTCATATTGGTGAAGAGTTTTGCAAAATACATTGCCTGACCTGAAGGGATTACATCCTTGCCGTTCAGTGTCCCGTTAAGGAACTTCTCGTATTCCGCAATTGTAAAACCTACGCCGGAGGCACCTGCATAACCTGCATCCGTGTGAATTCCTCCGATACCGAATGTGATGGGAAGATTGAATAACTTGCCATCCACCTTGGAACATTCGATAACGTTAGTAAAATACTTTTCAGGATCAAGATCTGAGACATAAGGTGTAAGGTCTGCAAGGTAATTTGTGCTGTTGAGCTGGCCGAATCCGCTTACATTTATGAGAATGTCGGGACCTTCGCCGTTCATGATATCCATTGCAAGAGCACTGCTCAACTCTTTAGCTTCATTATATGAGACAGCCTCCATCTCGTCGTCGCTGTTAACTTCAGAGTAATCACCTTCTCCGATCGCACTGTATCTGTCTGATACCTCGATAAAATACTCGCTGTTTGTGTTGTTGAAATTCATGATCGCGTCAGCAACCTTTGCATCTGTGTAACCATAGGATACATACATCTCAAGGATCGTCTTGCCGGCGTGAGGGTTCGTTGCCGCTTTGTTAAATTCGAGGAGGACAAAATCAAACTCGCCGGACGAAAATGCAGAGTATGTATAATCGGAACCGCAAAGAAGGATGGTATCATCGGAGCATTCGGCAATTTCAAGGTATGAAAGAATGCTTCTGTTTACATCACACCATGTGAAGTTAAAGAACTCTTCCACTGTCTTTTTCTTAAGATCGATCTTTGAGACACCTGTTGCTGTCTTGAAGTAGGAATTTCCGTCAGAACTGTTGTAACAGGAATTGACATCGCTCAGATTAAGCCATTCGTATTCTTTTGAATCAAGCTTTGCAGTCTTTACGTTCTCGAGATCCAGCTCGAAATAAAGAGTTTCATTGCCGTCTGCGCTTGCTGCAACTAACGCTGTTTTGTCAGTAAGTCGGAAGATTGCCGGGATGTTCCATATGCCTTTACCGGTCTCTTTTATCTCTGCTTCCTTTGTAACTCCGTCAGGTGTGGTTACATAAAGGTTGTAGTAATAATCGTTGTCTCCTTCGCCCCAGTTCATTGATGCGTCTATACGGTAATCACCGATAGTAAAAGAACTTTCCGTTCCCTGTGAGACATCCTCGAGATCACGGGAACCCGATATGCTTCCGGTTAACGGATCATAATCCTTCTCGAAGTATTTCATCTCATAAGTCACGTCATCGCATGTGCAGTATCTTACTGTAAGCTTTCCGTTCATGTATCTTACATTATCTACAAAATCATTATTTCCGAGGCCTTTAACAATATCGATGCTGCATACGGTCTTGCAGGAAGACCTGTCTACAGTAACAAGGTTGTAGATCATATAGTCATTGTAGTTAATGTTTTCCCAGTCGATATTCTCGGGCATCTTATAGCTTCCGCTTGTCATCAGTACAAGATAACTGCTGTCTGCGCCGACAAAACTGGTAGTTGTATAATCTGCCTTTTTGCTTGTGTCCAAGCCCAGATCGACATCGTATGCTTTGCTTTCAAACCATGGTGTGTCAGAAGATATCTTCTCGCCGCTTCTGGTCTCGGTTCTTGAATCTTTTCCGCTGCCCTTCTTGCTGCATGCCACAATAGACAAAGTCAGGGAAGCAGCCAGCGCAACCGCCGAGATCTTAACCGTAATATTCTTCATTGGGTTTAGTCTCCTTTTCCCTTAAGATTTAAAACATCATGATTCTAGAATCCCAAAAAATCCATTCAGCATCAAAATATCGGCAAAAATAGGGTAAAGGTGTTAAGGGCAGATTACGGTAATTCCCCTTAACGAAAAAGAAAAAATAACAGAGGGTGCCTTACAAGACACCCTCTGATCAATTCAGCAATTTGTATCAGTTCTTACCGATTACTCGATGATTGTAGAAACTGTACCAGCGCCTACTGTGTGACCACCCTCACGGATAGCGAACTTAAGACCCTGCTCCATAGCGATAGGAGTGATGAGGTCTGCTTCGATTGTTACGTGGTCACCAGGCATGCACATGTCTGTGCCGTCAGGAAGCTTGATAACGCCTGTAACGTCTGTTGTTCTGAAGTAGAACTGAGGACGATAGCCTGTGAAGAAAGCCTTATGACGTCCACCCTCTTCCTTTGTAAGAACGTAAACTTGGCCTGTGAACTTTGTGTGAGGAGTTGTTGTGCCGGGCTTAGCGATAACCTGACCTCTCTCAACTTCCTTACGGTCAATACCACGGAGGAGGCAGCCGATGTTGTCACCAGCCTCAGCCTGATCCATTGACTTACGGAACATTTCTACACCGGTGATTGTTGTAGACTTAGGCTCGTCCTGGAGACCAACGATCTCTGCAGGATCACCAACCTTAACTGTACCTCTCTCAAGACGGCCTGTAGCAACTGTACCACGGCCGGAGATTGTGAATACGTCCTCAACAGGCATAAGGAACGGCTTGTCTACAGGACGCTCAGGTGTTGCGATGTACTCGTCAACAGCCTTCATAAGCTCAACGATGGAAGCATACTCAGGAGCGTTAGGATCCTGTGATGTGGACTCGAGAGCCTGGAGAGCAGAACCACGGATGATAGGTGTATCATCACCAGGGAAGTCATACTGGTTAAGGAGATCACGGATGTCCATGTCTACGAGCTCAAGAAGCTCTTCGTCGTCAACCTGATCGCACTTGTTCATGTATACAACGATGTAAGGAACGCCTACCTGACGAGCGAGCAGGATGTGCTCACGTGTCTGGGGCATCGGGCCGTCTGCAGCGGAAACTACGAGGATAGCACCGTCCATCTGAGCTGCACCAGTGATCATGTTCTTGATGTAGTCAGCGTGGCCAGGGCAGTCAACGTGAGCATAGTGACGTGTCTCTGTCTCATACTCAACGTGAGCTGTGTTGATCGTGATACCACGAGCTCTTTCCTCGGGTGCGGAGTCGATGTTGCTGTAATCCTTGAACTCAGCTCCACCCTTCATAGCGAGTACCTTTGTGATAGCAGCTGTAAGAGTTGTCTTACCGTGGTCAACGTGACCAATGGTACCGATGTTTACGTGCGGCTTGCTACGTACGAACTTTTCTCTAGCCATTTTAATTTCCTCCTAAGAAATTATTATTAAACTTAATATTATCTCGCCTTGATTCAACACAGCGGTAAACACCATTTTATAAAGTTTCGCTCTTTATTTCAAGTAAAAAAGCATTATTTATTGATGTTTCCGCCGTTTATATCAGGCGGTTCGGAGCCTTACTTCTTTAAGATGGACTCCATGATGCTCTTCGGCGTCTCCGCGAAGTGGCTTATCTGCATTACGAACGTACCACGTCCCTGTGTTGAAGAACGGAGATCTGTTGCGTAACCAAACATGTTTGCGAGCGGAACCTCAGCATGAACCTGCTGTGAACCGTTCATAGGTTCGATTTCCTTGATTGCGCCACGGCGTGCATTAAGTCCGCCGATAACGTCGCCCAGGTACTCATCAGGAACCTCGACATCTACCTTCATGATAGGCTCGAGGAGGCAAGGATCGCCCTTCTGCATACCGGCCTTGAATCCCATGGATCCTGCGATCTTGAAGGCCATTTCTGAGGAGTCGACATCGTGGTAAGAACCGTCATAAACGGTAACCTTAACGTCAACAACCGGATAGCCGCCAAGGATACCGGCCTGCATAGCTTCCTGGATACCTGCATCGATAGGAGCGATGAACTGCTTCGGGATGCATCCGCCGACTGTAGCGTCAACGAACTCGTAACCCTTACCGGGCTCCTGAGGTTCAAGTCTGAGCCAGCAGTCACCGTACTGACCGTGACCACCGGACTGACGTACGAACTTACCCTGAGCCTCAACAGTTCTTCTGATCGTCTCTTTGTAGGATACCTGAGGTGCGCCTACATTAGCCTCAACCTTGAACTCACGGAAAAGACGGTCAACGATGATATCGAGGTGAAGCTCACCCATACCTGCGATGATCGTTTGTCCTGTTTCCTGGTTGGTATAAGTACGGAACGTCGGGTCTTCTTCAGCGAGCTTCTGGAGAGCGATGAGCATCTTTTCCTGTGAAGCACGGCTCTTAGGTTCGATAGCAACCTCGATAACCGGTTCAGGGAACTCCATGGACTCGAGGATGATAGGATGATCCTCGTCGCAGAGAGTATTACCTGTTGTTGTATCCTTAAGACCGATTGCAGCAGCAATGTCGCCTGAGAATACTTCAGTGATCTCTTTACGCTCGTTAGCGTGCATCTGAACGATACGTCCGATACGCTCCTTCTTGTTCTTAGATGAGTTAAGAACATAAGATCCTGCTTCCATAATTCCTGAGTAAACTCTGAAGAAGCAGAGCTTACCTACGAACGGGTCAGTAGCGATCTTGAATGCGAGAGCAGAGAAAGGCTCTTCATCAGATGAAGGTCTCTCCTCCTCTTCCTCGGTCTCAGGGTTAACACCCTTGATAGCGGGAACGTCGAGAGGTGAGGGCATGTAGTCAACGATAGCGTCGAGCAGCATCTGTACGCCCTTGTTTCTCAAAGATGTACCGCAGGTAACCGGGATGAGCTTGCATGTGCAGCAAGCCTTACGGAGAGCAGCCTTGAGCTCTTCATTGGAGATCTCCTCGCCTTCGAGGTACTTCTCTGTGAGCTCGTCATCGGTCTCGCAGATAAGCTCGACCATCTCGTCTCTCTTAGCCTTAATGAAATCGACCATATCAGCAGGAACATCGCGGTCCTCATACTGCATACCGTCCTCTGAAGTGTAAACCTCAGCACGGAGTGTAATAAGGTCGATAATGCCCTGGAAGCTGTCTTCCTTACCGATAGGGTACTGAATAGCAACAGGGACATTCTTAAGTCTGTCACGGATCATCTCGCAAACATGTTCGAAGTTTGCACCGATGATATCCATCTTGTTGACGAAAACCATTCTCGGAACACCGTAGTGCTCAGCCTGTCTCCAGACTGTTTCCGTCTGCGGCTCAACGCCGCCTCTTGCAGACATAACCGTAACTGCACCATCAAGAACACGGAGTGAACGCTCAACTTCTACTGTGAAGTCAACGTGTCCGGGAGTGTCGATGATGTTGATGCGGTGGCCCTTCCAGGGAGCTGTTGTAGCAGCAGAGGTGATCGTGATACCTCTCTCCTGCTCCTGAACCATCCAGTCCATGGTAGCAGCACCCTCGTGAACCTCACCCATCTTACGGTTTACGCCGGAGTAATAAAGAATTCTCTCGGTAGTTGTTGTCTTACCGGCGTCGATGTGAGCCATAATACCGATGTTTCTGGTCTTCTCAAGCGGATATGCTCTTGTTGTAGCCATTAGTATTATTGTCCTTTCTTAACCGGAAATTAACGATTGAAATGCGCGAACGCCTTGTTAGCCTCAGCCATTCTGTGCATCTCTTCTTTTCTCTTGAATGCGCCGCCGGTCTCGTTTGCTGCATCCATAAGCTCAGCAGCAAGGCGCTCCTTCATGGTGCGCTCAGATCTGTTTCTCGAATACTGAACTATCCAGCGAAGTCCGAGTGTCTGTCTTCTCTCGGGCTTAACGTCCATAGGGATCTGATAGTTAGCACCGCCTACACGGCGAGCCTTGCACTCGAGGGTGGGCATTACGTTAGCAAGAGCCTTTCTGAATACTTCGAGGGGCTCTTCATTTGTGCGCTCTTTGATGATATCGAAGGCGCCATAAGTAATTTTTTGAGCTACGCCCTTCTTGCCGTCCAACATGATGTTGTTGATAAGCTTACTTACTACAACGTCATTGTAGACAGGATCCGGAAGAACCGTTCTCTTTGGGGTATTGCCTTTTCTTGGCACTTTTCTTCCCTCCTAACATGATTATCAAAATTTTACTGTCTAAAACTTGAAACCATAGGTACTCACGTTTCAGTTGTTCTTGTGGACCGTGTTAAGCGTCTCAGTCAGGCAATGTCCATATATGAACAATGTACTGATCACTTATGTCCAACCCCTGCGCGAAAAATCTCACGCGGGATTACTTCTTAACCTTAGCAGCCTTCGGCTTCTTAGCGCCGTACTTGGATCTGCCCTGCTGGCGATCTGCGACACCTGCTGTATCAAGGGTACCTCTTACGATGTGGTAACGAACACCAGGGAGGTCCTTAACACGTCCGCCTCTGATGAGAACAACAGAGTGCTCCTGAAGGTTGTGTCCTATACCCGGAATGTAGGCTGTAACCTCGTAGCCGTTTGTAAGTCTTACACGGGCAACCTTACGAAGCGCTGAGTTAGGCTTCTTAGGTGTTGTCGTCTTAACAACTGTGCAAACACCACGCTTTTGAGGTGAGTCAAGATCCGTCTGCTTGTTTCTGATCGTGTTCATAGAGAACTGCAGAGCCGGGCTGGCAGACTTATATGTCTTGGACTGTCTGCCGGACTTAACCAATTGATTGAACGTTGGCATCAATACATCTCCTTTCTTAATTTTTACGCGCAAATATGAGCACAAAGTCCCCTTTGCGAGCAATTAAGTATACACCCGCATATTTTGAATGTAAACTGCCAATTTCATAGGGTTCTTTGTATGTCTTAGGCGCCCTCTTTTCGAGAGGTTTCAAAATTATACGAAAAAAGCATGAAAAATTGATTGTCAAACCCAAAATTTCTTATTCACATATCTGGGCAAACCCATTATACTTACTAAGGTTATTTTTTAATTACAAGGAGTGTGACTTCAATGAAAGTAAAAATCACAGAAACCGTGCTGCGTGACTCCCAGCAGTCGCTGATCGCAACACGTATGCCGTTCTCCGATTTCGAGGGCATCCTTGAGACTTTGGACAACGCCGGCTACTACTCACTCGAGTGCTGGGGCGGCGCAACATTCGACTCATGCCTCAGATATCTGGACGAGGATCCGTGGGAGAGACTTAGAAAGATCAAGGCAGTTTGCAAAAAGACTCCCCTTCAGATGCTCATCCGCGGTCAGAACATTTTAGGCTACAAGCATTATCCCGATGACGTCGTAAGACTCTTCTGCCGCAAGGCTGCAGAGAACGGTATGGATATCTTCCGTATCTTCGACGCGTTAAACGATTTCAGAAACATTGAAGTCTGCATTGATGAGGTAAAGAAGTGCGGCAAGCATGCACAGGGCTGCATCTGCTACACAACTTCACCCGTACATACAATCGAGAAGTACGTTGAAATGTGCAAGGAACTCGAGGGCATGGGTGTTGACTCCATCGCCATCAAGGACATGGCAGGCATCTGCTCACCCAAGGAAGCTTATGATCTTATCAAGGCTATCAAGGATGCCGGCATCAAGGTTCCTCTCTTCTTCCACACACACCACACCACAGGCATGGGTCCTATGACTCTCTTAAAGGCTGTTGAAGCAGGTGTTGACGGAATCGACTGCGCTATCTCCACAATGGCCGGCGGTACATCACAGCCTGCTACAGAGACAATGGCATTCACACTTGGCCAGTTCGGTTATGACTCAGGTCTTGATACCGACAAGCTCAAGGAGATCGCTGATTTCTTCGTACCCGTAAGAAAGAAGTTCCTCGACAACGGAACACTCAACCCCACAGTCATGGGCATCAAGGCTGACATCCTCAAGTATCAGGTTCCGGGCGGAATGCTCTCTAACATGATCGCTAACCTTAAGGACATGAAGGCTCTTGATAAGTTCGACGCAGCACTCGCAGAGATCCCTGCAGTACGTAAGGACATGGGTTATCCCCCGCTCGTTACACCTCTTTCACAGATGGTTGGTAACCAGGCAGTTCAGAACGTACTCTTAGGCGAAAGATATAAGAACATCTCCAAGGAGATCAAGGCTTACCTCCGTGGCGAATACGGCAGAGCACCGGGCGAAGTCAACCAGGAACTCATCGACAGATGCTGGAAGCCTGAAGAGCTCGTTCAGGGCAGATATGCTGAATCCCTTGAGCCCGCATTCGAGAAGACAAAGGCAGAGCTTGGCGACAAGGCAAGATCTGACGAGGACGTTCTCTCCTACATCGCTTTCCCTCAGGTTGCCGAGAAGTTCTTCCAGGCACGTGAAGAAAAAGAATCCAACACAGTTAACTACACTATCGAGAAGAAGGAGGATTGATTATGAATCCTGTTGTTCAGTTAGCTGTAGAGCGCGGACAGACACTCACAAACGCTGAGAGATTCTTGAACGCCGGCATCGTTATCCTCGTTGTATTCGGTGTTCTCTTTCTGATGTACATCCTGATCTCTCTTTCAGGAAAGATCATTCAGGCAATCTCTAACATCGGAAAGAAGGAAGAACCTGCAAAGGCTCCCGCAACCGCAGCACCTGCTGCCGCTGCCGTTTCCGAAGAAGAGTTCTCGTCCGGAACATTAAAACTTAAGGATTGTGATGAGAAGACCGCTGCCATGATCATGGCAATCGTTGCAGATGACACCGGAATCCCGCTTTCAGAGCTCGTATTCAAGTCCATCAAGCTGGTCGATAAGAAGTAAAGGAGAACCGTCCATGATTTATAACGTAACAATTAACGATAAAGTATATGAGGTAGAGGTCGAGAAAGGCAAAGCCAATCTCATCAAGACAACAGCCGTAGCTGCTGCACCTGCTGCCGCACCTGCTCCTGTTGCAGCTGCTCCTGCCGCTGCACCCGCTGCTGCTCCTGCAGCTCCCGCTGCCGTTGCTGCCGCAGGCACAACACCTGTTGACTCACCTATGCCCGGTACGATCCTTGACGTCAAGGTCGCTGTCGGTCAGGCAGTTAAGGAAGGCGAGCTCGTCTGCATCCTCGAGGCTATGAAGATGGAGAACGAGATCTACGCACCCTGCTCCGGTACAGTTGCTCAGGTTCTCGTAACAAAGGGCCAGTCTGTTGACACCGGCACACCCTTGGTATCTATTTCTTGATCGGGGGTAGAGGGTAATGATTGAAGTATTAAAAAATCTGTGGGAGACATCAGGCATTGCCACTATGACGTGGCAGCAGGGCGTTATGATTGCTGTATCGTTCCTCCTGTTGTATCTCGCAATCAAAAAGCAGTTTGAGCCTTTGCTCTTACTCCCTATCGCATTCGGTATGCTCCTTACAAATCTCCCTTGGCCCGGCGGCGGAATCTTCCACCCCGAATGGTTCGACGGTGAGATCAACTGGGCAGCATTAGGCGGCGCTTATCACGATGCTGCCGGCAACCACATCGATCCGGGTCTTTTCGACTTCCTGTACATCGGCGTTAAGATGGATATCTTCCCCTGCCTCATCTTCATGGCAGTCGGAGCCATGACAGACTTCGGACCCCTGATCTCCAGACCTTCGTCCTTCTTCATGGGCGCAGGCGCTCAGTTCGGTATCTCCTTTGCTTTCGTTGCTGCATGCTTCCTCGGCTTTGATCCCCAGGGTGCTGCTTCCATCGGAATCATCGGTGGTGCTGACGGCCCGACAGCTATCTACCTTACATCCAAGCTCGCTCCCGAGCTCCTTGGCGCCATCGCTATCGCAGCATATTCATACATGGCCCTGATTCCTATGATCCAGCCGCCTATCATGAAGCTCTGCACCAATAAGAAGATGCGTCAGGTCAAGATGGAGCAGACAAGACCTGTTTCCAAGACAGAGAAGATCTGCTTCCCTATCATCGTAACAGTTGTTTGCGTTCTCATCCTGCCTTCTGTTGCACCTCTCCTTGGCTGCCTCATGCTCGGTAACCTCTTCAGAGAATCCGGTGTTACAGACCGTCTTTCCGACACAGCTCAGAACGCTATGTGCAACATCGTAACGATCATGCTCGGTACATCTGTTGGTGCTACAGCAGTCGGTGCAAGATTCCTCAAGCTTGAGACACTCATGATCATCGGTCTCGGTCTCGTCGCATTCGCATTCGCTACATTCGGCGGACTCCTGATCGGCGTAGTCATGTATTATCTTTCCGGCAAGAAGATCAATCCTCTCATCGGTGCAGCAGGCGTTTCCGCCGTTCCTATGGCAGCACGTGTTGCTTCCAAGGTTGGTCAGAAGGAGAATCCTTCCAACTTCCTGCTCATGCACGCAATGGGTCCTAACGTAGCAGGCGTTATCGGTTCTGCAGTTGCAGCCGGCATCCTGCTCACACTCTTCGGCTGATAATCTTCGGTCCGCATCAAGAGTTGTAATTAAATAACCTATAGAGGCTGTCCGTTGGGCAGCCTCTTTTAGCTGTGTGGGAAGTGGGGTTCGCAATGCGATGGGCTCGAAGGAGGAAAACAACGCCTTCGTTGAAGACGCAGACGCCTTTTTATGGAAGAGACACTTGCTAAAGATATACATCTCACGCAGGACGAAGTGGCACCTGCAGCGGCAGCCGTCAAGGCACGGTTCACATCTTGCCTTACGGCAGCCTTGACCGCTGCCACTTGAGCAGGTGCAGTTTTGTGTTCAAGAGGCGGATGCCCCGCCTCTTCATCTTACGATGATGGGATTTACATTTATGAGGGAGTTAGAAAGTAGTATTTTATTTGTTTTATCTTTACTGGTTTTGAGGTGCCGATTTTGCACTTAATATTTACCGGCTTTGTCGGTATTTGTCGGTTTTGTTTACATAAAACCGACAAAGCCGGGGCTTATAATCGCGGTATGGAAATCGTAGATAAGTACATCCCCAGAGAGTATCTGGCGTTAAAGATCAACTATTGCCGGCAGCGGCTTGAGGAGCTGCCGAAATCAACTATGATGGAATGCAAAATCGGTGGCGCAACCAGAAAAATAATTAAAGCAGATAACCACAGATATTGTATAGATACTCCAGCTGGGGCAAACGCCCTGAAACTATTACAAGAGCGGAAAGAATTGAGTGCTCAACTACAAATCTATGAAACTATCTGGGATATAAATTTCAAAGGGGAACCCTTACCCGAGTGCAAGCCATGCAAATTAAACCGTTGTCTTTACATCAATCCAAAGCAACCGGTAATTATGGATAAGGCTTTTTTCGACAGCCTAAAGAATGACGATAATAAAAAATACGCTAAGTACAAGAATTACCCATATAAAGGCATCTATTATCGATCTGCTTCGGAAAGAGATATTGCGATTTACTATACAGAAATGGGTATACCATTTAAATACGAACCTTCTGTATACATATCCGGCTTAATCAAACCCATCAATCCTGATTTTGCTTTATATATAAAGGAACTTGATTCCTGCAAATTTCATGAGCATTTAGGAATGAAAGAATTTGCTGATTATCAAAGAGATGCAAAAGTGAAATATAGTAATTACATTGGAGCTGGTCTTGTTCCTGAGCTTGATATTATTTACACGCATGATATGGAAGATGTCCCTTTCGATATAAGATATCTTTCTGTGAAACTTAATAGTGCGGTTTATGGTTCAATAATCTGTCGGGATTTTCAGTAGAATAGCGTTTGACAAAATCTGTGACTAAAATGGACCTAATTCATCAGAGAATTTATCAAAACAACTCATTTTGACAGAATCTGTGATGATTTTTGCTCTTTGTAGTCAAAGAATTGGTCAAATGATAAATAGAAAGCTAATCTCAATATTAAAAACCCCTCCGGAGGAGATCCTCCGAAGGGGCAAACCGGTTAATTATTTAATTGTTCCGATCAAGCTTCTGTCGTCGGCGCTGTAGGTGCCTCGGGTGTTGCAGAAGCGCCGCTTACTGTCTTGTCGATGTCGCCTGTTGATACATTCAGTGTCTGAACGTTCTCAAGGCCGGATACTGTGATGTTCTTGTTGACCTTAGCGTCATAGGTGTTAGCCTTCATGATCTCTCTGATGTCGATCCCTGTAGCTTCCTTAACGGACTCGATGGTCTTTGCAAGTACAGAAGGTACATAGCTTCCCATTGTGCTTACACCTGTCTCGCCGTTGCCGTTGCCTGAATCGATAATTGTTACCTTATCGATCGTGGACAGAGGCTCAGCGATTGCGGAAGCCATTTCAGGAAGTGCCTTAACGATCATTTCCATCATAGCTGCCTGGCCGTACTTCTTCATTGCTTCAGCCTTCTTCTCGAGAGCTTCTGCTTCAGCTAAACCCTTAGCAGCGATTGCTGCAGCTTCAGCTTCACCGACCTTGCGGATACCTTCAGCTTCCTGCTGCTTAGCGTAGAGGTCTGCCTCAGCCTGTACTTTACGAGCTTCAGCCTGCTTCTCGAGTTCGAACTTCTCAGCTTCGGCTTTTCTCTGTCTCTCATAGAGAGATGCGTCAGCTGCCTGCTGCTTAGCGAACTTCTCAGCTTCAGCCTTCTTCTTGACTTCTGCGTCGAGAGCCTGCTCTTTAACTTCTGCTTCTCTTCTCTTGAGGTCAACTTCCTTCTCCTGACGTGCGATGTCAGCATTGGTCTTTGTTACCTCGATCGTCTTACGCTGATTCTCTTTCTGGATCTCGTAAGCTGCGTCAGCCTCAGCCTGCTTTGAATCTTCGACTGTCTTGAGCTCAGCTCTCTTGATAGCGAGTTCGTTCTGCTTTACTGCGATCTCTGTATCAGCTGCAACCTTAGCATCATTAGCTTCCTTCTGAGCCTGAGCCTGAGCGATTGCGACGTCTCTGTCAGCCTGAGCCTTAGCGATCGAAGCATCCTTCTGGATCTTAGCCATGTTGTCCTGACCGAGAGCGTTGATGAGATCCTTCTCATCTGTTACGTGCTGAACGTTGCAGGAGATGATCTCAATGCCCAAGCGCTTCATGTCTTCCTGAGCTTTCTGCTGAACCTCGTCACCGAACTTCTTTCTGTCGTTGCAGAGGTCCTTCAGTGTGATCGTACCGATGATCTCTCTCATGTTACCCTGAAGTGAGTCAACGAGAGACTCTGCGATCTGCTGCTCTTTCATATTGAGAAAGTTCTTCATGGCAAGCTTGACGCCTTCACCTTCACTCATTACTCTTACCTTTGCGACTGCATCGATGTTAACACCGATGAAGTCTGCTGTAGGTACGTAGCCGTCGGTCTTGATGTCGATCGAGATCTGCTTGATGAGGAGCTCGTCCTTTCTCTCGAAAAAGGGCATCTTGAGTCCTGCTCTACCGATCAGGATCTTAGGGTTCCTGCGAAGACCTGAGATAATGTAAGCCTTATCCGGCGGTGCCTTTACATAGCTGCAAATTACGATGATGATCACAATAACTGCAATAATTACCGCTGCAATGATCGGGCCTGTTAAAAAATCTGGCATTTCCACATCCTCCTTATTCTTAAAAAACCCCACACCGAATAATTAACGGTACGGGGGCGCCATATGATTTTGCTAAAGATATTTTACAATACGGGTACCCCCGGTCAAGAAAAATCGTATCCGGACAAATCCGATTTGTATATTTGAATAATTCGGAATATCCCCATTTGTGCGGGTTTAATATTTTTATACAATTTCAAGACTCAAAACGCATCTGACACAGCATAGCAAAGTGTTTAGACACGATATTAAAAGCCCGTCCTGAATCTCAGGGCGGGCTGATTATTATTATAGATAAGAATTATTTCTTAACCGAAGAAATATACGAATCCGAGTACGTGAAGCACAACGCCTGCAATGCAGAAGAAATGCCATACCATGTGGGAGAACTTAAATCTTCTCTTGGAGGGCGCGAAAAAGATACCTACCGTGTAAACGATCGCACCGGACAAAAGAAGCCAGAAGCAGACGGTTGATGTGTTCCTGTAGAACTCGATGATCCTGAAGATGATCGCCCAGCCCATTGCAGCATAGAGGAAGTATGTGAATCCCTTGCCGACCTTTGTGTGATAAGCAAGTGCTGTAACAAGAACTCCTGCGATAGCCATTGCAGCTTCCAAAGACCAGAGGACTGCGCCTGAGATAGGACCTAATACATTGATGCAGATAGGTGTATACGCACCAAGGATCGCAAAGTATGCAACGCTTCTGTTGACCTTGTTCATTACTCTCTTGTGGGGAGTGCCATGCTTCATGAGGTGATATACCGTGGACATGAGGAGCGCAAGGAGCAAGGTGATAATGAAAGCGGATATTGCGATAACGGACATGACAACGTGTGCCTGTGAAGCACTGTCCTGTGCCGTAACTTTTAAGTATGTGTTTATTGCTGCGAACGGAAGAAGACCTAAAAGATAAAGAACTGCGACGCCGGATGTGATGGAATTGCCGACTTCCTCACCGAAAGTCTCATATGTCTTGTTGATGCCTCTTCTTACAGCCTGCCTGGAGCTTTCAAACCATGTAAGCTGCTTAAGACCCTCTTCAAGCGGGTCTTCACCGGTTTGCGCGGCATGTTTCTTATCATCACTGCCCGCGAGCAAAGTCTTCCAGTATTTCTTGTTCTTAGCCATCGTTCCTATTCTCCATCCTTTTAGTCAACTGATACATTTTACAAGGTGTAAGGTATGTTTTCAACCTGACAAAAAATAAACAGTTATATTTCTTTTATTTCCCTTCACCGGGCGGCGGGCCGAGAGGGATAGCCTCATCGGACTTCGGCTTCGGAGCACGCATCGGGATTGCCTCGTCGGGCTTAGGTGCGGGTGCTCCAAGCTCTATAACCCCTCCGCTTTCAGGTTTCTTGGATTCTTTTGCAGGACCTGCTTCAAGTGCCGCAGCCTTCTCTGTCTCAGGAGCTTTGACGCCTACATGGACAGGTCTTACGGGAGCCCTGACGCCTGCCCGCTTTGCTGAAGGGCCTTCTTTGATCGTTTCCGTACTCTCAGGTTTTGACGGCGGCATGCTGACAGGTTCCTCAGTCTTGTTAACAGGCTGGTTCTTGCGGGTAATATCTGCCGGCGTCTGTGCTGTAACAGGCGCACTGATGACGGTTCCCAGCACTTCCGGCTTACCGGGTGCTTCGGGAACTTTGGATGACGGGGAAGCCTGATCTGTCGGCATAGGATTAAGCTGCTCGGAAAGATACGCTCTTCTGTAGAACCTTACGATCCTGAAGATCACCGGCCATGCAACCGCAACAGGCAGGATCCAGTACACAACCTTGGATGCTGCCGAATTTCCGATAAGCTTTGAGAGCGCTGCGAAAGGTGCCTGCATAACTGCATAAATACCTCTTAATACAAGTGCTGCTGCCATCTTAACGAGGCTGGCATCTTCACCCTTGATCGCTTCCTGTGCCGGATAGAACCATATGGGAAAGTAAGCCATTACACCATATGCTGCAAGACCCCAGTTGATCCACTCCTTCTTTTTGAATGCGGCAAAGCATGGAAGGAAGAATATAAAGAACAGTGCGTAGAGTACACTTAAGAGCCGCTCCATTATCGAGAAGTCTCTCGGTATTATCGCGTCATATGTGAAATACAGCGGCTTAAAACATACAAAAGCCAGAGCTCCTGCAATAAGTCCCAAGAATACACATGTGAAGTAATCTCGCCGCATATATCCCCTTATGTTCAAAAGTTTAGGGCCGGCTTAAAATAAGCCGACCCTATTTTAATACAAAATAATGTGTTTATAAAATGCCTGCCCTTGTTTTGCCGTGATTACAGTGTGTCATTCTCATCAAGGGGCCTTAAGTATTTGACCTTAAGCGATTTGAGCGATACGCCGCCGGAATTGAAGTGGATACGGAATACGCCGTTCTCCGTATACATCATACACTCCGCAGTCTTGGTGACGATCTCGCCTCCGGTGCCGTTCCAGGTGATTACCGATACCGGAATGCTCGTGATGAAGATAGTCATCGGGATCTGGGCAAGCTCACCCAGTCTGGAATAACCGGTGAATTCGATCGAGATATGACCGGGTTTGCTGCTTGTAAGGCCGAAGACAAAGTCTTTGCCTCTGGCTGTTGCAGCCTTGCATTCTATTGTGACCTCATCTTCAAGTGTATAGAAAACGTCTGTGTCAACCTCGACGTCATCATCCTTGAAAGGGCTGTCGATATGGTTAATAGTCAGTCCCTTTCCTTCCACCCTGTCCATAGCGGGCGTGTTCATGGCGAAAGTAAGGATGTTTATTGCGTTGCGCTGAAGTTCGGCACGTGTGATCTTTGAGCCGTCGCCTTCGGTCAATTCCCTGTAGGTGTCTGCTTCCTGAAGGTTCTCCTTTTCGACGCTTGTGCATACCATGTAAACGTCGTTCTGCGATCTTGCCATTACCGAGTGGTCTTCAAGGGAATACTTATCGGCCAATGAGACTTCCTTGTTTATGTATGCCCACCAGTCAGTCATTATGAGACCTTTAAAGCCCCACTGCTCATGAAGGATCATGGTGTTCTGGTCGTAGTTGCAGGCACTGTAGTTGCCGTTAATGCGGTTGTAGCTTGTCATGACGCATCTGGCTCCGCCTTCCTTGATGGCAATCTCGAATGCGGGAAGATAGATCTCTCTAAGAGCGCGCGAGGAAACACGTGAATTCATCTCACGTCTGTTCGTCTCTCTGTTGTTTGCACAGAAGTGCTTTATAACCGGAGTCACGCCGGACTTCTCGAGTGCCTTTACCTGGACAGCGGCCATAAGACCCGTAAGAAGAGGATCTTCAGAGAAATACTCAAAGTTGCGGCCGTTAAGAGGATGCCTGTGAATATTGATGCCGGGCCCTAAGAGCGCATCGATCTTATTGGAGAGCATCTCGATACCGAGGTATGTGTACAGTTCTTCGACAAGTTCAACATTGAACGTGGATGCAAGGCATGTTCCGTTAGGAAGGGAGAATGCCTTCTTGCCGGAGTCAAGCCTCATTCCTGAAGGACCGTCAGTGCAGCAGAGCGTAGGAACTCCCTTTTCCTTAAGCTCTTTGGTGATGCCTCCGAAAGCGGCAGCCGTACCGAGAGTGACCTTGGGGCTTCCCATTCCCTCGCCTCTGATAATGAGGCAGAGATCCTCGTCCGTGAGCTGGGCGACGAATTCCTCCATGGTGTTCCGGCCGTGCTTTACATCCGCAAGCTTGATGCCCTTGTCGCCTGTCCGGGTGATCTCGGGCATGACGCGGTCCATACGTGTTGCCAGGAAATCGGTTTTCGCGAGCGGGGTATCTTCCTCACCCTTTATATAGGATCCGTCACCTGCAGGAACAGCGGTAAGGCGCTTGAAGGCTGCGGAGGGCGCAAGCGCGGTCTCTAACTCTTCAAGAAGCTTGTTTTCGGGCAGATCAAAAGATCCGACGTGCCCGGCAGAGATAAAATCGCTGCCAAGGAAGAATCCATATGTGCCTTTCTCGAGAACAAAACCCGTCGTTCCGAAGTCGGTCCTTCCGTCATCGTCAAAAGAAGCAAATCTTCTTACCGGCGCACTGATGGAAACACGCTCTTCGAGGCCGCCCGGGATCACTCCCGTCTTGGTAAATCCTATAAGGACTCTTGACGGCTTGGACAGAGCCCCGTCAGGTGCTTTGCAGTAGAGCATAACGGCTTTTTTGCCCGGGACGTCGCCGGTATTCTTAACTGTAACACCTACGGTCACAACATCATCTTCGAATGTGAACAGAGGATCGGAAAGCTCAAAGTCAGTATACGAGAGACCTGCTCCAAATGGATAGAGCACTGCTTCCTTATCAAATGTGGAGAAGTATCTGTAGCCTACGAAAATATCCTCCTGATAGATATCCTCTTTCATGTCTTTAAGGAAATTTGCCGAGGATGCGTAGTCATCAAGTGACCTTGCGATCGTATCCGGAAGGCAGCCTGAAGGATTCTCTCTGCCTGACAGGATCCTTGCGGCACTGAGACCGCCCGTCATTCCGGCCTGCCATATATATAGCACACTCTTGATGTCGTATTTTGTGACAAAAGACATGTCGATTATGTTGCCGACATTAAGAAGAACGACAGTATTTGCAAATGCTCCGGAAACGCTCTTCAGCAACGCCTCCTCACTGTCACTTAGATAGTATGAGCCCTTTTCCGCGAGATTGTCACGGTCTTCACCTGCTGTTCTTGCGATGATAATTACGGCAACATCATTACGTGAACTGAGTTCCTTTGCCAGGTCCTCAGACACGGGCATCTCGGTCTGGGACCATGCCTCCTTGCCCCATCCGAGGCCTTTGTCGGTAGGGTTCTCCTGATCCCATTTGTCGTATATATCCATGAGCTCTGCATCCAGAGCTATGTCAGGACAGTCATTGAGACCTTCCCTGATATCTGTTACGTGGTGAACATTTACCATGCCGCCGGAACCGGTGCCGGACTTGTAGTAGTGAGTCTGCATCCTTCCGAATAAAGCAACGCGCGTGCCCTTCTTCAAAGGCAGAACATTGCCTTTGTTCTCGAGCATGACGATACCTTCACAGGCAGTCTTTATCGCTGATTCTGTATACTCATTCCAGTTAAGGGTCTTCTCATTCATAAATGGAACCTCCGGCTTATGTTAAGAGCTGGCAGCTAAAAGGCTTCGTGCTTTTGACTATACAGCAATTCAATACGGGCCGCTTTTGTATTGCCCGTATTTATAGTGCGTTTCTTGCCTACATTGGTATATGGAGTTCACATATACGGCCAGTTTTTGCCCGTTACCCCGTGCGCGAAAACAAAAATCCCCGGATTGCAGTATTAAAAACAGAGCTTGAGTCCTATAATGTGTAGTATTCCTCACAATGTTTCCGAAGGTACAATATGGGATCTGGAAGAACCGACACAGACATGACAAAGGGCTCCCCTATGTCGATAATATTCAAGTTCACGATGACACTCCTGATGGGCAATGTAGCCCAGCAGCTCTACAATATCGTGGATACGATCATCGTCGGAAGATACGTGGATCCGGATGCCCTTGCGGCCGTCGGTTCCACGGGCACCGTCATGTTCCTTATGCTCGGAACATCCAACGGTCTTGTCACCGGATTTACCATAGTGACCAGTCAGAAATACGGGGCTAATGACAGCCGCGGGATCAAGGCCTCCGTCACCAACGGGTTCTATCTCTCGCTTGCTGTGGCAGCCATTATCACGACCGTTGGTCTCGTTTTCATGCGGCCGCTGCTCCGGCTTATGAACACGCCTGCGGTGTTTTTCGATTACGCATACGCTTACATCTCCACGATATGTGCCGGAATCGTCTGCATGATCCTCTATAACTACTGCGCGTCGCTTATGAGGGCTATAGGCAACAGCAAAATGCCTTTGATATTCCTTTTGTGCTCGGCAGCGACAAATATCGGATTAGACCTTCTGTTCATCATCGTTTTCCACATGGCAACATTCGGCGCGGCACTCGCAACCGTTATATCCCAGGGTCTTGCGGTGATCCCGTGCATCATATACATCTATTCAAAGATGCCGGTATTACGTCCGTCCGCATCCGACTGGAAACTTGACGGTTCCACGATAAAGCACCAGCTCCATTACGGTATCCCGATGGCGGTTCAGTACAGTATCACTGCTTCGGGAACGGTCATCATGCAGAGCGCGTTCAATACTTTCGAGCCCGTTGCGGTCACTGCGATCACGGCAGCCAGCAAATTCCAGAACGTCATTATGCAGGGTATGTTTACGGTGGGACAGACAATGGCCGCATATGCAGGCCAGAATTACGGTGCGCGCAACATGCCAAGGATCAGGCAGGGTGTTAAAGCCGCTCTCAAGATATATATCGTGTACTCAATCATTGCCGCAGCCCTCGCGATCCTTCTTGTTCCGCATGTATTGTGGATCTTCTTCGATACCGAGGTTGACGTATCACTCTATATCCCATGGGCAATGCCTTACATCATCGAATGCTCTGTGTGTTACTTCTTCCTTGCCATGATCTTTATCTACAGGCATACGATCCAGTCAATAGGCTATTCGGGCATTACAATGGTTCTGGGCTTTATCGAGCTCGGCTCGCGAATGATCACTTCCTTCTATTCGATAAGAGTTCATAACTACTATATCGCCGTTGCCTCCGACCCGATGGCCTGGATAGTGGCAGGGCTTGCCGGTCTGTTTATTGCACTTACGATATTCAAACGTATAGAACGCAGATGGGCATCAGAAGACGAACTTGCACTTAAGCAAAACTCTTAAGGCTGTCTCTCATCAGTTCTCTTCAGGGTCTGCTTATGTTGTTTCGGTTGTTTCATCCGTTTCAGTGATTTCTTCAGTATCCGTGATATCGGTTGAATCGGCGGTCTCCGGTGTTTCCGGAATCTGCGAATTATAGACATCGAATTCCATGCCGACGATAGTGGTATCGTAAGAACTGTAGAACAGTATTGCATAGAATCCGGGTTCCAGATTCTCTTCCTGCGTGTACTTGATGCGGATCTCTTCAGGTCCTTCCTCGACTATAACATCGGAAAGATAAAGGTGCTTCCAGTCAGGCCACGTCTCGATCGATACCCTGTATCTGTAGCTCCAGGTATAAGCCCTTCCCTGCTCGCTTATCTTCAGAACGATCTCAAGAGAATTGGTGTCGTAATAGCTCTCCGTGACCGGATCCCAGCCTTCACCGGTCATATACATCTCGTCGACCATGTTGAAGAGTGCGCCGGCGTATTCGATGTTCTCGATGCCTTTATAGTCATAGATTTCAGCAAGCTCATCTCCGTTGACGAGAAAAAACTCCCCGTCCTGCTTCAGGAATTCAAGAGTAAACGGCTTATCTACTCTGTCGTTGATCTCATAAAGCCGGGTGTTGAACTCGGCGGGGCTTAAGAAAGAGAGGCTCCGGTCTAAAACCTTGTTATAGTCCTTATAGGAATATGTAACGCTGACCGAACATTTGCGTCCCCTGAAGCCTTCTTTGAAGCTGTCCTCATCGATATCATATTTGATAGAGGAAGCGATCATGTTCCCGGTCAGAACATAATCGTCCTTTTTCATGTAAAAATCGGAATCCGGATCGGAATTTTCCGAAATATAAGGGATTACATCCTTTACCTTCAGCGGTTCTTCAAGGCAGTATTCCTTGAATTGGCGGTAATCGCATTCGGAAATGGCCTTCGATATCTTATCAGCAAGATCCAGGATCTGCTCTTCAGATGAAGGATTGTCATTATCGTCATCGTCAAAAGGACCCGGTCTGCCGGACGGCTTGCCGCAGGACGCCAGTGTAAAGATATTTGCAAATACCAGTATTAACGCAATTGCTTTCTTTCTCATTTCCGGTTCTCTCCTTTAAATGATTCTACCTTCAAATGATTCTACTATAAATACATTTAAGGAACGGGAAATGTGGCAGGAGGGCCGGATGTTGGGCACATTGTTTTCGCGATGCCGGATTCCGCACCTCATTTACGTACCTCATTTACGCACCTCACTCAGTGCCCGGAACTCATTTGCGCTCGAAAAAACCGCCCCCGGAATCATCCGGAGGCGGCCCATGTGATTTCAGTTAAATATCAAACGCTTAAGATCAAGCCTTGCCGTCTGAACCGAGAACGTACTTAATCTTGTGAGCAACCATATCCTTAACTGCCTGACGAGCGGGCTTAAGGTACTGACGGGGATCGAAGTGATCAGGATGCTCTGCGAAATACTTACGGATGTTACCTGTCATTGCAAGACGGATGTCGGAGTCGATGTTGATCTTGCATACAGCGAGTGTAGCTGCCTTACGGAGCTGCTCTTCAGGGATACCTACTGCATCAGGCATATTTCCGCCGTACTCGTTAACCATCTTAACGAATTCCTGAGGTACGGAAGAAGAACCGTGAAGAACGATAGGGAAGCCGGGCAGTCTCTTGATGCACTCTTCGAGAACGTCGAAACGGAGCGGCGGAGGTACAAGGATGCCGTCAGCATTTCTTGTGCACTGAGCTGCTGTGAACTTGTAAGCACCGTGAGATGTACCGATAGCGATTGCGAGGGAGTCGCAGCCTGTTCTGGAAACGAATTCCTCAACCTCTTCAGGTCTTGTGTAGCTCTCGTGGCCAGCCTCAACAACTACTTCGTCCTCGATGCCTGCGAGTGTTCCAAGCTCAGCCTCAACAACTACGCCGTGATCGTGAGCGTACTCAACAACCTGCTTTGTGAGAGCGATGTTGTCCTCGAAAGACTTGGAAGAAGCGTCGATCATTACGGATGTGAAGCCACCGTCGATGCATGACTTACAAAGCTCGAATGTATCACCGTGGTCAAGGTGAAGAGCGATCGGGATATCAGGATTCTCGATGATAGCTGCCTCAACAAGCTTTACGAGATAGGTGTGGTTAGCATAAGCTCTAGCACCCTTTGAAACCTGAAGGATAACAGGGCTCTTGAGCTCGCCTGCTGCCTCTGTGATTCCCTGAACGATTTCCATGTTGTTAACGTTGAAAGCACCAACTGCGTAACCGCCGTCATAAGCCTTCTTGAACATCTCGGTCGTTGTTACCAATGCCATATATATGTCCTCCTGAATATTTTTTATAACGTCCTTATCTTACATTCTTTTCGTCAAAACTCAACCGCCAAATAGGGGGAAGTAAGTGTAATTAACAGAAGATTTCCATATAAAGTGGCTTTATCAGACCAAATGATTTTCGCTATGTCCCTAAAGGAGTTAATCACGGCTAATCAGGCCGAAATGAGGCCCTGATCCGGGCTTTGTCTGTTTGATAATATCAAGTCTTGGCGTGCCGGTGAGAGTCCTTGCGGGAAAAAGGCTGTTTCTGCCTTGCGGCCTTTTTGCTTATCCTGGCTATGAAATAACCTTTGTTTATCTCCGTCGTAAGTTTTAGCTTATGCTGCTCAAGTATCCTTCCGGCGATCGTTATTCCGGTTCCGGGAGTAAACCTGTCAGCCGTTGCCTTATTGGCGAAGGTTATGGCCTTGGAATCGATCACGACATTGATCTTTGAATCCGGCTTCCTGTATTTATTGGCATTGTCGATAATGCAGGTCAGAGCGGTCTTGAAGTATTCCCTGTCTATCCTGATCTTTTTGTCGCCTTCGATGTCCACATCTGCGCCCACCCTGAAAGCAACTTCCTTAATGACTTCGCTGCACGAAGCTTTCTTGAACCGCAGATCGTTTTTCTCGGCAGTCTTGAGGATCGCTTCGATATCTTCGTTCATGGACCTTGTTTTCGCGAGGATCTCATCAGCATAGCGGTCTTTATCTTTGTCATCGTCCGTATCCTTGAGGTTCTCGGCATAGCCGCTTAAGATCTGCAGCGGAGTCTTGAGGTTGTGCGCCAGAGAGTCAATAAGGTTGTTCTTGAAGGCATTCAGTTCATATGCTTTCTTGTACTGAAGGTACGGCCTGATCGCCGTAAGCATCGGAATAATAATGCACAACGCGGCAATGCTTCCCGCGATCACAATAAGAGCCGGTCTGAAGGCTTCCGTGAACGTGGCAGTCGTAATTATATATTCGATAATGTACTTGTGTCCGCTGATCTGGAACAGCTCAATAACGCCTCTGGTCAATCTGCCATTGGATTCCATCTCGGCTATGTAGATTCTGTTGTTCTTAAACTCCTGGAACTTCGGGTTGTATCCGGGAGCATACAGATCCTTGATACTGGATATAAGGAAGATGTCCCCTTCTTGGGCAAGAAATTCGTCAGGGCGTTTCTGGAAACCGTAAATATGAGACGGAAGCTCCGGGCCATTGTCCAGCGTATCGATGACCTTATCATAGTAATCAAGATAATCCCCTTCTCTGAAATCCCATTCTTTTCCGTTTACCAGACCGAAGAATCCGTCCGCTTTTGTGGAGACTTCTCCCAGATACAACTGGTCGTCATCTGTAAAAGCCGATTCAATGTTCAATTCCTGTTTCTGGCGCTTTTCACTGAATTGGGCAGGAACAGAAAACAATTTATCGCTGAATACATCAGACATCCAGACAAGCTGATATGCATTGATCAGACCGGAATCCGGGTGATACCTTACGTCCCATATATCGTCACATTTTTTGAAAACTACACTGTATGCAGCCATATCAGTTGTCGTTTCCTGTTGTTCCAGCAACAACAGGTTTTCTTCTTTCGTAAGATAGAGCCATCTCTGAACTGACAGCTCTGTCGGGACGATATCGTAATCAGACTCATATATCGGAACAAATGCGCCGTCATCTCTTACCCTTGCCATACGGATATAGTCAGCCTGATAAAAGTTGCACATTATGTTGATATAGAGATTATCCACTTGGTGCTGATTGTGGAGATAGATCATCCTCTCATACTGATCGGTAAGTCTTTCAAAGCCCTGATTGATAGCAGTTTTATACTTGTCCTTCAGATATGCGAATATCGTGCCGAATATCAACACTCCGGTAAGAATGCCGAACAATAGTCTGTATATCAGAAAATGGAAATACTTTTTCCTCTTCAACCTGTGACTCCTTTCTTAAGATTTCCCGTTAATTCCCCTTATCTGCGGCTTATTCTATCTATATCAAAGCATCGCTTTCCTATCAGTCAAATCTGTATCCCACACCGACAATGGTCTTGATGCGGTCTCCCTCTTTGCCGAGCAGTTTTCTTAAATTCTTCACGCGGTTATCAGTGACTCTCTCGCTGATATAAGGATCGTCGCCCCACGCAACAGCGAGCAGGAGCCTTCTCGTTATGGCAGCTCCCGGGTGCTCCATCATGTATTTCAGGATCTGGTATTCCTTGGGCGGAAGATCGATCACTTCATCTGCAACGCGCACCTCAAACCTCAGAGGATCAAGCACGATCTGCCCGCTCTCAAGTATCCTGTGATGCTCTTCCTCGGTCGATGTTCTCTCAATGATCGCAAGGATCTTGCTGTATAAGACCGCGAGCGAAAAAGGCTTGACCACATAATCGTCCGCACCAAGTTCATAACCGTACAGAATATCCTCTTCCCTTACTTTGCCTGTAAGGAATACGACAGCAACGTCCGATCTTCTCCTGATTATCTTGCACAGTTCAAAACCGTCCAGACCCGGCATCATGATATCAAGAAGGATCAGATCATATTTCTCATTAAGGATTTTTGAAAGACCGGCGTTACCGTCCGTGGCAATATCGAGCGAGAGCTTGTCACGCCTTCCGAAGTAATCCCCGATAACCTCTCTTATCTGTCTGTCGTCTTCAACGAGCAAAACTCTGTACATAACTATCCTTAATCCTCCCCTTGTAATAACTATATTACATGTTCAGTGTATCGTTAGTATATTGATTTGAAAATGGGAAGTCCGATAAAACATGGGTTTTGCTGTGCGGAAGAGGAGGTTTCCGAGCACGGAAAACGCGAAAATGTAAATTTTGCGAAATTGATAATCAATTTCATATTGACACCTGAAATCCCCACTTTTATAATACTTTTCCATACTAACCTATTAAACGTCGAAGGAATTTGAGGGAAATGGCATCTTTTATCACCAGAAAGATCACTGCTTTGGTCCTTGCGGGACTTATGACATTCGGAGCCTGTTCCTGCTCTGCAGAAGGCATCGAAAACAAGTCCGGCAGCAGATTAAGCATTGTCACAACCGTATTCCCCTGCTATGACTGGGTGCGTGAGATCGCCGGCAGCAAGATATCCGGCATCGATCTTACCATGCTCCTGGATAACGGCACCGATATGCACAGCTTCCAGCCGGCTGCAAAGGATATCGTGAAGATCTCCTCATGCGACGTGTTCATATATGTCGGCGGCGAGTCTGACGAATGGGTCGAAGACGCACTGAAGGAAGCGGTCAACAAAGATATCAGGACCGTAAACCTCATGGATCTGCTCGGTGATTCCGTAGTAGAAGAAGAGACTGTTGAAGGAATGCAGGCTGAAGACGAGGAAGAAGGCGAAGATGGTCCTGAATATGATGAGCATGTATGGCTTTCTTTGCTCAACGCACAGGTGCTCGTAACCGGAATCGCCGATGCAATGGCACAGGCAGATCCTGAGAACGCTTCTCTTTATGAGAACAACGCCGGAACCTATAACTCAAAACTCGGCGAACTTGACGGAAGATACCGTGCCGCCGTAAAGGATTCTGATAAAGACACCATCCTCTTCTGCGACAGGTTCCCTTTCAGATATCTGACCGATGAACTCGGACTTGATTACTATGCAGCCTTTTCCGGATGCTCGGCCGAGGCTGAAGCTAGCTTTGAGACGGTGGTATTCCTCTCAGGCAAGATCGATGAGCTCGGTCTTTCATCAGTCCTTGTCATCGACGGTTCTGATCAGAAGATCGCAAAAACGGTTATTGAGAATACAGGATCAAAAGACATGGAGATCCTGGTGATGGATTCCATGCAGAGTACGACGACTGCTGACAGCATTAATGGTGTTACATATTTATCGGTTATGGAGAGCAATCTTGAAGTGCTCGTAAAAGCTCTGGGGTAAAAAGGAACAATGGATCAGCTTACGTGCAAAAACCTTAAACTCGGTTATGAGAATATCACTCTCACTGAAGATCTGAGCTTCAGCGTGGAGCGTGGTGATTATCTTTGCATCGTCGGCGAGAACGGCGCGGGCAAGTCCACACTGATGAGAACGATCCTCCGCCTTCAAAAGCCTCTTGCAGGCTCCATCGAGTATAATGATGACCTCACGGCATCCAAGATCGGTTATCTTCCCCAGCAGACTGTTGTTCAGAAGGATTTCCCCGCATCAGTCTTTGAGGTGGTATTGTCAGGCTGCCAGAACAGTCTGGGGCATCATCTTTTCTATAACAAGGCGGCCCGCAAAAGAGCTATGGACAATATGGAAAAGCTCGGTCTTAAAGAACTTGCAAAGTGGTGTTACCGCGATCTGTCGGGCGGACAGCAGCAGCGCGTCCTTCTCGCAAGGGCTCTTTGTGCCACAGAGAAAATGCTCCTTCTTGATGAGCCTGTTGCAGGCCTCGACCCCATCGTTACAAACGAGATGTATGAACTCATTAAAAGACTCAACGACGAAGGCATTACGGTGATCATGATATCCCACGACATCGCGTCTTCGGTTAAATATGCAAAGCACATCCTTCATATCGGCAGCAGCTTCTTCTTCGGCACAGTCGAAGACTATAAGAAGTCAGAAGCGGGAAGCGCATATATCGAAGGAGGGGACGCCGGGTAATGAATACACTGATCACTTATCTCGATTATCCTTTTGTGCGCTATGCCCTGATCGTAGGCGTGCTCATCGCACTCTGCTCATCTCTTCTGGGCGTTACGCTCGTCCTTAAGAGATTCTCCTATATCGGTGACGGCCTGTCCCATGTAGCATTCGGTGCTATGGCTGTAGCTGCGGTAACAGGGCTTTCCGACCGCATGATACTTACACTTCCGATCACAATCCTTTGTGCGATCCTTCTTCTCTGGACGGGCCAGAACGCGAAGATCAAAGGTGATGCGGCAATAGCCATGATATCCGTCGGTGCACTTGCCGTAGGATATCTTCTGATGAACATTTTCCCGGCTTCATCCAATGTCTCGGGTGACGTCTGCACCACGCTTTTCGGATCGGCCAAGATACTCACACTGACAAAGTCGGAGGTAATACTCAGCATCGTTTTATCGGTCATTGTCGTTATCCTGTTCGTAGCATTCTATAACAGGTTTTTCGCTGTGACATTTGATGAGAATTTTGCGAAGGCAGTCGGAACAAAGACCAATATACTGAACCTTCTTATTGCAACGATAATCGCAGTGATAATCGTTCTTGCGATGAACCTTGTAGGTTCGCTCCTTGTATCCGCACTGGTAATCTTCCCTGCCCTGTCTTCAATGAGGATCTTCAAGTGCTTCCGTTCCGTAACGATCTTCTCGGCATGCCTTTCAGTCTTCTGTGCATTATCCGGGATCATTCTCTCGATTCTGCTCCAGACACCTGTCGGATCAACGATAGTTGTAACGGATATCGCTGCATTTATTATCTGTACTGTTGCAGGAAAGATCAGAGGCTGAACTCATTTAAAAATTTTGTTATCGAGATAGTGCTCAGGCTTTACCTTCCTTGAACATCTTCATCATCTCGTTGGTAAGGCTGTAATCATCCGGCTGCAGGATAACGTCTTCCCTGCTCCGCCACTCTGCGGTCTTAAGTTCGCCCGCATCCATAGTGATGGTATCGTCACCGTCAACATCGCAGTAAAAACCTACGAGAATATCATCGACAATGCCCCACGGCTGGGACTTATAGTAGCGGATATTCTTTACCTTAAGTCCGGCTTCCTCCATGACTTCGCGGGCGACTGTCTCTTCCAAAGTCTCGCCGATCTCGGTAAAGCCTGCAATGAGCGCATAATGTGCAAAGCCTGTCCTGTACTGCGTTACAAGGATCTTATCTCCGTTTGTAACTCCGACTATTACCGCGGGAACGATCCTCGGATAAATGACATTTCCGCACTCACATCTTAATGCGCGTTCCTTATCGTCCCTGAACGTCTCCCTGCCGCACCATCCGCAGTATTTATTTCCCCTGTACCAGTTGGCAAGCTGGAGCGCGGTATATGCAAGGAATACCCTGTATTTCTTTGCAGTGCCTGAACGTCTGAATGTCCTTACGTTGACGAATTCATACCCTTGCGGGATCTTAAGATCCGCGCTCTTTGCATCAAGGAAAAAGTAATTATTCTCATCGTCTAAAGAGAACAGGTAAATCAGATCTTCAGAATTTACGTCAGGAAGATCTTCCACGCGCGGAAAAAGGTCGCCCTTAACAAGGACGTCCTGATCTTTAAAGGCAATTACAATGCTTGAGGCATCAGCTTTTCGAGCCGGATAATAATGATTATCCAGCTTATGCGGGAAGATATCCTGAATCATGTCTGAGTTATCTCCGGATCTGTTTGTATTCCCGGTCCGGTGTCAGAAAGCCTCTCCGTCACCGGATCAGGATATTTGATTCTGATCAGATATTGATCGTCTCTACAGGGCCTGCAAAACCGCTGAATGTTGCTGTTGCATCCTTGAAATAGAGCACCTGTGTGTTGTCGTCATCAGGATCATACATCGATTTAAGCTGCGGGAGCTTCTCGAGCATTGCAACCTTTACGTCGCGGTTGTCATCATTGATGAGTTCGCCTGCTACGCGGAGCCATACGCCTGTGCTGCCGTCGAAAGCGCAGATCTCTGCCTTGGGATTTATGGCGAGCTGCTTTGAAACCGGCTTGACCTTGCCTGTCTGGATATAGAGCTTGCCGTCATAAACGAGTGCCGTGCCGAACGGTCTTACTCTGGGCTGATCACCCTCAACGGTTGCCAGATAATAAGTCTGGGTCTTGTCCAAGAATTCGCATACCTTATCAATTCCTGCCATAGTCGTATTCCTTTCTTATCCTGAAAATGTTGATGTAGATATTATATGCTCATTTGCTCTGTTTTTGATTCCGTGTATTCTGAGACGAGGGGCCCTTTACGAGCCTTTTCTCAGTTTCCTTGCTTCCTTTATGGCATTCTTCTTATCCTCACGGGATTTCTTAACGAGCGCTGTAATTATCATTGCTGCAAGACCCAGTACAAGATAGACAGACGCGTAGATAAAGAATGCTGTCTCGCCTGTATCAAAGAATATCCATACGCCACCAATGTATAACAGGACATTAACAATAGTAATCCACCAGAAGGTCTTTACATCCTTTCCTGCAAAATATCCGGATATTGCCGAATAAAGCGGATTAACGGCAAAGAAAAGCAGAAGGCTTACGCCCATTCCGGCAAAGGAATTGACCAGTTTTACTGCCAGGAACGGCAGCGCGATCATGATAAATGCGGAAAGAACTATCCATAAGACAGCCTTTTTGATCTTAGCTTTTCTCTCTTTTTGTGCTCTGGTAATTGTCATATTGTTCCTCCTGTCATTCCCATATAAGGACTTTACGGCCATTATAACACGGCTTTATGCCGTATTGGCTTTACAGAGGCCGCAGAACCGATAAGGAATGCATGCTCATCGCTTATGAACTCTCTTCGATGATGCAGCTCATCATATACCGCAAGGATGATATAAAAGCTTCCTTCGGCATCGTCTCTTTCCTTCATGTTGCTAAACCTCAAGGTCAATATACCTTCCGGCTTCGTAATCACTTCGGATGGTTTTCGAGGGCGAAAAAAGCCAAAAACAGCTTATTCTCGAGGTTTCCAAAAACACATAATGTCAGTTCTTATCAGGCACAATAAATACATAATGCAACATCCGGGACCGTTAACCTGTATTACCTGTAAAAGGCATTTATGCCCATATTTGTGATACTATTGCGGTAGGAGAAATTATATAAAGGGATCACAACATGATAGATTTTTATAATGCGTTCATCTCGTACAGACACGCTCCGTTAGATTCGGCTATTGCCACACATGTTCAGAGGAAACTCGAGCATTTCCATGTTCCGCACAAACTCAAGAAGAAGCTTAAGCGTGAGAAGATCACCCGTATCTTCAGGGATAAGGATGAGCTCCCCATCACGAGCGATCTTACTGAGACTATCACCGAAGCGCTGGAGAAGGCTGACTACCTCATCGTAATCTGCTCAACCAACACCAAGGACTCGATCTGGGTCAAAAGGGAGATAAACACTTTCCTTAAGACTCATTCCAGGGATAAGGTCCTGACTGTTCTTTGTGACGGCGAACCTTTTGATGTTATCCCCGAAGAACTTCTTACAACAGAGAAAGAATACGTTGATGAGAACGGCTTCCCCCACACGGTCAAGGTGTCGGTCGAGCCGCTGTCATGCGATTACAGGCTTCCGCGCTCCACGGCTGATAAGGAAGAGCTTCCGCGTCTTGCGGCAGCGCTCCTCGGATGCTCCTACGATGAACTTCAAAGACGTAGCAGACAGTACCGCATCAGGCGTACTGCGGCAATTATCAGCGTCGCATTTGCAGCTCTCATCGCTTTTGGTGCCTACATGGCATATACAGGCAAAAAGATCAATGACAGCTACATTGATTCGCTCCGGAGCAGATCGGTCTATCTTGCAAATGAAGCAGAACAGCTGATGGCTGAACAGAAGTGTTCCGATGCACTTCATATGTCACTTGCCGCTCTCCCGAACGGAGAGAAAGACAAGATGCCTGTAACGGCACAGGCTGTACATGCGATCACAACGGCTACCCATGCTTACGAGACTGCGGCCGGCATTAACTACACACCTATATGGAACTATAAGACGGAGCAATACATTACGAACTGTATCCTGTCAAATGATGAGACTACACTTGCTGCGCTGGACAAATCAGGCAACCTTTACTGCTGGAACACACAAAACCACGAGCTGCTTTTCAAAAAGACCGGCGAGAGCAATACGACAGACATAGAATTCTTAGGTAACGATACGATCCTTGTCACTTATCTCCACCGTATTGAAGCTTTTAACATTAAGACAGGATCTCTCATCTGGAGTTATAAGAACGATGATGCATCCTATTATGAGGATTATGTCGCAACGACTGACCGCGAAGTGTTTATTGACGGAGGCAGCGGAAAGATCTTACGGATTTCAGCAAGAGACGGCAGTATTAAGGATACTTATCAGGTCATGGAGGATACGTTTTACCATAATGTCGGCAAGCTCGCAGTATCACCCGACGGCACTAAGATCGGATATACCGATTCTTTGACTTTCGGCACTGAGGACGTCCATATATATGACACTCAGAGCGGAAAAGACTACTCCGGTTCGGTTAATTCATCTTACCTGTCAGACCTGTGCTTTACGGACAACTCACATCTTTGCGTAATGGCTCTCAATATCGACGGTCTTGGTTCTGTTATGTACAGTGACGGGATATCGTATATTGAACCGAGCACCGTATGCAATTACTGCTTTAACATGTCCATGAAGCAGCTTTGGTCGAGTGAAGTCGATTATCTTGAAGCGGCCGTTGAATTCCATTCCATAGCTGTGCCTGCCCGCAATGCTATTCTTTTCTATATAGGCAACACGGGTATCCTTTATGATGCGGACACCGGAGAGGAGCTTGTCCGCTACACGACAGGAAGCGCGATCGTAAGTGCTTCGGACTTCAATAACAACGGGCTGCCCGAGTTTATCTGCAGACACGGGGAGTATGCTTTCGGAACCCATAAGGATGACCCCGGAATGCTCGTTTATAACGTCCTTTGCAACAATGTCAAATTCGGCATGACGGGCGAGAAGATCTATGCCGCATCATCTTCCAGCACGGACATCATATGCTATGCACGTCTGGTTGAAGATGATGAGCTTAACCAGATCAAGGGTATGTCTGATTTTTCGACAGGCACCAGTTACCAGGAATTCTATTCCGATGAAGACTATCTTATCATCGCGTCATTGATCACGGATCTCAAATGCATCAGATTAAGCATTGTGGATCTGAATTCGGAAAAACTCGTTTATACAGAAGACCTGACTGATTACGAAGGTTATCTTTCCGGAGCGTTCAGCATCGAAAACATAGACGGCGAGATATACGGCATCTTCGGCGACAGCATTTATCTGATAGATCCCGAAGACGGAAACTGCAAAAAGGTCGATGTTGAGACCGGTCTCAGCAGTACAGTCTCCAACGGAAAGATCATTAAATGCAGCTATTTATCTTCAGAATTAACTCTGACAGTAACTGATATTGACGGTTCAGGTTATGAGGAATTTGATCCCTACGAGCTCGAGGACATCTCGCTGTTCACTATCGGAGACCCCTGCTATCTCAAAGAACTTGATAAGATCCTGATCCCGGTCGAGGACCGCATGTTCTCAGCAGACATGAAGACTCATAAGATCAAGGAAATTGATCTGCCCGAGAAGTGGTTTATCAAAGCTTACACTGATGCTTACGCATCGGTTTCCGAAGACGGATCACTGGTTCTGCTCTATGACGAGAATACAGTTCTGGTAACAGACGGTTCCCTTAAGGAACTGTACCATTTCCATCTGAATTACAATTACCGTTTTGATGCAGCCTTCAAAGACGGCCTGCTCTATATTATCGCTGACGATTTCCTTATTATACTCGATGCCAATACCGGCGAACCGCTTCACAAATGCGAGATAGCACTCTGGGGTTCAGGCAATATGAAGCTGACTTTTGACAATGAGGAGCATCTGCTCTATCTGCAGGAAGGCGACCAGGTCAGCGTCATTAATACCGAGACTTATAACGAGCTCTTCTGCGTTAAGGACGCGTATTGTTATCACGCGGCTTCAGACCGTTTCTATGTATATTCGTATGTAGATGACGCCGAATGTCATCTCGGTTATTACAGGCACTATACTCTGGATGATCTGATCGCCAAGGCAAACCGTCTGCTGGATGGTCAGGAAATGCCCGAGGAACTCAAGGACAAATACGGCCTGTGATCCGTCACTGTTTTCGTCAAATTAGCTGAATCCGGCTAATTCCTACATTTGCTCCGTTTTTTTGAGCGAAAAAGTTGGAAGAAATGTCGGAATCCGGCTAATTCCGACATTTGCTCCGGTTTTTGAAGCAAAAATGTTGGAAGAAAAATGGAATGAGTATTTGTGCCGGACCAACGGGCTCTGAGCCCCTGTCAAACCCGGTTAACTTACCCGATCAAAGAAATAACGGGTTCGGTATTCTGGAGGTCGTCTTTTACAGCATCAAACCCGTAGAGCTGCCGGCAGTCTGAAGATGAGATCGCTGCAACGTCCTTTCTTCCCGAATCGGCGACGCTTTTTGCTGCTACGGCAGTATTCTCAATGATGTTTACTTGTGTCTTATCTTGTAGAACTTGCTGAAGAGTTCGCCCTTTACGATATAGATATCGTGCTCGTCATCGGCTCTTACCGTGAGGTAGTCACCGACATCGCCGGAATAATACTTATCTTCAGTCCAGGCTGTAAAGAGCTTTACAGGCTGTCTCAGAGGCTGGGCAAATACTATCGAATTGCCGAGTGTTCTGACGGTCTTCGCAAAAGGCATAACGTGCTTTACTTCGCCCGTGACCCTGTTCTTTATCCTCGGCTCATATTCAAACTCTCTGGTAAATACGAAGTTTGTGAGCTGGTAACTGCTTAAGAGCTTGTTCTCCTTGATGGGATATACCTCGCCCTCAACGCCGATCATGAGGTAAGCATCCTTATCAATGACAGTATCGACATCGCCTTCCAGTGTTCTTATGTTGATCGGGGTTCCGAGCGGGAAAACATCCGTAAGCTTAACGCATCCCAGAGACTGTGCGATCTTCTCGTAAGCCTGCATCTTGGAAATATTGAGCTTTGTATTCTTGGCGTAGATGACAAGATATCTGTCATAGTACTGGACAAGTCTTTCCTCGATCGTCTCTCTTGCGGGCTTCTTGAGGTAGTCAGGCTGAATGGAGCCGCCGGCCTTAAGGTTGTGGCCGCCTCCGCCTCCGCCTAAGTCTTCTGCAAGGAAAGCCGCAAGCTCATCCGCGTGGACTTCCTTGGAGCAGCTTCTTACTGAGAATTTGATCTCATAGGGGCTCTGGTAGAAAGCAACGCAGACGTCGACATTCTCGGTCTCAAGTGCAAAATCGCTTATGACACCCAGAATGCAGGGATCGCAAGCTTCAGCTTCGATCACGAGATATTTGTTGCTTGCATGATATTCATAATTCAGTATCGCCTTGCCGGTGATCTGAAGCTCATCAAGGGAGATATTTGAATTGACCATCTCGGTGATGGTGCCCTTATTGATCACAAGAGTATCCATCATGTCCCGGTCTAACGGGTGGGATACCTCCGAAAGCCTGTTTGTATCTGTGTAAAGACCATAGTAAAGAGCTGTCGCAAGAAGTCTGCTGTCGTTCGGGTTGAGGCCTGCTTCTCTTATCATGTCCCAGCAGAGTGTGGAGCAGCTTCCTATGTCGCTTCTTATGCGAACCATTCCGGGAAGTGTCGTGACATTCTGGTGATGGTCGATGATGGCAACCTGCTTTGCCTTGGTCGTCGTGATGTTCTTCTGGCCATACTGGCAGTCAACAGTTATAAGGAGATCCGGCTCGTCGGTAAAGAACGGGTCATACTTAACCGGTACCTCGAGCTCCTTGATCATCTTCTTGAGATTGCTCTTCTGGATCTCGTTTCTTCCTCTGTAGATAAATCTTGCTTCTTTTTTGTTCTGCGCGAAAAACCACATCAGCGCATAACCTGAAGCCAATGCATCAGCGTCCGGATTATCGTGACACTGGATCACGATATTCTTGTATTTTAAAAAGTCTTTTAATTTCATAAACAACTACCCGAATTTTAAAAGTTGCTCCACCATTGTACCAAAAAGATACGCTAAACGCACTTACTAATGGTGTGACAATTCTTTTACGGTTCACAAAACCACCGGTATTTTATTGCTGCGAACGGTGTGTTTTTCTCAGATCAATTATTCTTGCGAATTTATGCCCGTTATCCGGGCAGTAAAAAACCTCATCCCGGGACATCGTTAGGATGAATTCGTTCCTAATATTCCTTAAGCTTTGCCAAGCCTGTGCTTAAAGTCTTTGTAGCCGAAATCCGTAAGCTTTACAAGTGATCCGTCCTGCTTAAGACTGTATATGTCAGGAAGCGGCATTCCGTTAAACGTATTGTTCTTGCATGTCGTATAGATCGCCATGTCTCCGAATATGAGAACATCACCTTCACTAAGTTCGTTATCGAAGCTGTAATCACCCGTAACATCACCTGAAAGGCATGTGGGGCCCGCAAGGCGGTAACTGTATGGCTTTCCGATGCCTGCGCAGGCATTATAGAGCGGCGGTGTATAGGGCATCTCTATAACATCAGGCATATGGCATGCGGCACTTGAATCGAGGACCGCGATCCTGATGTCTGAGTTTTCGACGATATCAAGAACACGTGTGACAAGATAACCGGCATTTAATGCGACGGCTTCTCCCGGCTCGAGATAGACCTCTACATCCCACTTCTCTTTTGCGTATAAGATAAGTTTTTCGAGCTTTTCCACATCGTAACCGTCTTTGGTAATGTGATGTCCGCCGCCCATGTTAAGCCACTTCACGGAAGGGATAATGTCGCCGAACTTTTCTTCAACAGCATGAAGCGTGGTCTCGAGCGCATCCGAATCCTGCTCGCATAATGTATGGAAATGAATGCCGTCCAGAAGGCTTTGCACTTCAGGGGTCATTTCCTTATCCCATACGCTTCTTGTAACGCCCAGACGGCTTCCTTTGGCGCAGGGGTCATATATCTCGTGCCCTTCCTGAGTTGAGCATTCAGGGTTGATCCGAAGGCCTACGCTCCTGCCCTGTCGCTTTGCTTCCGGTCCGAACTTCTTAAGCTGGTTTACCGAATTAAAAACAATGTGGTCGGCATATGTTAAAAGCTCATCGAATTCGTCATCACGGTAGGCAGCACAAAAGACATGGACCTCTCCTTCCGGCATCTCCTCTTTTCCGAGGCGGGCTTCATAAAGGCCGCTCGCCTCAGTTCCGGAGATCTTTCCTTCGAGCAAAGGATAGAAATCGTAATTCGAGAACGCCTTCTGCGCCAGAAGTATCCTTGCCCCGGTCCTTTCAATTACCGATGAAAGGATCTGTGCATTATAAAGCAGCTTCTTCTCATCAATAACATAACAAGGGGTTTTCAGATCCTTGATATTGCCGCTTTTCAGTTCAGATGTAAGACCCGTGAAGATTTTGTCCATGATATCAGTCCACAAGAACAGGGTTATGGTTCTCGCTTCTGGGAAGTCCGTACTTGTCGAGTGCGTCGAGGAACGGATCCGGATCGAATTCTTCCACTGTATGAACACCCTTTTCAGTCCACTTGCCGGTGAGGAGCATCAGTGCGCCGCACATTGCGGGAACGCCTGTTGTATAGCTTATAGCCTGGCTCTCTACCTCCTTGTAGCACTCCTGGTGGTCACATACGTTATAGATGTAATAAGTCTTATCCTGACCGTCCTTTTTTCCCGTGAAGATGCAGCCGATATTGGTCTTTCCGTGTGTTCTGGGACCGAGGCTTGCGGGGTCAGGCAAAAGAGCCTTAAGGAACTTGATCGGAACGATCTCGTGGCCTTCGAACTCAATAGGTGTAGTAGAAAGCATTCCGACATTCTCGAGACACTTCATATGAGTAAGATAGCTCTGGCCGAAGGTCATGAAGAAGCGGATGCGCTTAACTTCGGGAATGTTTACTGCCAATGATTCCAGTTCCTCGTGGTGCAGAAGATACATGTCCTTCATGCCGACACAGTCGAAATCGTATTCTCTCTTGATGCTCATAGCAGGGATCTCGACCCACTTGCCGTTCTCGATGTAGCTGCCGGGCGCTGAGACCTCACGGAGATTTACTTCAGGGTTGAAGTTGGTTGCAAAAGCGTAACCGTGGTCACCGCCGTTGCAGTCAAGGATATCGATGGTGTCGATCGTGTCGAACTCATGCTTTTTAGCATATGCGCAGTATGCCTGCGTAACGCCGGGATCAAAGCCGCAGCCAAGAAGTGCCGTAAGTCCGGCATTCTCAAACTTCTCCTTATATGCCCACTGCCAGCTGTAGTCGAAGTAAGCAGAGAAGCCCTTTTCCTTGCATCTCTTCTCGTAGATCTCTCTCCACTCCGGATCGTCAGTATCCTCCGGCTCGTAGTTTGCTGTATCCATATAGTTAACGCCGCAGATAAGGCATGCGTCCATGATCGTAAGATCCTGGTAAGGAAGAGCGATATTCATGACCAGATCAGGCTTATATGATCTGATGAGATCCACAACTTCGTCTACCTTGTCAGCATCGACCTGTGCAGTCGTAACCACGGTCTTAGTCTTGCCCTTAAGACTCTCTGCGAGTGCATCGCACTTTGACTTTGTACGGCTTGCAATACAAAGCTCCGTAAAAACATCATCAACCTGGCAGCACTTTCTTATTGCAACACTTGCAACGCCGCCGCATCCGATTACCAATACTCTGCTCATAATCTATTCCTCCGTTTATTTATTGATTGAAAGGATCAGTTCTCTTAATGTCTTGCACGCAACAGCAGTTGAAGCGCCGCTCTGGTCAAGCATAGGTGCAAGTTCGTTTATATCAGCTCCCACGATATTCGTCCTGCTGACTTTAAGGATGGCTGAAAGCAATTCCGTAAAGCTGACGCCGCCTGCTTCGGGAGTTCCCGTACCGCAGAATACGGACGGATCCAGGCAGTCCATATCGATCGTGAAATAGACCGGTGTGTTGTTTGCGATTAATTCTCCGCATACTTCATCAAGTCCGTCGAAGCTGAACTTGTGCATGTCCGTGTGATCTTTTGCAAAAGCAAATTCCTCACGGTCACCGCTTCTGATGCAGAACTGGTGGATCTTCTTATCGCCTACAAGATCGAAGCATCTTCTGAGAACGCAGGCGTGGCTAAGCTTCACGCCGAGATAGTCGTCCCGAAGATCCGCATGTGCATCGAAGTGAATGATCTGAAGGTCCGGATATTTCTCATAAACAGCTCTTACGGCGCCTAGCGTAACAAGATGCTCACCACCGAGCATTATAGGAAGCTTTCCGTCATTTAAGATCTTTCCTGTCTGCTCTTCGATGTCATTAAGAGCTGCTTCGGGTGAACCGAAGCTCAGCTCCAGATCGCCGCAGTCGAAGATCTTTTTATCAAGAAGATCCTTATCCTGATAAGGGCTGTAGGTCTCTATTCCAAAGCTCTCGTGGCGGATCGCCGCACTTCCGAACCTTGCGCCGGGACGAAAGCTCGTAGTGGAATCAAAGGGCGCACCGAAAAGGACGATGCCTGATTCTTCATATTCAGCGTCACATCCGATAAATGTCTCTATGTTCCTGTTCACGATTCAACCTCCATCAGCATCTTTTCGAGGTAGGCAGGAAGATAGAAAGATCCTATGTGAAGCTTTGTCGTGTAATACTTTGTGCTCAAATGCAGGTTCTTCCATCTCTGCTCGTCGAAATCATCGATCGGATGATACTTCTTGCTTGCAAAACCGAACAGCCAGTACCCTGCAGCATATGTCGGGATATGCGCCTGATATACGCGGCTTATCGGGAATGTGTTTACGATCCTCTTGTGGCTCCTCTGCATCGCTTCAGCATCGTGCTTGTAGAACGGGCTCCCCTGCTGGTTTACCATGATGCCGTCCGCACGGAGCGCGTTATAACAGATACCGTAGAACTCTCTTGTGAAGTAGCCTTCGGAAGGACCGAACGGGTCATTGGAGTCGACTATTATGAGGTCATATTCCTCGCAGCTTCTTCTTATAAATCTCAATGCATTGTCGAAATAGATATGCACGCGTGTATCGTCCAGCTTGCATGCATTCTCGGGAAGGTATGTGCGGCATGCCTCGATAACCTGCCCGTCCATCTCGACAAGGTCTATCCGCTTTACGCTCTCATATCTTGTGAGCTCCTTGACGACACCGCCGTCTCCCGCACCTATTACGAGAACGTCCTGAACGTTGGGATGAACGGACATCGGAATATGAGTGATCATCTCGTCGTATATGAATTCATCTCTTTCCGTAAGCATTACATTTCCGTCAAGTGCCAGCACTTTTCCGAATTCCGGAGTATCGAAAATATCGATCTGCTGGTAGTCGCTCTTGCTTGAATAAAGGTGTCTCGTAACACGAAGACTGTGCCTTACGTCAGGTGCATGATATTCACTGAACCATAGATTCATTTAAGCAGGGCCTCCTTATATCAGAACATTAATGTTGTTGATGTCAGGATCCTCGGAACCTGTCATCGAGCATCCCTTGGCCTTAGCATACTGAATGTACTCGATGATGTTCTCCGTGATCCTCTCGCCCGGAGCAAGGATCGGGATTCCCGGCGGATAGCACATAACGAATTCGCTGCAGACCTGGCCGGCGCTCTCTTCGAGCGGAAGGCTCTTCTTCTGCGAATAGAATGCGCTCTGAGGGCTGCATACGACCACAGGGTCAATATATTCCTGGCTCAAGAGTCCCGCGGGATCTTTCCTGTATCTTCTCTTGATCTCTGCAAGAGCACTTACAAGTCTTTCGATCTCCTGAACCCTGTCACCGATAGACAGATAAGCAAGGATATTTCCGATATCACCGAACTCTATCTGGATGTCGTATTCGTCTCTTAAGATGTCGTAGACTTCGATTCCGGCAAGACCGATGTCTCTTGTGTGTACACTTAACTTGGTAGGATCAAAATCAAAGATCGAATCGCCGTTGATCATCTCGCGGCCGTACGCATAATATCCTCCGACCGCATTGATCTCCTCTCTTGCATATTCGGCCATCTCGACAACTTTCCTGAAGACCTCTTTGCCGCGGAGTGCCAGATTGCGGCGGCTGATATCAAGGCTCGACATAAGAAGATAGCTGCCTGAAGTCGTCTGTGTAAGGTTAATGATCTGTCTTACATGTCTTTCGTTGACGTTCTCGCCTATAAGCAGAAGACTTGACTGCGTAAGGCTTCCGCCGCTCTTATGCATGGATACGGCAGCCATGTCGGCGCCTGCTTTCATAGCTGAGACAGGCATGTTCTCGCCGAAATAAAAGTGCGTTCCGTGAGCTTCATCCGCAAGGCAGAGCATGCCCGCATCATGAGCCATCTTAACGATCGCGCGGATATCGCTGCAGATTCCGTAGTAAGTCGGATTATTTACAAGAACCGCAACAGCATCAGGGTTTGCGTCGATTGCCTTCTTTACCTGATCGCGGCTCATTCCGAGAGAGATTCCCAGACGGTGATCGACATCCGGATTAACATATACGGGGATCGCTCCGCAGAGGACAAGGGAGTTGATAACACTCCTGTGGACGTTTCTTGGAAGGATTATCTTGTCACCGTGCTTGCAGCATGAGAGGACCATGCTCTGCACGGAACTCGTCGTACCACCGACCATAAGAAATGCATGCTTGGCTCCGAAGGCTTCAGCTGCAAGGAGTTCAGCGTCACGGATAACCGATATCGGATGGCAAAGGTTATCCAGAGGCTTCATGCTGTTAACATCGACGCCTACACATTTCTCGCCGAGAAACGCGGTGAGTTCAGGGTTGCCCTTGCCGTGCTTGTGACCCGGCACGTCAAAAGGAACAACTCTCATTTCACGAAACTTCTCAAGTGCCTCATAGATCGGGGCACGTGTCTGATCCAATTCCGTCCTTTCCATAGTCCACCTCAATAAAAAACGCAAGCTGTAATTCTTACAACTTGCGTCTGATTAACAATATGACCTTTATTTATTCACATACAGGTGCCAGGCCGCACCGGCATGACGAATATCAGGCAGAGTCTATATAGCAATACTACTTTTACTACTCTTATTGACCATTTCACAAGTTTGCGCAAATTACGCATTCGGTTATAAAGTAACCAACTTATAAAACTGAGCTTTTAACTCAATCAATAGATCGGAGATCCGATCATCGGCAGTGGACCCGGCTGTCCGTATGGCCTTAACTCCGATAAGGAGTGGTCCGTAAATCACCTTAGACTCTGATAAACATCGTCTGTGCTTTTAGTTTTGTGTCTTTCACAAAACTGCGGTCATTATACAGTGTGCGTATATATACGTCAACGTAAATCACATTTGAAGGAAATATGTTTCCCGGGAAGGGCAGGCTTTCTTCTCAGCTTATGACTTCCCTGAAGATCCTGTTAAGTTCTTCCCGGTCCTTGTTGTGATCATCAGGCAGAAGATCAGCTATATCTTTCTGTTTTACTATCCCGGCCTTAATATATTCAATGATCTCAGGTATCTGCGGATTCATTTCCTTCTCGTTAGTAACCTTCTTGATCTCAAGAAGTCTGCCGATCGCCGCTCTTAAGGACGGCTCGATATCCTGCTTTAACAATTCGTCGAACAGGACCGGCGGTGCCTCATGGTACTGCCCGATATATTCTGCGGCAAGAAGGGGCCTTAGTGCATAGAAGTATTTCTTGTAGCGGACCGTCTCCCCTTGAAGATAGTCATGATATGTATTATTGGCAGTACCGTAATAGTGGTAAACTGCCGCCTTCTCGGAGAAGTACGCTTTGGAAACCTCGCGGATCTTATCCCATTCATCCGTCGTTTTGTAAACAACCGGCGACCCGCTCCACTCATACAGCGTTGCATTGCCTTTTGCAAACTGCTTCAATGCCTTTTTCAGATCCCAACCGTTAATGTCGTAGATCTCATCAAGCTGCCAGTCTATCGTATCTTTAGATTCATCGATCGACAGATAATCATCCTTTGTCCTTACATAGATAAAACGCACATCGTAATCACTGTCAGGCGATGCGAATCCCCACGCACGGCTCCCCGATTCAACAGCATGAAGAACGCGCACATTCTCCTTTGCCTCTATCTCTTTAAGTTTGCTCTTTATCTCTTCCGTTATATCTCTCATGTCAATTCACCCGTAACCGAAAACCTGTTAACCCGTTCAACAAACTGTTCCACCTTATCAATATCCGGATTATCAGGCAGCTCTGTTCTTGCGGCGGCCTCCTCAAGCCTGTGCTCGTAGTTTTCGAGCATTTCATAAAAAGCTCTCGAAAAGCCCCCGTCCTCCTGCATATAATCGCCCCGTCTGATCGCCAGAAGGAGCGGCAGATCATCCGTCCTGTGAGTCCTTATCTCACCTTTTTCCAGGATATCTATTGCCATCATAAAAAGCCTGATAAGATGCATGGCATGCTTGTTCAGGTGGTTATCGTCCTTCTTTTTATTGCGCTGCCCTATCTTGTCATAATCACGGATAACATTTCTCATCGTTCCCCACATGTCCGAATAATCCCTGAGCGGCATGTGCTTATAGTCCGCGTCGACAAAGATCTCCGTATCAAGCTCGGGGTTCTCCGCCTTGTCGATATAGATCCTTATGGTTCCGTAAGTACTGTTGGAATGCCTCCGGTTGAAATCATCGAGTGCATTTCTTACAGAATTGAAAATGTGCTTTTCCCGGTCGTTCTGAGGCAGAGTATCTCTTGCAATCGCATTCTGGAGCCTTCGAAGCTGCGCATCGGCATACCCTCCGAATGTCTTTATCACACGCTTCGACAAAAACATTTGGCTGCTATCTATCAGTTCCTGCCCTATCCCGGTCTTTATCAGATACTGGTCCTCATCAAGACCCAGCATCTCGCATATATTCGGATTGCAGTCCAGAAGGAGCCTTACGAGCTTATTAAAGCCATATATAACCGTGTCGGTCTTATCGTCTTCATACTGCTCAAACTCCGTCAGTCCCAACAGATCTGACGGCATCATTAATGTGCACCCGCGGAAATCAATATCGCTTCCTTCATTGTTTGTGCCGTAAGCATAACTGCCGCCCAGCCCCAGAAGAATGATGCGGCTTCCGAGCCTCTCGTTGGTTCTTAGGAAATCATATTCACAAGAATTCATTAACGCTTTAAAATCCATGATCATCTCCAAACTATTCCCCAATGTATTTCCAGCTGCTTACACTATAAGGATCTCCTTCAAGCTCAAACCATTTTCCGGGTAAGAAAACATTACCGTGATTATCGTCAATAGTAATGTCTTCGGTATAAAAGACTTTCAAAGGACTCTCTTTCTCATAACTGTCGAGATCATTGCCGGTAAACGGGTTTTGGGGATCGTCTATTATTCCGCTGACAGCCAGAGAAGGTGTATCGGCATTTGTCATCAATTCATCTGAAACAGTAAATCCCGTCCGGTCAAAATCCTTTACAAGAAGCAGCGGCATAAACAGATCCAGATCAACTCCGGTCTCGTCGTGGACACGGTCGAACTGCTCAAAATCCGCACCGTGATCTGCGACTATTATGATCCTCGTATTGTCATATACCCCAAGCTCTCTAAGGTAATCAAACCACTTGCCGAGAGCTATAAGAGACGCCGCATTCACATGATAGCTGCATACCTGGTTTAAACCTTCCATCCGCATCGTAACGCCGTCAATGGTATAACGCTCTGTCATGTCTGTATCATAAGCGGTGTTATCGACTTTAACCAGCGGTATATAATCCGGTTCCTGAAGCATGCTGTAGTTATGCGCAGCCTGGCTTGTCATCATCAGGAATGTGTTCTGCGGATCATCACTTGCAGCCGTGATCTTATCAAGATTGCTGACAGCCGCATATGCTTTAATAAACCCTAGTGAGATACCTTGAGCCTCTGATAATGAAGTATAGGACTGCGTCAGCCTGTCTGCCCTGAAAACATCCTCCTCATTATCCGGATCAGAAGATGAATTATCATTGACAGCCCCGTTATATAATCCGCCGTTATACAATGTTTCCTGCATGATCAACGGAGCTGATTTCATTAATGCAAAACAGAAGAGATTACGGTTAAGAGTCTTTTCCGTATACTCTGATGCTCTTGATGTCGTCTTGCTGTCCATTGTGTTCGAGAACACGTCAAACTGTCCATAAAGATTGTATTTATTGATCTTAGGATAATCATCATAGATGGAAAGATCCGGCGTCAGCTTATATCCGGCATAAGGCGGATCACATACGGTGACTTTATAGCCTTCATTGTCAAATAAGACAGGCAATACTTTAAGGGCTTCATCATGTTTGCTCTCGAGTGTCTCGGAAGGTCTGGCGTTGATCTTGTCAGGTGTGTATTCATAACCTCCGAAAAGAGCCGGAGCACCGATATTTGTGGCAGTACCGAAGCTTACCGTGTTGGGGTAATACGTAAAACCGTCAAACTTTTCCATCAGCTCAGGCTTCTCTTTAAGCAGATACGGGAACTGCGGACCTATGGAACGGTCAAGCATGAATACAATGACGTTTTTACCGGTTTTACTTAACGGAATCTGCGGCATTTCTCCGGATGATTCATTGATCGAATCGTGCACGGATTCATATGCACCGTATACGATAACGGTATTTGCTCCGTTTATGAATCCGGCAAAAGCCAAAGCGACGGTTCCTGCCAAAAGGATCAGTTTTGCTATACGGCTTCGAAAACTGCATATAACATATAAGACTGCAAAAGCTGCCAGAAGGACCAACAGATTGATGATGTATTCTTTGGAACTGAATCTTAGTCCTTTTTCATACTGCAGCGTAGTCGAGAGAATACCGAGCTTTGTTCCGAAAAACATGTAATTAACCGTGGAACAGCCGCAGATGATCCACATGGCTTTTCCCATTAACTGTCTGGTTTTCGCGCCGGACAGAAAATAGAAAACTCCGCCCCATAACACAAAGAATCCCACCGCAAGAACGAAGGAATTAACCACATACAGGATCGGGTTCTTGTAAGTAAACATGTCGATAAATTCGCCCGGAGAGGAATTAATCACGTTGGCCGGAATAAAAACTCCGGAAAAGACAGCCATAAAGAAAGCACCATAGATGAAGGTGTGTTTGCCGGCCGCCCTTTCATTATGCTGCATTTTTACTGTCTTATTCTTCAGATACCCTGCTGCCAGAGGAATTACCGGCATGATGCCTGCCACAGCTAAAAGCAGTTTCTGTCTTAAACTCAGATCCGGCCTTATAAGAGATATGACCAGTATCACCAGTCCCGCAGCTGCAATAAGAATATTGAATGTTTTCTTCGGGTCCTTAAGTTTGCTGAATACATTCTTTATCAGCGAGAATACATTATTCATGAGCCAGTAGAATACAAGTCCTGAAGGTGACCGGTAAAGGAGCACAAGGAATACGGCCGCAAGTCCGAAGACCTGTATCTTTTCTTTTACAGGATGGCCTTTGGTATAGATTATTCCCGACACTACATTGATAAGTGTCATGAGTACCGGAAGAAGGTTTAATGGAAAACTTCCGATCATAAGGACCGCATCTTCCCTGCCGAGATCCGGTATGAATCCGAAGCTCATACCCTGAAGACTCTGCATTCCGGATAAGAGATTATACGCAGCGATAAAGAACGGAATCTGAAGGATAATCGATATAGAACTCTTAAGTGCATAAACCGGCTTATAGTGATTGGTACGGTAATACTCCTGAAGCATGAAGAAACGCTCATCACCTTTAAAAGTGCTTTTGATATGTTTGATCATGGGAGCCATTTTTATCTGGATCTCACGCTCCTCGGTCTGGAGCTCATCAGCTCTCCTGTAAAGCGGAAGTACGAGGAAATTTACCGCAAGACTCAGGAATATTATTGAAAGACCTTCATTACCTATAATCCGGTTTGCGATTACGAATATATTCTCGAACAGGAGTTCGAGCGGCGAGATTATCAGTGTGTACAGAAATGTTAGAATGCCCATGAGTCTCTGTTATCTTTACCCTTATGTTTGTTCTGATTAATGATCGCCTAAGCAGTGTATGCCCAATTATACCACCGCATAAAACGAATAATCGCCGTCAGGCATAATAAAACCCGCAAACTCAATGTCTACGGGGTATTTGAGGGCAGTAAGCCCGTTTATGGAAATCATGTGGCGCTCCAAGCAGGAATCGAACCCGCATCTACGGTACCGGAAACCGCTATTCTATCCATTAGACTATTGGAGCATTTAACTCTGCGTATTATACATTATCGGCTTCGGACTTGTCAGCAGGAGTCCTGTTATCGCTCAATATCTTAAGAAGTCCTATTATCTCAGAGACTGTCTTGTCCTGTTTTGAGGATGATGGCTTGAAAAGCATATACGGGAGGCTCCCCGTGGCATTTATCGTAACGCGCGCACCGTAGAAATGGTCACGCATCAGGGCACCGAATGCCTGCATATCGATCTGAAGATCGGGATGCAGATAAAGCCTTGTTCCTGCACTCTTTATCGATGCTTTTGTAAAGCCCAGAGGCCCTGCCATGGACCTTATAAGCGAGATTCCCGAGAGGATATATACTTCCGGAGGTGCGTCGCCGTAACGGTCTGTGACTTCGTCAATAAAGTCGCTGTAACCCTCGTAACCGGAGATGTCTCCGATACGTCTGTAGCAGCTCATCCTCGCAGCTTCATCCTGGATATATGAAGCCGGAATATAAGCGTCGTAATCAACTTCGACAGAGAAGCCGTCGGTACTCGACTGTGTATGTCCCGTAATAACATCTGTATCGAGGACCTCATCCCTGCCCGACTTGAGAAGACGGATCTCCTCATCAAGGAGCCTGCAGTAAAGCTCGTAGCCTATCACATCCATCTGTCCGTGCTGTTCTGCACCTAAAAGACTTCCGGCGCCTCTTACCTCAAGGTCGCGCATTGCGATCCTGACGCCCGATCCGAGCTCAGTGAATTCCCTTAAGGCATTAAGTCTCTTGGTGGCCTCCTCGTTAAGGGGGACATCCGCATTATATGTGATATAGGCATAGGCCTGTCTGTCGGATCTTCCGACACGGCCCTTTATCTGATAGAGCTGCGACAGTCCGAAGCGGTCGGCATTCTCGACGATGAGCGTGTTGACATTCGGCATATCAACACCGTTTTCGATGATGGTGGTACACACCAGAATATCGTATTTGCCTTCGATAAAGTCGGCAACCACGTTCTCCAGACCATTCTCGGGCATCTGTCCGTGTGCGTATGTAACGCGGACACCGGGCATGGCTTTGGCGAGATTATCCGCAACTTTATCTATGTCAGACGTCCTGTTATAGAGATAGAATATCTGCCCTCCGCGAGCGATCTCACGCATGCATGCCTGGATTATTATCTGATCGTCGTAGCCCAGTACGTATGTCTGGACAGCCCGCCTGTTGAAGGGCGCCTCTTCCAGAACAGAGATATCCCTTATACCTGAAAGTGACATGTGAAGCGTCCTGGGAATCGGCGTTGCCGAAAGTGATAAGACGTCAACATCCGTCTTCATGGACTTGATCTTCTCTTTGTGGTTGACGCCGAATCTTTGCTCCTCGTCGACGACAAGAAGCCCTAAATGCGGCGGTTTGACATCGTTTGAAAGCACCCTGTGTGTGCCTATGATGACATCGACCTTGCCGCTCTTGATGTCAATAAGGTTCTGTTTTATCTGAGCCTGCGGAACGAATCTTGAGAGCATGCAGACATTTACGGGGAAGTCTTTTACCCTGCTCATGAAGTTCTCGTAATGCTGCTGGGCAAGAAGAGTAGTCGGCGCGAGCATTATTACCTGTCTGCCGTTCATTACCGCCTTGAACATCGCTCTGAAAGCGACCTCTGTCTTGCCGAATCCGACATCTCCGCAAAGAAGCCTGTCCATCGGCTTTTCAGACTCCATATCCGCTTTTATCTCATGGACGGCGCGGAGCTGGTCATCCGTCTCAACAAACGGGAACCGGTCCTCAAAGAGCTTTTGCTGCTCTTCATCGGGTGCACACGCAAAGCCTTTATTCACGCTTCTGGCGGCATATATCTTAAGAAGGTCATATGCGACTTTCTTGATCGCTTCCCTGGCTCGTGAGACCGACTTCTTCCATTCGTCGCCGCCAAGCCTTGAAAGCTTTGGCTCCTTCTCACCCGGTCCGACATATTTCTGGAGCGAATCGAGATTCTCGGGAAGGATATACAGCGTCTCACCTTTTGCGTAAGTGAGCTTAAGATAGTCTTTCCTTATATCGCCGACCTTCATGTTGATGAGGCCCTCGTACCGGCCTACACCGTGAGTGTCGTGAACAACATAATCCCCCGGAGCGATATCACTGAAGAACTGTATCCTGTTGCCGCCCTTCTTCTTTTTGTCAGGACGCTTTTGCTCAGAGCCGTACAGCTCCTGCTCGCCAAGGACGGTTATTCCGAGCTTCGGATAAGTAAATCCTGCCGGGAGCGGAGCGTCGATAATGCCGGCAAAGCAATCATATTCAGCAAGACGGTCTTTAAGCTGCTCATAACGTCTGCCGTGATGAGCGGCCATGTAAACACCTTTGTTGGCCTTAATAAGCTCTGCGAGCTCCTGTGCACGGCCCGAAAAGTTATCGGCGGGAAATCCCGATACCGTATATGTCGTTCCGCCCGGCAAACCGTTGCCTGAAGACTGGAACATGGACAATGTAACAATGTTATTCAGCTTATCCAGGGCCACCATGGTCTTGGAAAGATTGGTCATGGCAGAGGGCGAACACGTCGGAGCTATGCCGATCTCGAATGAATCCCGGCACCTTTGTGCATACTCTCCGGCATAGGAATTCATCCTCGCATCGATGTCGACCATCTCGTCAGCGAAAAACACCACTTTATCACTGTTAACATAGTCGATCGCGGTCTCAAATTCCCTGAGGAACAAGCCTGTCCAGCGCGCGACGCCGGAAGGTTCTATGCCGTTTCTTATCTTCTCCGCATCACCTGTTGCAGTCCTCGATAAAAGCTCGGCTGCACGCCTTACTTCCCTGGTGGCGGTATTCATCTTCGCCAGATCTTCCTGAACGCGGGATAAGATGAGATCAGCTATCTCATCGCGCCTGTCTTCCGGGAAAGCATAAATGGATGCAGGCACTGCCACAGTCTCTTCGAGCTGGCCTGTCGATCTCTGTGTCTCCCTGTCGAATGTCTTTATCTGGTCTATCTCGGTATCGAAAAAGCTGATTCTCACAGGTTCCGTGTAAGACGGCGAGAATATATCGACGATATCACCTCTTACGGAGAACTCTCCTTTCTCCATTACCTGCGGAACATTCTCATATCCGTTTAAAAGGAGCACTGAAACAAGGTCGTCACGCTCAAATTCCATGCCGACCTTAAGTTTTATGATACGGTCAGCAAACACTTTTGCGGGCTCAAGTTTGTTCAGAAGGGCACCCGCAGTAATTACAGCAGCCCCGAATCCGCCCGTAACGAGCTCTGAGAGCGCCGCTGACCTGCTGAGCTCTAATTCTCTTGATGAAGCCTCGGCGCTTACGAGAGACAGCTCTGAGGGCGTTAAAAGTGTGACAGGCCCATCGGTAAATGCCGCGCAGTAAGAAGCGGTGGTCCTTGCCCTTGCACTGTCGGGTTCGATAAAGACTGCTTTTCGATCACAAAGACGCGCAAGAGCCATAGCAACATAGACCTTCTGTTCAGCACAGAGGCCGGTGATGTTAAGATGCTTTCCCGTCTTAAGACTTGAGGAAAATTCCGAGACGAGCTCTTTGTCGGACGAGATCCTTCCAAGAAGCTCTATTAAATCTTTATCCATTGGAGATGATCTCCTCGACCGCCTCGCAAGCCTTCACGAAGGCTTCGTTCATCATGGGACGGTCATCCTTCGGAACTTCGGATAATACGTAGTTAACAAGTTCCCAGTTCTCGGGAACGGGTCCCGTGCCGATCCTTACTCTCGGAAATTCCTCCGTGCCGAGAAGCTGAACACATGACCTCATGCCGTTATGAGTGCCGGCACTGCCCTTGCCTCTGGTCCTTATCGTACCCTTGGCTATATCAATATCGTCGTAGATAGTGATGATGTTCTTTGGCGGAACCTTGTAGAACTTGGATATCTCCACCAGGCATTCACCGGAATTGTTCATGTAAGTGGTGGGCTTGATGATAATTACATCCTGCCCGTTTATCTTACCCTTGCCCCAAAGGCCCTTGTACTTCTCTTTGCCCAGGAAAATACCATGCTTTTCAGCGAGCATATCCACAGCGAGATAGCCCATATTGTGCCATGTGTAAAGATACTGTTTACCCGGATTACCGAGCCCGGCTACTATCCACATCCTTAAGACCCCGTAAGAATCAGACCTCGGAACGCCTGTCGTCGAGTCTTATGTAGTTCTCGCCTCTCATACGGCTCTTGTCGGCAACCCAGTTCTCTTTATTAAGCTGCTTGGATCTGCCGATACCGAGTGAGAGCGCCGGAACATCAGATGTGATCGTGGAACCTGCCGCAATGTAGCAATCCTTGCCCAATACGACGGAAGATACGATATTGGAGTTGCCTCCGATAAATACGTTATCCTCGATCGTACAGCCGATCTTGTCCTGACCGTCGAAGTTACATGTGACGGTGCCGCATCCGAAGTTAACGTTACGGCCGACCTTGGAGTCACCGATATATGTAAGGTGACGTGCTCTTGTGTATTCGCCGATATCAGAACCCTTGACCTCGACATAAGCACCGAGCGTGACATGATCGTCGATCCTTGATTCCGGTCTGATATGTGTATAAGGTCCGATACGGCAGTCCTTGCCGATCGTGCTTGAAGAAACGATAGAGTTATCTACAACTGTGCCGTCACCGATATCGGAACAGTCTATTCTGGTGTTCTCTCCGATGATGCAGTCCTCACCGATATTGGTATTGCCGATCAGTGTCGTACCCGGGAGGATAACAGTATCCTGTCCTATCTCAACCGCATAATGGATCCATGTTGCATTGGGATCCACGATCTCCACTCCGTTCATCATGTGACGGTTAATGATCCTGTGGTTCATTATGTCTCTTACCTGGGCAAGCTGGAGCCTGTCGTTAACTCCCCTTGTATCGTCGAAATCACACACAACGGCACCTACTGTAAATCCGTCGTCAATAAGGATCCCGATTGTATCTGTAAGGTAATACTCTTTCTGGGCATTATTTGCGCCGATCCTTCCCAACGCGGAAAGAAGCAGCGGTGTCTTGAACACATACATTGAAGAGTTGATCTCTTTTACCTTGAGCTCGTCTTCTGTGCAGTCCTTGTGCTCAACGATCTTGATAACGTTGCCGTCCTTGCCTCTTATGATCCTTCCGTAACCGGTGGGATCGTCTGCTTCAGCCGTAATAAGGATAGCTGCGCAGTTGGAAGATGCCGATTCGAAAGCATCCAGCGCCTTCTTGATCGTATCTGCGGATACCATAGGGCAGTCGCCCGGAAGAACGATCGTAAGGCCGTCCCTGCCCTCAAGGAAAGGTGCTGCCTGCATTACGGCGTGGCCGGTTCCTCTCTGTTCCTCCTGAAGCACATATGCGACATTCTCACCTAAGATGCTTCTGATCTCTGACTGCTGTTCACCAACTATATATACCTGATCCTGGCAGCCTGACTCGAAAAGAGCATCAGCTACCCATTGGATAATCGGTTTGCCCGACACCTGGAACACTACCTTCGAATGCTTGGACTTCATTCTCGTGCTTTTTCCTGCCGCCATAACAACCGCACTGATTTCCATAAATTGACCTCTGAAAATGAATTATTCGGGAATACCCTTATTCGGAATTACCCTTAGTATTATAGCAAATCCATTCTTCTAATTAAATGAGAAGCCCTGCACTTTATGGGACAAAGTGCAGGGACTTTAACTTCATTTATATGAGCCGTAAAAGCCGTCAGATATGGCTTTCTCTTATCAGAGACCCTCAACGGAAGCGATAGCTTCACGCATATTTGCCTCAGATCTCTTGAGGAGAGCGTACTCTTCTTCAGTAAGACGCATGTCGATGATCTTATCAACGCCGTTAGCACCGATGAGTGCAGGAACGTCAAGTGTAACACCATTGATGCCGTACTCGCCGTTGAGTCTTGTGGCAACTGTTCTGATAGTATGCTCGTCTTCTGTGATGCTTCTTAAGAGTGTTGCAGCACTTACAGCGATACCGTTGAATGTAGCGCCCTTGAGCTTAATGATCTGAGCGCCGGAAGACTTTGTCTGCTGAGCGATCTCATCCTTAACATCCTTACCGAAAGGTACGCCGATAGCTTCTGCATACTCGTCAATACCCATACCTGCAACGTGAGTGTGGCTCCATACAGGGAACTGTGTCTCACCGTGCTCGCCGAGGATATAACCGTGAACGTTTCTAACGTCTACGCCGAGCTTTCTGGAGATAAGTACTCTGAAACGTGCGGAGTCGAGGTTTGTTCCGGAACCGATGATCTTGTTAGACGGAAGTCCGGACCACTCTGCAACCTTATATGTTACGAGGTCGCAAGGATTGGAGATGACCATGATGACACCCTTGTTGTAGTGCTCCATGATGCTGTCTGTGATAGTGTGAGCAAGCTTGACGTTCTTCTTTGCAAGGTCAAGTCTTGTCTCGCCTTCTTTTCTCGGAATACCTGCTGTGATGATGATGCAGTCTGCATCCTTAACATCGGAATAATCGCCTGCGTGAATGTACATATCGCCGATGAACGGAAGTCCGTGGCTGATATCAAGAGCCTCACCTAATGCCTTTTCCTTATTGACATCAATAAGAACGAGCTCAGAGCAGAGCTGCTGCATTGCGATTGCGAAAGCGGTTGTTGATCCTACCGCACCTGCGCCGATAATGGCGACCTTAGTTCCTTCTTGTTTATACATAGCTTTAATGCCCCCTTTTGTAGCAATACGAATAATATCAAGAACCCTCTTTCAAATAAAGTCATTATTCGTTAGGATTTTTACCTAAAATTTGCACTCGGAAAATGCGCGGGAAGTGTATTTTGATAATTTGATAATCAAAGTTTTTCCTTGATTTTGCTGGGTTTTCTAGGCTTTTAGTGTCCTTTTTATCAAATTGACGGTTTATACAGAAGCAGATGTAATGAAAACATAATGAGACACTGCCATATAGGCGGTTGTCCTCAAAGAATGATACTTATAAATATGCCGCATCCGTTGATCCGGGGCGGCTTATTATTTTCGGGCAAGGAATAACAAAAACGGCGCAAGACCATTTGTCCTGCGCCGTTATATTTATATTAGTTACCGTTTAGACTATCAGATCTCCTGAGGGAGTTCTAATGTTCTCTCTGCATTGAGTTTTGCACAGAGTTCAACGAACTTGTCGAGAGGTACGCCCTGAAGCTGCTTATTGGAGCCTCTTACGTTGACAGATACTGTGTTCTCAGCAGCTTCCTTATCGCCTACAACGAGGATATAAGGATCCTTCATCTGCTTGAATCTCTTGATCTTGTCTCTCATGTTGACGTCTGTTAAGTCGGACTCGACTCTTACGCCGGCCTTTGTGAGAGCTGCTGCAACCTTCTCTGCATACTCGTTGTGCTCAGGTCTGATCGGTACTACAGCTACCTGATAAGGGTTGAGCCAGAACGGGAATGCGCCCTTGAAATGCTCTGTAATGATGCCGATGAAACGCTCGAAAGAACCGAAGATAGCTCTGTGGATAACGATAGGCATCTTCTGAGCGCCGTCCTTGTCGACATATGTGAGCTCAAAGTTATGAGGGAGCTGGAAGTCGAGCTGTACTGTACCGCACTGCCACTCACGTCCAAGAGCATCCTTGATCTGAAGGTCGATCTTAGGGCCGTAGAACGCGCCGTCGCCTTCGTTGATCTCGTAATTGCCATCACCATACTTCTCGTCCAGGATAGCCTTTAGAGAAGCTTCTGCAGCGTTCCAGGACTCGATATCGCCCATGAAGTCGTCAGGTCTTGTAGAGAACTCTGCTCTGTATGTGATACCGAATGTCTTGTAGATCTCGTCTGCAATAGCGATTACGTCCTTGATCTCGTCCTTGATCTGCTCAGGTGTTACGAATGTATGGTCATCGTCCTGACGGAATTCCTGTACTCTGAAAAGACCGTTCATCTGGCCTGACTTCTCCTTGCGGTGGAGAACGTCATACTCGCTGTAACGGATAGGAAGTTCCTTATAGGAGTGCATTGTGCGCTTGTAAGACATCATTGCGTTAGGGCAGTTCATAGGCTTTGCTGCCATTGTGTCTTCAGCTTCTACGGAATACTGCTCAGGTGCTTCCTCGCCCTTAACAGCATCTGTAGCGTTAACGCCCTTTGTAATACCGGGAACGATGAACATGTTGTTCTGATAGTGTGCCCAGTGACCGGAGATGAGCCAGAGCTTCTTGTTGTTGATAAGAGGTGCGGAGATCTCCGTATAGCCGTGTGCGCCCTGGAGCTCTCTGGAGTACTTCATGAGTTCCTGGTAAAGGATCCAGCCCCTAGGGAGCCAGTAAGCCATACCCGGAGCTGTCTCACGGAACATAAAGAGATCAAGAGCAGTACCGATCTTCTTGTGGTCTCTCTCCTGAGCTTCCTTAAGCCATGCAAGGTGTGCCTTGAGCTCATCTTTTGAAGGGAAAGCGAAAAGATAGATCCTCTGGAGCTGGTCTCTCTTCTCGTCACCTCTCCAGTAAGCGCCTGATACATTCTTGATCTTGAATGCAGCGCTGAAGAGCTCCTGTGAATTATCTACGTGAGGACCACGGCAAAGATCGACATAGTCATCACCTGTGTAATATATCGAAATAGTCTCATCTGCAGGCAGATCGACGATAAGCTCGTGCTTGAACTTCTGATCCTTGAAGAGCTCCAATGCCTCATCTCTGGAGATGACCTTACGTGTCCAGTCTTCTCTCCTCTTGATGATCTCGTGCATCTTTTCTTCAATTGCAGGGAAATCCTCTTCTGTGACCGTTCTCGGAAGAACGAAATCATAATAACATCCGTCTTCGATCTCAGGTCCGATCGCGTACTGTACCTCTTTGCCGTAGATCTCGATAACAGCCTTAGCAAGGATGTGTGCAAGAGAGTGACGGTACACCTTCAATACTTCTTCTTTTTCCATTGTAAAAATCCTCCTCTAGAGTTTTATGCACAGAACCGCTGTGCAGATAGATGAAGATTGTATCACAAATAAAAGGAAAATGTTGATTAAATAAGAAAAAGGCAAACTACGAACGTTTGTTCTGAAATCAAAAGCCCTCCCATGATCGGGAGGGCTCAGATTTGGCGGAGCCGGTGGGATTCGAACCCACGTGACCGTGAAGTCAAACGGTTTTCAAGACCGCCTCGTTATGACCGCTTCGATACAGCTCCATACTTAAAGGCACTTAAGTATACAAAAATAGAATGGAGAAGTCAACAATCGCAGTGCTTCAAAGCAGTAATTCCCTAACGGGAATTAACTCGCCTGAGAATGTTGACTTCTCCAATAACTTACCGCGTTTCTTTACTGACCGCAAAGGAATTCGATCAGTCTGTCGAGGTCCATATTATCTTTGTAATCGATAACGATGCGGCCACGGCCTGTAGCATTATCAAGAACCTTGATCTTAACCTTCGCACCAAGCTGCTTCTTGAGCTTTGTCTCAACTTCCTTAGTACTCAGTGTTAAGCGGATATCAGGCTGCTCGATGACCTGCTTCTTTGACGGATTATCCTGGGCTTCAATATATTTCTTAACAAGAGCTTCTGCCTGACGGACATTCAGATCCCTTGTCATGATGACATCTGCAACCTTGCGCTGGTCCTCCTTCTCCTTAAGGCCGAGGATTACTTTAGCGTGGCCTTCGGAGAGATCTCCTCTGCTGACGAAATCCTGAAGAGATTCGTCAAGGTTAAGGATACGTATCGTGTTTGCAATAGTTGCTCTGGGCTTTCCGAGCTTTTTGGCAAGCTGCTCCTGGGTGAGTTTGTGGGTCTTTAAGAGATTCTGCATTGCTGCAGCTTCTTCAATTGGATTCAAGTCTTCTCTCTGGATATTTTCTATCAGCGCCTGAGCCATTGTCTCTTTGTCTGAAAGATCTCTTACGATCGCAGGGATAACAGAAAGTCCGGCGATCCTTGCAGCTCTCCAGCGTCGCTCACCTGCTACGATCCTGTATCCGTCGCCCTTACGCTGAACGATGATGGGCTGGATAACGCCATTCTCTTCTATGGAGGAAGCTAACTCGTTTAATGCTTCATCGTTAAAGTTCTTTCTGGGCTGACCGTTATTGGGGGAGATGTCGTTGATCTTAAGATCTACGACAGAATCTCTCTTATTCTCGGGAATTCCCTCAGAAGAAAGTAGGGCACCAAGGCCTCTTCCCATTGCCTTGCTTTCTGATATAGTCTTAACACTTGATATAGGACGAGCATTAGATGTCTTTACGGGGGCTTTCTTTGCCGGTGCAGCAAGAACAGGCTTCTTCATGGGTGCTTTCTTGGCCGTTATTTTTACCGGGGCTTTCTTTACAGGAGCACTTTTCTTTGCAGCAGCCGGCTTAGTGGATGTCTTAGCTGCGGATGTTTTCGCTGATTTCTTTACATTTGCCATATCAGTATCTCCTTATGCTCTCTTTATCACTTCTTTTGCCAGAGCCTCATATGCCTTGGCGCCTTTTGAATTCTTATCGTAGTCACAGATAGCAAGTCCGTGGCTCGGAGCCTCTGCAAGCCTTACATTTCTGGGAATAACGGTCTTAAAGACCTTGCTGCCGAAATACTTATCGGTCTCCTCCTTTACCTGTCTGGACAGTTGTGTTCTCATGTTGAACATGGTAAGCACAACTCCCAGGATCTCAAGATTAGGATTAAGCTTCTTCTGAACTATATTTATCGTATCCATAAGCTGAGAAAGACCTTCAAGAGCATAGTATTCGCCCTGAATTGGGATTATCAGCCTGTCTGCCGCTGTAAGTGCGTTTATGGTCAGAAGCCCAAGGGACGGCGGGCTGTCCAGGATAATAAAATCATAAATACCCATTACGGGTTCTATTGCATTCTTGAGTATCTGTTCTCTGGAGATTACAGTAACAAGCTCAACTTCCGCACCCGCAAGATTGATATTAGTAGGGCAGATGTCGACATTCTCCGAATTTGTCTCATAGATTACCTCAGAGATAGGTGTCTCATTGATAAGAACATCATATACCGTCTGCTCAAGCTCACGCTTATCGATTCCCAGTCCGCTTGTGGCATTTGCCTGCGGATCCATGTCTATAAGAAGAACTTTTTTCTTTCTCTTGCCGAGGAAAGCTGCCAGATTGACTGCGGTTGTAGTCTTTCCGACTCCACCTTTTTGGTTTACAAGAGCAATTACTGTTGCCATATTTGTCTCCTTCCGGTGCTTGTTTCAATAGTTATACGATAATTCTATCATTTATATATTCATTAATATATGTCATCTTGAATACAAAAACACAATTGTTCCACGTGGAACATTCTGTATTTTCACGAATATGATATTGCAGCCGGGAACAAATTGTTCCACGTGGAACAATTAATCCCGGATAATGCAAAACAGGTGCCGAAGCACCTGTTTATACTATCTCTGAATGTAATTAGCAGCTTATCAGTTGTCGATATTCGCGAGCTTAGCATTCTCCTGGATGAACTCCTTACGGGGTTCAACCTGATCACCCATCAGGAGATTAAATGTCTCGTCTGCTTCCTGTGCATCCTTAAGAGTAACTCTTAAGAGCTTTCTGGTTACAGGATTCATTGTCGTATCCCAGAGTTGCTCAGAGCTCATCTCGCCAAGACCCTTGAATCGCTGGATAAGAGGATTCTCCCACTTATGCTCAGCCTTGATCTGCTCGATTTCCTTATCATCGTATGCATAATATGCTTCATCACCCTTATAGACCTTATAGAGAGGCGGGCAGGCGATATAGACATATCCGCCTTCAACAAGAGGCTTTAAATATCTGAAGAAGAATGTGAGAAGGAGTGTTCTGATATGTGAACCGTCGACATCGGCATCGGCCATTATGATGACCTTGTGATATCTGAGCTTGGTCTCATCGAACTCATCACCGATTCCTGCGCCCAATGCCATAACTACAGGCTGGAGCTTCTCATTTGAATATACCTTATCAATTCTGGCCTTCTCAACATTGAGCATCTTGCCCCAGAGAGGGAGGATAGCCTGATACTTACGCTCTCTGCCCTGCTTTGCAGATCCGCCTGCGGAGTCACCCTCTACGATAAAGATCTCGCAGAACTCTGCTTCATCACTCTGGCAGTCAGCAAGCTTGCCGGGAAGAGCATTATTCTCAAATACTGTTTTTCTTCTTGTGAGTTCTCTTGCTCTCTTTGCAGCATCTCTTGCTCTGGAAGCAGAAAGACACTTATCCATGATGAGCTTCGCAATATCAGGATGCTCTTCGAGATATATCTCGAGTTTCTCATATACTGCGCTGTCTACCATCGGTCTGATCTCTGCATTACCGAGCTTGCTCTTTGTCTGTCCCTCGAACTGAGGATCAGGAAGCTTAACGGAAATGATCGCAGCAAGACCTTCTCTTGTATCTTCACCCTGGAGCTTAACATCGCCGTCCTTGATGAACTTATACTTCTTTGCATAGTCATTGATGGCTCTTGTCATGGCTGCACGGAAACCTACAAGGTGCGTACCGCCTTCAGGAGTTGCAATGTTGTTTGCGTATGTGTAAACAGTCTCCTGATATGAGTCATTGTACTGAAGTGCGATCTCAACGAAGTTATCTCCCTGCTTTGTTGCAAAGTAAATAGGAGGTGTATTGATTGCTTCCTTATGTCTGTTCAGATACTCAACAAATGAGATTATTCCGCCGTCATAATGAAGGTGCTTCTTAATAGGCTCTGCACCTCTGTTATCGCAGAGATCAATGGTTACTTCCTTATTAAGGAATGCCATTTCACGGTAACGTGTGATCATTGAATCGAAGTCAAAAACTATATCAGGGAAGATGGAATTATCCGGAATGAAGTTGGTCTTCGTACCGGTATCTTCCTTATCACAGGTGCCTACTACATGGAGCGGAACGGTTGTCTTACCTTTCTCAAATTCGATCTCATAGATATTGCCTTCACGGCGAACCTGAACCTTCATGTGATCTGCCAGAGCATTAACTACAGAAGCACCTACGCCGTGCAGACCGCCTGAAATACTATATGCTCCGCCGCCGAATTTACCGCCTGCGTGAAGCACTGTATGAACGACTTCAACAGTAGGAATACCGAGCTTAGGATGGTTGCCCACGGGGATTCCCGAACCGTTATCCGTAACTGTTACGGAACCGTCTTTTTCAAGTACTACATCGATCGTATCGCAGCGCCCTGCAAGAGCTTCATCGACTGAATTAGCAACGATCTCATAAATAAGATGATGGAGACCTCTTAATGTCGTATCACCGATATACATACCGGGACGCTTTCTGACCGCCTCAAGACCCTCTAAGACCTGAATGTCATCTTCGCTGTATTCGCTGCTGTTGGATGTATCAAAGCTGTCCTGATCACCTTCTGCAGCTAATACGTCAGCCATGGATTCTTCCTTGAAGTCCTCGGTCAGAGCTCTGGGATTCTCAGCCAGGTTCTTGAGCTCGTCATCATCACCCTCTTCAACCGGCTGGAAGTAAAGGTCGACCGCGCCGGAAGGGCGGGAGACAGGCTCTGCAGGAGCGGAATTCTCCTCAAAATTGAAATTCTTCTCGTCGTTTTCCTTCATAGATCGTAAAAACTCCTATTCTTGGCAGTAAATCCCGCAAATGCCCGGAAATACTGCATTTATAACATTGTTAACCGTGTGTTTTCAGAAGGATTCCTGTGACATCAGTCTGTTTAATATCAGATTCGATGATAAAGAACAAACATATGTTTTATCATCAGTGATCACCAATGTCTTCGGTATATCATCCGTCACATACTGCAGCCTTCCCTGATCGTCCTCGCTGTTGATGAAATCAGTCACGTCCTTCCGGGAAGGGGAGACGGTCTCGAGATTGACTACTGCAGTAACCGAAGATTTAAGAACTGAAAGATCATTGCCGATGTGGATAAACACGTCCAAAAGCCTCCAGGAATACTCTGAATCTTCTACTAACTAATAAATTATAACATAAAGAATAGAATTAATATGTTTATTATAATATAAGAATAAAGCAAAAATGACCGGTTTTTAGCGCAGTTTGTCCTATCAGCGGACTTCTTTGGTAATATTTCCGCCGTTTACACAATAAAATTCGGCTCTGTCAAAGCCACCCATCACGTCGATCTCTTCACCTATCATGTTCTTGTCCGTACATGTGATAAAGATCTGAGCGTCTTTCATGGCCGATACAAGGCTCATTCTCCTGGTCTTATCAAGCTCAGAGAAGACGTCATCAAGAATGAGAACAGGAGTGGATGAGACAAACATCTTGATTATCTCCAGTTCTGAAAGCTTCAGAGCCAGCGCAGCCGTTCTCTGCTGGCCCTGTGAGGAGAAATTCTTCATGACAAGATCATCCAGTTTGATCACCAGATCATCCCTGTGAATGCCTATGGATGAAATATGCTTATCTATGTCGTAATTTCTGACTGATTTGAGCTTTGCAAGGACCAAATCCGAGATAATACCCGTAATACGCCCGTAATCGCCCTCTGAGAGGCCTTTATTCATATACTCGTCATATTTACTGTTTTTGGTCAGAAACGTTTCTAAGGCCCCTACAATGCCAAATATGGTACTGTACTCGACAGAGAGGTTCTCTTTGCCTCCGGAAATGTTGCCGTGATGCTTTGAAGCGATGCCGGAAATAAGCTTTGCAAACCTGTATCTCTTAAGAATTATCTCTGCTGAGAGCTCTGCTAGGGAGAAATCCCAGAAATCCAACTGTTCATCAACCATATCCGGCATATTATCCGAAGCCTTGATGCTCTTAAGAAGGGCATTTTTCTGCGCAAGAAGCCTGCTGTAGTTACTCAAAAGATTAAAGTAAGAAGGAGATATCTTGGATATCAGCGTATTGAGAAACTTACGGCGGTAAGCAGGTGCGTTTTTTACGATATTCAGGTCTTCAGGAGCGAAAATAACAATGTTACAGACACCAATATATTCCGAAATTTTGTCAACAGGAGCGTTATCTCTTATAAGGATCCTTCCGGCTCTGCCATTTTTGCTTAATGAAGACTTCTCGCTGTAATAGCATGAGGAAAGTGAAGGATTTGAACCGTCATCATCAGTAAGATCCAGGCTTACTTTATATTCATTCTCACCAAACTTGATAAGATCCAAATCCTTGCTTGTTCTGTGAGAAGTAATACCTGAGGCAACATATATACCTTCAACCAGATTAGTCTTTCCCTGTGCATTGTTACCATAGAAGATATTAACAGAAGGCCCGACATCCAAATCGAGCCTTCCGTAATTTCTGAAGTTTTCCAAATGTATGCTTCTTATGAACATTATCTTCTGATAGGAAGAATAAGATAAATGTACTTGTCACCCTCTACAGGCTTAATGATGCAGGGTCCCTGACCACCATTGACCTCAACTCTTATTGTCTCATCTTCGATATTCTTAAGAACATCTATAACATATCTTGAATTGAAGTCTACATCGATAAGATCGCCTTCAAGACTAATATCGATATTCTCCTGGAGATTACCTCTTGCAGAAGTAGCCTGAACTGTGAGTTCTGAAGGATTATTGCTTAAGAATCTGACGGGGCACTTACGGTCATCAGTCATTATGATCAATGCAGCTCTGTCAACTGCATCAAGGAACTGCTTACGGTTGATCGTAATAACAGTCTTTGGATTCTTTGCAATAATCGAATCAAAGTTAATGAACTGACCTTCGATAAGACGTGAGATCATTCTTACGTTGCCGATATCGAATAAGAGATTCTGCATGGATGTATAGATATTGATCTCTGCATCCTCATCATCACTTAAGATCTTGCTCATTTCAGTAAGAGCCTTACCGGGAACAATATAGTTGATCTTAGGGAAATCATTGCCCATATCTTCACGGTTGATAGCCATTCTGAATCCGTCGATGGATACAACTGAAAGAACTGAACCGTCACTTACGATATTACTTCCTGTAAGAACAGGACGGGAATTATCTCTTGATACGGCAAAGATAGTGTGATTGATCATATTCTTAAGGATCTTCTGACCCATAACTATCTTCTCTGCCTCATTCTCTTCGATCTCAGGGATCTTCGGGAAAGGCTCCGGATCAAGACCTGCTATCTTGAACTCAGCCTGACCGCATCTGATAGTTGTCTGGAAATTGGAATCAGAAAGAATATCTACTTCAGGCTCAGGAAGCTTTCTGATAATGTCTCCAAAGAACTTTGAATCAATAACTACTGCACCCTTTTCAGTAACATTAGCCTCAACATCAGCTTCGATACCTGTCTGGAGATCATAGCCTGTAAGCTTTATCTTATTATCATCTGATGCTTCTATAAGGATTCCGTTAAGGATATTAACTGTGCTGTTAGCAGTAACTGCTCTCTGAACTATGGATACATTATTGACCAAGTCATCTCTGCTGCATGTAAACTTCATCTGAAGAGTGCCGCCTTTCCTTAATATAAAATATTTCAAACATTATACACTCAAAAATAATAAAAATGTATAGTTTAACAGTGTTACAAACATCTATTTTGCGGACAATTTTACGGATAGCGGTCTTTTGTCTCTGCAGTATATAAAGTTTGTTTGTATTCGTTTTATTATGTCCTGTTCAAATGTTCATAAGGTATGCCAAAAGCATTATTTTCGAGCGGTTTACATTAACAAACCATGTATATAAAGAAAAACTTTGATGTTCAAAAAATAAGCCTTTTGAACATTGTTACATTTGTATACAAACCGTCTACAGTTAATCTACGGAAAGTTTTGCACTTAAGAACAATTTTTGTTCAAATCAGGTTATGAGCTTATATATCTCTTCAGCCTGCGATTTGAGTTCCTTACTGTCGTTTACATTGTCACAGCCGTGCATAACTGTTGTATGTTTACGGCCTCCGAAGATCTGTCCTATCTTCTCAAGCTTAAGTTCAAGATAGTCTCTGCAGATAAACATTGCGACATTACGGGCAGTGGATATCTCGGCATTTCTGAGTTTTGAAGTGAGCTTATCCGGTGTAAGGTCATAGTAATTTGCAACAGCATTTATAACGATCTCAGGTGTTAAATATTTCTTTTTATTAGGTGAGATGATCGGAAGAAGGATCTTCTGGACGTCATCTAAAGAAAGCTCTCCGTTAGCAAGAGTCACATATGAAGAAATAGTATTAAATGCGCCGTTAAGCTGTCTTATATTCGTTGTTACATTCTCACAGACATAGTCTATGATCTCATCAGAAAGGGTAAAGCTCTCATTATCAAGCTTACTCAGGAAGATAGCTTTACGTGTCTCAAAATCCGGCGGCTGGACATCGAACATGATGCCATCCTGGAATCTGGATGTAAGTCTGCTGTTGAGTTCTGTAAGATTTGAAGGAGCTTTATCGCATGTGATAACGATCTGTTTGCCTGCTTCGATAAGAGCCTCAAAGGTATTGAAGAATTCTGTCTGAACACCTTCTTTGCCGATAAGGAACTGTATATCGTCTATAAGAAGTACGTCTACAGTACGGTATTTATTGCGGAAATCCTCATATTTGTTGTTATTGATACAAGCAACAAAAGCATTAGTGAAGGCTTCACAGGTGGTGTATATAACCTTCTTATCAGGGTGCTGAGTAAGAACCTCATTGCCAATGGCTTTCATCAGGTGGGTCTTGCCGAGACCGGAGTTGCCCCAGAGGAAGAAAGGATTTCTTTGCTTCTGGCCTGGCTTGGAAGCAACTGATACAGCTGATGCGTGAGCGAAGCGGTTACAGTCACCGACGACGAAGTTGGCGAATGTGAATTCACCTGTAAGACCGGTTGATGTCGTCATCTCAGTCTTAGCCTGTCTTGCTGCCTTTTTCTCAGAACTAACGGAAGCATTAAGGGCATTGTCATCACCTTCAAGGATGAACTTTACGGCACAAGTCTTGCCGTTATTTGCAGTCTTAATGGCATTCTCGATATTCTTGCTGAGTTTTTGACCCTTAACGAGGTTTAAAGAATACTCGTCTCTTGCAGCAAGTACGAGCACGTCATTGTCGCAGTGAGCAACACTCATTTTGCAGAGAATGGATTCATAAGTGATCATGTCGATATCGGAATCAAACTTAAGAAGCTTAAGAGCATTATTCCAGATAGAACTTTCCATATAAACCCTCCGAATTAATTGACGTGCGAGTAACATAATATCACGGTTTGGGGGTATAATGAATAAGCTTTTTATATAAGATTTCTTCGAAAAATAAGGCAGGATAATGAAAAGAACAGGGCAAGCCGGGAAGGCAGGAGCAAGAAAATCACCGATCAATACCATATTGATCGTAATAAGCGTAATTCTCCTTATAATCGGGTTGATCCTCCTTCTGATAGAGCCGATTAAGCGCTATAACAGGAGAAAGATCTCCACAGAAGCTCTTAAGACCATTGAAAGGAAGATCCAGTCAACAGATCCGGTGGAAGAACCGCAGGCGACATTTATTGTTCCTGCCACAGGCAATGAGGTCACTGGAGAGGATTTCGACTTTATAGGCGAGACTGAAGAAACCGAAGAAGAAGCAGGCGGCTCCGGCGGAAATGTTACCCTCACATCCATAGGAATCCTAAAGATTGGCAGTATCAACATCAGATATTCAGTGTGGGATGACGCAAACCAGGTATCTTTAAGATACGGTCTGGGGCACTATGCTGATTCCGTCATGCCCGGCGAGACAGGCAATGCAACTATACTTGGCCATAACTACAGGGATGGCTCAATGTTTCACAAACTGGGTCAGGTCAAGGTTGGCGACAAGGTGGTATTTACCGATCTTAACGGCAAAGAATGGATCTTTTATGCCAAGGAATCCAAGATAATCAGTGCTGATGATCTTCTGGATTATGCACTCGGAAATATTACTGACAGCAGGCAGCTGACGCTGGTTACATGTACTTACGAATACGGTCCAAAGGGCTGGAGAAGGATAGTTATATGCGAATTATCCGATGAATGCATACCTGAAGAGCCTGCTGAAGTCACAGAAATCACAGTCTCAACGGAAGAAACTCCCGCAGAACCGACCCCTGAAGTAACAGAGGAGACGGTTGAGGATGTTCCTGCCGTGCAAGAAGAAACAGAGGCGGATGTTCCCATCGAGGCTCAGGAAGAAGACTCCGGAGAGGAATAACAAACTTTTCGCAACCCTTGCGAGCAAGTTGCTCACAAGTCTGTTATAATTGGCGCGGTAAATAATAAAAATATGTCAAACAAGACGTTTTTTCGGAGGAAATAATAATGGTAACGGCAATAGTTGGCGCTAACTGGGGCGACGAAGGCAAGGGCAAGATTACAGATCTTCTCGCCAGCGAGTCTGACATCGTAATCAGATTTCAGGGCGGAGCAAATGCAGGTCACACCATAATCAACGATCACGGAAGATTTGCTCTTCACCTTATGCCGTCAGGAGTATGTCACGAGAATATCGTTAACATAATCGGCAACGGTGTTGCTTTGGACATTAGAAAGTTCATCAAGGAATATAACGATATCAAGGAAAGAGGCCTTAATCCCCAGCTCCTCGTATCCGACAGGGTTCAGGTCGTAATGCCTTACCATGTTGATTTCGATAAATTTGAGGAAGAGAGACTTGGCGGCAAGGCTTTCGGTTCGACAAAGTCCGGAATCGCTCCTTTCTTCTCCGACAAATATGCAAAGATCGGTTTCCAGGTCTCAGAGCTTTTCGATGAAGAGACTTTGAAGGAGAAGATCGACCGCGTTCTCGAGATCAAGAATGCGCTCCTCGTAAACCTTTATCACAAGGATCCCATCGATGCTGACGCGCTTCTTGCCGAGATGCTCGAGCAGGGAAGACTTATCAAACCTTTTGTTACAAACACACAGGCATACCTCTATGAGGCATTGAAGGAAGATAAGAAGATCCTCCTCGAAGGCCAGCTCGGAACAATGAAGGATCCTGACATGGGCATCTATCCGATGGTTACATCCTCATCCACACTTGCCGGCTACGGCTGCGTTGGTGCCGGAATCCCGCCTTACGAGATCAAGAAGATCGTTGTAGTTACAAAGGCTTATTCCTCAAGTGTCGGAGGCGGTGCATTCGTATCCGAGATCCTTGATGAGGCAGTTGCAAAGGAATTAAGAGACCGTGGCGGCGACAAGGGCGAATACGGCGCGACAACAGGCCGTCCCAGAAGAGTCGGCTGGTTTGACTGCGTTGCAACACGTTATGGCGTCAGACTCCAGGGCGGAACAGATGTAGCACTTACCAATCTCGACGTATTAGGTTACTTAGATAAGATTCCTGTTTGCACAGCTTATGAGGTCGACGGAGAGATCACTAAGGATTTCCCGAATCCCACAAAGCTCGACAGATGCAAGCCTGTTATCGAATATCTGCCTTCATGGAAGGGCAAGGGTGAGATCAGGGGCATTACCGAGTACGATAAGCTCCCTAAGGAAGCTCAGGATTATGTTGAATTTATAGAGAAGGAGATCGGCGTACACGTATCGATCGTCTCGACCGGACCTGTAAGAGAAGAGATCATCAGAAGATAAGTATCCTGAACAGACCTTCAGGTTACGACGGGGGTAATTCAAGATGACAATAGTAAAAAACAAAGCTGCAGTTCTTCTTGTGACTATGGCTTTGTTGGTGTGTGCACTGCTGCCGTCAGGCTGCAGTCTTTTCGAGTCCAAGGATGTAAAAGCTGTTAAGGCTATCACAGAGCAGTTTATCGAAGGATACGGCAGCGGAGATAAGTCTCAGTTCGCGGACTTAATAAACGGGAGTTTTGCTTACAAGATCGAAGGCAATGAATGCATGGCTCGCGCTGCATCGAAAACAAAACTCGTAAAGTTCAACAGCGTTACTGTGGATCCCACGGACCTGACAGCGAAAGCGGATATCGTGATATCAATTGTTAACGCATCTGAGCTTGCACAGCAGTTGAACGGAAAAGTCAGCTCATCTGAAGAGTACCTCAGCATAATTGATTCTTTTGACAAGATGCACGAGGAGACTTTATCCTTTGATTTTCTTTACGATAAGCGTGCTGAATGCTGGACTCTCAAAAAGGAGTCGGCAAACTTTTATGAGGATCTGCTCTACAAGACGCATTTAATGACGGTTACCACTGTACTTAATATCTATGAGGGCTTTGCTGCAGGCGAGTTCAATGACGGCCTTTACGAAGGATATTACTTCGACTGCTTCAGTCTAAGTCCTGTCCTGAGCGGTTATTCCGGCGATATGGAGACCTGTGAGGCGATATACAGATTTGCGACCTCATATTTTCAGACGATATTGAAGCACGGGATAACTATCTCTTTGACTTCCTCAACGTTTAAAGTCAAGGTCGACGGATTGTCTCCGTCGAAGACTGCTATCCTCGATTACTTCAAGACTGATGATTATATAATCGAAGCCTACAAGATATTCTATAAAGCCAGGACCAATGAATACGACTACGATGAACTGTGGTATCAGCTGTGGGTCGATACACATCTTGATCTGGCAAAACAGATCCCTGATATGGATTGTGAAATATACTCGGTCGAGGTCACGATCGATCCTGAAAGCGAAGATCCGAGGATGGATACTGTCGATGATATTTTCCCTATCCTTCAGACGGAAGCATATGATTCCATCATGGAGTCAGATAGCAATTTCAATTACAGCAGAAAGGCTGTAGAAGCGCTCTATAACGATAACGAGATCACCAAAGAGCAGTACGACGGCTACATGATCGCTATCGACAGGGATAACGATCCTCACAGAGATACGAGATATGACTTCATCATCTCAGATTATGATGTGGTGTGGGAAGGTACGGAGAACCATAAGAATCAGGCGACAGATGTTGTTGAGTATATTCCTGACTCTTCTTATGGGGATATTTTCTACGGACTTGAACTACCTCAAAGGAGTGATGACGGCACGACAATGGCATACAGCAAGCAGCCCGGCTGGCTCAAGACTGCCGGATACTGTATAGGTGATGACGGCATTACGGTCATGCTGCTTGTAGACTATAACTTTGCAAAAGACACCGTGCTTGAATACGAATGGACTTCAAACGATACCAACCGTCTTGAGTCAGGAGAGATCGCCGTTGCTGAAGACGGACAATCCGAATTCGAATTCACGATCAAGGGTGCGGAGATAAAAGCTGATGCCCCGCTTATCTTCCGCTTGTGGGAGCAGGGTCACAAGCACGTTGTGGCGTATGTAAAACTTAGCCAAACATAAAACTACGAACGGACTATGTTTTAGCAAATAAACAAGGAAAAATATGATTCTGCTGCAACTGTTGCAGAGTATAATTAGTCCATAAAATTATTCAGATCCCCGGAGGATTTCCTATGGTCAAGGAAATGATTCTCGTCCTCGATTTCGGAGGACAGTATAACCAGTTGATCGCAAGAAGAGTCAGAGAGCTCTCGGTCTACAGTGAAGTCAGACCATACACAATGAGTCTCGATGAGATTAAGGAACTCAATCCTTCAGGAATCATCCTCACAGGCGGACCTTCCACGGTTTACGAAGACGATGCGCCCAAGTGCTCTCCAGAACTATTTAAGCTCGGCATACCGGTACTTGGTATCTGCTATGGCGCTCAGCTCATGAACTACCTTTTAGGCGGCGAAGTAAAGTCTGCACCCGTCAGAGAATACGGCCACACTGACGTTAATGTCGATACAGAAGCAAAGCTCTTCAAAGGCGTTCTGCCGAAGACCGTCTGCTGGATGAGCCACACTGTTTATATCGCAAAACCCGCTCCCGGCTTTAAGATCACGGCTCACACCGAGGTGTGCCCTGTAGCAGCTGCAGAGAATGTCGAAGAGAATCTCTACTGCGTACAGTTCCACCCGGAAGTCGTTCATACAGTCGAAGGCACAACAATGCTCGCAAACTTCGTTAAGGACGTCTGCAAGTGCAAGTGCGACTGGAAGATGGATTCATTCGTTGAGACATCCATTAAGGAGATCCGTGAGAAGGTCGGCTCAGGCAGAGTCCTCTGCGCTCTTTCTGGCGGCGTTGATTCATCCGTTGCTGCAGTACTCCTTTCAAAAGCAGTCGGCAAACAGCTCACATGCGTATTCGTTGACCATGGACTTCTCCGTAAGAACGAAGGCGACGAGGTTGAAGCAGTATTCGGACCTGAAGGTCCTTACGATCTTAACTTCATCAGAGTAAATGCCCAGGAGCGTTTCTATTCCAAGCTTGCAGGCGTTACAGATCCTGAGACAAAGCGTAAAATCATCGGCGAGGAATTCATCAGAGTCTTCGAAGAAGAGGCCAAGAAAGTCGGTGCTGTCGACTTCCTCGTACAGGGCACTATCTATCCTGACGTAATCGAATCCGGTCTCGGCAAGAGCGCCGTTATCAAGTCACACCACAACGTAGGCGGACTTCCTGACTATGTTGATTTCAAAGAGATCATCGAACCTTTAAGACTTCTCTTCAAGGACGAAGTAAGAAAGGCAGGCTTAGAGCTCGGAATCCCCGAAAACCTTGTATTCCGTCAGCCGTTCCCGGGTCCGGGACTCGCTATCCGCATCATCGGTGAGGTTACAGCCGAGAAGGTTAAGCTCGTTCAGGATGCAGATGCCATCTTCAGAAGAGAGATGAAGCTCGCCGGCTTCGACAAATATGCTAACCAATACTTTGTAGCACTCACGAATATGCGTTCCGTAGGTTGTATGGGCGATGAGAGAACATACGATTACGCTTGCCTTCTCCGCGCCGTTACGACCACAGACTTTATGACAGCTGAAGCTGCTGAGCTTCCCTGGTCACTTATCAACAAGGTTACAAACAGGATCGTTAACGAAGTTAAGGGCATCAGCCGCGTCTTCTACGACTGCACGGGCAAACCGCCGTCAACGATCGAACTCGAATAATTAACGAGGCTCTGAAAGCCAATAAAATAGGGCGTTTCAAGGCTTAAAAGTCTTTCGTGATAACGCTATGATAACACCTTGAAAAGATCATTATTTTCAGGTTGAAAGTGGTTTGCTAGTAAAAAGCTATATTTTTAGGCACTTCCTCTAGATGGGAAGTGCATTTTTTTGCATGAAAAAAGATGAGCTTCCGATAAGTGCATCTTGATAATCTGATAACACTGATACGGCGCGAAAAAATACATATTCAAGATAAAGAACGTACGTTCTTGACAAACAAAAGTTCGGGTTGTAAAATCGTACACATAGAAATCTCATTTTTGAATAAGGAGGCATGAATATGTTTGAAGAATATAGTCCTCAAATTAGAAGAAAACTATATAAATCGTATTATACGTCCCGTGGGAAGAGAAGTAGAGAGATACGCTGTCCTAAATGCGGATTATTGCTTTGGGTTGCTGTTGGAACAGACCACGGCTTTCTTCAAAAGAAGTGCAGGAAATGTAAATTTCAAGGTTGGCTTGAAGTTGGACTTCCCAAAAATGAGGGTGCAAATTCAAAAAGACCCCCAGAATTTTATAATGGACCTGAATGTATTAGACTTGGCAAAACTTCAAATGAAAACTCAGCTTAGCAAAACCGGATTAGCTACTAATCCTTAAATGCAGCTTTTGTTTACAGTGCAATAAATTTGACTATAACCGAGCAAGCGGAGCAGGATCCTTAACTTAAGGACTGAAAAGACTATCAAGCGCCGTATGAGTCAGGAGAGAGATTCAAAAGAATCCCTTCTGGCTCATACGGCTTTTTGTTTTCAAATTCATGAGAAAGGAGAAAAAATGAACTTATTCGACACAAGTTAGTTTGAAGCAGTATCCGTAAAAACAAATTTTGATGAAAGGAAAAATGTAATGAATAACAAAGTACCTATTTTTTTAAGAGCAGCAGAAATAGCAGAGATTTTGGGAATTTCACAGCCTGCAGCATACAGAATAATCAGAGATCTCAATACAGAACTTCAGCAGAAGGGCTATATGATTCAGATCGGCAGAGTTAACAGAAAGTACTTTGCTGAAAGATATGGTTTGTCTGTTGATGATCTGTCGGATCAGATGGAACAAATAGAAAGGGGAGCATAAAAATGCCGGTATTCAAAGATAATCTTCGAGGAACATGGTATGTGATGGCAAGGTATACCGCATATAACGGTGAGCATAAGCAGAAGTGCAAAAGAGGATTTATTACCAAGAGAGAAGCGATGGCCTGGGAGCGGGAATTTCTTCTCGCTGACAGCGGAAATCTAAACATGCTCTTCAAGACTTTTGCGGAAGAATATCTCAACGAAATGAAGCCTCGTTTGAAATTGAATACTTTTTTGACAAAAAAAGCTATTTTCAATCGGTATCTGATTCCGAATTTTGGAATGAGGAAACTCTCTGAGATAACTCCCAAAGATATAAGAGAATGGCAGAACAATATGCTTAGTCTTAAAGATGAAAATGGAAAACCGTTTTCAAGTTGCTATCTGAAAACGATTCATAATCAGCTTTCGGCGGCATTTAATTATGCTGTTAAGTTTTATGGTCTTCCTAGAAATCCAGCTGCATTAGCAGGCAATATGGGAAAAGAAGGAAAGACAGAAATGAAGTTCTGGACTCAGGAAGAATACAGAAAATTCTCTTATGCCATTATGGATAAACCGGCATCATATTATGCCTTTGAAGTTCTTTATTGGACTGGTATTCGCGAGGGCGAATTGTTGGCGCTGACACCGGGAGATTTTGATTTTGAGGCCAAAACATTACGGATCAATAAATCATATCAAAAGCTCAATGGTAAAGATGTGATTACCAGTCCTAAAACTGTTAAGAGTAATCGAATTATTAAGATATCTGATTTCTTATGCGAAGAGATAAAAGATTATATGTCTATGTTTTATCAACTTGATGATGAAACAAGGTTGTTTTCGGTTACCAAACATTTTCTCCTTAAAGAAATGATAAGGGGATGCAAGATCTCAGGTGTAAAGCGTATCAGGATCCATGATCTTCGTCATAGTCATATCAGTCTTTTGATTGACATGGGTTTTTCTCCTGTTGCGATAGCGGAAAGAGTTGGTCATGAGAGTATCCATATCACATACAGATATGCACACTTATTTCCTACTGTTCAGGATCAGATGGCAGATAAGCTGAATGAAACAAAGAGGTATTGATATGTCACACAAAGTATACGACGGACATGGACGATGGAGAAACAAGCATGTGACATTCCATATGTCTGAAGAGGAAGCTGAAGAACTCAACAGGGCAGTAGCTGTGTCGGGTCTTACAAAACAGGATTATCTCATTAGCAGAGTGCTAGGACGGGATATTACAGTGATTCCTAATTCCAGAGTATACAAATTGCTTCTTGAACAGATGCAGAGTGTCGTATCAGAGTTGAAGGACGCAATTGAAAACAACAAAGACATAGATCCGTATTTGAAGGAGACAGCTTATCTCATGGTTGATACTTTAAATCAAATGAAAGGAATATCAAAAAATGAATAAAGACAAAAAAATAACTGCCCCGTTAAATGTTGTTGGCGCAACAAAGGAGCAGTCAAATTCAAACAACAACTGTATTTTAAAGGAAAATAAACCGGAAGACAAGATTTCAGGGTCTTTCTTCAGTTTTGGAGAGCTTATGGATGCAGATTTGCCTCGAAAAAAAGCCATAATTGAGAATCTCTTATATCCGGGAGTTTATATACTTGCGGGTGATCCGAAGGTCGGTAAAAGTTTTCTTGTATTACAGCTTTTGTATGGTGTAAGCAGAGGTGAACCGATATGGAATCTTGAGGTCAGAAAGGGCCGCTGCCTTTATCTTGCATATGAAGACGGTATGCAAAGATTACAGGATAGAACGGTAAAAATGTTCGGTGCTGATGCTATGAGCAATGATCTGTATTTCTCTACTGAAGCGATGAAACTTGATAATGGTCTTGAAAAGCTTATTTCTGACTTTATCAACAAGGATAATAATCCCTGCCTTATTGTTATTGATACTTTCCAAACGACCAGAACAACAGCTGATTGTCACTATGGAAGTGATTATGAAGATATCAGAAAGCTCAAATCGCTGACCGTTGATAAAGATGTCTGCATTATTCTGGTACACCATTTCAGAAAAGAGATGGCTGACAACAACTTTGATCGAATTTCCGGTACTAACGGTATTTTTGGTGCAGCAGATGGTGCTATAGCTCTTACCAGAAGCAAAGATGCAAGAACAGCTTTTATAGAGATTAGAGGAAGAGATCAGGTTGAGCAGAGAATTGAGGTTATGAGGAACAAGGAAACTCTAAGGTGGGATTTTGTTAAACGTGATACCGAACCTCTTCTTGAACCGCTCGATCCGGATATCGAGAAGATAATCTCTTTCATGAATCCGATGCATCCGAAGTGGAAGGGAACCGCAACGGAACTTTGCGAGACGCTGAATCTTTTAACCTCTCCCTATAGGCTTAAATTGAAGCTTAACTGCAACGCTGACAGATTGGAATTGAACAACATTACCTTCGAAGCAGTAAAAAGATCTCATGACAGAGTCATAGTTCTTTCGTACTTCGAAAGGCGAAGAGTGATTAGAACAATTTCATAAAAATCCGAATTGTTATAGGTTTAGCAAGCATCGTCTGTGTAGCCACACAGACACTTTAAGGGGGATCCCTTAAACCCCTGGCTTAGCTAAAAAGAGAGGTAAGTTTATGGTAAAACGCAACCGAGTAAGAAGCGAAGAAATAAAGTTTTTTGTTACCCCAAAAGAGAAGGAAGAACTCGATGCGAGAGTGAAAAAGTCAGGACTTACAAGAAGCGAATTTTTAAGAAAAGCTTCCAAGGGAGTCGTAATAAGGGAGAAACCTCAAGCTGAGGTGACCGATCTCCTGACAGAGCTCTCGCATCTGGGGAACAATGTAAACCAGATAGCACGAAAAGAGAATTCAGGGTACCGTCACAGCACGGAATTCCTGATCGACTTGAGAGATGAAATCTACAAGTTGATAACAGAAATCAGAAAGAAGGTAATCTCATAATGGCAACAACATCTTTATGGAGTATAAGAGGAAATGTTGTCAAAGTAATCAACTATATCAAGAATCCGAAGAAAACGACACTTCCGGCAGGCATACTGCCGGAGGATGTCTCGGCGGATGAGGAAACTGAGACAGTACATGTTTTGGTTGATGCAATCAACTGTTCCGTTAAAAATGCTGCTCAAGACATGAACACACTTAAAGAATACTTTGGCAAGACCGGTGGAATAACCGCATACCATGGGTATCAGTCTTTCGCGCCGGAAGATGATATTACTCCTATACAGGCCCACGATATAGGTATGGAGTTAGCACAGGAGCTCTGGGGTGGAAAATACCAAGTTCTAGTTGCTACGCATTTGGATAAAGATAATCATATTCACAATCATTTTGTGATCAATACTGTTCCGGTTGATGGCGGTAAGAAATTCTGTAGAACAAAACAGGATTATATGGATATGCGGAACTATAGTGATGCGCTCTGTGTTAAATATGATCTTTCCGTTTGCAAAACCTCCGGAAAAGGCAAGAATTATGGAGAATATAAAGCCGAGCTTGAAGGAAATCCTACTATCAGATCCACAATCAGAACAGACATTGACAGAGCAATCGCAGCTTCAGGCTTCAACTATGATTTCTTCGATAATATGAAGAGATTGGGTTATGAAGTATATCTTTACAACAGTAAAGGTGAACCGCTTGTTCATCCTAAACTTAAGCCTTTTGGGACTCAAAAATGTTTTCGTTTTGATAAACTCGGCCCTGGATATGATTTTCCGGAGATCAAAGAACGTCTGCGTTCTCCCAACAGGACATACGGACGATTATTTCCACCTCCGCCCAAGAAGGTTAGGCGAAGCTTCAGATATCATGAGCCAAGGTCAATCTGTTCGTCATACAGGTATTATGGGCGTTTTCTCAGCCTGCAGATCAAAAGACCGGGTTATGTAAGGCGTATACCATACTATCTTAGGGAAGATATTGCAAAGATAGAGCGTTTTGAAGAAAAACGACGTTTTGTAAGCAATCGAGGACTTAAATCCTATGAGGATGTTATTTCATATAAGGCTTACTTACAAGAGGAATTATCGTCGCTTCGCAAACAAAAAAGAGATCTATATATCAGGGCATCCAAGGAAGAGAAACTTGGAAACCCGGGATACGCGTATATTTTTAGATTATCAGCTAAGGAAAAAAATGAAATGATGCGTGATCTTCGGAAAGAAATCAGACTTTGTAATGATATTCTTAGTGAGTATATGGAAATCAGAGAAAAGTGTCTGGAACTTAGAATCCTGATTGTGTTTGAGCATGAGGAACAAATAAGAGGACTACAGCGGAAAAGAGTCAGATAATCTTTCTTAAATTCCCGCCGGCCGTGACTTGAGGAGTTACGCCTCCTCAAGTCATGGGTGGCAATCCAAGCGTTAGCGCGGAAGGCTTAGAAACGTTCAATAATGGAGAGTTGTGAAGCGGTGAGTGTTCAAAACTCATAGAGCTTTGAATGCTCACTGTTCTCAACTCGTAATGGTATTTAATGATTTTCCGTGGTTGACTTTGAGTCATTCGTATAATTCTTTATCTAGATCCTAGTTGCCGCATTTATGATGCGCTTTGAAGAACTCACGTTAACCCGTTTAGAAAGGATATTATCTTTTCCATTGCTTCATCTGCTGAGATATCGAGCCAGTTCTTGTCGGATGCTCGTAGTTCCATTAAATACGCAGGGTTGTTAAACATACGCTCGATTCTATTTACGATAGAATTCATATCATTAACGTTTCTGAGAGACTCATCTGCAAAAATATACTTATTAATGCATTCAATTAATTGTGCTGTATTTACTCGTTCGCTTAGATAACAAATATCGAAGACATCCTTGTATCGAGTGTTTCGACTTCCAAATCTGAGCATTGATTTGAGTTTTTCTGTGATCATTTGTGCTGGCGAGTTAATAAGAAGGCTTACAGCATCATCCTGAAATCCGACATCAAATGCGAATTCTTCCTGTTCGATGGAAAGGTCATTATGAACACCGATATCCATCTTTAATGAGATTGTGGTCCCTTCTGTATCAGTAACAGATAGGTGAATTCGTTTTCCCTTGTAGTCTTGCTGATTGAGACCTGCTATATTGCCATTAAGTTTAATTATTAAACCATCAATGCAGTTGAGTTTTCCGACAAAGCGGCGGATTGAATCATCAGATATGGAATATCTTATAAAATCCAGGTCCAGATCCTGTGTAGCACGGCGGGCATCTCCGGAAATGCTGCGCATAACAACTCCACCTTTTATGGTTGCATTGCGAGCCATTCCGCTATCTGAGATTGCTTTCAGAACGATATCTTGTCCCAGCTTAGATTGAGCATTTAGTTCGCTATATCCTGATGCTTTGATTTTTGTGATTTCCTCATTCAGATTCATTACAGAACCTCCATCTGTATCATGTCCATAATCGTTGAACCGTTTTTGAATAGAGCAGCATATTCTTCTACCAAACCAAAGTCCAGTTCATATATTATTTGGCGGTAATTATTTATGACCTCTTTATAGTAATCCAGCGGTGTTTTAGCTTTAAAACGCATTAGTTCTATTAGCATTCTTTCACGGTTATAGATTCGGATAAACGAGTTGTTATACTCCATCTCGGTAATACCGGCATCAAAGATATCGTCTTTTAAGAAGGATTGAACAACACGCGGATCTTTTATTCTTGTATCTGTCCGTTTGGATGCCAGATAATGATGATCAGGTATTATATCCGTAAGTGAATGATAGAAATATGCACTATCACCCGTATAGACCGTTTTTGGATACTTTAGCATTATGACATCACTCTCAGAAACACAATTCGATGTGGAATAAATACCCTTTTCCAACATAAAAAGAGTTCCATTCTTTATATGTTTCCTTATTTGATAATCGCTGCCGTAATTATCTATGCATGCCTGATATGATAAAAGCATAAGGTATCCTCTATTAAGTAATCATTCACACAAAGCAAATGTGTGTGTATAACTACTATAATATCATGAGAAACGGGATAATCAAGAGAAATTACACTGATCATACACATCAACCGCTGGCGTGTGTAGATTTAATGAAAAAACTGTTGGTACACAAAATTATATGTAACCAATTCGGAATGAAAATCTACTTATAGGGAAAGAGCGAAAGGAGGTGATAGAGAATTGGACGATAAAGGAATAATCGATTTGTATTTTGCAAGGGATGAGAAAGCAATCAGTGAATCTATGAAAAGTTACAATGACCGTTTGTTTAGATTTGCATTGAGGTTTCTTTCAGATCCGAGAGATGCTGAAGAGTGTGTCAACGATGCATATGTTCGTGCTTGGGATACTATTCCGCCTAATCGGCCGAACAATCTGTTTGCCTATCTTGCTGCTCTTTGCCGTAATGCAGCTCTTGATGTTATTAAGAAAAACTCAGCGCAAAAACGATCCGCTCAACTTGTGGAACTGACACAAGAGATGAATGAGTGTATTCCCGACAGTAATAACATTACCGAAGAACAAAGCGAAGAGTTTTCTAAGTGCATCAATGAGTATCTTGCCACTCTTCCAAAGGATAAGCGCGCAGTCTTTTTGGGGCGGTATTGGTATAACGAATCGATCTCAGATATTGCCAAGCGGACAGGGTTCTCACAAAGCAAAGTCAAAACCATGCTGCATCGGATGAGAGAAGACTTAAGAAAATACATCAAAGGAAAGGAAGGAATAATATGAACGAACAAGAATTTATGAATATAACAGGCGGAATCGACGAGCGATATGTTGCCGAGTATCAGAGTAATGCAAAAGTTCATGATTTAAACAGAAGAAAGATCAACATTGGAATCGTCGCTGCGGTGCTTGTGGCAACAATGGCGTCTGTTGGTGTATTTGCTTATACACAGATTACACATCGTGACAAAGTAAGCATATTTTATTCAGAAGATGGTGTGCAGAAGCTGGAGGAGAGCATGCTGGCAAACGGATACACCGTCAGCAATGGAAAATTTGAGCTTACAGTAGATGTTGAGATGTGTGATGGCAATTTTACGAAGGGCGTCTACACTATGACAGCATTGACCGATGATGCCAAGGAACACCTTAAAACTATGACTCGCAAACTGGTGTATGCTGATACAGGTGAGTGGATATATCCTGTTGGCGGCGCTTCTGAAGCATCTTTTGGAGAAGCAATGAGCGAAAATGAAATCTCAATGCAGTTCTCATATCCTGTGCACAATTCATATATTGATGCTTCCCGCCCTATAAGATTAGTGTTTTTTGAATATGTTAAGACAGGTGAGACAGATGGTTATGGGGATACAGTTGTTGAGGATTATACCTATTACGATGGCATATATTTTGATTTGCTTTCTGAGCCTAATGTCCCAACCAAAACTCTTCATGCGGAAGATAGTACAGAAATAACGCTTACTCCTTATGGTGTCAGCCAGCTGGATGAGAATTGGGTATACCCTGAGAACGATGAAATTATCGGAACAGCAGTGAACAGCTTTGTAGTTATAGCTACTGACGGTGAACGCATCGAAATTCTGTCAGATGGCGATACTTCACCTGTACGTGGCTTGGGAACCGGAGTTGTTAATGGAATCATAATAACCGGCGCGTATGGTAGCGGAAACTTTTCCATTGAATTTGGCACTGTTCTTAATGTGGATAACATAAGCGGTGTCGAGATTAATGGAGTGGCATTTATGGAATAACAATTTCCTGGATAAACGGAATAGAAAAATGAAAAACTGCCTTCAGAGATAACTCTTGGGCAGTTTTTTATATGAATTAGAATAGACTTTGAGTTATTCGTATAATTTTTTATCAAGATTCTAGTTGGTCAAAATGTTTTCATAATGTGTGGTTGACAAACGTATACTATCAGAGTAACATCGAAGTATACAGGTGTATACTAATTGCGGAGGTCAGTATGATCAAGTTATCAGATGCCGAGTGGAAAATTGTAACGTGCTTATGGGATAAGGGGCCCATGACTATAGCTGAGCTTACTAAGTTCTTCAGTAATGATACGGGCTGGTGCAGAAATGCGATAATAACACTTCTCAATCGCATGGAGCAGAAGGAAGCAGTTAACTACACAAGAGAGAACAGAACAAGACGTTATTTTGCCAAGATAGACAGAACCGAAGCAGAGCTAGAGGAGACTACTTCCTTTTTGGACAAGGTATATAACGGCAATGTCGGTCTTATGATCACCAATCTGATCAAGTCTGAGAAATTGTCGAAGGAAGAGATTGAGGAGCTGCATAAGATATTAGAGGAGAACTGATATGCTGCGCTACTTTTTAGGGTTATCTCTGTTAACGGCATCCATAATTGCTATAAGGTTTTTCGCAGATAAGAAGATCAGCAGGAAGTTCCAATACGCTTTATGGATCCTGATACCGGTATACATGTGCATTGCACCGTTTTTTACAATAGATGTTTCGTTGCCTGCAAAAGAAATAACTATTCAGGAACAAGCAATTGAAACATTTGAAGTATCGGATGTTAATACCGTTGAAGGTATTCCTATGCCGATACAAAGCAGTACCCATGATGAAATGGAAAACCGGGTATCTGAAAAGAAATCCATTGATTGGCAGGTACTAATCCGCAACACTTCGTTGATAGTATCAGGCACATTGATAGTCGTACTGGCCGTTTATAATTTTGGTTTTATTTCGTACTGCAGGCGGAAAAGACAATTTATAAAACGGGATAAACAATATGGTCTTAGAGTATTTAAACTGGATCATCCGAGTGCACCGTTCCTGTTAGGAAACTGTATTTACCTTAATGAAGATGTCGCAGACAGCGATACATCCGAATACGCAATATGCCATGAGTATTGTCACTATAAGCATCTTGATCATGTGTGGATTCTGATTCGTTATATCGTACTTGCTTTGAACTGGTTTAATCCTCTTATTTGGTATGCATTCAGGTTAGTTGAAGAAGATTGTGAATTAGCTTGTGATGAAGAAGTCATATCATTGCTTGGAGAAGATAGAAAAATAGAATACGGCAAAGTCCTTTTAGCATTGCTTACAAAAGAAACTAAACGGAATTTTTATATATCAACAGCTATGAACGGAAGGGGTGAAAGCTTTATGAAAAAGAGAATAAAGAATATCAAAAATGTTGGCAAATACAGTGTTTCCTCGATTGTTGTTGCCGGAATGGCAGCATTGGCTATGGCTGGCTGTTCACTGATTGATGTTAATCAAGAGACGGTTGAAGTTTCAGTTTCCTCAAATGATATAGAGCAAAGTGAATCTTCGGATATCTTTGAATCTGTTCAATATATAGGCGCATCAGAATCTTCAGCAAACAATGACGAGGAGTATTGGAGTCCTTATGGATATTCTCTATCTGATATGAAATATGATTTTGGCGATTATTATGCTGAGATGCGCTCATATTATTTCGACGGCAATACACTGTTTCTATTATATGATGCCGTTAATTGTGATGATGAGAATGACATAACTATATCTACTACCACTGAAAATGTTGAAACAATATATCTTGTTTCCAATGCGAGCAAAATTGATTCAGAAATCAGATATGGTATGAGAGCGCTAATCACTTTTAATGAGACTCATGAAGCATGTGATTTGATTATTGGTTCAAAAGATTCATCAGTAACATATAGTTTGCGATTGATAATGTTGGATAAATCCGTTATTCCGGATGTTGATAAGTACAACTCTGATATAACAGAACTGCCGGATGGCTATTATACGGTATCTATGACTCCGGAAGGTGAAGAAGGATCTTGTGCGTTCTATCCATGGACACAATTAGAAGTTGATAAAGATTATTTGGCTTCGCTTACAATAGGGCAGTCATTAGACCTGTCTGAATGGGATGGGTACAATAATGCAACCATAATTGATATGGGAACTATAGGAGTGGAACCGTTTGCGTTTGCGGGAACAAACTATACCGGAGAATGCTTTAATATAACAACAGATAGGGGATATATAAATTTCTGTAAAGTCGATGGATCTGATACGTGGAAAGGATTTACGACTACGGATCATCCATTGATTAAATACTATGATTTGATAAGTGTTAATCTTGCAAACGACTATAAAATATATGATGCCTATACGCTTATGAAATTACCCACATCGGATAAACCTGAAATGTCATCAGCTGACTATGCAGCAGTAAAGAATTTTGCAGATACTTCACTGACTGAAGGGTTAACAGATAGCATCAATGCTTTCTTTGATAAATGGCATTTTGACAGATATGATTTCACCGTGATCAAGATCGAAAACAATACGGTTACTGAAGTGTACTTCTGGGCGAAATAAACGATAAACATTTTTAGCCAGGCAGGGAGGAAGAATCTTATGGGGAATTCTTCCTCCTTTATTATGTTGATTTACAAGATCTGTATCGTCAATACCCCTCGTCCCCCTCTAGACCGTCCACTAACGTCTACAATTGTCTGTTATTGTTTTTAGTTGGCTTTTTGTCCATTTATGTCCTTCCGTGTTATCACGGTGATAACCATATGATATTGAAGCTGAAAAACAGTTGAGAGAAAAACGTGTTTTTGATAAAATCAGCACAACATCTAGAGGAAAATAAAAAGCTAAACCGCTTAATAATACTAGAGTTAGCGAGCTTGAATAACATACAGAAATCTCAAGAAGCCTGAAATCATTGCGTTTCAGGCTTCTTTATTTGCTCCGTGAGTTCAAAATGAGTTCAAAACGTTTTTTAATAGAATAATCAGAAGATTATTTCTAGTGTGTTCTGTTGTCTCTAAATGTATGTGTTATTCATTCGGTAATCCGCGTAACCTATAAAGAGATTTCTCCTGAACTATATGAATATTGTCAGATTTCTTGGCGATTGTCCAGCAGCCTCTCGGAATCGCCTTGTTGGTAAACAGAAAAACATATTCCTTATCAGATAAAGGGATCTGTTTCATAGCCCTGAGCGCTTTCTTTAAGAGCGGTGTTTTTATAAGTCCGCATTTGAATAAGACCATGCGGTGAAGATATTTATCTTCTCCCACATAATCGAAATTGACTTTATCAATGGTTACGTCTTGATGCAGTTCATCCTTTATAATGTCAAAGCTCCAATGTTTAAAATAAAAGTATTGAAGATAGTCCAGTGATGCAGTCCTAAAAAACCGGCGATATACTTCTTTTCTCAGTTTTTCATCAAAATTAGTAATAGTCTGATCGCTTATGGTAAAGTCTGCTTTGAGTTTTGCTGTATATACGAATGCGTACCAAAGATATATATACGAATTAACGATGAAGTATTCTTTATGCCCGTTCTGAGATTCCTTTTGATGGATCAATCCTTTTTCCAGAAGCTTTTTCAGATATTCGAGACAGGCATTGTTCTTCATGCCTGAAGCCTTTGCAATAGTAGTCAGGGCTTTGTTGCCTTGTGTCATTGCATATAGGATCGTGTTATAGGTCTCGACAGTAGAAAAAAGCCTTTCTAGGATCTTTGGCGCCAAATTCCAAAATGCAGATTCGGGAGTGAGAAGACATGCAAGTTTTTCTTCGAATGAACCATGCAGATTGAATTCGGTCATAATTTCAGGATAACCACCTGTAATGCACAACAGTTCCTTTAATTCTTTGCCGGTCAGATCCAGATGGTCAGATAACTCTTTCCATGTCATAAGAGACAACTCAAAAGTAGTGCAATTCAGTTCGGCAGGAGTAGTGTCCTTAGACGAAATCAACACAACTTTAAGCTTCATAGAATCCTCTTTCAGATTCATAAGGGCTTTCCAGAAACTCTCAGTATTCTTTCCGCAATCCGCATCATCGATTATCAGGTATTTGTACGTTCCCTGACTGCAGATCCAAGCAAACAGATCATCCCACGTCGCGCACTCCGAGTTGATCAAACCGGGCAGGATGCTTACGTCATACCCTTTGAAGGATACTGAGAATACACCATCTTGGGTTGCGGTTAACCTTTTCCATAGTCTAGTCTTCCCGGTGAATGGATCGCCAAGAATAAGAACGATGTTCTTACACCGATGCGCATTGATGTCTAATATAAGGCGGCTGTAATCATAAAAATCAGTTTCTTTGTTCATATTATTCCTCATGTATTTATCAAATTTCTATTTGACTATTTTGCTCTGCACCCCCTATTTTACACCAAAACACCAAAAATATGTTCTTTTTCTTTGCCTTGAAACCCTTGTATTTATTGAACAGAACAAATGTTCACGAAATGTTAACACAAATACCCCCAAAAAACCTGAAACCCAACAGCTATATAGTGAAGGCACAAGTAGAAAGCCTCCTGAAAAGGAGACTGTAAATTACCTTCACCGTAACTTGACAACTGAATAAACAAACCGGAAGGTACGTTCCTTGTATCGGCGTTAAAATACCGAGCCAAGTTGACTCCGACCTCGCCATGACCGGCCGCAAGACCGAGAGCGATAAAGGGGATGAGTCAGAATCGGGGTTGCACCCCGAGGGAGGCGATGACAGATACAAAGGGATAATGATACTTCTGTGATGAGCAGCGGGGGCGTATCAGTCACCCGGGGTGAGACTCCCATGTACTCGTAGTCAGCAATGCGAGGGTCTTCCGGTTTTAAAACACAAACACAATAGGGGAAAATCAGTCTTCCAGGATATTGATGCCCTTAGAAGAGTCCAGGCTAATCCGGTAACCGGTAAGTTCTATCTCCAGTAAACCGATGTCTGTTTTAGCTTTAGCCAGGCAGTCCTTTTCTTTACGGGAAAGCTTTTCCTTTCCTTCGAGAGAGGAGATGGCGTAGTAAAGAGCTTCCCATTCGATCATTTTCGAAAGCACGAAGTCGTTTTGAAGTTTTAGCGTGATCTTCGAGAGATCAAGGGAATCACTGGCATCGGGGTTAAGGAGCCTGAAGTACGCTAAAAGATTGTTCATAGGCGTGAGTTTGGCAGACTTTTTTGTGATAGCACCGGATGTATCTCTTTTGCCGGAAAGTGTCATAACACCTGATCGGTGAAGAGACATCAAAAGTTCAAAGAGATTACCGAGTGTCTGGAACCTTCTCGTATCTGAATCAGGATTATTGAGGGAAGAATAACTTATACCTAAAGCATCCGCGATCTTCCTGATCTGATCTTCACGGGGAATCATCTTCCCGGACTCGTAATTGCAGATAGAAACATAGTGTATGCCGGTAGTTGCAGCCAGCTCACGCTGAGTCATATCTGCATTCTTACGATAGTATCTGATTCTTTCTCCTATTGTCATAACAACCTCCGCTATTAGTGAAGTATATCACGGAATTAGCGGAACCACTAACTTTTGCAACAAAATCATTGATTTATAAGGTCAATGAAATTACAATTATATTAGTGTAAACGCTAATATAATTATCAAATCTATTAACAAGAAGGTAATTTATTATGGAAAACACTAAGTTTTATGTAACAGCCGAAGAGCTTTCCGAAGCTTACGGCATATGCCTTTCAAAGGCATACAAACTGATTAGGCAGCTTAATGCTGAACTTGAAGCTAAGGGCTTTATCATCGTTCAGGGAAAGGTGCCGAGAAGATATGTTGAAGAACGTGTCTACGGATATGCACCTATAGGAACGCTCAATGATGATCTCGGGAACGGAAAGGAAGCCGTATGAGTACACAGAAAGATCCTAAAACGGGCAAGTGGAATGTCCAGTATTGGTACACAGATTGGACGGGAAAGAGGAAGCATTCTGTTAAACGCGGGTTTAACACAAAGCGTGATGCTGACGAGTGGCTCTCCAGCTTCCAAAACAGGAAGGGGTCCAAACTTAACATATCGTTTGGAGATTTTGTTGAAATCTACTTTGAAGATATGGAAGTCAGACTGCGAAAGTCAACGATTCTGAGCAAACGATATCTGTTTAACTCGAAGATCTTACCTTATTTCAAAGATAAGCGGATGGATGAGATCACGGTTTCGGATATAAGGAAATGGCAGAATCACCTGATAAGGACTGAGAAGTCAGCTACGTATATTAAGACGATTAATAATCAGATGGCAGCTTTGTTCAATTATGCAGTCAGATATTATGATCTTGGTTCTAATCCGTGTTCAAAAGCAGGAACTGTGGGTAAATCTAATGCAGATGAAATGAACATATGGACTTTGGAAGAGTTCTCGTTATTTCTTGATGCAATTATAGATAAACCACAATCATATATGGCCTTTATGCTATTATTCTGGACCGGTATGCGTGTAGGAGAGCTTCTTGCTCTGACTCCTTCCGATATAGATTTTGAAACCCGTGTTATCAGGATTACAAAGTCATATCAGCGTCTGAATAAGGAAGATCTCATTACGGAACCAAAGACCGAGTGCAGCCGTAGAAAGATAACGATACCTGAGTTTCTGATTCCATATATTAAAGACTATGAAAGCCGTATCTATGGACTTAAGAAGAACGAAAGACTTTTTCCCTTCACCAAAGGTTTTCTAGAACACGAGATGAAGCGGGGAGTTAAGATTTCGGGTGTGAAAAAGATCAGAATACACGATTTACGTCACAGCCACGCGAGTCTTCTGATATCAATGGGGTTCGGAGTTAAGGATATACAAAGCCGGCTGGGACATCAGAAGTCATCTACAACACTGGATACGTATTCACATCTATATCCTGATTCACAGGCTAAGTTGGCAACTAAGCTTAACGATTTCTACAGAGGAGGCAGCGATGAAAAAGAAGAAGAATGATCATAACCGCTTAAGGAACCGGTCTATAACTTTCAGACTGACACCAGAAGAAGAGGTTCGGATCAGAGAGAGGATCAATGTTCTTGGAATCCCGATGCAGGAGTTTTTCCTGAACGCATTTACTGATACAAAAATTGATTTCGTATGGGGAATGTTTGAAAGCGAGAGGTTAGCTATCGAGATCAGGAAATTGAGAATGGCTCTTGAAGAAATAGATCCGAATGAAATGATAGATGATGTATTGAGATGTCGGATCTGCCTTGAAGAGATCGAAGACATCCTCAGGTGTGGTCACCAACTCCCGGAGGAAATGCTATAGGTGAGAAGAATTACAACAAACCAAACGGTAGAAAAGAGCTTTCGATTCCTGTTATCAGGAGACAGAAGCTCTTTATTATTGTCAAAAACTATTATACAAGGAGTGATAAACAAAAATGAATGAAGTCAAAAATAAAACTGCCCCGAACGCTGCTGCAACAGCTGAAGGACAGTCAAATGTAACTAACACCGACAGTATAGCGGAAGAATTTGTTATCCGCAACCGTAAAGTGAAAGGATCTTCGCGCATGATTTCCGATGCGATAATCAGCAGCGGAAGGTTCCTGAAGCTCTCGGACAAGGCGAAAGTGCTGTATATGTATCTAATTGTCAGAACAGATGATGAGGGTGCTGTTGAAGCATATCCGGCCATGATCCTTGTCGGAGCTGGGTCGGAAGAACTTGAGGAATTGGTCAGCAAGAACTTCGTTGTAAGACTCAATGAGGATGACGTAGTATTGGTCAAGGATTTCTTTGAACAAAACACGCTCAGATCGGACAGAGTAAAGGCTTCGAGGTTCCATGATCTGATCGCGGGCGTGTGTCCGCAAAATGCGGCGGACTGTCAGCAAAATATAATCCAAGTCAATCAAACCGAATGTAACTTAATCCAACCCAACGAAAGAGAAAGCAATTCAGGTCAATCCAAATCAGTCCAAGAAGACGAGCCGGATGAGGAGGATGACAGGGGTGAGTATTATGTTTACAACCCCAAAGAAGAGTACGTCATTCCATATATTATGGACAGATTTGCTTATAAGTATGGGTTTAGTGAAGGTGATGTAAGACTTCTTGTAGAGCTTGCAGATATGCTTGAAGGCATTCCGCGTGAGACAGAGCACGATCCAGACGGCTCCGGCTATGAGTGGATGCAGGACTATTTTGCAATCATGTTCAGGAAGTTGGAACGTGAGATATCCAATAAGGAGATAAAGGATAAATACGCCTACTTTAAGGCCATGATCGAGAATGATCTTAGAGCTGAAGGAAAGTTACCTGAAGTCTATAACGACATCAGAAAAGCGGGCTGATCAACTTGCTCACAAGCGGAGACTCGGGGGATACAACTGTGCATCTCCCGGGTTCCCGCCTATCTCCTGACAACGTTCTCATACAATTGTCCTAATTAGTAGCAGGCTACGCTTTTTGATATCAAAAAGCACATTTCAGGGAGAACCCTGAGACCCCTAATGCGCCCCAGCCGGGCGCTATTTTTATGAAAACACGAGGTATATAAATCTATGAGCAGAAGAAACAAAGCCGTCGTCATCCGCTTCACCGAAGATGAATGGCGGTCACTAAATGACAAGGTGAAGAAGGCAAAAATGCCAAGAGAGAAGTTCTGCAGAGCGGTTCTTCTCGGTGCCAAGATCAATGCTCCGCCGGACGCGGATTATGTGTCCCTGATCTTCGAGGTCAGGCGTGTCGGCAATAATCTCAACCAGCTTGTCCGAAAGCTGAATGTATTAGGAATAGTACACGGACTTGAGCTGGAAAGAAACCAGAACGAGATCCATGAGGTATGTGATATGCTGTGCGATACCTTCAGGAAGGTGGTGAAGTGATATGGCAGTAACGAATATGTGGGCTGTAAAAGGCAGTGTATCTTCCGTTGTTGATTATATCGAGAACCCGGAGAAGACAACTCCGAGAGATATGCAACAGGTAATGTCATATATCACGGATGCGGATAAGACGGAACAGATGATGTATGTTACCGGGATTAACTGTGAACCGGAGATTGCAGCAAAGCAGTTTACCCAGACCAAGCAGCTCTGGGGAAAGGAAGGCGGCCGGGTAGCATATCACGGTTATCAGTCCTTTCGTGAGGGCGAAGTTGATGCGGATACCGCCCATAAGATCGGAGTTGAACTTGCACAGAAATTATGGGGTGACAGGTTTGAGGTGGTTGTTGCAACGCACCTTAACACCAGACACTACCATAATCACTTCTGTTTGAACTCTGTATCGTTCCGGGACGGTTATAAGTATCACGACACTAAAGAAGATATCCGGCGCATGAGAGACGTTTCTGACGCGATCTGCAAGCGTTACGGATTGTCTATCGAAGACAGGCCCAGGATCGACCAGGACAGGCGCAGGAACTATCGTGAATGGAAAGACCAGAAGGAAGGCAAGATTACGCTCAGAGGCAAAGTGAGAGCTGATATAGATGCTGCGATACAGTGTAGCCGAACCGAAAGAGAATTTGCTGCTACGATGAGAGATATGGGCTATCAGTTCATTCTTAAAAGTGAAACCGGCAAGGATCTTGTTCATCCCAAACTCAGACTTCCTGATTCTGATAAGTGTGTGCGGCTAGACTCTCTGGGACCCGGTTACGGGCTTGGTGATTTCAGGATGCGTATTATCAGGAATACTGTAATCGAAAGTCCATACGCCAACCTTGAAAGTATACCTGCACCGGAAAAGGTGAAGGGATATACCGACCGACTTAGCAGGGCCGGATTCCGCGTGACTATCACTTATCACTGTTTGCAGCTCAGATCATGCGCTAAGCGTAGAAAGTATCGTGAATACTCTCCGCAGTTGATAAAGGAGATCCGAAAACTTAGACGGCTTTGCCAACTTCAGTCTTTTTGCAGGAAGTATATGCTTGATACTCCGGAACAGGTCGAGGCCCTTAAAGAAGCGCTTCGGAAAAGGATATCCGATATTGCTAAGGCTAGAGACGAAGACCGTAAGCAACAGCGATATTGGGAAAGAAAAGGCGTACCGGCATATGCCAATCTTTATAGGCTGGCCGCTCAGGAGAAGACAAAGCAAATGCGACCGCTCTATCAGGAGATCCGCATGTGTGAGGAGATCATACAGGCGGAACCTGGGATTCGGGCAATGACCATAGGCCTTGTTCAGCAGCGTGTTAATGAAGAAAACAGGAGACAACTCAGGAATGATCTGGGGAAGAATCAGAGAAAGAGTTCTGGATGGTCAAGATAATGATTATCCCCAGTGTTCTACGTGGAGCACTGGGGATACATTTGTTATAAAAACAGCTATTTTCACCCATAGAACGGCTATTTTCGCCATGCAACTATTATATTGTTTAATCTTGTATACCATTGCGGTGAGGTGCGCGATGAAGTTCATAGACAATTATGCAAATAGAATATCCGATAATAGTGAAGAATCGGAAATCATCAGCTATGGTCTGGAACAACTGTTTGTTCTAGTGATTGGCTTGAGCATAGCCATTATAATCGGTTTTATACTAAGAATTCCGCTCCAAACCATAGTGTTTATTCTTCTGCTGTTTCCTTTGAGACAGAATGCCGGAGGTTTTCACGCAAGAGGAAGACTAACATGCTCCATATTATCTGCAGCGATATTTTTAGGTTCGCTTATAATCATCAGAACATCAGCTTTGCCTTCATTTGTGAACATAATAATGTATGTTATTGGCAGTGCACTGCTGGTTTCGTTTGCACCTGTTGGTAACAAAAATAAGCCTCTTGATGATCTCGAGAAAAAGGTATATGGCAAGAGGACTATGATAATTTGGATTACAGAGAGTCTACTGTTTGTTATACTTGAATCACAGGGAATATCATCTTGGGCAACCATAGTGACATTATCGATATTTATCTGTGGTTCACTGGTAACAACCGGATATATTCAAGAAAAAATAAATGAGGATGGCACATGAATTACAAAGTCGGCATTTGCGATGATGAGATATCTCTATGCAGAGAGCTTGAGGAAGAAATACTTGAATTTGCCAGACAGAATGGTTATAAGATCGATGTCGAGGTGTGGAATACCGCTGAATCATGTTGTGATGATTTGGTTAAAATGGACATTGATGTTTTGTTTCTTGATATTGAACTCCCTGGTGACAACGGCGTTTCTGTAGGCAAGTATATAAGAGACACGATCTCCGACAATGATATGGCAATCGTTTACATATCTCACAAGTCTAATTATGCAATGGAATTATTTCAAGTTCATCCCTATGATTTTTTGATCAAACCAATAGATAAAGAAAAAACTAACAAAATACTCAACCAACTAATTACGCTATACCAAACAAACAATCAGAAGTTCGAATTTACCTATAAAAATGTAACAACAAGCATTCCTTCCCGCGATATTATCTATCTTAGAAGTATGAATAAATACGTTATTGTTTTTACAAACGAGAAGGAATATCAATACATTGGCAGGTTAGACGAAGCAAAGGAACGATTACCTGCGAAGAATTTTGTTAGCATAAGTAAATCGTACATTATTAATCTTAACTACCTAAAATCATTAAAATCAGATTTAGTTACAATGAGTGATGGCACCGTGCTAAACATCAGTAAATCGCGCCGTAACGCCTTCCGACAAGCATACATGGACTATAATATGTGGGGGTAAGAAATGCCTGAAATAGCCGATTACGCGCTAATTTTAATATCTGAAATCATACGTCTGATCATAACGAGCAAGTACTGCGATTCTTCATTAGACAGAAACACAAAAAGTACATATCATCTTGTTTGCTATTTTATTTCTTTGGTGATTACTTTCGCGGCATATATTTCCTTAGGAATAGCATGGGTTAATCTTCTTGCTACCTTTTTAGGGTTATTGATTCTGTTAGCGCCGTATCGAGCTTCATTTCCAAAGAAATTTGCTGTGGCAATAATCATACTCGCTGTTAGCACGGTTCTTGATCTTCTTGCAGCATTTATGTTTACAGCAAATCCCCATAACAATCATTATTCTATTCTCAGCACCGTTACTTCCGTATTGTTGTTCTTATTGGCAGAACAAATCGTTGAACGGCTTTCTAAGTCTCGAAAAGAAGTTGTTGTTGTACGGTATTGGCGTATTTTTATTCTTTTGTTATTTGTAAGTATTATTGCTATGCTGGTCTTGGCGACAGACCTTACAATCTCTAAAGTAAGCGTTTTAGCGATTAGTAGCGCTATTTTGATACTAAACCTATCTGTCATATATCTGTATGATAAGATAATTGAATCTGTTGCTAACTCCTATGAGACAATGGTTTTGAAGGAACAAATGAAAGCATATTCAAATGAACTATCGCTTAGAAGTGAGAATGAGAAGAAGATTAAAGCGTTAAGGCACGATATGCGGCATCATTTAAATGAGATATCACTTATTGTGGAAAGCGGTGACAAAAATAGATTAAACGAATACCTTACAAATATCAGTGACACGATAATAGAGACTAAACCATTTGCAGATTGTGGAAACCCGGCAATTGACAGTATTCTTAACTATTTGCTTGGACAGGCAAGAACAAGCGGAATAAAGACAAATCTGCATATAATGGTTCCTGAGAATTTATCAATCTCAGAATTTGACATGAACATTATTCTCGGCAATCTTTTAGAAAATGCAATAGAAGCATGTCAGAAAGTATCTGATCCATGGATTGATATAGCTTTTAAGTATAATGACGGATTGCTTTTTATTGAGATTAGCAATCCATATAGTGGGGCTATCATAAAAAGAGACTCAGCTTTTGACACAACCAAGCAGGATGCTTCAGTTCATGGGATTGGCGTATATAGCGTGAGAGAAGCTGTGAAGAGGAATAACGGAACAATTTCGTTTGACACTGAGAACCAAATATTTAAGGTTGATGTTTTGCTTGATCTGTCAAATTTCACCTGAAAGACGGCTAATTTCACCCGATTAGATAACCTTTTATGATTCGTTCATATAATGATTCCAAACTGACATAGTCAGTAACTATTAGTGAAGGAAAGGGATATGTTTATTAAACATGTTTTTTCCATATTGGGTATACATAAAGAATAATTTAGCTAAGTTATTCTTTCTATTATCTTTGTCTGCTGCATTGTGTTCTTTAGGGTTACTGTGTGTCAGCCATGTAATAGCGTTTAATCAAAGATTAGATGTTTATAGGTATTATGGATTGGACAAGGGTATTCTATATAACATGAACTATGGTATGGACAAGTATAACATTACGGATGAAGAAGCGGAAAATATACGTAAGACTGTGTTGTCTATGGAAGAAATAGAGCATGTCGAGTATTTATCTGAAACTTCATCCGTTCTTTTGCGTGAGGAAATCAAGAATAGTTATATCTATACGATACCATTTAAAGCAGATACGAAATCATTTCCTTGGAAGATAATCAAGGGGAATATTCCAAGAAACAAAAACGAAATCTGTGTTTCGTCTAATTTTATAGGAAGGTATAACGTTGGTGATGATATCGCTGTAACGGTCAATTATTTTACCGCATTATCTCCTTCGGGAACTGATTCTGGGGTGTACGGGAAAGAGTCACGTCAAAGCAAAGCATGTTTTACAATAACGGGTTTTTTTGATGAGAATGCCTATATGCCACCTTCGGAAGAATGTAGTTTCAGCTACGATTTATCCTCTTGGAACGATTCGAATACAGCATATGCATTTGCAATAGAACTTACATCTGATGACGGGAAAAAAATAGAGTTCTTAAGCAATTACAATTATTTGTATATTTTACCTAAAAAACATGCTGATATCAAAAATCTTGCGAATATGCTTCCCAAAGTGATAAAAGGTGGAACTGCATATGACTTTAATCATTATGTGGAGTTTTGTTATAACGATAATCGAGCTGTTAATGACATGTGCAACATATTCTTGTTATCAACAATTGTTTTGACCATGTCTGTATTGATATCATATACAGTAATTCAACTCTCGATATTTAAGAGGGATATGATCATATATTATTTAGAAGGCTGTACTTGGAAAAGAGCTGTAGGAACATCATGCTTTGCAACACTTCCTATAATGATATTAGGTATGCTTTGTGGTGTTATATTATATAAATACTTTCCGCTCTTTAGAATAATAACGAACGGATCATATATATATACTATTCAGGCAGTATTAATTGTTATTGGGGTTGCAGTCTCGGTATTCACAATTCTATGTTTGCTGTTTTATTTGTTTGCAATCCGTCAATCTCCGATAGAGATAATAAGAGAGGAATAAGCTGATGATTAAACTGACAATGCGTGCATTGTGCGAAAAACCCGGAATAAACGTCTTTGTAATCATAATTCTCTCGCTTATTTTTTCTGTGCAGATGCTACTATATGGTTGGGTTGGTACAACGTTTAACGGATTTAAAGATAATTATGCGACAAAACAAGCAATATATTACAATTTAATTTTTGCAATACTTATAGTAATCTCTGTATCAAGCATAATTACTTTCATTAATTATGTGATCGGACAAAGAAGAGTTGAATTTAACGTGCTAATTTCATGTGGTGCAACTCCTTTATATATATACTGTTGTAAATTACTCCATTTACTAATAGTTGTGATAATATCAGAATTTCTTGGAATACCGTTATTTTTTGCATTCAGAAGAATTCTAAATCAGAAATACGAATTGAAATCAATGTTGCCGGTCTTTTTTATGTTTACGCTGATTACCATAGCAGAACTATCATTGAATCATATAATTCGAAGGAGAAATGAGAATGGCCATTATAGAGTTAAGAAATGTAACTAAAATATATAAAGTCAAAGATGCCCCTGATATTAGAGCTCTAAATGACGTTAGTCTGGTTATAAATGAAGGTGATTTTATATCTGTTTGTGGTGTGTCCGGGTCAGGAAAATCAACTCTACTCCATCTAATTGGTTGTCTTGATAGACCTACTGGCGGATCAGTTTTTGTAAAAGGAATTGACACAAAGAGCCTTAATGAAAAAGGAATGGCTCGTATGCGCAATAATACGGTGAGCATGGTGTTACAAGATTTCGGGTTGATCCCTACCAGGACGGTATATGAAAATTTAGAAGTGCCATTTTACTTTGAATCAGATAGAAAAGCGAAGAAAGATAAGATTGTTTCTGCTCTGAAATATGTAGGTTGTTCAGAGTTAATCGGGAGACCTGTTGTAAAGCTTAGTGGTGGGCAGAAGCAGCGAGTTGCAATTGCAAGAGCACTTGTTAAAGATAGCCCGATTTTACTTGCGGATGAACCAACGGGTCAGTTAGACTCAGAAACAAAAGAAGCCATCATGTTATTATTTCATAAAATAAATAAAAATGGCAAAACAGTTATAATGGTTACTCATGATAATGAAATCGCAAAAGAAACCGATAAGATTATTTTCATTAGAGATGGTCGAATATTGGATACAATTGATACAAAATGAGTGATATGCTCATGCAGTAAAGAGAAATAATGGTACAATATCGTTCGACATGGAAAACAGTATATTCAAGGTGGATGTTTTACTAGATCAATCCAATTTCACCTGAAAATTGGCTAATTTCACCCTCATAGATAATTATACCTGATTCGTTCATAAAATGAATCCAAACTGACCTGGTCAGTAAAGAATAAAGTTGATTTGAAGAATATACTAGCATGCTGACGTTCTCCTATTCTTCAAAAGTGTTATTTTGGAGAGGATGAGTTATGATTTTTCGTAGAACTATTCTTTTTATTGAAAGAAAACACCGAGAAACTGTGATACTAACAGTATTGCTTTTTCTCTTGTTTTCTTTTTTCTTCTCCGGTGTTGTTATGTATCAATCAACTGAATCATATCGAGATAAAGCTCTTGCTGAAATAGGAGCGACATTACAGATTTCATATCTACCGGAATTAGACGAGAGTACGCTTGACGGGGTTGATCAGAATATATTATCTAGAGTTCAAAGTATACCACATGTTTTGGGTGTTGATGTTGCGCCCCCAAGTCTTTCGGGATCTTGCATCCCGTTGGGTCTCAAAACAGTTAAAACTCACTCTGGTTTTAATCCTGAACAACAGCCATCTCCTATATATACTGATGAAGAAGCCCGCATGGAGAGTGATTGTGTTGATTTAATAGGATGCAGCGCGATACCATTGCGCAATCAGTTTAGAAATAATATGTCAGTCATTTCAGATGGATCTTTTCCGACAAATGACAATCCTGGTGTTTTAATATCACGTTATTTTGCTGAATTGAATTCGCTACGAATTAACGATGTTATTAGCTTGAAATATTTATATTCAGATGCGAGTGCAATGGCTTCAGAAGTCAAAATAGTCGGCATATACGACACAACACTGAAATTTGAGATTTTGGAAGAAAATGATATGGGGGTTGCGGTATATAAAGCCAGCCCGTACAACGCTGTGTTTACGGATTTTGATACTGCCTCGAAGATCTTAGATCGTGATAATACTGTATATAACTTTAAGGTATATGTTGATTCTCCTAAAAATCTGGATGCTGTTCAAGAAGCAGTTCAGAAACTCCCAATGGAATGGGATAAATATAAGATCTATAATGAAACACTATCATTTTATAATGAATATGCATCTCAAATAGATACTGTTTTCTCTAATTCACTTAGACTTATAATACTGACTTCTACGGTTGGTATTATCTTGTTTATGGTTGTATATTCAATATGGAATAATCAGAGGATTCGGGATATAGGTATCTTTGAAGTGTTAGGTGAAAGCTATATACATATACTAATGATATATGTGTTTGAAACGCTAATTCTTTCCTTTATTGCAGCTGTATTATCTGTTCCGACTTCATATTTCCTTATCCAATTTATAAGTCAGACGAATTCACCGGAATTCGTTTCGAGTAATATTATAAATATCATAACGCCTTACGATACTGGGGAATACGATATTAATCCAGTATATGCCGTATCTATTGATATAAAAGCATTGTTGCTTTTGTTGATTTTTGTTTTTATGATCGTTGGAATTACCGGAGTAGCATTAATGTTTTTGTTGAAAAAAAGTAAACTTCAAGAAATGTTAAAAGCGGGGGAAGAATCATGATAGATATCAAGAATGTCTCTTTTTCATATGATAGGAAAAGATCAATATTACAGGGTGTATCAGTCAGTTTTTCTCAAGGAAAAACCTATTCGATTTTTGGTCCCTCAGGATCTGGAAAGTCAACTCTTTTAGCACTTATGGGAGGTATTATAACACCTGATAGCGGAGAAATATGGATTAACGATCATAATATAGCGAACCTTGATGGTAGGCTTATTCGTCGTACGATGGTGTCATACATCTTTCAGGATTATCTGCTTTTCCCGTTTTTAACTGCTCAGGAAAATGTTGAAATTGCAAGAGAGATAAGTAATCCACACGAAAATAACGGGGGCGAGAAGACTAGAAAGCTTCTAAATGAATTGGGAATAAATGAATCATTATTACGCAAACAGGTGCGATATCTGTCCGGTGGTGAACAACAAAGAGTTGGAATAGCCCGAGCTTTGGTTACGGGGAATCCTGTTTTGTTGGCTGATGAGCCAACGGGAAATCTTGATAAAGCCACAGCAAATGATGTTATGCAGCTTTTGATAAAACTTACGAAAGAATACAATAAGTGTTGCATAATCGTAACTCACTCGGAAATGATTCGTTCTCAGACTGACTATAGTTTATTGTTGGATAATGGATGTCTAAAGCAGGTTGAGACTAACCTAAAATGAAACAGATTTCCGAAAGAATCAGGATAGTTTTCCCTAGAGCAACAAAACACCTCCTAAGAAATGTGCTCACAACTATGTTAGGGCTATCATTGATGTTTTTGCTTATATCATCATATGCGATTTTTTTATACCATAAAAATGTGTCACAAACTTATCGAGAGTTAATTGAGAGCAGATACCCTGCGGAAGTTTTATTTTGTAGAACAAAGGAAGAAGAGACGACTACAAGCCTTAGCGACGTTTTTGTCTCTGATGTGTTGAAGGTACCGCATATTCAGGCTAACAATCGGACAAGTGCGTTCAATGCACAGTTAATAGCAACGGGGCACGATGGGATATGGTATGAAGATATAAACGATCAGATTCCAATTGTGGTTCAGACTGATATTTATACATCACTAAACTCATATTTTATGAGTGGTCAACTTGAACTGGTGTCGGGACAATTCCCGGATGACAAGAATGGTGGCATGTTAGTAGATGCTGATTATTTCGGGTTAACTCTAGATTCAAGGAATAATGTCTGTATAAGAATGAAAGTATTGTCGGAGGAAGGCAGCTATTTCATAGAACGTCCAGTAGTGGGTACATATAAAACGATCTATCCGATTGAACACATGATTAATGATGTTCCTGTCAAACAAAATGTTGTCTTTATGAATGAGACAGATATTATCAATATTTCTGATCAGTTAGTAAAACAAGATAATATGAAATTCTATTTGGATAGTCATTACGCATTAGATGAAACTATGCTTTACCTAAACTCTTTGAAATATGATCATGAGAACTACAGTTTCTTTCCGTCCCTATCTCATGATGTATCTACGCTATTAAATTCTATACGAATAGGTGAATCGTCTCAAAAGATGATTATGGTGATATATTGGATAATCTCGACAGGAATAGTAGTAGTTTATTTGGCTAATGACTACTTAAAGTACCGCAATTGCATGAGAATATACTCTTTGTTAGGAGAAAAGACAGGAAATGTTGTTTGTGAATACTTCTTTAGAATACTTGCGATCTTTGGTGTTGCGTGTGTTCCTTCTGTAATTTTGGCGGCATCTTCCCAACCTGTGATCTCTGATAATCTGTTGAGTAATATAACTCAGCCATTGACGGAAGGTTCTTTCCGCACAACGTTTGAGGTACAAAGAAATATTTTGCAACACAGTGTTGCATTCAACGTCTCTTGGATGGTAATTCTTGAGGCCGTTGGCTATGTTTTGATTGTGATAGTTGCTTTTTTGTTGATTGTTGGAATTATTTCAAATAAAACGGAATATTGGAAAAACAAGTGATTTAACTTGTTCGATGAGTTAAATTGCTATTTTAACTCGACAAAATGAGTTAAATGCGTTAGAATTTGAGTTAGAAAGACGCGGGAGGTAGTTATCATCATGCGAACCATACCATTGAACGAAACCCTGGAAATAGAGTTCAAAAGTGATGTGAAGTGTTACTCAGATCATGATCTGATCGAGGAAATTGTCGGTATGACAAATACCATTGGCGGAGTTTTATATCTTGGCGTCGAGGATGACGGATCAATAACTGGTGTTCATGAGAAACATAAAGATGCTGTAGGTGTAACGGCTTTAATTGCTAACAATACAGTTCCACCAGTTTCTGTAAGAGCGGAAATAATAACAGATGGAAAGGATATTCTTAAGATAGAAGTTCCTAGGAGCAGAGCAATTGTTTCTACATCATCAGGTAAAATACTTCGCCGTAGGCTCAAAATGGATGGGACTCCTGAAGTTGTTCCGATGTATTCATATGAGATTCCTTCGCGGCTGTCAGAATTGGGACTGCTGGATTTTTCAGCTCAGCCACTTCCAGGAGCTACTATAAAGGATCTCGATCCCAATCAAAGAGTCAGACTGAGGAAAATTATTCAGAACAGGCAAGGTGGCGAAAAATCATTGTTGTCATTGCCGGATGATGAATTAGATATAGCACTTAGACTTGTAACAGAAGTAGGAGGAAAACTAACTCCTACAGTTACCGGAATGCTTCTGATTGGTAAGGAAGAACGCATACAAGAGCTTATGCCGACAGCCAAGTCAACTTTTCAAGTATTGGAAGGAACGGCTGTCAGGATGAATGAAGATAGCACAAAACCTCTTTTAGAGGTGTTTGAAAACTATGAGACATATCTGAAAGCATGGAATCCTGAGCGTGAAACGGAATACGGATTATTCAGGATCCCGATTCCGGAATTTGATTGGGCAGCTTTCAGAGAAGGTTTAGTCAATGCCTTCTGTCATAGAGATTATACGATGATAGGAGAAGTACGTGTCCTTATTGATGATGAGGGCTTAGTTATCAGTAATCCTGGTGGATTTGTTGATGGTGTGAACTTGAAAAACTTACTGACGGTTGAACCTCACGGAAGAAACCCTGCTCTTGCTGATGCCATGAAGAGAATAGGTCTTGCTGAGAAAACCGGTCGAGGAATTGATCGTATCTATGAAGGATCTATTATCTTTGGCCGTCCCTGGCCTGATTATTCAGAATCCACAAGTAGGACGGTAAAACTTTTTATTCAGAGAGCAAAAGCAGATCTTCCGTTTGCAAAGCTTGTAGCAGATGAGCAAAACCGTCAGGGCAAACCGTTGTCCATATACACGTTGATGATTCTTTCATTATTGAAAAATGAAAGAAGATGCAATATCGATAGAATGATTGAAATTACTAATCTTAGTGAGAATAAGGTGCGGTCGGCGGTTGAAAATATGATCGAAATGGGACTGGTAGAAGCATCCGGTAATGGTAAGAATCGGTCATATATTCTTGGAAAGAAGATTTATCGCGAGATTAATGAATCTATTCAATATGTGCGCCAGACGGATATAGATAGTATCCGTTATCCTGAGTTGGTGCTGAAGTTGGCCCGTACGCAGAATGGCATCATTACAAAACAGGATATATGCGAACTGTTAAAGATAACTCCATCTCAGGCGTATTCATTAATTAAAAAACTTCAAAAAGAGAATAAGATATATTTGTTGAACGGCGGGAAATATACAAAATACAAAGTTGTTGAATAAAGTTTAACTCGTTTTAACTCAATTAAGATGACGAATTAAATACGAGTTAAACGTAAGTATATTACATAATAAGGGTAGTTTATATAGTTAATCTAAACGATTATAATTTTTTGATAGTTAATCGCTCCGTCGGTCAACGAATGGCTCAAATATATATGGATGGAAATGTAGACGAAACGGCTGATAACTAATCATACTCAGGTTATATTATTGAGTTCATACGTGAGTTCAAAATGAGTTCACGAGAACTTAAAAACATATACAAATGAGTTCAATGAGTACAAAGCAATCCCCGCAAATAAAATAAAACAAAGCATTTACAAATGGTTTCCAGATAAAAGCGCTCGAACTCGAATAATGAAAAAACGCTGGGAATGCCCTAAAATAGGGCATTTCGTTTTTTTAAGCCCACAAAAAGCCCCCAAATTTTGAACTCATATATTTTGGAAACAGTAGCAGAACCATATTTAATTGATGGATCTGCAGCATAAAAAGTTATCAAGAGAACTTAACCCGGATGATATAATTATCTTGTCTGAGGGAGTGATCCCTTAGTCGGGAAAATAATCAGTAAAGATTACTAATTTTGGTTATTTCTGTAATCGGGACGATTGGAGAACAGCATGGATCAAACTAAAGATATTGGATCTGAAATTATGATGGTACAGCTACTTTTTAAAAGCAAACCTAATTCACCGACGACTGAACAGTTCAGGAAAGCTCTTGAAAAGCGGTTTGGAGATCTTGGTGAAATCCCGTATGTTGAGCCGTCTAAGAAAAGTTCCGGCGATATGTTTATGTTCCCGATTCCGAAATACAAAGCAGTATTTAAAGATAAACCTGAGGGTGTTCCTGTAATTGCCGCCTTCTTATCAGCAGCTGTTGAATCCGGCATTAACATTGATGATATGGCTCGGCAGCAGATGTGGGATGTCCCCAACGCCAGTGAAATAATAGACGAATGCAGGCACACTATTATAGTTAATACTACTCTGGGAAGAGCTCTTTCTTATCAAGACCAGGCTGAGATCTTATTGGGACAGGTTGATGCCGCACTGGAGTGTTATCCGGAATGTATAGGTGTCTATGCTCATCAAAGCGGAAAGCTGATCACACCGGAAATGTTTCAAAACGCAAAGAAATATAGTCTTTCTTCGCGTTTTGTTCAGATGTTTGTAAATGCGCGTTTCTTTAACATACCGGAAGCAGATGAGATGCTGGTTGATACTTTAGGATTTTATGTTTTTGGCGGGGCGGATGTTCAAGTTCATTTTAAGAAGATGAATCCGGATCATATCGTAAATTATGTGTACGACGTTGCTGTCTACCAGTTCGATAATGAATTCCCCATTAAGAGTGGTGAAACGATCGGCAGCATTGATGAAGAAGGCAATATGCAGAGTAATCCTAAGTGGAATGTTCAATATGAAGATTCTATGGTGGATCCTATGAGAACCGTTTTGGATATTTGCTGTGGAGAATTTGCAGGCGGAAACAGATGATCAAAATAGATCGATAAATTATCAGTATATTGGCATAGAGAAGGACTAATGAATAGCGATACTAATAGCAAAAAACTTCTACTGATTGGGTTGATCGGAGCGATAATAACCGTCATTGGCGGTGAGTTGCCGCTTGGCTGGTATACAAATCCTGATTTACCTGACCAGGTAATGGCACAGTTTGCAGGTTATGGAAGTGTTTCTGATCTGCAGCTTGCTCTGGGTGTTTTCTTTGGCGGAATAGGAATTGCACTTCAAGGTTTGGGCTATGAAGGAATATCAAAGATCATAGGAACTAATCCCCAATTGCGGCACCCTTCGAAAATAATACACATTGGCGCATTGGCATGCGGATCGTTAGGCCCCCTTGTTCATATCTTGGCAATAGCTATGATGTATGTCTGCAGGAGTGGCAATCAGGAAGAAATAATGAGATTTGCCGGATTTATGGTTGCTCCGATCACAATAGTATTTATGCCTGTATATATGGCGATGATGGTAGTTATGTTCGTCATGATCTTCAGGGGAAAGACTGTATGGTCAAAAGGATACGCATTCGCAAATCCGATGATCATAATGATGGTTGTAAATGCAGTAACATTCTTAGGACCGAATCTTCCCGTTGTGCATTCAATACAGATGGCAAACATGGGATTGGGATCGCTTATTACTTTTGCTTGTCTCATCACTAAGAATGCAAAAGGCAAGGCGTAGATTTGATTATAGACAGTATATGAGGATAGAATGAGCAACGAAGAATACATCAGAAAGTGTTATGAACTGGCTATTAGCGCAGGAAAAAAAGGTCATGAATCTTTTGGCTCAGTTCTGGTCCATAACGGAGAGATATTAGAGGAAGCGGAGAATACCGCTGATTTTGAACGGAAGATCTTCGGACATGCCGAATTCAATCTTGTACACAAATGTGCAAATAAATATTCTGACGATGTGTTGGCAGAATCTGTTTTATACACCAGTTGTGCTCCATGTGAGAGATGTCTGGGTGCTATTGCTTCGCTAGGCGTTCACAAGATAGTTTGTGGTGTTTCATATAAGGAGTTTAGCAAGTTGTGTCCTTTCGATTATGAGAAATTGGATCGCGAGGGTTTACTGAAGAAATTGGGTATCGACATGACTATAAGCGAGTCCGTTCTTGAAGATGAAGGAATGCATGTTTTCGAATGGTGGGGCGGAGAATATCATCCGTTGGAAGAATTGATAGCTGAGATGGATGAAGTAAAGCGTAATCGTAATTAGTAAGGTAAATTAACAGGACAAAATACAAAGGAGAAAAACTGTGCATCTGGATGGAGTTGGACTATTTGTTGAAGATATGGCCGGTATGATCAGGTTCTACAGGGATGTGCTTGGCTTTGAGATTAAGGAAAACGAAGATACGTCTAATGTCTATCTTGTGAAAGATGGAACTTTATTTCTTCTGTACGGCCGTAAGGATTTTGAGAAGATGACCGGACGTAAATACGATTATTTGAAGGGACCTATCGGTCACTTTGAACTTGCTCTTTATGTGGATTCTTTTGAAGAAGTAGACAGTACGTTTAAACGTGTGACTGAGAGTGGAGCCACGCCGATACTTGAACCGACTACAGAGCCATGGGGGCAGAGAACATGCTATATTGCAGATCCTGAAGGTAACCTGATAGAGATCGGCTCCTGGGATAAACCATATGAGGAAAAGGATCTGTAACAGAGGATAGTCCGGATAATTATCAGTATTATAGGATAGTAGTCTGAAGTAAATGGTGGTAATAACAAAACAATGATTTCAATATATAAGAAATATCACATCGCATACTGGTGCATCGGAATTGTCGAGATCATAGGCATGATCATAGCGAACCTCTGGTTCTGCAGACACACATGGGTTCCTGCGATACCGATAACGGCCGTGACGATATTACTGGTCTTGGTTGATGCATTTATCTTTACTAAGCTCACATCGAAAAAGCTCTCTAACGAAGTATTGCCTCTCTTCTACAATTGCCAGGTACATAAGTTTATAGATGAGATGAACATGCTTTTCGCGAAAAAGGCAAAAGGCCCTGTCGTATCGATGTACAATGCAATAGTTGCGAGAGGTTACGGCTCCATTGATGATTACGATTCGGTCTATGAGTGCTGCAAAAAGATTAAGTCAAAAGGCTATAAGTCTGAATATTACAAGTGCATGATCGAGTACTACCTGAAGAACGATCAGCTCGACAAGGCTCAGGAAGAGATAGAAGCGCTTAGAAAACTCATGGAGAAAATGAAGAATCCGAAGTATATAGAAGGCTGCGAGACCACTATTAAGAATGCGGAATTCTACATGAGGATACAGCAGGGCAACTACGAAGGCGCAGAAGAGCACTATCAGAAACAGCTGGACACCATAAAACCGCTTTATCCCATAACAGAAGTAAGTTATTCGTACGCGTTGGGAAAACTGCTTTTCTTGAAGGGCGAACCGGAAAGAGCAAGGAAATACCTTCAGGTTGCAATTGATCTTGGCGGCGACACTAAATACAAGAAGTTCGCCGAAGAGTTGCTTCAGAAAATCATCAGCAAGAACGAATAAGGGAGAAGGATTCAGTTGGATAAGATCATAGTCGGTATAGATAATATCCCATCGGATGGATTAAAAAAGGAGTGGGGATTATCGCTGTATATTGAACACGGCGGTAAGAAGATCCTGCTCGATACCGGCGGGTCCGATCTTTTCCTGCGTAATTATGCGAAACTCGGGATTGATATCAGCGATGTGGATTACGGTGTATTAAGTCATGCACACTGCGATCACGCAAACGGTATTCCCGCATTCTTTGAACATAACGGCAAAGCTAAGTTCTATGTAAGCGAAAAGACTGCTCCGGATTGCTATGGCAGGTTATTGTTTATTACGTTTTATTGCGGCATACCCAAGACCTTGCTGGATGATCACGCTGACAGGATAGTAAAGGTCTCCGATGTATATAAGATCTCTGACGGAGTATTTATCGTTCCCCACAAAAACGGCGGTTATCCTGATATCGGCAGGAAGGGTCATATGCTCAGGAGAACCAAGGCCGGATTTGTTCCGGATGATCTTTGTCACGAGCAGAGTCTTGTCCTTGAAACCGGGAAAGGCCTTGTAATACTAAATTCCTGTTCTCACAGCGGCCCGGGGATAGTCATTGATGAAGTCAGGAAGGCATTTCCCGACCAGCATATCTACGGGTATCTTGGAGGACTGCACCTATGGAACAGCAGCGAAAGAGATATCAGGGAGGTTGCTCATGATCTTAAGGCAGCAGGGCTCGAATATATCGGAACAGGACATTGTACTAAAAACAGGGCTTTCGGAATACTGAAAGAAGAACTGGGTGATAAGATAGAACAGTTCAGGACCGGTCTGGTAATAGAGTTTTAAATAGACAGCAGTCGATTGTTATGAGTGACAAATTTCCCGATTCCTTTCCCGATATTTTAGATAATGCGAAGGTGCTTTTTTATACACCTAAAGGTAACTATGGCGATCTGTTCAATGATGACGGAACAATAGCTGCACATTTTTCTTATTTGGCAATATGCAAATACGATGGCAATAGTGGTTTTTATCTTTTCAAGTGCAACGAGAATTATGAGGTGGAGACCGATAATTTGTTTGATTCAATTAATGATTGCATGGAAGCTCATGTGATAGGCGGTTATGACACGAGAGAAATTGCGTGGATCAGCAAAACTGACGAAGTATAATCTGTGGCGTTTATCGCAAAATTAGGTGAATTATTAGGAAAGTATGAAACGGGGTAGATTTGTTTATAAGAATGAAGCATGCATGAAGAAGATGCATGAATTCTACGATAAGACAATGGAGTTTTTGAAATGACTAATCGCAAACTCTCACTTGAGAAAGCAAAAGCTTATCAGCCGACTGATAGGCTTGAATGGAGGTGAGTAAGATGGAATGGCTCTGGTATATCATCGCAGCGATTGGTGCCGGAATATGATACAGTAACGGTTCCTGTGATAATTCTTACAGTATTGCTTGTGTTAGGAATGAGCTGAACTACTTGACGTATTCAGTTTGTCGGGATGCGGTAAAGCTTTTATCACAAGATACTTAATACGCTTGATATAATACTTCTGCAGCACCAAAAAGTTATCAAGAGAACTAAACCCGGATGGTATAATTTTCTTGTCTGAGGGAGTGATCCCTTAGTCGAGAAAATCAACAGGATGATGGGATATGATAACGGTAAATCTTTATTACAAAGGAAAGAACGGAAGTGCAAGAGCATTTGCCGAAGAGATGGAAAAGTCCGGAATAGCGGATGCGATTCGTGCTGAAAAAGGCAATCTCAGATATCAGTATTTTGTTCCGCTTGATGATCCTGAGACAGTTCTGCTCATAGACTCATGGACGGATCAGGCCGCTATAGATGAGCATCATGCATCACCTATGATGAAGCAGCTTGCTCTATTACGCGAGAAATACGATCTCCACATGACGGTTGAGCGTTTTGTCAGTGATGAATATGATGCGGATAAACAGTTTATTAGAATGTAATAT
>JAFRRJ010000019.1 GCA_017428155.1 Clostridiales bacterium | reverse complement strand
CCGTGATCTGAAGACAATTTACGAATACATTGTAAAAGGGTTAACCGTTCAACCGTTCTTTCAGGTTATCGCTACCGACGATGATTATGTTGATTCAGCTTCGGTATTAGGTCTTGACGGCCAGGAACAACTCGAAGCACTTATAGATGCACTTAACAGCTGATGATAGTCGATTAAATCAATAGGAATATAAACGGGAAAAGAATAATAATGAAGAAAACAACATGCTATACATATTTCTCTATCACAGGGGAGTTTGATCCTGATGAGATCACATCAATACTTGGCATTCAGCCGGTAAAATCATTTCGATCCGGCGAACCCAGATATTATCTGAAAAACGACCTGAAGGTCGATACAGGATATAAGTATTCATGTTCTTGCTGGGATGGATGTCGTTGCGAAGAATATGACGTGATCATCAGCAATCAGATGGAAAAAACTATAGAACCACTGATTCCGAAGATCGATCTGCTTAATGAGATACGTGAACGTTATGAAGTGACTTTTACTTTGGAAGTTGTACCTAGCATTTGTTGTGAGCATGAAAAACCTTGTATATCACCTTCGATGAAAGTAATCGACTTTTGCTCGAAAGTCAGGGCTGAATTGGATATTGATTGGTACATAGATAATATATGATGGAACATAAAATAAACAGTATAGATGACCGGGAAAAGTTATTATGTTGTTGGACCTTACAGCGGAAGATAAATACTATTATTGGTTGATGACAAGTATAGGGTTAGATGAAGAGCTTGTCGGTTATATTCGTGACTGCGTCGAATCAGATGAAGAAGTTAGTGAGCTAATACTTGAACTGTATAACGAAATTCAAAACAGAAACGCTCTGAAACGGATACTTTATTTATCGCATATCGAAAGCACTGAGATTAACAAAGATTCAGTTGAGACCAGAATAGTTAATTATTTCTATTCTAACTTGTTGAATCAGACGCTTACTCTGAATCAAATAGGTGATTATCTGAGTATGCTTTATTCACTGGAGCCTGAATGGTCTGATTTTGAATGGATCAGCGAAAACTATTCTTTAGCCAGAGACGGTGTATTCAGTTTTAAGCAAGCTGATAATCGGCTTCGGCAATTTCTAAAAGAAAATGCAAGCATTAATGTAGAGTAGATAATCCAGAATTATCTAATCCAAGCCCGAGAGCAATCTCGGGCTTTTAAATGGGTCTCAGGGACATCCCTGATAAGCTTTCTCTGTGTTTGTGTACACTAAACGCGTTGCTTGCTGCTCCGTTATCCACGGAGCAAAACCAAAATTCAAACACCTTCTTATGACAGAATAGCAGGAATACCTGCTTCAAGAAAAACAACGACCGGACTTTCATCCGGTCGTTGATCTTTGGGCACATCTTCCAGTCTTGTCGTAAATAGTGGTAAGTTAGTGGTAAGTAGCGTTCCTCAGAACTGTAGGTTACCTCGCAAACCCTTGTATTTATTGACTTTTTACGACGCCCATTACGTTTTTGGCGGAGAAGGGGGGATTCGAACCCCCGCGCCAGTTGCCCGGCCTAAAGCTTTAGCAAAGCCTCCCCTTCGGCCTCTTGGGTACTTCTCCTTGCCTGCGAAAAGTATCTTAACATAAAGGCATTTTATTTGCCACACCTTAATTACAGTTTGCCCGATAATATAATAAATTATAATATTTTTGGGCCGGTTCCCATCCGGCATCTCGAAAACAGTCAATTCAGGGTATATATGTACTTAAATCACTTTTTTAACATAAAAGTTACCTATTTTATGCCAAGACACTTTATAATATTAAATGGGTCTCATATTCGGAACCCGATGTAACTTATAGACTTCTCAGGAGGTTTCACATGACAATCGAACAACTTTATGAAGGCTTGAATCTTCAAGAATACTACATCGGAAAGGTTACGCAGGTATACAGAAGCAACTGCACCGCGCAGATCGACAACTTCAACGTAATGGCTGACAGAAGCAGATTTAACAATTCCTACCTTCCCAATACCATTAACTACTATGTCGTAATCGACTCTACCGTCGGAATCTTCCTCGGAGAGGTTTTCGAGAACAAGGCTTCAAGAAAGAACGTTTTCGAGGTCGGATCAGGCGATACAAAGCCTAACGACTATCAGGAGATCCAGATCGATACTATCGCGCTCATACCGCCCGAAGATACCAAGTTCAGACTTGCAGGCTTTAAGACACTCGGTATCACGGACAAGGTCTATCTCGCAACAGACAATATCTACAAGTTGTTCCTTCACTCCCTTGAGTTCACAGGCGAGAACGAAGAACCGCTTCCCGCTTTTGCCACATTCATCAACAGATCCGAGGCCGACGTTACACTCAAGCCCAGCACGCTCTTCAACCGTCACCTTATGTGCATCGGCGCTACGAACAGCGGTAAGTCCACAACAGCTCTTGCAATCCTCGACAAGGTCGTATCCACAAAGCGCAAGGCGCTCATCATCGACCCTACGGGCGAATACAGGAACGCATTCAATAACGATGAGATCACAAAGCTCACGCTCGGTGTCGATACTACGGTATCACCCGGAAAGATATCAATGGAGCAGTGGGAGAAGCTTTTCGAGACTGAGAACAGCTCACAGGGCGCAGTCCTCTCTGAAGCAATCACATCCCTCCGTTACATGAGAAAGATCGGAAGCACAGGCTACTATCAGAAGATCGGTGAGGACATCGAGGAAGTTCAGGAGAACATCGCTTCCGTAGGCAAGGACGACGTCGAATTCGACATCGAGCTCCTCCCTTCACAGATCCAGGCTGAGTCCATCTGCGAGCCTGACAGAGACAACAACTACAACTTCAAGTACCGTTACGATACGCTCAAGGCTAACCAGAACGCTTCACTCATCCAGAAGATCCAGTATCAGATGACAAACACCAGATTCCTGTCATTCTTCTCGGATGACCCGAACATGTACAACCTCCTCGAAGTCATCGACGAGTTCGTACATCTTCCTGAAGAAAGCCTTTACATCGATACCTCACAACTCGGTGCTTCCGAAGGTATCGGCGGCATGGTCATCGACCTTGTAAGTACTTTCGTAATGTCCAGAGACGACATCAAGCCGTTCGTCTTCTTCATCGATGAGGTCCACAGATACGCTAAATCCAGATATTCCGACAAGGAATACCACGGCGGTCTCACACTCCTTGCAAGAGAAGGCCGTAAGAAGGGTATCTTCCTCTATCTGACAACTCAGAACCCTAAGGATGTATCACCTATCCTCTTCGGTCAGGTCGGCACGATGCTTATCCACAGACTCATGCTCAATGACGAGATCCGTGCAGTCGAATCACACCTCGACGACTATGCGATCAAGCACGTCAGAAAGCTCAATCAGGGCGAAGTCATCCTGACGAGCGTTAACCTCCTGCACAACATGTTCATCCATGTCAACAAGAGCCCGAGAACGCAGCACAACGACACACCTCAGCTCTGATACTTAAAAACACTTATATTCCGGCCTCTGTAACAATGTTACAGAGGCTTTTTTCTTCGGATTTTACGGTGACTTAATCTTTGCACGGCCGCTTTGATATAATATCCCCATACTGGAAAAGAGCCGGCACCCGGGGATCAATTATGGACGGAAAAGAGAACTTTACACCACCGCTTATTACTGTTGACGGCACACTGATGAGGATGGAGCCTGCACATGATCTTGATGATGAGACGAGATCTGAGTATTCCCAGGTCTTCGATATGCCGGAAGAGTCTTATACGATAGACTTCTCGACGTATGCCAAGCCCGGGAAATTCATTATCGACGGACCATCGTTAACTCTGACAAAGGGATGGCACGGACAGTTCGGAACGGAAACGGATCTCATCTACTTCGCCTTTTGCTATATCGATGACACGCTCTACACTACTGAAATGCTCGGAAGCAATGCACTTGAACCGAGAGAGATCCTGAATGTGCCCGAAGGAAATGATGTATACATTTACAAACTCTATTGCCGCGTAAGGGACGGAAGGATCGAAGATACCGCAAGCTATTATAATGACGGCACTTATTCCGAATACTGCGGACCTATGCGTCTGTTTTACGCATTCAGCGAAAAGGGCTCGCCCATAGCAGGAAGCGTAATAAGCAAGGATTCCGATTTTGTAAACTTCCTCGAAGAGGCAAAGACAAGAACTTCAGAAGATCACTCCGAAGCATCAGTTCTCGAGATGATGAAGCTTTATAAGATCTAACAATAAGCGCCGTTTATGTCTTTATAAGGCAGCTATCATCGATCTGATCAACACCCGCAAATCCCGTGCAGCTCATGATGAACCGGAGCTCGTCATTAACGCCTTTTATGAACTTTGAGACGCCTTCCGCGCCGCCCTCTTCAAGAGACGGCAGCATCGATCTGCCGACAGAAGCTGCGTCCGCACCCAGTGCAAGGCTTTTATAAACATCGGCACCTGAAGCTATTCCGCAGTCAACGATTATCTTCACATCACGGCCTTCGAGCGCTTTCCTGATCGACGGCAGGATCATCATGGGCGGAACCGCATAAGGGAGCCTTCCGTGATGGTGGCTTACGATTATGCACTTCGCTCCGAGATCTGCACATTTAACTGCTTCGGCCTCGCTTAATACGCCTTTGATAAAAAACGGCAAAGAAGTGGATTCAATATAGGAACGTATCATGTCGGAAGTCTGTTCCGCCATCTTCTCGCCTATTACGACATCAAGACCGTCGCTTCCGAAGATGTGGTCGATGTCCATTCCGATTCCGAAAGCGCCGGCATCTTCTGCAAACTTCATCTGGTCACGCACTTTTGCATTATCGCCGTACGGCTTAACGATCCTGACAGTCTTTGCGCCGGTTGCTATAATGCGTGGGAACATGTCATTTTCCATCATGCCGACGAAGTTTAAGATATTAAGCTCTTTTGCAGCTATGGAGTATTCTTCGAGACCGGTTAGGCTCCGGCCGTTGAATTCCTTAAGATGCGAGAATGCCGGTGTCATGACAGGGCTTGCGAACTTTGTGCCGAACAGTTCAACAGAAGTGTCAGCGACAACCGAATCGATCAGGCGCTCCTTTATAAGTATGCTGTCCATGTAGCGCGCGGTGATCTCGTTCGCGTCAGAGACCCTGTTATATGCCATAAAGCACCTCCTTAAGATATTCCATGTAACGGATATATTCCTCATCAGTATTCAGATGTTCAAGAATTACAGGCATATCAGGATCTATGAAATTCATCTTTTCCACATAATAACGGAGCGGATATTCGCCTTCACCCGGAGCACACTCTTCGAGCTGGAAAGTATATTCCTCTTTCAGATGGATGTCCTTTATGTGGCAGCTGCGGATCCTGTCACCCAGCAAAGAGACACAGCGGTCAATGAACGCTTCGGCACCGTAATATCTCGCAGGTGAAGATGTCATGTTGATTATATCCATGTGAACAGCGAACCTGTCGCGTCCGACTTCCTCGATGAGCCTTGCATAATCTTCAGGACCTGTGGGCACCATCCACGGCATTGGTTCAAGCGTGAAGTATGTATCTTTAACTTCCGCCCTGTCTATTATCTCCTGTACCATCTGAACGATCTGTTTTCTTGTGGAATCAGAGAAGTTTTCCTTATAATGTCCGTCCCATCTGGGACCCATTGCTCCTGCAACATTAACAGCACATCTTGCGCCGATCCTGTCTGCAAGCTGAAGCTGACTTACGCAGTAGTCACGCTGCAAAGCGCGTTCATCTTCATCCTTGGCCATCGCATTTTTCCAGATACCCACTTCGGCGATCAGAAGATCCGAAGATCTTGCTTCATCTGTATATGCAATGATCTCTTCTTCCTTATTCTTGCAGCTTAACGGAAACACCACTGCCCTGCACCCGAGAGCTGTCTGGTTTGCCGCCCATTCCGCGGCGGAACTGTGCTTAAGCGGACTTGATGTTCCTAATCGCATAAACTTTCCTTAACTGATATAGCATGAGCTATTTATCATGATACATTGTAGTAAAATGATTATATCAGACATAAACCCGCCATTTTAATACCTTATAAGACCGGAGAGTATTTTCGATGGAAAGATCAACAGACAGATACTGCTTTAAGAGCATTGCGGCCATCCTGATCATGTGCATTTTTATATCTTGCCTTACAGGCTGCGGCAACAGCGAAGATAAATACAGGAAACAATTAAAGAGCGCATATCCCGAATGGTACGAGTATCTGTCTCCGGCTTTGGATGACGTGACAGTCACTGAATATAAGACGGCCAACGGCATGATGCAGATCAATGTGGAGAATAAGTCTTCTGACAACTCTTTTATTAAGCTCGCAAAGCTCCACAATGAATTTATCGGTAAAAATCCAGCCTATTTTACTAACAGCGAACGGTTCTATTTCTGCAAATACAAGAGCGGAAAGTTCCAGTGCTGTCTTGCAAGTTATCCCAACATCAACATCGGCTCCTACCGCAAGATCGAGAATAAGAATGAGGTCTTCGTCGGAGAGAACGGAAAGCTCATATACGGTGCCGTTGCCTATGATGACATCGGTTCTTTATATGACACCAAAGGCAATTATCTTCTGAAGGACGTTAATGTCTTATTCCTTGATATATGCGCAAAAGGAAAAGATTCACTGCCATCTTCTTCTGACTGGAATTTCCTTAGTAAATTCACCGGCCTTGAGAAGGTCGTTCTTATCACGAACTGGGAATACGATGCGAACGAGAAGATGTACTCGGCGATCAACAGTTACCATCCTAAGTTCACAATCTACACAAGCAGTCTCTGATCCGGGAGTTAGCGATGGGACTTGCTTCACTCGGACAGACTGAGATAATCAGAACATTTATAGCACTTGCACTTCTTCTCGGAAGTGCTTTCCTGTTCGGCACTCTCATAGAAAAGATCAAGGGACCGCGTGTCGTCGGTGAGATCCTTGGCGGAATGCTCCTTGGCGGAAGCGGTTTGTTTCTTCTTGCACCTGACCTCTTAAATTCGGTTTTCAACGCATATCCTGAAGAGGGTAAGGTCCTCAATGTCTTCTATCAGCTGGGTCTTATCTTCCTCATGTTCCTGTCAGGATTCTCGACAAAGATAGAGGTCAGCCGCAGGAATTCAAAGATAATCACTCTTGTCTTTTTAGGCGCAACGGTGCTTCCCATGGCGGGCAGCATCCCGTTCTTTAACATGTTTCAGGAATACTTCATAGGAGACAGCGGCAACGTGTTCTCTTACCGCCTTGTTTTCGCGATCGGAGTAGCTATCACATCTATTCCCGTGATCTCGAAAATATTCTTCGACATGGGAATAATGAACACCAGATTCTCCAATGCCGTGCTCACTGTATCGACATTCCAGGATCTCCTTTTGTGGATACTCCTTAACATGGCTACAAGGGCTGCAGATTCAGGCAAACTTAACCTGGCTGACACTGTCATTGTCGCTGCTTCAACAATTGGCATGTTCGTGCTCGTAACAGTCTTGAGCAAGTTCATGAACAACATCCGCATCAAGCTTCCGGTGAACGTTTTCTTCACCCTGAGTTTTATAGCACTTCTGCTCGTGTCAGGTCTTCTGTACATGACAGGGATCAATATCATGTATTCCGCATTCCTCGTAGGATATATCGTTAAGACTATCATGGGTTCTTCCGAAGAGGCAAAGACGGGCATCAAGTATCTGGAGCACTTCGTCTTCTCTTTCTTCGTTCCGGTCTATTTTGCCCTTGTCGGAATACAGCTCAATGTCTTCCATAACTTCTCGATCCTGAGATTCCTTGCTTTCTTCGGCATAGCATTCGGTCTGGAATTTATTGGCACATGGCTTTTCCTCATTCCGGGAAAGGTCAGCAATTCCACCAAATTCAACTTCGCAATAACGATGAATGCGAGAGGAGGCCCCGGAATAGTCCTTGCAACAGTCGCATATGGTTCAGGAATTATCAGCATTGAGTTCTTTACAGTTTTGATTCTAACGACTATGCTATCTTCGATGATAGCAGGCTATTATCTGAGATTCCGTCAAAGGCAGAGCAAAGATGTCTTTGACAGACTGGATTAGTATACGAGTGAGAACAATATGATCCTGATGGGGTCAGACCCCGTCAAAAAATCCTGATGGGGTCAGACCCCGTCAAAAAATCCTGATGGGGTCAGACCCCGTCAAATACTTTAATATCTTCTGCAAAGTGCGACCCTGAGACAAGGAATCTGTTGTAAATCCCGTCCTTGTTGATCTTTTCTATCCATTCGCCGACAGTATATTCACCGTCCTTTGTGAGCACCCTGCCGTCCGTCTCATCAACATGTGTGAAGAGAACAGAAGGCTTGAACCCGTAATCTTTTGAATCCTTTAAGATATATTCATTGAACTCATCAGGATTCCCGTGCGGAGCAGATCTTATGGAACCCTGCCACTCATTCTGCACATTGGTTCCGTCAAAGAAAGCCCGGCCTTCCTTAAGGAAGATTTCCTCGTACGGGAACTTTCCCGCGCCGTGCTTGGTGACATAAGTTCTCGTGACATATAAGGCCTCGCATTCTTCTTCGATACCAAGCCTTGAAAGCATTGCATCAGGATTCGTAAGACCTGTTCTAGACGACGTGAGATTCGGTGCAAAGGCTTTGTTCTCCTCATCAAGCACCAGTCCCTGTGCGCCTTCGAAAATGACATCGCCGTAATCTCTTATCACACTCTCATCTTCAAGAGTTATAAATGAACTGTTGCGGCACATCTGAAGAGCATAGTTGAAGAGCACGTTTTTATCCGTGATAAGTTCGCCGTACTCCCCCATCTGTGACGGGTCAAGATCCAATGCCTTGAGGCGTTCGGGCAGGTATTCACTGCGGATGCGGATAAGCTTTTTATAAAACCCTTCAAACCCCTCCGAGAAAATATCACCGGGCGTTATCCTGTATTCCTGAAGGAGCGATCTTCTCTTCGCTTCATCGATCCCCATACCGCAGCTGCCGTGGCGGTCCTTGCCGCGTCTTGTCTCAAGCGACATATTGATGAGGATATCGTCAATATATGTAAGCGGGCAGTCCGGAACAGACAGTATCTTTGAAGGCTTTACGCCTATGGAGGACAACTCCTCTATCTCATTTGAGAGCTTATAAAGATCGGGCATAAATGTCGGTGCCCATAATGTATCGGCGCCTCTGAAAGTGCCTGAGGAGATCTCCCTGAATACGAATCTCTTGCCCGAAGCTTCGACCGTGTGCCCTGCCTGCGCTCCGCCGTTATGGCGGACGACAATACATGAGCGGCCGGACATTTGGGAGAGCATGGCAAGATAATCGGTGGCAAGGCCTTTGCCCTCGTCTCCGAAATTCTTACCTATTACGGCTTTAATGCTCATTACTTGCTGATGTCAGCGGGAGCGATCTTTATATCTTTGATCGAATCCCTTATTGCCTTTCTTACGTCAGCAGGCCACTGGCTGATTACGTCATCCCTGCTCATGCCGTTAACGAGCTGCATGATGGAGATGATTACCATATAGAGGTCCTTGATGTTGTTGCTTAAGACCAGAGCCGTGCTGTCAGGCATCAGTCTTCTCCAGTTGTCGTAGACTTTGCCGTTCAAAGGCTTTGTAACGATATGGAACACATGGTACTTCTCTCTTGCCATTTCAAGGAATTCAGACGGCTGTATCGTCTTGGTGTAGTATTCCTCATCACCGAAGATCTCCTTGATAAAAGCTCCTGATATAGGTGCTTTGATAGTATCGTCACCGATAGTAAAAAGGAATCCCTTTTTGCCTCTCTTCTCGAATGAATCAATGCTCGTATGCTTTGCCGCAAAATACCAGAGCAAAGGATCGCCGCTGTCACCGCGTCCTCTTAATACGATCCAGAGGTCAAGGAGCTGCTCGACGATCTTGATATCAGCCTCGAACTGTGTGACCTGCAAAGGTGCAATATCGCCGGCGTTGCCGTAAGCCGCACACATTACATGAGGATTTGTAACAGGGTGCTTGTCATAGATCTCGGTAACAGTCTTGTTAAGAGAATTTGCTGCGATCTCCTGGGCAAGATAACCCATGGAACCCGTATCGTCAAAACCGATGATGATCGGTGTGGAATCCGGTGAATCCGCACTGTCTCTGGATTCTCTCACATTGATCTTCAGAGGATCGTACTTATCATCAAGATGCTGGTTCCTAAAAAGGTCATTAACGCTTGAAGAAGTATTTATGCTTCTGCTTGTCTTGAGTTTCTCCCAATCTCTTGCCCTGTAACTTCCAAAACCCATAATGATCTCCTTTCGTCAGAAGCTTATCGTATTGCTTTCTGCTTTTTTGATTTCAATGAACGAGAGTGATCTTGCGATCCTCTCTGCCTTTTTCTGATCCATTCCGCTTAAGACCTCATTGTGCGTCTTGCCGCCGTTAACGAGCATTACTGCAACTATAAGGTCGGACAGAAGTGATATATCCTTTTTGTTGATCGGCGCTGACCTTCCGGGAAGAAGCCTGCTCCAGTACCTGCAGACTTCCGTATCGGAAGCGGTATCGTTCTCGATATAAAGATGGAATATATCGTACTTTGAACTTACTTCCCTGATGAGTTCCTCGTTGGATAAAGTATATGGCACCGTATCGGCGAATGCATTGAAGATCTCTGTCCTGCTGAGATCCGGATGGCATTTGTCATCACCTATCGTGAAGAGTATGCCTTTCTTTTTGCGCTTCTCATAACAGTCAGTATTAGTATGCCTCGAAGCAAAATACCAGAGCAGATTGTAAGACTCGCCGTCATTTCCGCCGCCTCCGCCTTCAATGCAGAGCGTCATCAGTTGTCTTACCATTCTTATATCGGACTCGAACTGTGTCACCTGCAGCGGATAACAATCGCTCTTGACATCACCTATTGCCGCACAGAGAACCTGCGGATCTGATACCGCCTTGTCGTCAATGATCGCGGATATCATGTTATTGAGGGAATTGACTGCGATCTCTTTTGCAAGATATCCCATAGATGCAGTAACATCAAAACCGATAATGACAGGTGTTGATTCAGGTGAATCATCATTGTCACGGCTCTCCCTGTTCTTTATAAGATTGCTTCTGTTGCAGTTGTCAGCAGTCTTCTTGTTGTAGATCTGAACAGCAGTACTCGCTTCAGATAACTTATTGCTCTTGCGCAGGGCCATCCAATCGCCCGCACGGTATAATCCTATTCCCATCAGGAGTTACCCTGCTTTCCGTAGACGTCGGAATCCTCTGTCTCCATCTTTATGAATTTGCGTTCGCCAAATGCCTTGATAAGCATCTCATCCCAGAAAGCGAAGTCCTCGTATGCATCCGCCCTTGGTTCCGAGTTGATGAAATCAAGAAGTGCCTTGGGTGTGTCGGGCGTTACTTCGGTTGTTTCCAGAAGTGCTTTAGCCGTACTGCGCAGACCCTTAAGATTATCATTTGACGTAAGCAGGAAACCCTTGTCGCCTCTTGAGTTTCTCTGCTGCACACTCCACCAGTTGCAGTAAAGGCTTGCTGAGTGATCAGTCGGATTGATATAGACGGTATCAGGATCGATCTCGGGGTGTACGAGGGCGTTATATTCAAGCACACAGCAGAGATTCTCGAGCCTGCTTATGATCCATGCGATATGCCTGCCTCCGAGCTTTCCGAAAAGCCTTAAAGGATACTCTTCCTCACGCTTGCTGATAACGACAAGAGATGTATCGTCGTCGAGCATGAATGCGCCTGTTACGCGCGGGAAAAAGTCAGAAAGAGATCTCGTGTCGGCAGACGGATAATCGAGAGAAGATACCATGCGCCTGAAGTGCTCCGCCCTGTCGTTCATACCCTTTCTGAAATGGAAAGCGATATTCCTTCTTGCGACATAAACATCGGCGCACTTGTCGGTATATGAATGCAGATATCTGATCTCTATTACCTGACCGTCGTTGGTGGTAAAGCTGATCTTGTCAGCATTCTCCCACAGAGAGTCGTCACGGCTCTTCCGTTCTTCGCTTTTCCCGGAAGAATCCACCATCTGCTTGTAGAATGTCCTGAAGTAATCAGTGTCCTTGTGATCAAGCACATAGGAAGTTCCGCAGAATCTGCAGTGAGCGGTCATCGAAGATACATCATATATCATTATGCCGCCGCAGTTCTTACAATTAAGATTGCGCATATCTCTATCCCCTGTTCAAAGATATTTTACTGCCCTCTAATATAACAAAGATGAGGTGCAATAACAAACCGTCGGGTATAATACTTTTATAATTCTGAATGATATGCGGAGTCATCTTATGATCACATTGATTACAGGCGCATCACACTGCGGCAAAACCCTTCTCGCCCAGAAGTTTCTGGAGCGTTATAAAACGCCCTACGTATGCATCGATCACCTTAAGATGGGTCTTATCAGGAGCGGCAACACCACCCTCACTCCCGAGGACGATGACAAGCTCACAGAATACCTCTGGCCTATCGTCAGAGAGATGATCAAGACCGCTATCGAGAATGACCAGTCTCTTACCATCGAGGGCTGTTATATTCCTTTTAACTGGCGCGAAAAGATGGACGCCGACTACTTATCCCACATAAGATTCATCTGCCTCGCGTTCACGGACGGATACATCGACAGGCATTTTAAAGACATCGCAGATCACGCCTCTGACATCGAAGCAAGGCTCGACGATTCCGACCTTACACCTGAAAGATTAAAGGAAGAGAACGACTATTACAGGGAAGGCTTCTGGGCTTATGATGAAGACGTCACGCTGATAGATGAAGATTATGAGGCATCTATTGAAAGCCTTCTTGACTGACATATTATCAGTCATTTTCCAAGGCATATTGCCCTTCTTATCAGCCTTTGATCTTTGATGCGAACTTAAGCAGGTTTTCGATAAAGGACGCGTGATTGGATCTTACAAACTCCATATCCTTATTCCTTGATGCATCCTCAAGTGCCTTTGCTTCATCTGCAAGCGGATCGGCACCAATTGTTCTTGATGAACTCTTAAGCGAATGTACAAGGATCTCATAGTTATAAAGATCACCATTATCAAGATAGGACGTAAGTTCATCAGCTTTTTGAGGTACATCGGAAGCATAATCAGATAAAAGCTCAAGATAGAAATCCTCTTCGCCTGATGTATAAACAAGCGCAGCATCGACATTAAGCCCGGCCGCACGTGCCTTATCAATTGTAAGAGCTCCGCTGCTTTCCTCATTTCCGGAATTATACTCCTGTTCAGTTAACGCTCCGCCCGTAAGATCTGAAGGAAGGTATTTCCTGAGAGTTTTCTCCAGATCTTCCACAGTAACAGGCTTTGAAAGGTATCCGTCAAACCCCGCCTTAAGATACTGCTCCTCGGCACCGACAACTGCGTTTGCCGTAAGTGCGATTACAGGAGTGTCTTTTACAAGACCTTCATCCTTAAGCGCTTTCAAAGTCTCAAAGCCGTCCATATCCGGCATCATGTGGTCGAGGAAGAGTATATCGAATCTCTCCTTCTTAAGCAGACCGACAGTCTCTCTTCCGGATGAGCATGTGACGGCATCTATTCCGAATATCTTTAAGAAGTTTGAGGCTACCTTGAGGTTCATAGCATTATCATCGGTAACAAGGACCTTTGCACCCGGAGCATAAAAACGGTCAGCTTCATCAGTGATCTTTACAGCGGACTTGTGCTTTGCCTCATATCTTCCGACAGGCGCGGGATCTGTGACTTTAAGCGACAGGTCAAATCCGAATGTCGATCCTATTGCATATTTGCTGTCGACCTCAAGCCTGCTGTTCATCATTGCAAGGAGCTTGCATACGATCGAGATGCCGAGCCCCGTTCCCTCTATATGGCGGTTGCGCTTTTCCTCAATCCTTTCAAAGGATTCATAGAGCTTGCCGAGATCCTCATCCTTTATACCTATACCGGTATCGGAAACTTCGAATCTTATGTCAGCAATACCGTCCATTATCCTCTTGTTCCTGATCCTTAAAGTAACGCTTCCGTTCTCTGTATACTTCACCGCATTTGTAAGGAGATTCAGCACTATCTGGCTTATCCTCACATCGTCACCGTAAAGCTTTGAAGGAACTGATTCGTCGATATCCGTAATCAGCTCCAGACCCTTTGATCTCGCTCTCTCGCTGACCGAATTGCAAAGATCCGTTATGAGTCCGGCGGTATCGAATTCGACAGGTACGAGAGACATCTTGCCGTCCTCGATTTTCGAGAAATCAAGAATATTATTTATGAGCGACAAAAGAGTATTGCCTGAACTCTTGATGTTTGATGCATATTCAAGGATCTGTTCATCGTCAGAAGTCCTGAGGATCATCTCATTCATGCCGAGGACCGCATTGATAGGTGTTCTTATCTCATGTGACATGTCGGCGAGAAAATCGCTTTTTGCCTTGTTCGCGGTGTCAGCTGCAGCCTTCTCGAGCATAAGGATCTTGGCTTCATATTCCCTCTTCTGCTCGTTCTGCTTCATCTCCTCGACGCGGCGGTTGATCTTGCGTTCATGTCTGTAGCCAAGAATATAGAATACCGATATGAGCGCGAAAACGATCAGGTTTATAAATATGCTCACGATAAGGACATTGATCGTGTCATCAAAGAGAGCGCTGTTCTCGACTACGATCACGAGATGCCACTGGTCTGAGACCTCATCAGCAAAGACAGTGCACTTCTTTCCGTCGATCTCCATGTCGAAGTTGCCTTTGCCGGTGTTTATTATCTTCTCAAAATATTCTTTCCTGTCAGGCCCGGTGCTGTAGTTCTTCCCCTTCTCGCCTTCATCTTTATGGGCAATAACAGTTCCGTCGTAATTCAGGATCAAACCGTAACCGCTGTCATTGATATGGATCTCACTGACAATATCCTGCACACCGTTAAGCGTGAGGTCGAGCCCCAGGACATTGTTGTTATCGGAAAGAGCTTTACATATCGATATGATCACATTGCCGGTCTGGGCATCAACATAAGGCGAGACGATAATCGGCTTTCCGCCTGCAGCAACAGTTGTCTTATACCAGTCCCTTACCGTGGGATCGTAATCATCAGGAGGCGTCCAGCCGACACCGTCAACATATTCGCCTCTTATAACACCGTAAATACCCGTGTAACTCTCATCGAACTGTGATGCGGTATTGGCAGACTCACGCGAGATGTACTCTACGATCTCTTCATTAGTGGCACCTTTCTCCACCATGTGATCGACTGTATCGGCAACTCCCCAGAGCACCGACCTTGCATTCTCAAGGTATATCTCAAAATCTGCCGAGATTGCCGAAGCCTTGTCATTGCCCAGTTCGTTAATATAAGACCGGGATGACTTGTACATCAGTTCTGTAGTATACGTGACGAGCAGGACCATTAGCACAAAAGTTGCGCCCAGGGTCAGCAAAAGCGTCTTTCTCTTACCGTTCATAGCACCCTCAAAAAGACCCCTGAGCCTCTTCGCTGTTGACTTAAGGGGTCTTAAATCTAATTCGCTAAAATAATATTATATACGTCAATAAATGCAATAATTTTTTTGAAGCCAAAATGCCCAAAAACCAGCTCTTTTGGAGCAAAACCCATACCAGTGGTAGAAAAATTTTTTCACAACCCGTATTGCCGGTATGTTCTCTTTGTCCCTTTCCAATGGTAAAGTTATAGTGGAAGGAAGGTAAGGTTCATGGAGATAAAAGTTGCTGAAAATATCAAGAACATGAGGAAGGCCCATGGCCTTACACAGGAGCAGCTCGCTGATGCCCTGGGTGTCTCAATAGGCGCTGTCTATAAGTGGGAATCCGGTCAGTCAATGCCGGAATTGAAGATCCTCATGGAGATTGCAGATCTGTTCGAGACTTCCGTGGATTCGCTTTTGGGATATGTGCAGCAGAGCGGCAATGTAGAAAGCAGGGTCAAGAGGATCCAGAAGCTCACCGCAACAAAGAATTTCACGGAAGCGGTAAGCGAGTCCGATAAGGCGCTTAAGAAATACCCCAATAATTTCCGCCTTGTATACACATGCGCTTTCATGTATATGGTCAAGACCACCGAAGATAAGTGCCGGGAGTCGATGATAAAATCCAATGAGCTGTTCGAGAAGGCTCTGACGCTGTTCGACAAGAACGCTCCCGGAGAGATAAGCGAAGTCAATATCAAGAACTTCATCGCGACCAACTATCTTTCAGTCGGTGACACTGAAAAGGCCCTCGAGATCTTCAAGGAGAACAACATCAGGAATATAAACAGCAGTCTGATAAGCTACCTGTATGCTGTCGAACTTAAAGAACCCGGCGAGTCGATCAAGTATGCAAAAAGAACGGTTATAGATGTCGTCATCTCTATGAGCAGAACGATCTTCGGCATCTCTTTTGCTTATGCACTTAAGAACGACAGATCCTGCATATCTTCACTCGAGTGGCTGTCATCTTTCCTCGATTCGTTCAAGACGGATCCTGATTCCATGGTATATACCGACAAGTTCAAGACAGTAACTCTGGCGCTTCTGGCCGTCTGGGAAGAGACTTTCGGTCAGTCAGAAAGTGCGGCAGAGCACATCACCGAGGCATATGAACTTGCCAAAAGGTTTGACGGAGCTCCGGTATATAACACCAAAGGCATGAGATTTGCCGATGAATCCGAAGGCATCCTTATAGATTCATTCGGAAAGACAGTCTGTGAGGCAGTCGAGAAATCGGTTTTCGATATCGTACCGAAGACAAAAGCTTCACGGAAGATAAGAAAACTCTGGGAAGAACTTAAAAAAGGCTGAAAGACTTCACATATAAAGGGGCTTTGCAATGAATATCAACGGATTACCTATAGGCAGGATACTCGGAATGGGAATCATAGTATTTGCGCTGACAGCCGCGAATGCCGGTGCATATTTTGCATTCACCAATATCTCGGGATCTTCTTCAGGTTATAATGACCCCGCCTGTATTGAGGATCAGATAGATTCATATCCCGTTTATAAAGGCACCGTAAAGGACATCGAGGTGTTTGACGAGATCGGATACTATGTATTTGATACTATTGAACCAGGGCAGCCGAACGATGAACCCGTTTACGAGAAAGCTGACTCTGTCGAGCTCGGATATACACGTGTGATCCAGGCCAAGATAAAGATAGATGACCGCTGGTTTTATGCTGACGGTTCGACATATGTACCGGACAGCATTTCAGATTCCCGGGGCAATATAACCGTCACCAAAGGATCACGCATAAGTGTTGCATACGGTAATAAGCCCGGCATAACCGATTACAGTTATATCTATGCTATAAAGCCTCTTAATTCCGCAAAATCATCTCCTGTCACAGGATATGTTCTCGTTGTCCTGATACCCAGTATCGTGATACTCGTATTATCCGCAATACTGATCTTCGCGTGGAACAGATCAAAGGGCCTCCGGATCTTCTCTATTGTCGCGATCGCACTCACTTTGATCTTTGCGGTGACCGTCACATTCGGTACACTCACATATCTCAAAAAAGCAAAAGAGGCTTCGCGGATGGTCAGGGCACATGCGCCTGTCATCTACCTTTATAACAACAATGAACCTGTAAATGTAATGCTCGGCATAAAGGGCGATCTTACATGCACATATCCCAAATATAATGATGAAAAAGGCTGGAACGTAACGGCATCTCCCGACGGCACTTTAACTGATTCCAAAGGCAGGAATTATGAGTATCTTTTCTGGGAGGCGGATCTGGAACTCACGCCCGATCTTAGCAACGGCTTCTGCGTTAAAGGTGCTGATACTGAAGAATTTCTTGAACATTCATTAAGAGAACTCGGTCTTAATGATATCGAAGCAAATGCTTTCATCATGTATTGGCTGCCTCAGATGGAAACAAATGAGTATAACGTCATCACATTCCAGACAGACGCATATGAAGAAGCTGCATCGCTTGATATCACACCCGTTCCCGACACGGTGATCAGAGTAAATATGCTCTGGTATCCTTCAGCCTCCTATAAAATGATCGAAGCCCAGGATCTTACTTCGTTAAATCCTTCAGTAAGAGAAGGCTTTACCGTGGTCGAATGGGGCGGCGAGAATCTGATGGATTAAGACTCCGTCAAATAAAACTAATGACCCTGTCCAGGATCCCCTTCATCTTGCCGATCGCAATACCGTAATTGGTCATCGGAATGCCCTGATCCTTGGCCTTCTGATAGCGGCTTGCCACCTCGGTCCCGCCGAGCATGCATGCGCCGCAGTGAATGATGAGGTCAAAGCCCGACAGGTCTTTAGGAAATTCAAGTCCTGAAGTGAAGCTGAATTCAAAATCTTTCCCTGTGTATTCCCTGATCCAGCCCGGAAGCTTTACCGTGCCGATGTCCTCGCACTGGCGGTGATGCGTGCAGCCTTCGCTGATGAGGATTCTCGAGCCCGGCTCAAGATCATCAAGCTTGTTCGCACCATCCACAGACTGATCGAGGATGCCCTTGAAGCGCGCCATGATTATCGAGAATGAGGTAAGAGGAATATCCGGAGGAACGATTTTCGAGACCTTCGCAAAAGCCTGGCTGTCGGTAATGACCATGCGCACGGGACTGACTTTGCCGAGCGCAAGTTCAAGCTCGGTATCCTTAACGGCCACGGGGATCGCGCCGGCGCCGAGAAGATCGCGGATAACCATCTGCTGCGGCAGGATAAGCCTGTCCTTTGGAGCTGACTTGTCGATAGGCACAACAAGCACTACGATGTCCCCCTCCGACACAAGATCAGAGACGAGCGGACGGTCTTTGCGCTCTCTGATAATGACAGCAGTCCTCTCTTTAAGTTCTTCGATGCCGTCGCCCTTAAGAGCACTTACCACCATCGCACCTTCCGGCACATCAGATGGTTCAAGATCGCCTTTGTTCACAACAGTAAGATACGGGATCTTTTTCTTCCCGAATGCTTCTATAAGCTGCTTCTCATCACTGCCAAGACCCTGCTCGCCGTCTATAACGAGTATGGCTATATCGGTCTCGTCCAGAACTCTGAGACTGCGCTCGATCCTCTGGTTTCCCAGCGCACCCTCATCGTCGATGCCGGGCGTATCGATGATCACAACAGGTCCCAAAGGCAGAAGCTCCATTGTCTTTCTGACAGGGTCTGTAGTCGTGCCTGCGACATCCGATACGATCGAAAGCTCCTGTGAAGTAAACCTGTTTACAAGGCTTGATTTGCCTGCGTTGCGGCGTCCGAAAAAAGCAATGTGCGTGCGTTCCATTTTCTACCTGCCTTCCTTTGTTAACCCGGTAAGATATTTAATGTTGTCGCCTCTGTCAGTGACTATCTCATAGCCAATGCTGCCGACTCTTCTCTTCAGGCATTCCATACATTCCGCGGCTTCTTCGCCGGTGCAGATCTTGTTGTCGTAAAGCGCATATTTTTTCCTCACGCCAAGAGGTGAAAGGTTCGGCATTATGACATTTGCTCCTGCCAGTATCCCGAGCTCTCTGCCATTCGGCGCTATTGTTCCCAATGCCGTCGTCGCAGGCAGCAAGACCGTCGGAAGCATGAGTCTTATTATGCTCAGAAGGTAGAGCGTCAGCTCCAGTTCGCCTGCTTTGAAATCCGCGAAAACAGTATCCTTATGCGGAATAAAAGGACCGATGCCGATCATCTCGGGATCAAGTTTTTTGAGGAAAAGCAGGTCATCAGCAATATTCTCATAAGTCTGATAAGGCGAACCCACCATAAATCCCGCGCCTGTCTGGAAACCGATCTTCTTCAGGTTATAAAGACAGTTCTGTCTGTTTGCAGGCGACAGGTTCGCCGGGTGGAGTTTTGCATAATGTCCGAAGTCAGCCGTCTCATGCCTTAACAGATATCTGTCCGCGCCAGCATCGAAAAATGCCTTATACGATTCGTAACTCTTCTCGCCGATTGACAATGTGACAGCCACATCAGGATGCTCTGCCTTGATCGTCTTTATGATCCGGCCCATCATGTCGTCCGTGTAAAAGGCATCTTCCCCGCCCTGCAGCACGATCGTCCTGAAGCCAAGACCGTAACCGTAGGATGCACATTCGGAAATCTCCTCGGGAGTAAGTCTGTACCTCTCGGCGTTTTTGTTGCCGCATCTGATGCCGCAGTAATAACAGTCGTTTTTGCAGTAGTTGGTGAATTCTATAAGGCCTCTTACATAGACCTTGTTGCCGTAGTATTTCCGGGCAACCGAAGACGCCTTCTTCGCAAGATCCTGACGGATCTCCGGAGTGCGGTTCTCCAGAAGGATTACTATCTCATCACGTGTCAGTTCACCGGTACTGACGAGTTTGTCTGCAATGTCTCTTATATCAGCCATTGCACATTAAACCCATATATACATTTGAAGTCGGTCCGGGATTCCCGGCAAAGATGCCGGCAACAGTTAATCTTGTCTCCATTTGACCTCCTTTCGCCCGTCAGGCAAACAAGGTTCTGAAGCAATTTAAGTATGAGATATTTACTTAAAGCCTTCCGCGTCAGGCTATCCTTCCGCACTCAGAACTATCAAGCATAAAGTATCACCACGGGGAGGCAAAAGCAATGAGGTTTTCAGGCATTTGCCAAAGCGGTGCGTTTTCATAAGATTTAAGGATTGTTTCATGTGGCTTCATGACCGGGTTCGCGTCATGAAGGTTCGCCGGATGAAGATATGCCCTGTTCTTCTTTGGGCGCGCGCAATGCCTTGATCACCCTGACCAAAAGGTAGACCGGGAAAATGAAGCTTACAAGCGCAGTAAACACGGTCAGGATAATGGTGACGTAAGCTGATTTATAAATTATAAAATCACGCAAACCGCCCATCGACTCAACAGAAAGAGCCATATAGTAGAGGATATTGTAGCCCTGAAAAATAAAAGTCCAGACTGCAGAGATGATGTAGATGATGTAAGTGTGGGGAATGATCTTCTCGCTGTTTTTGTTCAAATAGAAAACAACGATCAGGATGATAGTCACAGCAGAACCGGTGATCAGATTATAGATGTTCTGGGCCATTGATATCCTGTACATAGGGGCAAGACCACCGCTATATCCGGTACTCAGCCTGTCGATCAGCATGGCCGTAACTCTATATAATATGCCGCCGGCAACAGGAATGAGCAGGACCGGAATATAGATATATTTCTTATGATAATTGCGGTGTATGTAAAAACATACGAAGAAAGAACTTACGAGCGGGAATACAAGAAGCAAAATCGATTGTACTTTGGCATATCTTGCTATCTCCGCGTATCCTTTATACAACACGAAGAGATTATAGAACGCCGATATGATCCCGCTCAAAGCGGAAAAGATCACACTTAATCCGAGTATCTTCGTCTGCTTTACTTTGACGGCAGTGACCACAATGCCGATAACAAGAGCGGCAACTGCAGTTATCACAGGCACATAAAAACGAGCCAGCGACAGAAATCGGAACAAAGGATAATAAGCCATAATTCCCCCCTGTGATTCAACCAATGAAATTATTCCATAAAACCTGTTAACGGATCTCACCCGTATACTATATTAACATGTATCCTGATTGATTTTGCAAAGTTTACAGTTTTCCGATGCTCGACTCGATGCTCGACTTTTTACCCTCGAATTTTGATATATACTTTTTCGAGGTATGAAAGCAAAGATAATGTCCAGGCAGACAAACCGAATTCACCGGTTCTATAATCGGATACGTTAGTGTTACAAAACGTATCCAAAAACAGCAAAATTTCAAAAAGTGCCAAAATCGGATACGTTAGTGTTACAAAACATGTCCAAAAACAGCAAAATTTCAAAAAGTGCTTGATTCCAACTTTTTTCCAACTTTTTATGCAAAAAAAGTTGGAAGAAAAATAGCATTTAATGTGACACCGAGCATTGAAGCAGGCACCATCAAAAAGTGCTTCCGAGCCGTGACCCTAAATCCGCCTCCCTCCCAAGATAAAAAAGAGCTGCCTCATTTTGAGACAGCCCCCGGTGATTTAGAAGTTATCCTTCTATGGCAATCGTGTTATTTGCCGGAAGTGCCTGCAATTCCTTCTTCGGAATCGTGAGCTTAAGCACTCCGTCTTCGAACTTCGCCTTAACATCTTCTGTCTTTACGGCATCACCTACGTAGAAGCTTCTCTGCATGGCGCCCGAGAATCTTTCCTGACGGATGATCTTGCCGTGTTTGTCCTTCTTCTCGACATCGTGGCCTTTGGAGGCACTGATGGTCATGTAACCTTCTTCAAGCTTTACATTGATCTGGTCTTTCTTGAATCCCGGCAGATCGATCTCGAGTTCATAATCGTTCTCGGTCTCCTGTACATCTGTCTTCATGAGACGGTCGGAATTCTTGCCGTACAGCCTCTTATCAATGTTTGCCAGTTCGTGTGACGGAAATCCCCAAAAATCATCGAACAAGTTCTCACCAAATAATCCGGACATCAACATAATAATCATCTCCTTTACGCTGTTATCATTGATCTGTTGTTATCCGAAGGGCGGAGGTCCTATTTCATTGATCTTCGTTCCTTTTCACCTCACATTATAGTCCGCGGATTAGCACTCGCAAGTGGTGAGTGCTAATCAATTCAATCAAATCTGAATATGTATTTTTGTGCAGTTTTTGTCCCGCCACATCCGGAAAACGGAACTACAATGAAGTGGGTGACTCACCTTATCTCCCCACTCGAAAACTGTATCTTCAGCTTCGCGTTTCTTCTAAGCACGACGCTTCTTTTCTCGCATTTAAATAAGAAAAGCCCTGATAAACGTCCACCGTGTAATAATAAATAATTGCGGCAAATCAGTAAAAATTTATTGTAAATCAATAAAATTTTGTTGCATTTCAAATTAGCGCGTTGTATCATAGGCAAGAACCCGGGAACGGGAAAAATCATTAAACAGAAAAAGGGAAAAATAGGCATGAAAGCTTTAAAGATAACAACATTGATAATATGCGGCGTGATCCTCTTGTCCGGATGCAACAGGATCAGGAAACCGGGATCGAGGTTTAACGACTTTGATCTGCCGTCAAATCCCACGGTATTCTGCGAGGAATTAGACGCGGATATGAGTGCGATGTCCGTGACGGTAAACGGCAGGACGTACACTGACTTCGGCGACCTCAAAGAAGATGACTCCGAATACAGCATAAAAGAATGCCTCGGCTACCTGAAGGACTATGAAAGAAGGCGTGTCTACACACTTACCGAGGATCCTAACAACAATTACATAGTCATAAAGAACCTTAACAGTCTTACAGGCGATACGAGGTTTTTCCGTGCAAACGATACTCTTCACAAGGATATCTACACACCGGAATACATCAGTTCACTAGGCTTCGAATGCTGGTGCGATTCAGGCCTTCACCACGAGATGAAAGAAGCGCAGGTCAGCTTCATCCTCGATGCAGAAGACATTAAGTCTGTCGGATACTGTTTTAATATCAACGGCAAAGTTGCATGCAGCGGAGCAAGCGAATATGCCGACAGCTCCCCATTTGAAAAGGGCAAAATGTTAACTGTCAGTATTACAGAATATGAGCTTGCGCAAATAGCGGAATTGGACAAACCCTTCACTGTGGAATTGACGTTTACGGTCACAGGCACTGACGGTATAGAACACAAGGTCGAAGGTTCCTACAACCGCGAGATGATGCTCGGCGCATATCTGTGCAGTCTTTCGATCGAACAGGATAATGCCGGCGGCTATGTCCTTGAAGAGGATATCTAAAGGAGAATCAAAATGAAAAACATAAAGATCACAGTCTTACTGTTGTGCGGTATGGTGCTGCTGCCGGGATGCTCTTTGCCTGACGGGAATAGGGGTTTGGCAGAGCTTCCGCCGGCAGCCTCCGCTTACACACAAAGATTTGACAGTGACTCGGGCGAGGCGCTCATTGATTATAACGGACGTACTTATTCCTTTTTCGGAACCATCAGGAACAAGATGAGCAACAGCTCGGCACGTGAATGCATCGGCTATCTCGAAAATGATGAAAATACGCATCTGTACACGCTCAGCGAAGATCCGCTGGACAACTACATTATGATGAAGAACACAACGGGCTTCATGGAACAGGCGACCTTCTACAGGGCCACCGATACAAAGCAGAAGGACATCTTTACGCCCGAATATATTGAGTCGCTGGGTTATGAATGCTGGGGTTCATCGGGCATTCACTATGAAGAGGCAGAAGCCTGCATAGGTATCATTTGCGAGGCACCGGATATAAGAGAGATCCTCTACACTGCCGAGTCAGACGGCAAGTTCATAGCAAAAGGCGGCACAAGATACGCGAACTGTAAAGAACTTAAGCGCGGTGACCTTTTTATGATCGAGATCATCGAAGAACGTTTGAAAGATAAAGTAGACACCTCAGGACCGTTCAATGTCACGATGCAATTCAAGGTGATCACTGTTGACGGCGAAGAGAAAGAAGTAAACGGCGTCTTTACTCACGACATGATGCTCGGAGGTTATCTGCGCGGTCTTGAGATCAGATATGACGAGAACAGCGGATATTATCTCTACCTGAATTACTGATTCTTTTGGATCTTCCCTGCCGCCCAATATGCCGCGTACTCCAAAAACAGGACTGACGTGAGCAGCAAAACAAGTCCTGCGAGATAATACCTTTCGCCGGTCAGTCTGAATATCCATTCAAGCGGCGAATCCTCAGGCGGAAACCTGAGATACATGTAATTCATTTCTGTCAGCAGATTCACAAAATATACGATTGGAACTGCAAACAGAAGGAATGCATATGAATACCAGAAATGAGCAAAGGATACATGTATCTTCCCTGCTGCAAGGAACAGAACAGGGATCAGCACGAGGAGCGAATGTGTAATAAAACACATCAGCGGAATATAGGACCAGAACGGTTTATATGTCCAGTCAGGGAAAAGCAGTGCTCCTAACGATCCCGGCATTATGAGGACCAGTGATACTTCTGCAAAGAATGCCTGAATTCCCCCTTTTGTAAACGCGGCAATGAGGTTTACGAAGATGCCGAGATTACATAAATGCAAAGGCAGGAACGACAGGACATCACGGCCGTCAATAAAGAGAAAAACATCGAGGAGTGCTTCGCCCAGAAACAGAGCGGCTGCCAGCATACGTGAGATGTTTTTGAATGTGGCGGCGGATGATTTTCGCGCATAGAAAATACAAATGCTCATCACCATGAATATAGTGATGAGCATAAGAATGTGTTCAAAACAAAAATGATTCCAGATGATCATGCATCAAGGATTCTTAGCCAGGACTCTGCTGAACGGAACCCATCCGATATACCTCGGATTGAATCCGTGCGGGGTCTTCATGGCTTCGATCGACATATATTCATCGATCCTTACCTGATCCCATGCATGAATGACGTCGCCCTCTCCGATGTAGATGCCGCAGTGGCCCACATTGAAAAGTCCGTCAAGATTAGGCTCATAACAATCGTAGAAAACCAGTGCACCTCTCTCCGGAACTCCGTCATGCATATCGTCACTGAAAAGATCTGCTGATTCCTTAGCACAATCGCCGCCGACAATCTCGATCTCATTGCTTCTCCCGAGAGCATCTTCTACGAACGAGAGACACCATCCGGCATACTCTTTGGATTCGACCTTGCTCTCGGCCCACTTGATCATGTTATCCACCAATTTAGATTCTTCCATCCTATACCTCCGAAACAAAAGCTACCGCACTGTTAATATTCTTGTTTCAACTCTTTCCCCAGTGTATATAATAGCACCAATCAACAGAAAATAGTCAAATATTTTTTCGGTTTGTCGCGATGATCATAAGCCGCCGGCCTCGAAAAGCACGTTTTCGAAGCTGCGGAAAAATGCAATCTGAGAGAAGCTGCATCTTAAAGTGCAGGATGATCCAAAGGGTTCTGATGCTTGATTTCTTACTTACATCTGCCCGAAAAATGATATCAGCATCATTATCACGTAGGACACAAACGGTATAGCTAACACGGACAGAATGGCAAGCACGAGAAGAATGATCTTGGCGGCGGAGACAGGTCTGTCGCAAAGTCCCCTGTTGTCGTGACCGCTTGCTACGACGTAATATATCTTGCCCTTATAGGGACATGCAGCAAGCCATACAGGGAACAGGAAATATCTGAACTTGACGTTGCTGAAACTGGTTGACATCTGAACATTTTTGCAGCACTCGGCATACTCTTTTTTGCATGCTGCAGACTCTATTCTCTTCTTAAAAGTATCCTGAGCCAGCCCCCATGCTTCGTTGATGTCGATCGTATATTTCTCGGCCGAGAATCCCGCCAGTGCTTCAGGCGTATAAGGCATGATCTCATCGGGCTTAAACAGGACAACACTGCTCATCTTCTTATTGCCGATAAAGCGTTTGCTGGCACTGATGCAGACATCATCAATAAACGCATTTACAACACCTGAGCCCTTTCTGTATTCTGTTACCTGGGAATCACCTCTTGTTACTGTCGTTCCGAAATCACCGGCGTATGAAGAAACTGTGTCAGTATCAAACGTCCAGAAAGGCACATAGACACCCACGAGGTTTCCGAGCACTTTGCCCTTTCTGAAACTCTCGGGTGACCATAACGCGAACTTATTCCATTTGTAGTAATTCTTCTCGACCTCTTCTCTTGTTGTCGTGAAGGGAATGATGCCCGTAGGCGCGATGCAGCTGTTGGTCTCAGCCGCATCAAGGACGATAGACGAACCGCAGTACGGGCACATGCCCGAGATCTGGTCAGCGTCATAGAGCAGCGCCGCACCGCATTGTTTGCAGGTAACCTGTCTCCTTATAATTCCCCAGTCTGTCGAGGCCTGACTCAATGAAGCATCAAAACTGCGCTCCACAGAGACGGTTTGAGCTTCAGGCTTGTCCAATGGTTTTAAAGCGCCGCAGAAATCACATACCAGACCCTGCTTTCCGACATCGTAGCGCATTGTACCGCCGCAGTTATTGCATTTCATGTTTGTTCCCTCCCTTTTTATGTTCTATCCCTTTAGTTTGAATCAGCTTTTCCGGATCCGGCAACGGCAACCTTACGCCTGATGTTATACAAATTAAGATCTTTTCTTACCGCTTCGAATTCCGCCTTCAATTCAGCATTGGCATCCTGAAGCGGACCAACGTTCTTCCGGTCAATAAAATCACCCTTTGAATACTTGTCAATGAGCTTCAGATTAGCAGATGACTCCTCAATGATTTCAATTAAGTCCTTAAACTTCAGGAAGTAATCCTTATCCTCATCCCGGCAGTGTTCAATAGCATCAGTGAGTCTTGCCCTGATATCATCAACCTTCGCAATAGGATGGAAACCGGTCTCGCTGATGCTGTGGATATCCTTCCATCTTCCCGCGCATAATATCCTTCCGTTAAGAGCCGTGAAATTATGAGTATCGAGCATGAGTTCCAATATGAATCTGTTATCTGCGTCACTGAAATCCTTTTTCTTCAGAAGTTCAACTGCTTTCTGAGCACCGTCAGTTTCCGACATCAAAGATGTGCTGTAAGCAACTCCGCAAGATCTGCATTCATAAAGTCTTCTCTGACGGTCAAGATCCAAAACGCCGCCGCACTTATTGCAGATAAGAGTCTGCGCTTCCCCGCTGAAGATATCTTCGGAAGTTTTCTTTATAAGCAGTTCCTTTGAAAGGGTTGTTTTCTTCACGTCGGGTGCAAGTTTCTGAAGTTCCTCGTATTCGCTCTTGTATTTATTCTCGAGCTCGAACATTCTGGAAGTACAATCGGAGATCCTCGACTTGTTATCCTTCAGTGCTTTTCTGTGGGGAGCTTTCTTCTTATTTTCGAGATGCCTGATAAACGCAAGAAGACCGATAATGCCTGCCACGACTACCAGTGAAATGGCAAATGCCCAGAGTCCGAATTTGAAGAACACGGCAAGTATTATTCCGACGCCTATGACGCCAATCGCAAACATCGCGGCATTCTCCCTGTCTTCCATAGTGGTATCCTCACCGGCAAACGGAGCCGTGATGATCATTCCTATAATCAGAAGAACTTTAGTTAAGTTGTCGACAGTCTTTTTGTGATTATCATCAACGCGCGCGATCTGCTTAAACTGTTTGTTTGAATCATCAGAGAGCGTATTGCGTTCGTTTTTAAGCTGAATATACTGCTTCGCCACGGAGAAAAGATCGAGGAGCTTACGGAAGTATTCCTTATCCTCTTCACGTGCGCGCGAAAGGACATCACCAATGATCCTGCTCATCTGATTGAACTTGCACCCCTCAAGCTTCGAAGGTGAGCTCAGATTCTTGAGCGCGATGATATTGCCCTCGCAGAGCACGAGACCTCTAAGCGCCGCAAAGTCCTGAGGATCATAAGCTAATACCTCTTCAAACCTGCGCTTTGCCATATCAAAGTCATAGCGGTACATACAGGATTCCGCCTGCTCTATCATCTCTTTCCTGTAGAAATCATAGTAGTTGAAATCAGCGCCGCAGAATGGGCAGTCAAAAAGCATATGCCCCGGCACAACATTAAGTACTCCTCCGCACTTGGAGCAGGTATAGTTAACCATGTCAGCCATAAATCACACTCTCCCCTAACCAAAAAACTACCCCTTAGCGGGAATAACTTTAGCCCGCTAAAGAATATTTTATCATATAAACAGCCGGGGTCATAGAATTATCGGGATATTGAATGACTTCTTTTTTTGAACTGCAGTTTTTCCGGTAAAAGTTCCGGGTTTCCGCACCCCTTACTTAGTAAACGAGACCATGTAGTCGTAATTCATGCCGTCACACACTACATACATGGAATAAAAATGTTCCTCCGTGTCATATTCCATAGTTCGTACTTCATAGTCTCTGTTCGCATCGTTACGGGATGCGGCTTCAGCAACCTTGATTTTAACGCCGTCTTCCCCGATACTCTCGATCTTCAGCATCCACGCATCCTTATTGCCGAATTCTGTTTTCAGCGTTCCGCCGATGACCTCGTATATGCAGTCCCCTTCCCTAAGATCCTTGATCTCATTTGTGAATTCCCCGTGACCCAAGTCATTTCCTGCTATGCCATATCCGCCATAAATGGTCCTGACCGTCATTGTTACGGTACCTTTATTCGGTTTGAACGCACAAGCGCACAAGGACAGAACCAGTGACAGCATAAGTACGGCCGATATCAATCTCTTCATAAATAGTCCTCCTGATAGTCAGGTCTTCCGGGGCGTAATTTCCCTTATATCATACATACAGATCAGCTCTCGAAAAAGTTGCAGGCCGATTCCACCCGAACCCGCAGCGGATAACAACCTTACTATTGCTCTAATTGCGCGAAAACTTGCTATAATGAAAATGTTGTTGGCGTATATTATTTTCGAATAGAAATATGCGGGATCTGATCAATTACACATGTAAAGAATGCGGTGGTGCTCTTGTCGTTGACAGGAGTCAGAAGATATATGAGTGTCCTTTCTGCGGCACTGCTTTTGACTTTGCCACGATTCACCGTAAAGAGCTGCTGAACGATGCCGGAAAAGACCTGAAGAACATGGAATTCTTTGCGGCAAAACAAAAATACAAAAGTATCCTTGAAAGTGATCCTCAGGATTTTGACGCATTAAAAGGTCTCGTATTCTCCTCAGGAGGAGTCCAGTCAGAGAAGACATTTTATTCAATGGATTCTCTTAAGAGCCGCCGCATAAATGACATGACAATAACCCTGCAGTCTGTGCTTGAGCAATGCAAAAAGGAGGATGCCAGGTACTTCAAACAGTTGATGAAGCTGATCGATACCGCCGATGCCCACAATAATGCGGTGACATCGGCAAATGCATCCACCGAAGATACCAGTCTCATAGATCTTCTTTTCGGAGGCTGCTTCGGACATATCGTATTCATGATGCTTATGGTGTTACTGACAGGTATCCCCATTGTCTTCTATACATCCCAGTGGGTTGCAGGCCTCATCTACACAGGCTTCGTGGCTCTCGTTTACACGGTTTGTATTCTCGTGCGCCACAAACAGATAAAGCAGGAACAAGAGGATTTCAAATACTATAAAACTGAAGAGTACAACGATCACAAGCAAAAGAACCGGATCATAAGAGATATAGAGAAGCAGTATGAAGAAGAAGTTATAAAACTTCAGAATCTTTCTTCCAATGAGAAAGATGATGCTCCGGTAAGTTTTAACAAGGATAAGCTTAAACCGTCAGTACCGGCAGGCAATACAAACGGCAGCGAAGCTGTTATCTGCACCCAGTGCGGCGGAAGGTTATCTGCCGACGTCGGGAATCAGATCTACAGGTGCGATCATTGCGGCGTTGCATTCGGCAACAGTATCCTTTTCGACAAACAGGCATTAAACAAAGCCCGTCTTTCCGCAATGGCTGCAGAATACAGCAATGCGGATCTGTGGTACCGTTCGGCGCTCATGACCGAACCCGGAAATTTCGAAGCTCTCAGAGGACACATTATGTGTGCCGGAAAATGGGAGAATATCCGCGATGCGATACGCGAACTCCCGTTAACAAAATTCAAGACTGACCTTATCTTAAGCCGCGCCGAGTATGCGATCAGGAATGCGTCATGTGAAGAGGACATCGAATACTTCAAAAGGTTCCGGAATATCTGCACCCTTAATGAGACCATGCTGACGTTAAGTGTCAGACAGAATTCATTAAGAGAATCTATTATTCGCGAGATCGATGAACTCTCAGAGGAAGACAGAAGGAGAAATATCTCTTAAACGTCACTTGATCATGGCCTTTCTCCTTAATTCCTCTCCAGGATCATGACCTTGCAGTATGCATTGTTGAAATCATCATTATCAAAATCATCGACGAATTCCGCTCTGACTTTATATGAATGACCGTCATGTGTGTGAAGAGTTGCATCACCGTTAAAGAAGACTCCCTGCCCGCTGTAGAACACCATCTGATTAAGGATCTGCATACACACTCCGCAGTCTTCTTTATTATCAGCATAAATGCTCAGATCCGGACGTCCGAATTCTGCAAGGCCTCTCGTGTGAAGCCAGTAACGGCCGTCTTCTTCGGACATCATTATCAGCACATGATCCTGAGCATTGATTTCCTTCTCAAAGAACTTTTCTGTCCACTCCTCTTCAGAGTAGATCGTAAATGTGAGCATATCGAGGATTCCTGATGCGCCCTGCTCGAAAAAAGCTTTTCCGATGCCGATTATATTTCTTAAATAATCGAGCGATTCATCATTCATTACATCGCCTCTGATAACTACACAATTCCTTTCGCTTCTGCACTTATCAAACAGTTCTGCATTATTGTTGCGCAGTACTTTTCCAAGTGTTCCGGTGAAAAAGCCTTCGATATAATCATTGTGCTCGTTGCGGTTCAAGTCTGCTATCTCAAGTGCATCCGGGATTCCTTCGACATGGTGCCTGCTTGCGGATACCTGAAGCTCGTCACAACTGACGCCGAAGATCACGTAAAACAGGAACGGCTTGTAATTCAGGTCTTTATAGTATTCTCTTTTGATCATGTTATCCCCTTCTCGCTCTTGAATAGAATTAATAATGAACGATTGTATCAGAACAGGAACACACGTCATGGTGTTTCTATGGCAATTATCGTATATTCGTTGAATCAATATTATCAGATTCCCCTGACAGGGCCTATGATCTTTATCCCGATATCGCAATTAACTCTGGACTTCATTGCCTCATCTGCAAACCCAAGAAAATGTCCGTATTTATATGTTCCGATCGACACCGTAAGATCCGACTTCACATAGAGGTCACCTAGTCCGGTATCCCCGTTAAGACCGCTGTTGATGTCGGCACTGATAACGTAAGCATTCGAAGCGTTTATCTGTTCTATACTGCTTTTCGCAGGCTCTTTGACCTCACCTTTGAATCCGGTTCCGAATATGCAGTCGAGGATGGTCTTATAACGCCCGTATGAGCCCTCTGACACCGTTCTGACGCCTTTGGCCGTACATTTATCATAGAAGTATCTTCCGTCCTCAGAGAACGCGTCAGGATAGAGCAGCACGATCTCACAGTCTATTCCCTGATCTTTAAGAAGTCCTGCGACAACGAACCCGTCTCCCGCGTTATTGCCCTTGCCGCAAATTATCCCGACAGGCGCTTCCCATTTGCCCTGCTCGAAGATCGCCTTGCCGGCTCTTTCCATTAATTCTTTTGAAGACACGAGATGCTCGATAGTCCATTTATCGCTTTCTCTCATAACTTCCGTAGATACACAAACAGGCATAGTGCTTATATCTCCTGATTCAAAATGTAGTGCCTGTCAGCGTGTACTGTACCCGGTCATTTTATCAACGCAAGAACTCACTTAATACCGAAGGTGCTTCTCGATATTACGACAGGCTCATCGTAGTCATAGTCAAAACACATTGTAACCGTAAAGTTGTCGAGATCATAGACACATGACCACTCGGTTCCGATGTTGTTCTGACCTCTGTTCTGATATCCCGCTTCCTTAAGAAGCGCCATAGCTTCATCACCCGATGCGGTGCATCGGCAGTTATCAAGCCTCTCCTTCAGGACCTCATAGCGCGTGTCACTGCCCGGATCAATGTAGTAATCAGTTGAATCCGAAATAATATAATTGGTGCAGCAGGGATTCTCCGTGACATACATCTCATTGTCAAACCATTCAACGACAACGCTCTTTCCCGTCTTATCCGCCATAAAGAAGTGGCAGGAAGCTCCGAGCAGCATCTGTATATCATACTGATCAAGCATAGCTACGGCTTCATCAACGGTTGCGCATCTGTCGAGCACCGCCCTTGCGGCAACGCAGTAGATAACATCTTTCCTGTCCGTATCCTGATGGAGCTCGTCCATATTAAGTTCAAGCAGTGACAGACCGAATCCCGCTTCATTCATCCCTTCGACGAGGGTATACGGCATCGCAAGCGTTGATAATCGTCCCATGGCGGATGTCTGCGGCACCTGACCTTCACCCCGGCCTATGTTAATGATCCCGAGCTCCACGACAGATATAGAATCGTAGCCGTCTTCCGGATCAGAATACAATATCAGACAGTCAGCCTCAGGATAATCCGTATTGCGGCCCATCAGGTGATTACCGTTCTCATCCGCAACAAGGAAAGCCGAACAGCCGAACAGATTGTCCTTCATTGCGACCGGAAGACCTCCGTAGATGTTTTGCTCCAGCCATTCAATAAGCTCATCCTCATTCGTAATTCCCGAATCAAGGATGTTATCAAGCTTGTAATCAGCAGTGTATTTCAATGTATATACACCGGGCTTAAGTTCCTTCAAAGACATAACCGTGGCTATCTGTTTTCTTACCGCGAGAACAAACACTCCGGCTATCGCTATCAACACAGCCAGAAAGCCCAGCACTATCGTCTTAGCCTTGAACTTATACGAGAGCAGAATACAAAGACCGCAGACGGCACCTAAAGCGGCAACGGCAATACTGATGATCTTCATAAGGCCGTAGTTCGGAACAGGCGTTACTTCGCACATCATATGCGACAGCGCTGCATCAAGTTCCGCATGACCTTCATCTGAGACCAGATGCGCATATATATCAAGATATTCCTGTTTAATATCCTCTTTAGCAAGAGCACGCTCATACATAGAGTCGTACAGAACGACATAATAATCGTAGAGTTTCAGCCTCACCTCATCAGGACATTCCCTGACAGTGACGTTATATACAAGATTGCCGTCATCGTCCCTGGTCTCAAGGAAGTATCCGGCTGAATATCTGTTCATGTCAATTCCGTCGAGAATGATTTCGATGTAAATATCTTCAGCATCGAAAAAGCCTGCAGTTACAATGCCGTCTTCTGTCTCAAAGATGTTTTCCGGATCTACATGTATACTTCCCCTGCAGCCGGCTTTAAAGGATTCCGGATCAAAAACATCAATAATGTCATCCCCTGAAGCGGTCTTTTTTCCGAGCACAGAAAAAACCGCACAGGAAACTGCGCCTGCCAGCATCAATACAATAAATGCGGCAAGAAGGATCTTCTTAGACATCTTTAATCCTTCTCCATATAAACAAATACAAGTTCTTCATCGATTTTTTTACGGACAAATATCTTATATCCCAAAGACTCGTAAAGCCGTATATTATCTACACTTCTTGTGCTCGTAAAAAGCTCGTACCTCATCCCGGGAAAGCATTCTTCAATAGCCTTTATGAGCTTGCTCCCGTATCCTCTGCGCCTGAAATCCGGATGCACCATGAGCTTTCCTATCCGGACAGTTCCATTCATCTCAGAAGCCCTGACCGAGCCGATGATCTTTCCGGATTCAACCATCTTTAAGATCACTCCGTTATTAAATTCGCCGGTAAGTTCTTCTATGGTCTGCTTTAGCGGCGGGATATCTTTATTGCCGAATAGTTCGGCTTCGCTCTGATATGCAAGATACTGCAGTTCCAGTATCTCGTGAAGATCTTTTAGCTCCGCATTCTGAATAGTCATTATTATCTTTGCAAACCCGGATAAAAAAGCGGCACGGCCCCTTCCGGGATTGATCTCCTTACTTCTTCCTTTGAGGAATAAATCAAAGAAATCTTACCATACCGCTTTACTATTGTCGAAAATACAAACCGTTACATATCCCCGTAACTCAGTTCCCTGATCTCGCTTCTGTATGTCTCATAGATCAGCACGTTGCGCTCGGTATCAATGCCCTTATATACCATGCCGTAACGTATAGGCTCAAAAGTCGCGTCGGTTGCAGAGAATCTTTTAAGATCGTAATCAGCTTTCCATCCCCAGATGAAATCAACCTGGAAAGTTGCAGGATTAAGACCGTCGTTGATGCGGTCCTCTTCTGTCATCATGAAGTTCTCGAGAAGGAGCTGACCCTCAGGCATCTCACCGTGAAGAGCCCAGGTCGCATCAACGTGATAACCGTTTCCGCCGATCACTACATAAGTCCAGTCGTGATTGCAGGAAGCTCCGTAAGGAGTTGCTTCCACACCGGCCTGAAGAAGCAGGTATGTGAGCGAGTAAGCGATCTCCGAGCAGATCCCGTTCCTTGTCATTAAGCATGCATAACTGCCGAAGTTGTCACAGGTGTGTTCCGTGGTGTCGTCGTAATCGTAGACCCAGTATTTGCACATATAATCGTAGAGTCCCATGAGCTTCTCGAAGTCTGAATATTCAGGGCGCGTTGCCTCGTTCAGGATCTTCACGATCTCCTCTTCGAACTCCTTGCATCTTACGTGGAATTCATCCTTGTCCATGTGATATTTGAGTTTGGCAATTCCGTTCTCATAGCCTGCACCGGTAACAAGCGTGCATGCCGGCGGATATATCATACCGACAGTAACTTCGTACGTGCACCACTCGTATGCGAATTCATCCGAACACTTAAAAGAATCATCACCGATGCGGATAGCATCAACCATGTTGTATAAGGATTCCCACATCTCATCCGTGACGATCTCAGATAAAAGATCTGTGTGAATATGAGGCTCAAACGCAAATGATACCTGTGACAGATCAGCGATTTCCGGGATCTCGGGCACGGGTTCTGTTATATTCAGATCCCCGATCGTAAACTCCGTGATTTCCGTATCGGAAGACTCGCTTTCGCTGCCCTGTGGCTTGATTACGGACTCTTCCTTTCTCATCGTGCTGCAGCCGGCTGCGAGGACCGCGGCAGCAAGCAAAATACACATTAATCTCTTTCTCATATAAACCTTCCGGTAACTCCCTTATATATTTCCCGGCATTACATATCGCCGTAACTTAATTCGTGGTGATTGCCTGACTCATCAGCATACAAGGTGACATTTCTTTCTGTATCGATACCTTCATAGTTTGTCCAGTCATGAAGCGGCTTGAATGTCTCATCTGTTGCGGAGAACCTTGCAAGATCGTAATCGGTTTTCCAGAACCAGATCAGATCCGCCTGAAGGAAATCTTCAAAGTAACCTATCTTGCGCTCGTCTTCTGTCATCATGAAATACTGAAGGCATAACTTACTGCCGGGTGTATCGTCGTAAGCTCCCCATGTTGCATCGACATGATAACCTTTGCCGTCGATAACGACGTAGTTCCATGAGTGGAATCCGCCGGTTCCCTGTCCGCCGAAATCCATAGCCTGTACGCCTGTTTGAAGGAGCAGATAAGTCATCACTCCGGCATACTCGCAGCAAATACCTTCCTTGGTCATAAAACAAGCATAATTGCTGAATCCGTCGGCATCTTCACCGTCAATGGATGAGTAATCGTACCGGAAATTCCTGCATACATAATCGTATATTGTCATCAGCTTCTCGAATTCCGAATAATCGGTTCTGGTCGCCTCATTGAGGATCCTTACTATCTCGTCTTCGAAAACCTGCTCCCTCTCAAGGAGCTTTTCCTTATCCATCTTATACTTGAGCCTGCCTGTTCCGTCCTCATAGCCGTCACCTGTAACATGTGTGCACGCAGCGGGAAGAAATGATCCTATCGTGCATTCATTCGTGCACCACTCGTAAGCATGCTCGTCAGAACACTCGAAAGTATCCTCTCCGGCTCTTATTGCATCGACCATGTTATAGAAAGAATCCCACATCTCATCTGTGACGATCTCAGATAAGAGCTCGCACTTGACATGCGGATCGAACGTGAACGGTTCAGCTTCCTTTTCTTCAGCGGTTGTCTCCGTTACGTCAGTTATCTCTGTGGATTCAAGCGTCTGACTCTCTGTCACTTCACCCGGATCAGCTAATGTATCTGAACTTTCTCCGTTCCTGCTGCACCCTGACACCAATCCCGGCGCCGCGACAGCGAGAACAAGAACAGCACAGATTATTCTTCTCTTAATCATTTCAAAACTCCAATTTCTCATCAAATCGGGCTCATTATAGCATCGCCCCCAAATTATTGAGCGAAAACCCATAAATTACCTAAAACATGATGATTTTTTGATGAAACTCTTTAAGATTAAGTGCGGATATTATGTATTGAGAACACATATAAAACCGGTTTTAAATACTTCCATTCAGATAATGTCTTGCATATGTGAGTTCATAGTCGGCACCAAGGGTATAGATGATATAGACCGCATTCTCATCGAGCGGGATCTTAACATCAAGCTCAATATTGCTCTTGCGGTCAGGGCCGGCATCTACAAGGACCGAGCCGTCACTGTCCAGAGTCGCGATTATCGGATAACGAACGCTTATCTTTCCTCCGCTTAAGAGAACTTCGCCGCCCAAGGCCTGTGCCGAACCCCATGTTGTGGTGATCCCCATCAAAGTAACATTGTTACACTGTGATAAACGGTATGCCAAAAGGTCACCGCTGCTTGCACATCCGGCATTTACGAGCACTACGACGGGAATATCCGAATATCTCCCGTCAGCTTGTACGACCCATGCCCATTTATCGCTCGATTCAAGGTATTCCCCGTTGTGAAAACCGCCGAAGCACACAAAATCTTCAGTAGTAAATAACGAGACGACCTCCTCATATACGACATCGATCCCTCCGTCGTTATCTCTTATATCTATGATGAGCCGGTCCATCCCCTGACTTTTCAGGTCTTCGATCCTTGATATCAGAAGGTCTCTCACTTCGGGATAATCGTCATTCAGAGCAGCTTCAATGTCTCCGGTATCATCAAAGCTTTCTCTCGGAATGCAGAGATAGCCGCAGTGTTCATCAAGCATCTCCGTATAGGCAAATTCATCGCACCACTTGCCGTTCAATGCTGATGCGGCAGTCATGAGCCTGTCGTAGTAACTGCCGTCTGCTTTTATACTTACTTCCTTTTCGATGCCGTCAGAGCTTATAAATCTGACACAGACTTCGTCGCCGCCGGTTCCTGCAAGGAATATCGGCTTAAACACATCTTCATTATCGGCAATCGGATATGCAAGCATTCCGAGATCCGACGAAACGCACCTGACATCAGCTATCGCTTCATTTATTTCTCTGCCGTCCCAGGAAGTTATCTCGACGCCGTCTCTGATGCCCTTGTTATAAGCATCAGAATCCTCATCTGTCAGGATGGCAAGAACCTTCCCGTCATCTGTTCTTATCATGGAAAAACCATAATCATTGCCGGCCATCTTCGCACTTACTTCATCAGCCAGTTCACTGTCGTTGATCCGTAATGACAGATGCCCGTCGTGGAATTCATAACAAAGATCTGCAACTGCCCGGGCAAAAGCCGCCTCATCCTTATTCTTCCGGGCTTCAGATGCAAGCGGTATATAAGTCGCCCTCAAAGAATCAAAGTCTATTTCCTTGTAGTCTCTTAAGATGTAATTCTTCTCGAGCTCATCGATAAGCAATTCCATTGATCTCTCATATCCCGGATGGCTGAAATTGCCAAAATGATAGGCCGACCCGAAAGCGAGCACATAGACCGCAGTCCAGCACGAGATCGCGGCAGCCAGAAAACCGCTTATCACGAGCGGTATTATCTTATGCTTTCCCTTCGCTATGATAAGCGAAGCCAAAAGATAGATCAGCGCTGCAGCAAGATGCGGACCGAACCTTGCAATTCCTATACGCTGGAAGCCACGCGTGAAGTTAAACAGGAAAAAGACGGCAAAATGTATAAGCGGCACAAATGCCAGGATCTTAAAGATCTTTCCGTCCTTTTTGCGGAATATGATCACAAGAACAGTAAGCACGACAAGCCATGCAGGCGTCGCAATCATCAGATACGCCGTCGGCATGTCCAGCAATCTTAAAAGCTCAATGATCTCGCGAACAATATCCACTCCGAGTCCTCCGCTAATAACTATCCTGATTATATCGGTTATTGATGAAAAATGCGGAATGATATGTTTTAAAGGGCTCGAAAACAATTATCACCATACAAAAAGCAGCCCGCATTTGCAGACTGCTCTTTGCTTCTATCTAAGGGGTAATGAAGGGTTGTCAGCCAATGGTCTTGCCGCTTTCGAGCCTGATCGTACGGGTACCGTATGCCGCGCACTGTCCTGAGTGTGTGACCTGGAGGATCGTGAGGCCCTTTTCCCGATTAAGCTTCGAGAAGAGCTCCATTATCTCCTGTGTCGATACTGCGTCGAGGTTGCCTGTAGGCTCGTCGGCAAGAATGATCGAAGGGTTGCCCAGTACAGCTCTTGCGATAGCTACTCTCTGCTGCTGACCGCCTGAAAGAGTGTTGGGCATAGCCTTTCTTTTTTCAGTAAGTCCTGTGATCTCAAGTATCTCGTCGAGCATGGGCTTTAATTCCGATCTCTTTTTACCGTTGATGGTCTGGGGAAGAAGGATATTGTCCTGAACGTTGAGGTTCATTACAAGGTTATAGAACTGGAATACGAAGCCCATGTTCTTAAGTCTCAGATCAGAGAGCTTTTTGTCTTTTAATGAACCGATGTCCTGATCACATACTGAGATGTTGCCTTCGAAGTTCCGGTCGAGGCCTCCGATCAGGTAAAGGAGTGTGGATTTACCTGATCCGGAAGCACCCATCAGTGATACGAACTCACCCTGACGAACGCTCATGGAAGCACCGGTCAGCACATGGTTGATATTATCTTTCTTTCCGAATGATTTGCTTACGTTATTAACTTCAATAATTGTTTTCATTTTAGATTCCTCCGACTGGGATATATTCGTATGGTTTTATTCATATTTGATCTGTTCCGAGATCTTCATCCTTCTAAGATTCCTTATCGGGAAGAGAACCGTTACCGTGAACAGCACTGTAAGAATGCAGAAGAACACAAGGCTTACTAAGGGATTTACAGCAAGATCAAGGACGAGAGTCGCGGTATTATCAATAGCAGCCTTGATAACGAGTATCAGCAGTGTACCTGTCAGCGTACCGGCAGCACATGCGGTAAGCGATGTGATCAGGACTTCCTTAATAAGAATGCCTGAGAGCTTGCCTTTGCCCATCGCAGTGGAGAGCAATACCGCACACTCCTTCTTGCGTCCCTCGAAGCCGATCAGGAGATTGGAGATCATTCCGATCGCGGTCATGCCGAGTGCAACAGCGATTACAGCGGTGATAACAGCCATAGTTTTTTTGTTGCTTGACTGAAGCTCTTCAAGCCTTTCATCATATGTCTTGACCGAAGAGACAGATCCCTTGCCGTATGTCTCCAGGAACTGCTTCACAGCCTCAGGATCGCTGCACTTGATAAGGAGCGGAGTAGGGTATGCATCGAATAAGACATTGAATTCGGAATCACTGATAATGATGCTTTGGACTCCTCCGTCGTAAGAATTATTTTCGATGATACGGGCAATCTTATAATCTCTGACGATCGGGAATGCACCTTCCGGATTAATAGTGATTTTTATCTCATCTCCTTCAGAAAGTCCTCTGCGTGAAGCAAACTTCTTGTCTACAACTATACTGCCGTCTTCTATAGATTCAGGAAGGTCCTTAAATCCTTTGAAGTACTTGAACCCTTCCTCGGGAAGCGCATAGAAATACAAGTAGTCATTCTTTGGTTCTTCATTAACGGTTACTTCCCTCAGAGTGCTGTATATTGCTTCTGTATCCGTAACTCCATCTATATGATCGATATATGAGTAGTACTTAGGCTGCTTGGAGCAGTTTGCTATAACGTCGCAGTCGTAGGGAAGGTCATTGATAGAACCGCCCAAAGCAATTGCGATCGCATATACAACGATGCACATTGCAGATGCTGTTGCGCTGAGAATGCCGCTTCCTACGGTACTCTTGCGTGAGATCGCCTCAACAGAAGCAAGTGACCATGAAGGTTTATTGTGCTTATCGGAGAACTTCTTGATTCCAGAAGTCACGAGCTTTAAAAGTCTCGGGAAGAGGAAAGCAAGCGCGCCGACGGAGGAGAGCATGCATAATGTAGCACCTAAAATATTGTTTCTCAGGAAGAAAGTTAAGACTGCGATCACAAGGCATATAATACCGAACACCAGCGTTGATCTGCTGAACCTGTATTCCGTATCCCTGTTATCGAAGATAATGTCTCTGATAGATGTCTTAAGAGCCTTCAGTATAGCCTTCAAAGGGATCAGGCACTCGATGAGTACAGCGCCGATTATTACGCCTGCCACAAGACCCCATGAAATAGCCGGTATCTCGAAGAGGCTTTTGCCGTTTTCATCTTCCAGAACGAACATGAAATTCAATACAAGATCTCTTATGAGAACATAAAGCACGGCTGCAGGAACACTTCCCAATACAGCATAGATAACGTTCTCAAGAAGCAGGATCCGTCCTGTCTTGGCGGTGCTCATGCCGAGGCTTCTAAGTGTTCCTATAAAGGACATTCTCTCGCTTACGATCCTGTTGCAGATAGATGCGGTAACGAAGATAACAAGAAGGAACGTTATGGCAAACAGCATGTAGAAGATCGACTTGATCTCGTTAACCTGAGCCATTTCAGTATCACTTAAGTAAAGGTCTGTTATCGTGGCATCAGGATATCTTTCAGTGATGAGATCCTTTGCCTCATCGATCTTTGAATTGTCACTGATATCTATCATGAGGATATCAGCTTCCCTGTAGCCGCATGAGATGATGTCACTTGTATTAAGATTTACAACTGCAGTGCTTCCCTGAAGAATAGGATTCTTTGTGTCATCAGGGTAGATTCCGCCGACAGTAAGCCCGACCTCCTCTCCTGCCCTGTCATGTACAGTGATCTTGTCGCCCTTCTTATAACCTGCTTCTTCTGCAAAATCCTTTGAGATATACATCTCGCCGTCAGCAATGTCCATGTGTGTCATGAACTTCATATCAACTGCCTCGTCAACATCAAGTCCGTAGATGCTTAAAGTCTCAGTTGTGAAGTAGCAGTATTCGCCGTCGATGTCCTTATAGATCATCTCGTCGTTGCTGACTATCTTCATATAGTCTGCTTCCGGGAAACCTTCAGGAAGTTCAGACAGATCGCTTCCGCCTGATGATACCAGAATGTCAGCTCTTGAGATGCTTCCCATGTACTCTGTAAGAATATTGGTAATACTGTCACCAAGATCGAAGCAGAGCATCGCGCAAAGGCAGCACGTGAAGATCGCAAATACGACCAGGATCGTACGGAACGGCTTTCCGAATATGTTTTTCAATGAGTTTTTCAATACGATATTCATTTTCTGCCCCCTATCAATACCAGCGTGAGATACGTTCTTCGGGTGCGATATACATACCGTCACCTTCCTTGATTCCGTACGTCTCATAGAATGCGTCAAGTGTGGACAGAACAGCATTTACTCTTATAACCGACGGACTGTGGGCATCGTATTCGATCTGGTTGATTATGGCCTCGTCCGTGCTCTTCTCGCACCATATATGTGCATAGTTCTCGAAAAGTTTCATCCTGTCCTCTTTTGTTTTCGCGATCCGGGTAATACACTCCATCGCGCCAAGGTCAGCATAGTTCTCACCCAAAGTCTGTTCACCGTCGACGTGATATGCGCCGAATACAGTGAAGTTGTCTTCGAAGTATCTTACTGCCTTCTCGTTGCGTTCAATGAGAATATCCATATCCTGCTGTGTGATCCATGAGGGATCGTATTCGCCGTTCGAATTGAAGACGATACAGTTGCTGTCAAATGCGTGTCCCATCTCGTGTGCAATTACCATTCCAAGACCGCCGAGGTTTGTATAGTAATCTGCATTAACATCGAAGAAAGGTGCGTTGGTAATAGCGCATGTGATGTTGATATTATTAAGCGAAGGATTGTAGCATGCGTTAAAAATCTGCATCTGCATTGCAACGTCAGTTCTTGACACAGGCTCTTTAAGGCTTGCGATCATTTCCTCGGTATCGATCTTCTGGTAGTTTATATAAAGCTCATAATAGTTCCTGCCATAGACATTCACATACTTGGAGTTATCATGTCTTTCAAGGTTTGTGCCGGTTACATAGACTATGTTATCGAGCTTTTTAAGAAGCTCTTCTCTGGTGCCTTCTGTAAGCCATGCTGCACCGGAAATAAGACTTCTGTAACTTCCTTTTATGTCATCGCACATATCCCTTAATGCTTTATCCATCTCTTTGGTGTAATACTGCTCGACATAGAGCGGATCTGTCTCAAGCATAAATACGCTGCTTACTTCGTCTATAGCCTGATCGTGCATAGACGAATAATCTTTTGCTACGAAGCCTGCAAGCTGTGGATAGTGAGGCGCGATATATCTTTTGTAAGTTGAATATACTCTGCCGATCTCCCATGATTTCAGAGCGTTGATATTCTCATCTGAAAAGATCTTGTTTAATGCCTTGAGCTGTTCTGTGTCGCTCAAGCAGAATGATTTAACCTTTGTCATATCAAAACCTATGCCGGAAAGATACTTGTCAAGGTTTATATTACTGAGGGTTGCCTTGATGTCATCTGATGAATACAGCTTGTAGTATTCATAATCCATTTCCGCATCAATGATATCCATATCCGTCGCGCCGTAAAGATCAAGCGCAAGGGTTGCAAGTTCTTTGCCATATTGTTCGGCAGTGTCTTTATCGTAGCCTTTTGTGGTCATTATGAGTATTACATCATTCATGACCTGATTAACTGCGTATTTCCTATCTCTCATTGAGGTAAAAGTTGTATTAAGGATTCCGCTGATCTGGCTGAAGTTAAGGATCCTTTCCTTCGGATTGAAAAAATTCATTTCCGGAGTGATATTTAAGATGCTTACCATACCGAAATCCTTAACAAGTTTTGCATCCGCACCGAGAAGATCATCAACAGTCTTAGAATTGTCGATCTCGTCGATGATCTTCACCAAATCTTCAGGAACGGGCTCGTTCTCGAAATCATAATCAAGGAACATCTCATAAGCATGCTTAATGATGTCCTCTTCACTTCCTTTAGCGTAACCGTCTCCGGCAACGACACCTTCGATAACACTCTCGATCTGGTCAGATATCATCTCCTGATCAAAAGCGGCATCAACGGAATTTGTACCGTATTCAAATTCAAGACCGTTAATGAGATCCTCATTGATGAATCTGTAATAGTCATCTTCGAGCTTTGCCGGCGGCAGTTCGGCCGCTGTAGTCTCTTCCGGCTCATTGTTTACGCCTGCACTACAACCTGTAAGAACAGATATAAACGTAGCCGAAGCCAAAATGGCTGCTGCAACTTTTTTCATACGTTATGCTCCCTTTTTCACATATTCACGACGTTATAATACAAAAACAACCTTAACCAATGACCCAAAAAACCTTAACGTAACCTTAAGATAATCCGGTCAAAAGCAGGTTGCTCTTGAAGTATTTAATATCGGTTTATATATGCTTTAAATAGTCTTATATGTGAATTATATGAGGAGTCTGAGGTCGGGATCCTTCCAGTTAAAAGAGGTCTTTACTCCCTTCATGCAGGCAATCGAAGCCATGCCGTGAATAATAGACCAGATCTTAATAAGGCCTATCTCCTGTTCTTCCTCCGTCATCTCGATGCCCTTCTCTTCAAGATGTTTAAGATACATTCTCCGTATATAAAGAAAAGGCGGATAATCGTCTTTATGCTCCTTGTTCATCTGGAGGTGCGCATTGAGTTTTTGCTTGCCGAACAGGAAAATAAAATAATCCGGGTGCTTGCTGAAGAAAGTAATATATGCACTGCCCATATATATCAGTGCCTCATCAGCATTAGCCGCGCCTTCTGCAGAGGACTCGAGTTCTTTCATAAACTTCCCGGTAACGCTTTCCTTTATCGCTTCTATTAATTCTTCCTTGTCCTTGAAATGGGCATAAGGTGCAGCGTGTGATACATTGCATGCCGCAGCAGCTTTTCTGAGCGAAAGGTTCTCTTCACCGTCCTTATTAATGATCTTTATCCCCGCGTCAATAAGAGCCTGCCTGAGGTTCCCGTGATGATAACTATCTGCCATGGTTATCCTCCAATCTTTACACTGTCTATATAGTTTGATTATAAGGATAATCTTTACGGCGTCAAGTTCTATCTTTTGCCGGTCTTTATGAACTCTATCAGAGCTTCAACATCATCGAATTCGTCATAGTCACCCATGATCCCTTCGCGGTGATATACGATACCTGCCTTCTCGTTTGCCTCAAGGCGGTCAAGCAGATCCTCTATGCCATAGCGGCGAGCATATTCTGTAAAACCGAGAGCCTTGATCTTCGTGGCAAACAATCCTCTTCTGCAGTCTGTATCATCACACATCCAGCAAGCAGGAACGTCCTTTGCGATGCAGCATTTTCTGTTCTCGCAGAAATCTGCATTCTCACACCATGACAGATCAAGGAATCCATCCTGTTTACAGCCTTTGCATTTCACATTCTCGGAGCAGAGGCAGCACGCAAGTCCGCACCTTGCTATTCCCAATTCACGTTTCATTTATATCTCCCTATACTTGTGTCCCCATTGCACGTGCTTCTTCAAGCGCGGCGTGGCCTTCGATCTGTCCCGCGTCGTTTATTCCGCCTGCAAAAACTTTTCCGGCAAATCTTGCCTTCTCGAAGCAGTCGACCCAGCCCTGTACGCCGCCTGCTGCTTTCTCATCGACATAATCGCCGTCATCAGCAGCAACGGACAGGAGATAAACATCCCTGAATCTGTAGTCTCTCGGATAGAGGGAATTCGCGCGGTCGATCATGGTCTTCATCTGACCCGACATCTCATAGTAGTAGATAGGCGTGGACCAGCAGATTACATCTGCATTCAATATCTTTTCTGTTATCTCATTTGCATCGTCTTTGATAACGCAGGAACCTGTAGATGAGCACGCAAAACAACCTTTGCAGAAAGCAATACTCTTACCCTTTAAAGATACAGTCTCGACATCATTGCCTGCCGATGCTGCGCCGTCTGCAAATGCCTTCGCAAGCTTATCTGAATTGCTGTTTGCTCTAAGACTTGTGCAAATAACCAATACTTTCTTTGACATAGAGATCACTCTCCTTTAAGCGGGTGAGGCGGTGTTTTGCCTTTGGACCAAGTGGCTGCGGTTTTGTTTTGCTGTTTGGCAAAGCGCCGCGTTCCGTTCCTTTATGTATCAAGTTTAACACTGCCGCCGAGATATTCCACAACAGGATCCAGATATTTAATATCGGAATAATCGTAAGAGTGTGAGATCGTCTCTGCCATCTCCCTTTCTTTCTCGCTCGCGTTCTTATTCTTCTTGACCGAAGAGACAAACATCTTCATGAGAAGTTTAGTGGGGCCGCTCATCTTGTCGTAATTTATTCCGCCCAGGCAGTAGAACAGCTTGATGTATTTCTTTTGCTCTTCATTTAACGCAGAAGCGAGGAACGTATCAACATCCGGATTTTCCCTGGGGCTCCCGCCGACACAGAATGCTGCAAGCTTCTTGTCTTTCCAGTTAACTGATTTGCCTAAGAACCAGTCAAACTTCACGAGCTTACCGGCCATTGCCCAGCCTCCGTAAACGATTGCTTCATAGCCGTCGAAGAATGCATCTTCCTTTTTCTTCGCTTCTTTAAGCTCTATTACATCTCCGCCTGTCCTCCCGGCCAGCCACTCTGCATACTTCTTTGTAAATCCTGTCTGTGATGTATAGATTATCAGCGTCTTCATAAACTTCCCAGATTCCTTTCCATCTTAATTATTGTTTGTATCGTAACAGCCAGATCCTTTTCCTTGATCCCGTCGAAGATCTGACCGATTATCACCTTGCTTGGCTCATCATTCTTCTCGCAAAATCTCCTGCATTTAGCCGTGAGTTTTATTCTTTGCTTGCGCCTGTCATCTTTATCCGTCACGGCAGTAACAAAGCCCTTATTCTCGAGCTTATTCAGGATCTGCTTAACATTCTGATGCGAGCTTCCCATAATGTCCGACAATTCGTTTATCGTCGGCGGTTCCTTGCAAAGGTTTATGCATATGATCGCGAAAAACTGCTTCCACGTTATATCCTTAAAGAAGTTCTCGCCCACTGCCTGGAACCTGTTGTCAAAGGCACTTAAAAGGCCCAGCAAAAAAGGCTGCGGCGGCATATCACCGAACTCAACAATATTCTTATTCATAACTTCATCGTAATTCATAAGATAACTCCTGTGTGCATGCAAATAAAAGGTAACATATTACATATCGTAAATAATGTAACATGTTACCTAATTTTTGTAAATAGTGATTTTTGGGCATTCAGAATCTGGGGACTCTTTACTTCCTGCACCTGAAGAAAATGAAATCCGGCTGGTGTATAACGCCTCCGAACTTATCCTGATACTTGATCCTTATCTCCTCCGGAAGGTGTGACTCCTGGCACTCTTCAATAACAAATCCCGCTGATGCCATTCCATTAACCAGAGTCGCGAAAGTCCTGTGATAGACCTCATACTCATCTACTACCCACCTGAATTTTCTAAGGCCTTCGATTCCGTAGTTATGCAGGTTCGCATAAAGTCTCACACCGTCTTTGGTCCTTGTATATCTGTCGTATTGGCCGTCGTATGCGGTTGCGATCGGGTGTGACATCGAGAATACGAACTGCCCGCCGTCATTAAGCATCGATCTGATCTGCTTCATCAGGGCTCCGAAATCCTCAACATAATCAAGCGCGAGTGAACTTGTGATGACATCGAACTTCTCATCTAACCGGTCAAGGTCCTCGAACGCCATCACAAGGTAAGAGATGTTTGCGGAATAATTCTTTTCGCGCGCATAAGAAATCATCTTCTCAGAGATATCAATGCCGAGCACGGAAGCCGCACCGGCCAAAGAATACTGCATCGCGTGCTGACCCATGCCGCAGCCGATGTCCAACACCTTCTTGCCTTTCAAGTCGGGCAGCATCGCGGTGATGATCGGAGATTCGATCACGTCATTAAAGTTGATCTCATTGCTCCTCAGGTTCTTGAAGTTGTCAAAAAATGTGTCGTTGTCGTAAATGTTCTGCTTTGCCATATTATCCCCTGAATTTTTATTTTCTATAACAAATAACACTGTCCTCTGTGCTATATTGTTTGCCCTCAACCAGCGCGAACTCGTGCTGCATGTCCTCACCGCCAGACCACTTGTAAGGCTTGTCATCAGAAGTCTTGCCATCGCAGATCTCCTCTATCCCGTTGCGCATGCATCTCATCAGCGTGATGTCGTCCTTATCCGGGGCGTGTCCGTGAAGGATAAAGTCAGCTCTGTCTTCAAGGAACATCAGCCTGTCCAGCGCCTTAACGCATTCAGAAAGCGGCGAACATCCGTCCAGCTGCAGCCAAAGATGATGGTTAACAGCGTCACCCGTGAACAGCACTCTATCCTCTCTCAAAAGGAGCACGATACTTCCCGGCGTATGTCCCGGCAGCTCGAAAACCTCCAGCGTCCTGCCGCCTAAATCGATAATGTCACCTTCTTTGATTTCCTTGAACGGCGGCATAGACATGCCGTTCTTGGCACGAGCCTCCACAAATTCAGGAATCGCACACATCTCTTCCGCAAGCTTAAGATCCTTCGGATTAATATGCGCTTCATCAAAATACACATTTCCGAGAATATGATCGCCATGCCCGTGCGTATTCACAACAACTACAGGCTTATCGGTGATGCCCCTTATAACGCTCATGATATCAGTAAATCCGTTCATGGTATCGATCACTAAGACCTTCTCTTCGCCGATAACAAAATACCCTGTCGCGCGGTGCATCTCATCCATCAGATAAATGCCAGGCATGACCTCTTTTACAGTTAATTCATTCTCCATGTTATTCCCTTTCCGAGTAATATCACAAAAAGCTTTTTTAAGGTCTTTTGCGATATTTAGCCGGTGGCTTTATGTCGCTTTTTTCCGTTTTTCCGCGGTTTGGGTTACAGATTTTCCCACACAGTATCATAAAACTCAAGAATAAGTGTTTTTATGATATTTTATGATGTTTATTGTATCGTTTTTGGTCTGTTTTTCGCGATTTATGACACCGCTCGAAAACCAGACCTGGCAGCGCATTTCCTCACCCGCTGCCAGGTCAGCTTCCGGTCCTCAAAGAATTCAGGCTGCCCTAACTTAAATACTCAGATCTTCTTTACGGGCACGAGCTCAATATAGCCGCGTTCACCGCGGGGTTCAAGCTGTATGCGCGGATTCCTGTCATCCCACTTATAGCCGATAAACGCAGGATCATATTTCTTCTCGGCATCCCAGATTTCAGTGATGGCGGAGACATAGTCCTCTTCTGCAAAAGGTTCGCCTCTGAAGAGGAGATATGTCGATGCGGGAAGGTCAATGACCTCAAAGCCTTCCGGGATCTCACCCTTGTAGTCAGGCTCGACCTCAACGCCCTGAACGTACTCATTAGTTACAGGGTTACGGAGTTCCTTGGGAAGCCAGAGGCAGACGGGCTCGCCGCTTATGGATTTGATGCTGGTCAGAAGTCCCCACACATCGCAGCCGACTTCCTTGCAGTAGCTCCAGTATTCGGTGGCGTTGATGCCTCTCTTGATGATTACCTTGCGCGCAGGCTTTTCGATGACCTGGATAAATACGTTTCTGATCTCACTCATATTGCTCACATTCCTTTCCTTGTCGATGATGAGTGAAGGAGTGAACAGCCAGACCGGGACCGGACTTGTGGAGTACTCTTTGGGGTTGCAGCCGAATTCACGTCTGAATGCACGCTGATATCCGTCGACACTTCCGAATCCCATATCAAGGGCAATGTCCATGATCTGACAGTCTTCATCACGAAGTCTCAGGGCTGATTTCGAGAGTTTAAGGCGCCTGATATAAACGGACGGCGTCATCCCGAGATACTTGATAAAAAGTCTTCTGGCGTACCAGGGAGAGTAGGAAGACACAGCTGCAAGATCGGTAATGTCGATCTCCTCAGTGATGTGCTCACTGATGTAATCCTGCATCTTGCGTACGGCTGTTCTCTGTTCTTCCATCTGCTCACCTCCTTCGTGAGCATATAGTATCTCTTAGAGTGTTCTTAATACTCGACTTTTTTTGCTCAGGTTGCGCGGAGTGGTCCTCGCCTGAAAAGCATTACTCCGGCACTATAATCCTTTTCGCGCGCTCCGGAAAACTTCACCCCATTGCGCACTTTATCAGTTCATTGATATGTATCTCTACGCTGTCAAGGCACGGCACGGGGCAGTTGCCGTTATTGAGGAGCAGCGGGAGTTCAGTGCATCCCAATACGACCGCTTCGATGCCGGATTCATCCTTCATCTTCTTAATGATGCCCTGGAACTCGGACAATGTGGACTCTTTTACAATACCGAGTTCAAGTTCTTCAAGGATCCTTTTTGCAACCAGCTCGCGGTCTTCTTTACCGGGGACAATGACGTCGATTCCGCTGTCAATGAAATCCTTCTTCATATAATCCTTTTCCATGGTAAAGATCGTGCCGAGGAGACCGATCTTCTTATAGCCACGGGACAAGGCCTCGCTGCTTACTGCTTTAGGAATAGTTATCAGGTCAAGACCTGTTCTCGAGATGATGTCATCAATAACAACATGCATCGTGACGGCCGTGAGCCCGATCACTTCAGCACCGCTCTTTTTAAGGTTTTCCGCCTTCTCTGCAAGATAACCTGCAAGCTGGCCGTAATCAGAAGTTTCCACATATCCCCAAGCACGTCTGAAATCAACGCTGTCGATCACGATATCAGGCATAGCCTTTCCGCCCGTAAGCTTATCGATACGGGAATTCAATTCCTTGTAATACATCAATGTCGACTCGGGACCTGTGCCGCCTACTAAACCTATCTTTTTCATAATAACCCCCACGGTAATAAATCTTTTGAGGATTATAACACTAATTAAGTGAGACGGTTCAACTAACCTGCTCGGCCTTTAACGCAAGAAAAACCAGCACAACGCCGGTCAATATACCGGGAATGATCACAGTTAGGGCATTGACTTGAGGGAAGCTTATTTTGTACTCCGTATACTTATTCAGAATTGCGACACAAAAGACTGCCGCATATGACGCTAAGGTAAAGTTCTGCGCTATCTGGAATGAGAACCTGTAGAACAGTATCAGCGCTGTCAGATTAAGGAAAAGAAAAACAAAGAAATAGAACAGTTCTTTTTGAAGATTCATTCCGGATGTGATCGAATATCCCTCGATAAGGAGATATTTGAATCCGATCTTTAAAGCGGTCGCATAGATCAAAAGAGCAAAGACGAAGATTATCCTTGCTGTTACCCTGCCGTATTTGCTTTGAGGCATGCGCTTTAAGAAATCACGTGTATCTCTGGGATCTTCCAGATGCATAAGCCTGCTCAGGGGAAAATACATTACGAACAGAGGCAGAAGGAAATCCACAAAGATAAACGAGCCTCCTTCTTTAAGAAAAACAAAGCCGCACACAATACCCCAGACAAGCGAGACTAGAAGCCACAGCTTGGAAAACATGATATCTTTCTTTAAGTAACTTAACATATTCACACCTTTCTCAGACAGCGCAGGACATCCGAAAGCATGGCTGGAGTGCCGGCAATCTCCCCGCCGCTGATAATGCCGGTGTTGTAGACATAGTATTCGTGCTGCTTAACACCCTTTTCCAGGATCAGTGCCCTGGTCTCTTCGTCCAGAGAATCAAGCTTATCCTCTTCGATCCTGAAATAATTCTTTCTGATGTTTTCCACCGAATCACAAAGAAGGATACGGCCGGAATCGATAAATATGATACGCTCTGCGACCTTCTCAAGATCTTCGGTGATATGAGATGACATAAAGACGGGAATATCATATTCGCGCGCAGTATCCAACAGGATATCTAAGACCTCATCCCTGATCACGGGATCAAGCCCGGATGTCACCTCATCGAGGAGCAGGCATTCGGGGCTCTTTGCAAGTTCCATTGCAAGAAAGAACTTTACTCTCATACCAAGCGACAGTTCTTTTATCTTCTGGTCATATCTGAGATCGAAAACATCCCTCAAATAATGTTCGTACTTGCCTTCGTCCCAGGATTCCTTATAGACGTCTCTTACAAAACCTGCAACGGCAGACATCTTCTGCGTATGGTAAATTCCCAGTTCCTGCGAGACAAAACCGAGCCTTAACTTTCCGCCTATATCAGAAACAGTCTGGCCGTCTACTATTATCTCCCCTGAGTCCTTCTTTAAAAGTCCGGAAAGGATCCTTAATATGGTTGACTTTCCGGCGCCGTTAGCACCGATAAGTCCCGTGATCATACCGGGCGCAAGATCAAAGGAAGCATTATCCAGTTTAAAATGCTTGTAAGCTTTATTCAGTCCCTTAACTTCTATCACTTTTATTCCATCTCTTAATCCGTTTTTATCCGTAATGCAGACTTCAGCACTCAGCAAGTCAGCACTCAGCAAGTCTTTGCGCCCTTACCTTTACGGCTTCACTAATCTGCTGAAACTGCGCATCGGTAAACTCGGACTTGTGGATATATAGAATATTACCACTTCCGCTGAACACAAGGCTCCTGATACTCACGGTCCCGTTGCCTCTGGGCAGAGTATACATCTGGCTCTCGACAAAATCTATCAGGGCAAAATAACGGTGATATTTGCCGTTAATGTATTCAACGCACTCATCATTGACGACAACCTTGACCTTGCCCATCTTGATCACAAAAGCAAAGCCCACAACAGATCCCCAGAACAGTGATACAGCTAAAAAGCAGCAGATCAAAACAGGCAGGCTGTCAGCATCGGGAATGTTCTTCGGCTGAAGAAAGAAGATCAGCGAGAAAAGAACTGTGAGCGCGGTCATTGCGGCAATAGAAGATAAAAATACCTTCTGTTTCCTTTTGCCGTTCGTGAAAACGATTTCCTTCATGTTTTCCATAAATTCAGTTTCCTATTATCATTTACAAAAAACTATCCCCGTCTAAGATTATATCAGAGAATGAAGATTTATGATTTGATTTTAAATTTATATTAATAAAAGAGCTGTCTTTCTGAAAAAAGAAGAGCAACAGCTGATGGAATGATCCCCCGCCATTGCTCTTATAGGGTTGCCCTAGAATATTTTATGAAAGAATTACACTTTACCTCTGAATCCTGATTGATCAACAAAATATACAGTTGATAATAAACAACATAAAGACAATCGACATTCCCTAATCATTTTCTCATTCCTATTATCCCCATATATATATTTCCCCATAATTCGCGGAATCGCTCTAAATGATCAGTACAATATCAGTAGGATCTAAAGATCATGCCTTCGGTCTCTTAGGCTGATGCAGAATAAAACCGCAATTAGGCCATGGACCTTTACCGCCATTTCTTGAAACTGACGCCTTTGCATCTCTGCGGCTCATTCTTTCAACCTGCTCAAGAACTCTTCTCTCAAATTCGTTCTTTTTCATCTCCGGTTACCTCCCCTCTTAAGATTTTTACTGATATCAGGCTCAATGCATTATAGATAATGCCCAGAGCCGAAAAATACACAAAATGGTTCTGCGGATACAAAAACAGTAACGTCAGAACAACAGCGGCTATCACTGTGATTCCGATCCTGGAGCGCTTCCTGAGGTGCTTCAGCTCTGCATCCGACAGGTCAAGATTCGGATCTCTTATCGTTCCAACAGCGAAGATCACAACCGCAGAAACTGCAACACAGCCTATGCAAACCCAAGGATATGAACTGATAAATGATGCAACGGGTATAGTCGAAACAGCCGTAAGTACCGAAGCTGCAAAGCAGCCGGCAGTAGTCTTGCAGTGTAAGCCGTCCGAGTTGATCCTGATAAGAATAAACGTGATAAGGAAAACCGCGACTTCAACGGGAGCTTTGAAAACAAATGCAAAAATGGCGATAAGGATCAGCCCTGCCGTCCTCTCGATAAGAAGCTGTATCGAATAAGCATAGAACTTCTTATCATCTTCAGAGATGATATCGTTCCTGCACATTCTTTCTGCCAGATAAGCGGACAGAGTTTCCATTTTTGCTTCTCTCACAAAATAACAATCTGATTCACTGATGTTACAAAATGTCAAGTCCTAAGGCAATAAAAAACGCAAAACTCAGGGATAAAATGCCAAATTCAGGGATAAAGTAAAATTTTTGGTGGAAAAGTAAAAAAATCAGGTGAGCGGAATGGCTATCGAGATGTGGAAAATTCCGTCGCCGGTATCGATAAAACAGTTGCCGTTATTGGCTTCCACGGCACTTTTGATGTTCGCGATGCCATATCCGTGGTTTTTCTTGTCAAGTTTTGTCGTATGGAAGACCTCATTGTCATCAAAACGGCCCTTGTATGGATTCGACGAGTCTATTATCAGATTGTCGTGAGCTCTTATGATCTTAAACACGATCTTCTTATCCTCACACCGGCTGACAGCATCGATCGCATTATCAAGAATATTTGTCAGAATGGTAACAAGATCACTGTCACTGATCTTAAGACCCGTGAGGTTGTCAGCAATGAAAGGAATAATTATTCCCTTTTCCTTTGCTTCAAGATATTTAATGTTAAGAACTGCATTTATGAGTGCATTTCCCGTATTGATGATATCAACGCAGTGAATTTCCTGCCCTATCTGTTCTTCAATGTAGTGGATCTCCTCGTCGACCTTGCCGTCACGTGCGAGAGCGAGCATGACGTTCAGGTGGTTAAGATAATCGTGTGACCTGGACTTCTGCTTTTCGCGCTCTTCGGATAACGAACGGTACATCTGGTTAAGATGCGACGCCTGCTCAAGCATGATCTCTTTCTCGCGCAGCTCGCTTTCTCTTCTGACAACATTGTCGAGCAGGATAAACAGGAGAATATTGAGAATGAGCATGCCTGTCCCGAGAAAGGCCAGCGCAAAGAACACATCATCTATCATCTCTATCTCCAGAGAATAGAGCAGAACGATTACCGATGAGACCGTAAACAGCGGGAACAGCGCGAAGATGAACCAGCCCTTAAGGTCGAGGCTCGTGAACGTGTCTTTTCGGAAGATAGTGTTAAGAGCAAGAACGATAACAAGGATTACGAACTGGCAGATAAGCTCTGCTATGAAAGCACCGTTCTGAAGCGTAACGTCAGATATTCCGTCCGCGCCGGTCACCCTTTGGAGAATGAAGAGCGCAATCATTTCAACAGAGGCATAAAGGCCGAAGAATGCAGCGTTCGCAAGGATGCTCTTCTTGACAGATACCTTGAAAACGGGAATGGTGAAGATTATATAAGACACGATTATCGCTCCAAGCTTAACCCACCCGTTGTTGCTCAAAAAAAGTGCGAACAGCGAATTGATGACAAAAAGAACGAACAGCAGCAGATAATCGACCGGCTTTTCGGCCTTGTTCTTTAATACACACTTTAAGAACGTGTAGTTGATCAAAAGCGTTATCAGACATGATGTGAGTCCCAGCATCGTATTGATCATACATTCTTACCTCTGTAAAGCGTGAATGCACGGCAGACATCATTATATTTCTTCTGCGATATCTGGATTGCCGTTCCGTCATCCAGAGTAACGAGGTATCTTACGACAGAACTGATGTGACTGACATTTACAGTCTCTTTTGCATTGATGGAAATAAAGCCCAATGACTCCATCATATCCGTAGTCTTCTTAAGAGAACTCCTGGTCAGGTATGTCTCTTTGGAAGAAGCTGTCGTAATGAAAGTCGTATAGTTGCCTGTGGATTTAAGATAGATAATGTCGGATATCTTAAGCGTACGCTTACCGATCGAGAAATCCAGTGTGACGATCCTGTCATTGAAATCTATGCTCTCAAGAACGCGGTCCAGACACTCGTGCATGTAATCCTTGAGATCGTCCGTAGTCTTGAGCATAAACCTTATGGCCCTTACATGATATCCGTCAGTAGAATAATTCATGTGTGCCGACAGGAATGCTATGTTGACCTTGTCATTATTCTCGCGGATCGTCTTTGCAACGGTTATTCCGTCTATGCCGGGCATCTCAACATCGAGGATTATAAGGTCATAGACATTTACACTTTCTTTATCTGAAAGCAGTTCCTCTCCGGAATGATAACAATCCAGACAGAAAGGAACTCCCTTTTTATCAAGGTAAGCGGCAATTATCTCCTTCTCAATCTCAAGGAATTTGTTCTCGTCATCGCACAGAGCGATCTTCAACTTGTAATTCACAGACGAACCCCACCAGCCCCATAAGAGTAACACAGTAATAATATCATCATTACGGAAAAAACGACAAAATTATTCAATAAATAAAGAATAATTGATATTCGTTTTATTTTTTCGAGCGCTCGAGAAAGCTTACTGACCGAGTATCGTCCTGCAGAAGGCCAGGATCTCATCTTTCCTGGGCTCGACATTCTCCTTGAATTCTATCGATGTAAGCCCCAGATGCGCAGTGCATTCAATATGAAGATGTCCGTAGAAATGCTCAATACTCTTTATGATGCGTTCGCACTCGTGCATTCCGGGGCCGGTCCTTAACGCAACAGCGTAACCCTTCTTGCCCTCCTTTATCGAGGCATGCGGTTCGTGCGTGTCACACCAGGGCGTGCACCTGTCTATAAACGCTTTGTACTGGCCCGGAATATCCGCCCAGTATGACGGAGCCACAGACACTATCACATCAGCTTCGTCGAACTCGTTCATTATGACCCGGACATCATCTTCCATGATGCATGAGGCGGTCTTATGACATGTCCGGCATCCTTTACAGAAAGAGAAATCGTAGTCATCGATGCAGATACATTTGACGTCATACTCCGAAGATATCTCCTGAGCTATGATCCTTACTATCTCTGCCGTTGCGCCTGTTTTTACGGGACTGCAGTTTATGACTAATGCCTTCATGACGTTACCCCCTTTTGCCGGTCAAAGAAGCTTATCGAGTTCTGTCAAAAGCCTCTTTCTCATATCCTCCAGCTCTTCGGGAGCCGGTCTGTTGTCATCAGAGTATATCTCATCCATCGGCAAACACCAAACAGGGCCTATTCCGTTGTGTCCGTGGCTTCCGATATCACCCTTGCGTCTCGGATACAAATGCCAGTGAAGGTGCGATATGCCGTTACCCAGAAGCTCATAGTTCATCTTCTCAGGCTTAAAAGCATTGGCCACAGCCTGAGCAACTATAGACATTTCCTGCATGAACTTTGTTCGTTCCTCCATGCCGAGTTCGAAGAGCTCCGAACAGTCGTGATACTTATAAAGGAACAGCGAATATCCGTAGAAATGCTGGTTGTCACCTATTACGACATAGCCGGTCTCAAGCTCCTTTACAAAGTACGGATTCGTACCGTCCTTGATCATCTTTATCCTCTCGCAAACTCCGCACATTCCGTTATCCTCCTATGTATTTGCTTTCATGATTTGGGTATTTTATGTCCCGCAAAACCCATTTTCCTGTCTGTCATATTGTGTCCTGAATATTACCATTTATTAAATCTTTCTTATTTATCTGTTAAAGGCAAAAAATGTGTATTTTCGCATGTTATAATGCGGATGGAGAGAGTTTTTTAGGGGTGGGTTATTGACATGACAACAAGAGATAACAGATATAAGCTTCCAAGAAATTGGATCGTTCTTCCTATCATCTTATATTCGCTGATCTTTCTTCTGGTAACCGCGTTTATCGCGTTATCGATAGAGATCTTCTCATCATATATGACTACGCTCAAGGCAGGCGCTTCGACCGAGAACGTCAAGCGTCTTGCAAAGCTTTACGAGAGCAGTTCAGAATCCGACAACAGCATGTTCCGTCTGGAAACATCGAAAACAGGTACCGACTGGTTCGTCACTGACACCAGCCTTAATATCATTGATTCATCGGACACAAAGATTACTGCAAAGATCATGGAATACGACCCTGAATCATCAGAAGATACAGGCTTGATCAAAATAAATTACGCCGCAGATCCATATGAAGACATATTCTACTATGCCGACAAAAACAGCAGGTTCATCAATGTCAGGGAGAACTCGGTCTCTCCCGACATCGGTGAGATCCTTTCCGAGGACAACATCTTAAAAGACCTTAACAACGGCAAAGCGTTATCAAGCCCGTACTGGACCGCCATGCACATCAATGACGGCAAATATATAATCGCTTTCAAGACAAAACTCGACCTTACCATTAACGACTTCGGCTATTTCCTCGCATTCTTCTTAGCTGCATATCTTATCGCGCTCCTCATTTTCATCGTTCTTATCTCGAACATCATAAGGACGCATAAGAGCAACAAGAAGATGCGCAACCTCGTCTTCAGGGACAATATCACCGGCAACAGGAACTGGTTCTGGTTCGTTATCAAGAGCAAGGAGATCCTCCGCAAGAGAAAACCCGGAGTCAACTACGCGATCGTAAGCCTGATTTTCGTGCGCTACAGAAACTTCGTCCTCTGCCACTCCGTCGATGAAGGCGAGCATCTTCTTCACAGGATCTGGGCGAGGATCTACTCCTATCTCGACAAGAAGGAACTCGTCGCGCACGGCACCATCTCCAATTTCCCGATGCTCATCAAGGCGGAAACCGAAGATGAAGCAAGAGAAAAGCTCGAGACTATCATCAAGTCGCTCGAAAACATCGAGAGTGACCACGACTTCAAGTTCCAGGCCGGCGTATACATGATCGATCCCTCAGTACGCAAGAAGGCTGATATCGATCTGCTATACAACAATGCATCAACGGCAAGAATGTCTCTTGAAGATACCGATGACACGGGCATCGTATTCTTCGACACCAAGCTGTTCGAAGACGAGAAGTGGCTCGACAAGGTTCAGGAAAACCAGAAGGACGCCATCGAGAAAGAAGAATTCCAAGTCTACTATCAGCCCAAGTACGACCCCAGGACCAATGAACTCATGGGTGCCGAAGCCCTCGTCAGATGGATCAATGACGAAATGGGATTTGTCCCTCCCGGAAAGTTCATCCCAATCTTCGAAAGCAACGGCTTTATCACAGAGATCGATCATTACATGCTGTCTCACGTCGCCAAAGACCAGAAACAGTGGCTTGACGAAGGCCGCGCATGCATTCCTGTCTCAGTAAATATCTCAAGAGCACACTTCGCCGAGACTGACCTCGCCGAACAGATCAGAGATATTATCGACTCTGCCGGCACCCCGCATGAACTCATCGAGATCGAGCTCACCGAGAGCGCTTTCTTCGACGACAAGAAACTCATGCTCTCAACGATCACAAAGCTTAAGGAATACGGCTTCCTCGTCTCCATGGACGACTTCGGTTCCGGCTATTCCTCCCTTAATTCCCTGAAAGACATGCCGCTCGACATCTTAAAACTCGACGCCGGCTTCTTCAGAGAAGAAAACAATCTCCACCGCTCCGAGATCGTAGTCTCCGAAGCGATTCAGCTTGCCAAGAAGCTCAACATGAAGACCGTCGCCGAAGGCATCGACGAGAAGGAACAGGTCGACTTTCTCGCCGCAGAAGGCTGCGACATGATCCAGGGCTACTACTACGCCAAGCCCGCCCCCAAGGCCGAGTTCGAAGTAAGGCTTGTGAAAGATGGTGACGAAGCGGTTGAGACCTTTGCAGAAACTGAAGAGCCTGTTGTGGCTTCGGTTGAACCCGCTGCGGCAGTTGAAGATGCGGTAGTGCCTGAGGTTGAAACTTCGGCTGAAGAGCCGGTTGTTGGACCCTCTACGACTGAAGAGCCGGTGGTTGGACCCTCTACGGCTGAAGAGCCGGTTGTACCTTCGGTTGAACCGCAATCTGACTCGGAACCGGACGCACCTTCTCTGACCGAGTAATTTTCGATAACCATGAAAACTTAAAAACATCCCAAACAAGCTATTTTTTGCATTTGGGGTGTTTTTGAGGGGCTGTTTGTATCCCAAAGTCGTTATTTCAAAGATTTGGGGTGTTTTTGAGGGTCTGTTTGTATCCCAAAGTTGTTATTTTAAAGGTTTGGGGTACTTTTGAGGGGATGTTTGTATCCCAAATGGTCTGATTTTCAAGATTTGGGATGTATTGTACTCTTGGTATCACAAAATCGCAAAAACTACATGATTTATG
>JAFRRJ010000018.1 GCA_017428155.1 Clostridiales bacterium | reverse complement strand
TTTAAGGCCTTCCTGTATCATAAAATGCGGGAAATCGAGGCATTTATGATATTTTTTCCCGCGTTCGTATCATAAAACGCGAATATTCGAGGCATTCGCGATATTTTAGAACCCCGTTCGTGTCATAAAAGTCCGATTTTTTGGTATTTGTGATACCAGTAGCAAAATTTCGAGAACCGAATCTTGCTACTTTTGCCTCTGTTTTTCGAGATTTGGCAGCAAAGATGAAGATCAGCTATTAATGTTCAGCGCCCTGATTGCAGATGCTTAATACAACTATTGCCGCAAAGACCAGGAGTATGCCGGCGATTGCGACAGGTCCTATGGTCTCACCCATTACGAAGAATCCGAAAACAGTTGCGGCGGCAGGCTCGACCGTTGCAAGTACCGCGGCCTTTCCGGCAGTAGTCCTGTTAAGTCCAAGGGTGTAGAGAAGGAAAGGTATAACTGCCGTAACGACAGAAGTAAGTAAAACGAATCCGAACAGTGAGAGTTTATTGTCGGCAGCAGAGATCTTATTTGCAAGATCAACAGGGTTGGCAACAAATATAGAGCCGAAGCCGGCGATGAGGAACGTATAGCAAGTAACGGTAAACGTCGAGTATTTCTTTAATGCGAATGTCCCGAAAATGCTGTAAAGCCCGTATCCCAGACCTGATCCGAGTCCCACGAGGATTCCAAACAAAGTTACCTTGCCGCCGAATCCGGAAACCAGGACACATCCGGCAAAAGCAAGAACGAGAGCAATGATTTTTTGTACAGTGATCTTCTCTTTCAGAAAGATGATCGCAAGGACCATGACCCAGATAGGTGAAGTGTAAAGAAGGATAGCTGCAGTTGACATCGTCATAAGGCGTATTGCCGTAAAGTAGCAGCATGTAAAAAACAGTATGCTGACAAGACCCAATGCAAGGAACAGCGGGATGTCCTGAACCTTGATCTTAAAACCCCTGGGGTCTTTGATAAGAAGGATTATGGCAAAGAGTATTCCTGCCATTGTAAGTCTTAAGCACGCGACCTGGATCGATGTGAATCCGAGATTATTTAAGTGGCGCACGAATATACCCATGCTTCCCCAGAATAATCCCGCAACGATTATCAGTATGTTTCCTGTTATGCTTTTCGACTTGTCCATAGAAAAGGATTATAACACGGATTCTGACTCCACGATGCGTGGGTAACAACGGAAAACATGCTGTGTTATCTTGAAAGCGTAAGGAGGATTTAAGCTATGGATAAATATGTTACCGGAGCAGTGATAAGAAAGCTCCGCGAAGATAAAAAGATGACACAGGAAGAACTTGCGGAAAAGGTTTTTGTAAGCAGCAAGGCAGTCAGCAAATGGGAGACCGGTCAGGGCTTTCCGGATGTAAGTCTTATAGAGCCCCTCGCGAAGGCTCTGGATATATCTGTGATCGAGCTTTTGTCGGGTGAAGACATTAAGAACTGCAACCGTTCTTCCAATATGTTAAGAGGCAAGTTCTATGTATGTCCCGTATGCGGAAATGTTATACAGTCAGCCGGTGAGGCAGTTGTGAGCTGCTGCGGGATAACGCTGCCGCCGATGGAAGCGGAAGCCTGTGATGAGGATCATCAGATAAAAGTTGAGACAGTGGAAGACGAGTATTATGTTACAGTTGATCACCCTATGACAAAGGATCACTATATATCTTTTCTTGCGGCGGTTTCCGATCAGGGAGTTCAGTTTGTAAAGCTCTATCCGGAGGGAAATTGTGAGACGAGATTCCGCAAGTATTGTATTAGGAAAATGTATGCGTACTGCAACAGACACGGGTTATTTATACTGAAGTTGTAAACGAACGATTATGTCCCAAAAACAAAATTAACGATGGTTTATGCAGAAGCTATAATGACCTTCTCAATCTGTTTATGCCTAAAACTTAAGGTTTTCTTAAGACAATTACCCTATTTCTGCGCAGATTTACCATGTATCAGGGGAATAAAATAATTACGGGGTTACTTATGGGGAAAGTACGCTCCGAGAGATTATTTTTGGGAGATGACTAGGAATGTTATCTATACCGTTTATTTATGTAGCGGCAGTTTATACATTTATTTATCTGCTTGTAAGAGCAATTGTAAGCATCCGCAGTAAAAAGCTCGACTGGAAGCGCGAGAAGCTTCATATGCTGATGTATATAAATCTTCTGGTGATATTCAGTTTTACGTTCTCACCGCTGGTATTGGATACCGGCAGGATATTTGATTTCAGGGTAAACTTCATCCCGTTTTTGTATCTGACGGATTATGACAACAGTACTCACATGTATCTCAATGTTGCAGGAAATATCCTGATGTTTATTCCTACAGGAATACTGTTGCCGGTTCTTTATAAGCGTCTGGACAAAGCCTGTAAAGTGGTGGGCACAGGCTTTCTGATCTCTTTAGCGATAGAGATCTTACAGCTTCCGTTCGCTGACAGGGCTTCTGATGTCGATGATCTTTTAATGAACACTTTCGGCGTGATAATAGGATACGTGTTATTTAGATTTGTACGCTCATTCCTCCGTGCGAAAAAGCAATCCACAAATGAAATATGTAAGATATAGTTGACATTGCGAAAAGAATAGTATACACTTCACGATAACAATACCCGTGGAATGGGGATTCATGGAGGTGTACTTATGGATTATTTTAGAACGATCGGTCTTCCGATAGCTTTAGTGTTATTCGGAGCGGCAATTATTGTTGTGACGGTAATATCCTGCACAAATAAGAAATTCAAGGATACTAAGAAAGGTTCTGAGCAGGTTTATGATGAACGTCAGAAGATCCTCAAGGGAACTGCCTATAAGATAGCCTTTATCGTAACAGCTGCAACACTGGGCGTATGCGCATTATTCGACGGCTTAATAGGTTCATATTATCAGGATTTCCCTTCTGCGGTCCTGATGATATTCGCTGTTTTCTCCGGGATTACGGCCTTCAGCGTTTACTGCATTTTCAAGGAGGCTTTCTTTAAGCTCGGACAGAACAGAAAAGGCTACATGCTCAGCAGTTTCATTATAATGGTGGCAAACATACTTGGCATTATCAGCCGTTCCGGCATGGATCGCACATACATTGAACAAAAAATATTATTTGCTGACGCGCTTAACTTTTTTGCGGCACTGTTAATGGGAATTATTCTCGTAAGCCTTATAATCAAAGAGGCGATGAGCAAGAAGGAGACCGTCAATGAAGAATCTTAAGATGAAGGCTGCCCGCGCCGGCAAGGATCTGTCCCAGGAACAGCTTGCGGCAATGTGCAATGTCACGAGGCAGACGATAAGCGCGATCGAGAAGGGTGACTATAACCCGACGATCAATCTCTGCATTGCGATATGCAAGGCGCTCGATAAGACTTTAGATGAACTTTTCTGGGATCCTGAGACGTGATAAACGTGAATAAGAGGATGTAAGCAGGGAATCCCGCTTTATATTGTTACGCTCCCGAATATTTAATATAATTTTTCAATGCAAAGTTGTAATTTTCAGGGAGTGATGACATGAAGAGAAAAGAGAATCCTGAGCGCCGCGGTGAAGTTGAGAAGATACTGCTTGAATTAAGCGGTCTTGATCAGAAGGCACTTTTCGAGAAGTATGAGACAGACGAATACGGCTTAGACCCGGTGCAGGCGGCTGACCGTCTTGAAGAATACGGAAGGAACATAATTGATTTCGGCAAAGAGAAGAATCTTGCCGTCAGAATCAAGGATGCGATAATCAATCCCTTCAACATCGTGCTCCTGGTCGTTGCGATGATCACATTCGCAACCGATGTTGTGCTTGCCGATGAACCGTCATTTGCAACGTTTATCATGCTCGTTGCGGTAATCATAATTTCCGCGACAATCTCATTTATTCAGGAAGAGAAGTCCAACAGTGCGGCCAAAAAGCTGCAGGGCATGATCACCACCAAGCTCGATGTCATCCGTAACGATGTCGAGATCGAGGTGGATATCGAGGAGCTGGTTCCCGGCGACATCGTTAAGCTCGCATCAGGAGACATGATCCCGGGTGATGTAAGGTTCATCGAGACAAAGGACCTCTTCATCGACCAGTCGCAGCTTACGGGTGAGAGCAATCCTGTCGAGAAATTCACGACAAGTGAGACGGGCGTCGGTGTTACCGATCTCGCAAATATCGGCTTTATGGGCTCCAATATCGTATCGGGAAGCGCGAAGGCTATTATCCTTACGACAGGCGGAGACACTTACTTTGGAAGCATGGCAAAGAGCCTCAACTCCTATGAGGAGAAGAGTGCATTCGAGAAGAACCTTGATTCAGTAAGCAAGCTCCTTATCCGCTTCATGCTGGTAACGGTTCCGGTAATCTTTATCGCAAACTTCATTACAAAAGGCAGCTGGCTCCAGTCGCTCATGTTCGGCATTACGATCGCTGTAGGTATCATGCCGGAGATGCTGCCTGTAATCATGAACTCATCACTTGCAAGGGGCGCTATCAACATGTCCCGCAAGAAGACGATCGTTAAGCGTCTTGGTGCTATCCAGACATTCGGTGAGATGGATGTTTTCTGTACAGATAAGACCGGTACGCTCACACAGGACGAGATCATCCTCGAGAAATACATGGACGTTTTGGGAAGGGAAGACAAGCGTATCTTAAGGCACGCTTTCCTTAACAGCTATTTCCAGACAGGTCTTAAGAACCTCATGGATGTAGCGATCATCAACCGTGCAGATAAGGAAGACCTTGGATATCTCAAGGAAGCTTATGTAAGAGAAGACGAGATCCCGTTCGACTTCTCGCGCCGCCGCATGAGCGTTGTGTTAAAGGACAAGAACGGCAAGCGCCAGCTCATCACGAAGGGTGCGGTCGAAGAGATCTTATCCATCTGCTCTTATATCGAGATCGACGGCGAAGTTAAGGATATTACGGATGATCTTATCGCGAACGCGAAAAAGATCGCCGAGGAGAATAACCTTGAAGGTATCCGTGTTATCGCGGTTGCACAGAAGAATAACGTTCACGGCGTCGATGTTTTCGGTGTTGAGGACGAGAGCGACATGGTGCTCATCGGATTCGTCGGATTCTTGGATCCGCCGAAGGAATCTGCAGGCGAAGCTATCAATGCTTTAAGAAAGAACGGCGTTCGTACGATAGTACTTACAGGTGACTCCGAAGGCGTTGCTATCAACATCTGCGGCAGACTCGGCTTCTCTACGGAGATGTCGCTTACCGGTGCCAAGATCGAAGCAATGACTGACGAAGAGTTAAAAGAAGCATGCGAGAAGTGCGACATCTTCTCCAAGCTCTCACCTTATCAGAAGCAGCGTGTAGTTAAGATGTTCCAGGCAAACGGCCACATCGTAGGTTATATGGGTGACGGCATCAACGACAGCTTGCCGCTAAAGCAGGCAGACATCGGAATTTCCGTTGATAACGCTGTTGATATTGCGAAGGAAGTTGCTGATATCATCCTGCTCGAGAAGGATCTCATGGTTCTTGACGAGGGCGTTGTTGAGGGAAGAAGCACATTTGCGAATATGTCCAAGTACCTGAAGATGTCCGTAAGCGGCAACTTCGGAAACATGTTCTCGGTGCTCATCGCGAGTATCTTCTTACCGTTCCTTCCTATGCTTCCCGTGCATATTCTTGTGCAGAATCTTTTAAATGACTTTGCACAGCTCGGCATGCCTTTCGACCACGTGGAATCGAAGTATATCGAGAAGCCCAAGAAGTGGGATCTCGGAGGCATCAAAGGCTTCATGGTATCGTTCGGACTTTTAAGTACCGTTCTTGACGTTCTGTGCTTCCTCGTACTATGGTTCGTATTCGGATACAACAATCCTGAGATGGCCGGCTACTTCCAGTGCGGCTGGTTCATGTTCGGCGTCATATCGCAAACGATGGTAATCCACACGATAAGGACTCCGAAGATCCCGTTCATCGGAGACAGGGCTTCGATCCAGCTCACGCTGTCGACGCTTGCCGTTATTGCGGTTACGCTGATAATCGGATTTACGGGTATTTCAACACTTTTCGACCTTCCCGTAATGCCTTTAAGCTACATGATCTGGCTTGTAATCCTCATGATCGTTTACATGATCTTCGCGCAGATCATGAAGGTCATATACATTAAGAGACATAAGGACTGGTACTGATCTATGAGCAAAAAGACCGGATCAAAAGCTAAGAAAGTAATAGTCACCATTCTGGTGGTCCTTTTGGCACTCGTTGCTCTTGTTTTCATCGGTGCGAGGATCTACTTCAGAGCGCCCGTAAGCGCTTATTACAAAGCTTCCGAGAAGGCTTTTGTTATACCGGGTCTGTGGGACAATATGGTTCCGCAGGGTCTTGATTATGTTGCATCCACAGATACTTATCTTATCTGCGGGTACCAGAAGGACGGCTCATCTTCGCGCATCTACAGAGTTGACGGCAAGAGCGGTAAAGATTCCGGTTATGTTGTCATGGGAGATGAGAACGGCAACGGGATCAAGCCACATGCAGGCGGTCTTGCTTCGTACGGTGAATATCTGTTTGTCGCAGGCGATGAGGATGCGAGTATCAATGTATATGCTCTGAATGATGTTCTTTCCGCAAACAGCGGCGACGTTGTTAAGAAGATCGGTGCATTCTCCACGAAGTTCGGAGAAGACAAGATCAATGTCGCATGGATATGCTTTACTAATGACCGCATGATCGCAGGTGAGTTCTACAGGGTTCCTAACTATCTGACACCTGAATCCCATTACTATACAGGCCCTTCCGGCGAAGAGAATCACGCTATTGCGGTCGCATACCGCTTAAGCGACGGAGAAGGCACTAACTGCGGTGTTGAGACACAGCCTTTTGAGGCATATTCACTTCCCGGTCTTGTCCAGGGCATGGCAGTGGAGGACGGAAAGATCTGGGTATCGGAGTCTTACGGAACTGCGGTCTCAAACGTCTGCTGCTACGATGTTTTCGGGAGCGCGGCAATAGGGACACTTAATACGGATAACGGTGAGATACCCGTATACACGCTTGATAAGAGCACGCTCGTAAATACATACGATTTCCCGCCCATGGCAGAGGAGATAATCTTCGTCGACGGAAAGATCCTTACTATGTGCGAGTCAGCTTCAATGAAGTATTTCTTCGGCAATCTCACGGGCGGCAGATGGTGCTATGCGACGGATGTCGGCAAGCTCTCTTAAAGGGTCATATTCCTAAAGGTGCTATAATATTATTTTAAAGCATTACTAAGGGAGATCTGAGATCTTGCAGAGCAAAGTATTTAAGAATATAAAGCTTTATCTGGTATGTCTGCTTATTGCTACGGCTTTTGCAGCCGTTTATTCGACGTCCACAACGCCTCTGATGAAGGATAACTGGGGATGTGATTCCGCATTCTTTATCCTGGTCGGACAGGGCATGACAAAGGGTCTTTTGCCATACAGGGACTTCTTTGACATGAAGGGACCGTTCCTTTTCTTCCTTGAATTCATCGGACAGAAGATCTGCTACGGCAGAACGGGTGCTTTCATCATCCAGTGCATAAATCTTTCTGTGTGCCTTTATATCATCGGCAAGACATCGGATATGTTCTCCTACAGGCTTATCTGGCTGCACAGACTTCTGGCATTCCTGCCGGTCCTTGCAGTTGCCGTAGCAACATTTGAGGGCGGTAATCTCACGGAGGAATTCTGCCTTCCGGTTATACTTTTAAGTCTGTGTTTCTGCCTTAAGTTTTTTAAGGAAGCAGAGTTAAGACATGAATATAAGCACCCGGTTATGTATTCGCTTTTTTATGGAGCTGCAGTCGGATATATCTGCTTTATAAGGATAACCAATGCCGCGACGGTAGGCGCCGTTCTGTTAACGGTATTCCTCGTCCTCTTTAAAAAGAAGGAGTTCAAAAACGCGGCTTTTAACTTCATTATGGTCATTCTGGGATTCGGCGCAACATGTCTTATTCCATGCATTTTCTTCAGCGCGAAAAATATGCTCGGCACGATGCTTAATCAGGTATTTGTCTTCGGCGTTACCTATTCGTCAGAGACAGGCTTTGTTCAAAAGTTCTGGAATGTCTTCTCGACATTTAGACTCTTCCTTGTGCTTCTCCTGCTGCCGCTTGTAATAAGCATCATCTACCGCGAGAAGTGGTATATGAAGTGTCTGAGCTTTTTCTCAGGTCTGCTCCTTCTTGTTGCAGTTACAATGGGCAATGCATATACGCATTACTTTATGCTCTTTATCCCCCATGTGGTTCTTGGTGTTTATATAACCTATAAGAACGGCGGCAAAGGTCTTAAGGCAAGGAAGAATATTCTCTGCATCATATGCTTTGCCGTAATGTTCTCAATGCAGGCCGTAAGGATAGTAAAGAGTACCGCAAAGGGGGCTTTTACCATATATGCTTATGCGACTGAGAATATGGAAAGTCCGGCGCTCAAGAAGATCACGGATAAGCTCCGTACGATCCCTGCGGCAGCCGATTATCTGCCGGAGGCAAATAAGAATTCTTATGCAACCGATATTGCAGCACACATTCCAGAGAATGAAAAGTGCAGTGTATACGGTTTTGGTGATGTCTACTGGTCAAGATGGTATGGCGTAACGGGCACAATGCCTGCCAACAGATATATGGACTGGCAGCTGCACTATATTGAACTGATGCCCGGATTAGACAATGAGATAACTTTGTGGATAGAAAACGAAGGCTCTTTATGGATAGTGGTTCCGGCAGACGATGAGCCTATATCGCGCAAGGTCTATAAAGCCATTGAATCCAACTACGTTATAGAATACGCAAACGCTGAATACACGCTTTATCACAGAGCCGGCTGATCACTCTTCCGGTGAATCGATATTTACTGCCTGAAGGTCTGAAAGGCCTCTTTCGTCGTGGCTTGTGACGATGAGCAGACGGCCGTTTAAACGCCCGTTAATGAAGGAAATTGTTTTCGAGCGCGAGGCATCATCAAGCCCCGTAAAAGGCTCGTCCAGGATAACGCAGTCTGAATCGTGAAGCATGGCTCTTATTACGGCAAGCCTGCGCTTCATTCCGCCTGACAGTTCGCCCGCTTTCTTATCGAGTGAATCGGAGGGAAGGAGCTCTAATATCGCTGAAGCAGCGTCTGTTACGGATATGTTCTCATTGACTGCCAGGACGTTGGTCAATACAGTCTCTTTCTCAAACAGCCTGTTCTCCTGGAAGCATACCGCAAAGCGCATATTATCAGGCACTCTGACTTCGCCATCATCAGGATCTATAAGCCCTAATATAAGGCGTATGCATGTGGTTTTGCCGATTCCCGAAGGACCTTTGAGAAGATATTTTCCCTCATCGAAAACAGCGCTGAACGAATCTAAGACCTTCTTCTCATCAAAAGATTTGCTGACATTTACAAGTTCTATCATTTGAGCACCTTCTTTACGATGAACGAGATAAGCTTCTCGATGAGGAACGCGGAAAGCACAGCGACTAAAGTCCACGCGAGCATCTCTGATGTCGCGAGATTGATCTTGGCCCTGTAAAGGCCGTTGCCGATGGATTTAAGCGGCTGGCCTACTACCTCAGCCGTGATGCCGCCCCTGAATGCCATACCTATTGCAAGAGATATTGCGCTTTTGATGTGCGGGGTAAGGGAAGGCAGGTAGATATATCTGATCTTCTTGGAAGTCTTCATCTGATAGACCTTCGCAAGTTCGAGCATCTTGGGATCAGTTACCAGGAGGCCTTCTAGAAGGTTCTTATAGAAGATCGGGAAAGATATTACAGCTGATACGATTATCGTGACGTTTGAACTTCCGGCCCAGATAAGGGCGATAATGATGAAGCTTACGACGGGTATCGACTTTATTACGGATACGAACGGCGAGAAGAATTCCTTCACTATGTTGATCCTGTAACTGAGGAGTGCAAGGACAGATCCGAGCAGTCCGCCGATAAGGAATCCAAGCAGGATCTTGCCGGCCGTGATACCTACAGAGATATAGAAGGATGAAGTTGCGCCAAGAGTAATCAGGGCTTCGGCCGTCTCGACCGGACCTGACAGAAGAATGCTGTTATTGACGGCAAGTGCGAGCACCTGCCAGATAACGAGCCAGATCAAAACGATCAAAGTTGTCCTGATATACTTCTTAGCCTTCATTCATTAACCTTTGAAATAGAAATCCTCGCCGGGGAGTTTTCCGCCCACAGACTTGGGATCGTAGCCGGAAAGGACATTAAGGTATGCTTCAAGATTGCTCTTCAAGCTGTCGCCTGTAATGCAGACGATATTGCAGTTGGGGATAGCCTTCTTTGCAAGAGGCTCTTTGCCGATGATCTCCTTCTCGACAACAAGAGCTGCCGTGGTATCAAGATCTGAGTTAGCGGAATTAACGCTTGCTTCATGCTCTGAGATGAATGTCTTAACAGCTTCCTTGTGATCTTTAAGGAAGTCGTTCCTTACGATGGTAACGCCTGTTACCATGCCAAGACCGTTTGTTAAAGACTGCCATTCATTCTCGAGCGAGAATGCAACCGCTATAGCTTCGTTCTGTGCACATGCAACGGTAACGAAAGGCTGGGGCAGGACTGCGATCTGTGAAGGGTCTTCAGCAAGAAGTGCTGCCACTTCCGTTGATTCAGACTTGAACTCGATCTCGCAGTCTGTGATGCCGTTCTGATCAAGGAGATATCTCAATGAATACTCAGGTGTGGCACCCTGGCCTGTTGTGATGACTTTCTTACCTGCAAGATCCTTGACGGAAGTAATGGAGCTGTCGCCCGTTACGCAGTAAAGAACGCCTAATGTGTTGATGTCTATTGCCGTTACGCCGCCTTCTGTCTTGTTGTAAAGAACGGAAGCGAGGTTGGCGGGAACAAGCGCGATATCTATGTCGCCTGATACGACTTTTGCGGTGATCTCATCAGGAGCTGATGACATTGTGAATTCATACTTGCCCTGTGATTCGCCCTTGGACGCTTTGTCCATAAGGTTAACGATACCTATAGTTGTGGGTCCCTTAAGAGAACCTACTCTGACGACTGTGTCGTCCTTCTTTGCACTGCATCCTGCGAGCATGCCTAATGCGACTGCTGCTGAAAGGATTGCTGCGGTGATCTTATTTTTCATAAGATTTCCTTCTTTCTAATGTAAAATCGCCATGATTATACACCCTTATCCCGATAATGAAATTCTGTTATATTATCTATACTGATGAAGTAACTTGATTTGGCAGAGGTTTATTATGTTCGATAAAATACCTGACATCTTATCTTTACTGGACAAAACGACCACATTGGGTCAGATCCTTGAACTCCTGATCTATGCGGTTATAGCGGCAATCGCCACAACGATAATCCTGCATATATACGGCAAGTTCGTAAAGAGCAAGCTCAAGGATAAGAAGAACCTCACCATCCGTTTCACCCAGAACATCATCAGAACTGCGATAATCCTTGTTGCGGTAATCTGGGTTCTCGTAAGCTCTACGGCAACCACGGATATCGGCAAGGTCCTCTTCCAGGGAACCGCGATAATCGGTGCGGTTGCAGGTCTTGCGGCACAGCCTGTATTAGGAGACTTCTTCAGCGGTATTGCGATCACGCTTAACAAGCCTTTTGAGATCGGCGACTGGATCGAACTGGAGAACGGTACTTCCGGTGTTGTTGCTGACATCACACCGAGACATGTTGTTCTCAGAAGTCTGGGCACCGTGGATATCATTGTTCCCAACAGCAAGATCAATTCCCTTATGATCAGGGATACAAGCTACAAGAAGTTAAGATCTGTCAGGATGGACTTCAATGTCGCATACGGAACTGACATTGAGAAAGCTTCCGAAGTTATAAAGAATGAAGTGATCAATTCGGAATTGACGGTTCCGGCAGGAAAAGACAATGAGTACGGCCCCGTATTCTTCGATTCATTTGCAGACAGCAGCCTTGTTCTTTCAATGATCATCTACTTCAAGCAGAGCTCATCAGCCCTGCTCGTTAAGAGCGACATCAACAAGCGTGTCAACGATGCATTCATCAGAGAAGGCATCGAGATACCGTTCAACTACGTTAATGTTGTGATGAAGGATAAAGAATAACAAGAATTCTTGACACTAAAATAAAGCGCGTGATATGCTCTTTTCGACCATAAGGTCACTTTTTCTTGGGAGGAAAATAGGAATGAATAGAGTAATAGTGCTGACTGCGGGTGTCCGCAGCCGTTTCCCGTGATGTGTACATTCACAGCATTCTGATTTTGTATATCCGTTCACAACAGCACTTATCTTAGATTGAGCCTATAACTGACTGATGAAGCATAACCGCAGAAATTATTTGCGTTTTTTGGCAGAGCTTGTATCTGCATCGAAGGCAACAGTTATTTTTCTGATACTGTTGTTTTCTCTTGTATCATTCTCTAATTGCTACATGATTTCCGAAGTGTCTAGGTTTAACAAGATTATTGTCAGATCTCACGAGATGCATTTGGAAGGCCGATATTTTTTTCAAGGAGGATTAGCCGGTTTTCTGAGATCAGATGCTGAAAACAGGGAATTGTTAAACAGCCTTATCGATTCTGAGAGCATCAAGGATGTAACAGTCTTGAACTATTTCTCGGGAGGCGGTGTTGTAAGTGACTTTGTTGTCGGCAACTCTGAAAATTGGGAAACCGGTTTTTGTCTTTATAATCTTTCAGACAGCCACAAGGATCCTTCCAGGATATTGACTGTTCATGACATCAATGACGTTCCGATTACTTCGCTTAAACCGAATCATGTGCTGTTGGATGAAACGGCCAGAAAGGAATACAAGGTTGGCGATCACATAAACCTGAGTATTATCTATTTTCCTTCTGACGCGCATACGCCTTATTCTGAAGCTGTTATAGACGTAGTCGTAGACGGTTTTATCAGAAGCGACGAGATGGTGATAAATTCAAACAGAAGTCTGGTTGATTTGTCCCTGGTTTTTACGACGGTCTGTGACCCCTTAGAAGGCACAGGAGAAACCCAGCAGGTTGAAGGACATAGGATTTATTTAGGCGTGTGCTCGGTTTTAAGTGCGAATGGACAGCTTGTTAATTCTAATGAAGATTCTCCATGTCTGTATATTATTACTCCCGAAGACGGGGCAGAACAGACAGTTATCTTCAATGATATAAAGCAGTGCGGATTGAATCCTCAGGATCTGATATCCTACGAGAGGCTGCTCGATAATTATCTTGCCAACCACAAAGACGAGATTAGAATGATAAAGACTTTCAGTTTGGCCATAAGTCTGTTGACTTTATGCGTCATGATCACCATATTTTTGAGCTGGTATACATATAAAAGGAAAGAGCTTGGAATATTCGTCATAAGCGGTTGTCCATGGAAGACGGCAATATTGTTATCTGTGTTGCCTTACTATTTCAGCATCATCATAGGAGGTCTTTCAGGTTTTTCCGGCTGGGCACTTTATGAAAAATACTGGAAGACAGAATTCAACGTAATCAGATGGAAAACTTTCTTGATGCTGATAGTAGTTTACATAATTATCTATAGCATCGGCGTGCTCATCTATTACCTGATGTATAGGCGTTCATCTCCGGTCAGCTTATACCGGGACAGGGAGTGAAACCATGCTGTTACTGTCCTACATAAAAAATCATATCTTACTTCATATAGCGTCGTTTGCTATGTATAGTATCTTGTTGTTTATTATGCTTCTTGTCATAGGTGAGATCATTTATGATAACGGGTATGACCGCTTATCTATTGAGGATACGACTTATACATTCAGGATTTATACTGATGACAGGTCTAAGGTTGATTCAATCGTTCAATCAATTGATGATTACTCAGATATTCTGGTAGCGTCAGAAGAGAACGATTATGTATTGGTCTCGTTTCTAACGCCGATTTCGGAAAACAGGAATATCGGCATGCCTATAACCGTGGTGAACAAGAATGAAATTGCATATCTTTCGACAGTGTTTTTTTACGACAATTTCATTGATATAAACAGTCCGGACGTCAATAGTGTTGTTGTTGGAGATAAAGAGTTTGAAGTCATAGGCCAACAGAATATTCAGTTATGTCTTCCTGTAGAAATAGTGGAAGTTCTGTGTTTGAACATGGATGATTTTTGGGATGTGGCAAGGAGCGACAGCATTCTCTTGTCAATCTACAAGGACGAACGGATGAGTGACGGCGAGCTTGATGCTCTGAATAAATCATTTGTAGATAATGGCATAACTGCCGTGAAATATTTGCCTGACAGAATTTCTTCAGCATCCAAAGTCATGAATTCTGATGAAGTCCGTTTGATTTATATAATGGCAATCCTTTCTTGTCTGTGCTTTGCCAGACTGACACTCATGCTGGTGGTGAACAGACGCGAGGAATACAGGATAATGAGATACTGTGGCGCATCGAAAATGATAATTGCACGGTATATCCTTGATCATGTGATGTTTGTGTTAACAGTATCAGTTTTGTGCGGTTCGGTTTTATATTGGGTGTTTGCTGCATTCTCTAAGGATTTGTTTTCATATGGCGGTTCCGCTTTTGCATTTTATTTGTTGGTGCTGGCGGGATATTTGGCAGCAGTTTTGGTGACTTCAGGATTATTCATATTAGCAAAGGCGGCTAAAGATGGTTATTGAATTAAAGAATGTCGGGAAGACATACAATGCGGGTAAAGATGAAGAAGTAAAGGCTCTGTCAAATGTTGATCTGAAGATCGGACAGGGAGAGTTCATCTGTATTTTCGGAGTTTCCGGATCGGGCAAATCCACACTGCTGCATCTTATTGGAGCAATGGATACCCCTACCGAAGGAACTATAACTTATGACGATGTGGAAATCGGGAAAATGAAGGATAATGCACAGTCCCGCTTCAGGAATGATAATATCGGCTTCCTGTTCCAGGATTATGCATTGATTCCATACAGGAGCGTCGAAGACAATCTTAAGATTCCGTTATACTTTTCGAAGTATAAGCCAAACGAGTTTAAAGACATCATAAACAAGAGGCTTGAAGAAGTCGGCATGTCCAAATATCTTAAAAGAAGGGTAAGCAACCTTTCCGGCGGGCAGAAACAGAAGGTGGCACTTGCGAGGGCGCTTATGTGCGATCCGTCTGTCATTCTTTGTGATGAGCCGACGGGGGCTTTGGATTCGGCAAGTTCTGAGGAGATCCTTAAGCTCCTCCTTAAAGTAAAGGAACAGGGAACAACGGTAATAGTCGTTACGCACAATAAGATGTTCGAGAATTATTCGGACAGAAATATCCATATCAAGGACGGGCATATCTGTGAAGCATAAAGTTCAGACATTTGCATTGGTTGTCTGTCAGGTCTGTATAGCACTGTTTATACCCGGATGTCAGAGAAGTAAAAGCATTACCATCAGTTCTATAGATCATCCCGACTGCGATATCTCTTTTACGGAATATGAACAGTACTATTCTGATCAAAGAAAAGAAGCTGTTGCTTTCATAGGAACAGATGCAGTTTCTGAGTTTCATACGGTAGACAGCGGATGTGATATTTCCGCTTATTATGCGCTTGGCAAGCTCTATGTGAAGATAACTGATCCCGACGGAAATGAGAAAATGTCTGTTAATGCAGAATATAATCTGGATCTGTCCTTTCACGGATTTGCGCTGATTGATGACAGACAGCTTCTGGCGCTGATAGCTGACCCGTCCGGGAATGATATGACAGCTATCATAGATCAGGGCTTGATAACGGATCTTTATGGTGTGGAACTGCAATCTTATGTTAATGATGTCATATCCTGTGACGGTGGATATTTGCTTGCCACGGAAAACAGCATTGCGTCTTTCAAAGCAGATGGAAAGAGTGACAAACTTTATTCTACGGATAACACTATTTGCGGTGTAGCTTCGAAGGGAAGAAAAATATATACAGTTGAAAGCAAGCCTGCAACCGAACCACAGACCGGCAGACCCGGAGATACCATGCAGCTCAATAAGCTGAAGCTCAAAGAGCTTGATCTGACGTCAATGTCGGTAAAACGCGAGATTATTATCGATTACTATTCAAACAACTTTGAAGAATTATTATATGGCGATGCAAGTCTGTTTGTTAAAGATGACAAGCACCTGTTATTGTCTACACGAGAAGGCATATTTGATGTCGATATCGAAAAATGTGAGGCGAAAACAATCGTAAATACTTATGATTACGGAACTGAGCTTCCGCCTTATATTATCAGTGATAACGGACAGCTCAAGACCGCAATGTATTATACCGGCCTTGACAACCAAGATACATTCGCTGTCAGCATTATCACTCCTTCAGAAAATGCGAAGAAAAAGATATCTGTCTGTATATTGGGAGAGTTATACAACGAGAACATCTTCCAGTATGCCAACCGCAGCGGCGCAGGTTATTATATCTGTCTTGATAAAGCGGTTAACGGAAGATTTGCAGCTAAAGATTATCTGGATATCATTACGAACAAGACATACGACCTGATCGTTTTCGATGATCAGTTAAAGGATCCGCTCATAAGCGAAGGATATTTATTGAATCTGGATAACAGCAGTCTGAATAAAGATGTTATAAACGATGGACTGAGCGGTCTGATGGATTATTGTATCTTTCCCGAGTATTCGGTAAATGCATATCTGTATAACGATAAGTTCCTGGATGAGGATTCCTTGAAAGAACTGTCATATATGGATCTTGACGCTAAAGAGATCTTTGCCGGCCAGACAACTGAAACGATCGTTGATGAGTACTGCGGCATAATCCTGAAGGAAATCGATGATAAAGGAAGCCTTTCCGGGAAAACCGTTCATGAGATGCTGAACCTGTGCTCAAAATACAGAGATGACTATTATGAGACCGAATCAGCTGCTTATGAGATACAGAACGGGAACATGGTATTCAACAGCCTGACCGTAAGAAGCGTTGAAGAATTATATTCATATTTTTGCTATTATCCTCATTGCCTTGGTTTCTGCGCACCTTGGGGATACGAATCTTTGGCGGTAAATCCCGGGTATTATGTAGGAGTCAGTTCTTCGAGCTCAAATGTTGATGATTGCATAAAGATACTTGATCTGCTCCTGTCAGATGAGGTCCAGAGGAAAATGAGTTTTCCGGTAAACAAGGATTCAATGCAAAGTCAGATCGACGATTTTGTAAATTCCTTAGGCAAAGAAAAAGCCGGAAAGATACTTGCGGAATACACCTTGTTTTCTGATTCGGAATTTGATGCTTATATAGATGAGATAAACAGGATTATCGGAGAGATGTCGAACGGAACACATAATGCAGCTTCGGAGGAAGAACAGGTATCCGTTATAGATCCTCTTTGCGATAAGGATTCACTTGAGGAGTTTAGGGTCAAAGCCCGGGAATTTGTTGCGGACAATAATACCTTATACAGGTTTGACAGAACCATATACACAATACTGATAGAAGAGACAAATACATATCTCAGCAGAAATGGCGATGCTGACCAGACTGTTAAGGTCATTTGTGACCGTATTAACAAGCACGTGTCAGAATCGGAAACCTGATTATTTTAGCTTGACTATTACTTCTCCGTTAGCGCCGGGAATATCTCTTATGATCTCACCGACAGCAGGAACTGTGATCTTCCCTGAAAGGGGATTCTTGATGCTGAGCACGGGAGTTGTGATCTCCGCGTTGACATGGGATCTCTCGAATGCCAGGTCACATTCCTCCATGCGGCAGTTTATGAGATTTAAGTTCTTGCAGTAGCAGAATGGTTGGGTGCCCTTTATGGTGCAGTCTGTGAGCGTCATATTCTCTGAGTACCAGCCCATGTATTCGCCGTTTATTACCGTGTTTTTGATATTAATGTTTTTCGCGTGCCAGAAAGCATCTTTGGTGCTAAGGACGGAATTGCTCATCTCACAGTTCTCGACATACTGGAACGAGTATTTTCCCTTCAAGGTAAGGTTCTTGATGATGATGTCGGAAGACCTCATGAGGAAGTATTCGGATTCGACCATTGTATCGCTCATTCCGAAGTATTTCATTGACCAGCCGAATTCGGGCGAGATGATCGAGGATGTTGTGATCAGGACATGCTCGCACTCGCGCAGGGCCTTGATGCCGTGGAGCTTGGAATCACGGATATTGATCTTGTCCGAATACCACATGGCGGCGCGGCAGTTGCCTGTCATCTCGGATGATGAGATGTTGAGACCGCGGACGTGCCAGAGCGGGTATCTCAGGTTGAAATAAGAATTCAGGACCGTGACATTCGAGCTTTCCTTAAGAGCGCTCTCGCCGTCGGCAGGGCCGTCAAAGCGGCAGTTTTTGACAGTAAGTTCAGAGCTCCCGTAGAGAGCACGCTCCTCGTCCATAGTTTTGTTTTCGATAAGCATCTTGTTTACCTCGAACGGATCCTGCCCGCAAAATGTCTGTAGAAATGGGAAAATGTGTAACTGACACATCATTTATATCAGAATATCTAAACAAGTGGTAGTAAAATTATTGTAAAATTATCCATGACTAACCGGCAGGTCAGGTTTTAAGGTGCAGATTTATGAAAAACAGAAGTGATATAGGCAAATCAGCAGAAGATTATCTTGAGGCCATGATCATCCTCAAGGAGAGGAACGGCTATATACGTTCAATCGACATTGCCGGTTTTCTTGGCGTTACCAAGCCGAGTGTAAGCAATGCCATGAAGCGTCTTCGCGAGGACGGTTACATCGAGATGGAAAGTTCAGGCCTCATAACCGTGACAGAAAAAGGCATGCAGATCGCAGATAAGATCTATACCCGTCATAAGAAGCTCACAGGTTTCTTTGTAACGCTGGGAGTGGATCCTGAAGTTGCCGAAGAGGATGCCTGCAAGATCGAGCATGATCTGAGCGATGAGACGTTTGAGGCGCTTTGCCGCTGCATTGATGACTACGGCGGTGCCAACAAGTCAAAAAAGAAGTAGTTTTGTGTCAACAACCGATATATACCTATCAGGATACTGTGTTAGAATTATTTCAATAAAAAATAATGAAGGAGAGCACCCCTATGGCATGTTTTCTGGTTCCCACAACTGAGGCTATCGTCACAACAGTAATAAAACACGCAGCAGACAAGAAAGGTTCTGACAATATCTTCATCAAGAAGATGAACTGGCTTAACACCATGCTCTGGGGCGGTTCAGCGCTCCTTGCTTTCGAGCATGTATGGCATGGTGAAGTCACACCGTGGTTCCCCTTCCTTACAGCAGCATCAAATGCGGAGGACGCAGCAGAAATGCTCCATGAGATGGGCACGAGCGGCGTTGCAATGGCAATACTCGTAACTGTTGCCTGGGTCGTAATGGTACTGGTATCACAGGCTGTCTCCAAGAAGAAGGCTCCTGTTTCCGCAAAGGCTAAGGCATAAGGGGGATAACGCATATGACATTACTTATCACTGTTTTCGCTGCAGTTATCACATCCATCCTCTGGTACAACTCCAAAGCCGACAGAAAACTCGGAACACTTGCTCTCATGTATTGGGGCGCAAGCCTTATGTGGCTCGTTGACGCAGTCGTCGAGTACATCGAACTCGGTGCTGAATTCTTTGAGCAGGCTCCCGCTGACATGATCAACGACGCATATCTCGGATTATCCGTAGTAGCTTTAGGCCTCGTTATCTGGTTCGTGATCCTTCTCGTTAAGGACCCCGAGGGCAAGGTCAAGGCAATGCTCGCAAAGTGATGAATGGATAACTTATCTGACATCAGAATTAAAGAATCAGCGCTCACAGAGCGTATTAAGGCCGCCGGGAAACTGGCGGTCGCTTTTTCAAGCGGCGTAGATTCCACATATCTTTTGTATAAGGCTCATGAAGTCCTGGGAGATAATGCGGTCGCGGTTACAGTGAAGTCTCAGGTCATCACCAAAGATGAATTTGACCGGACTGTTTCTTTCTGTGAGAAGACGGGCGTAAGGCAGATCGTATTGGACTTCGATGTTTTCGCTGTAAAAGAATTCGCGGACAATCCGCCTGACAGGTGCTATTACTGCAAGAGAAGGATTTTCGAGTCCGTAAAGGCAGCAGCGGAAGGATATGTGGTCGCTGACGGCAGCAACGTTGACGACACCGGCGATTACAGACCCGGAATGCGCGCCATTAAGGAACTGGGCATTATAAGTCCTTTGAAGGATTCCGCGCTCTCGAAAATTGACATCCGCCGTCTTTCAAAAGAGGCAGGACTTGCGACATGGGATCATCCGTCTGCAGCATGCCTTGCATCAAGATTTGCATATGGCGAAAAGATCACGGAAGAAGGACTGCTGCGCGTCGCTGCCGCCGAGAAGTTCATTAAGGACATGGGCTTTGAAGGCATCCGTGTACGAGTTCACGGCGATCTTGCAAGGATCGAGGCAGATCCTTCTGACATTGAACTCATGGCTTATGAACGCACGCGCAAAGAAATATCTTCAGAATTAAAGAACTTGGGCTTCAAATATGTAACAATGGATATGGACGGATACCGCACCGGAAGCATGAATGAGGTCCTGGATAAATGAGCAGCACGAGAGACATATTAGACATGGTTGCAAAAGGGGAGATGACCCCTGAGGAAGCTGAACTTCAGCTCAAGATGAAGCCGTTTGTCGATCTTGGTTTTGCCAAGCCTGACCTTCACAGAGGGTTAAGGCAGGGCGTCCCTGAAGTGATCTTCGGTGAGGGCAAGACTCCCGAACAAATAGATAAGATCACCGAAAGCCTTCTTGAAGGCGGTCAGGAGACTGTGCTTATCACAAGACTGTCAGCAGAGAAAAAAGATCAGCTTCAGATTCCCGTTAAATATTTTGATGTTGCACGCATTGGCGTCGCAGGCAGGATACCTGAAATATCCGTAAAAGGCACTATCGTCGTCGCGACAGCCGGCACTTCAGATCTTCCTGTTGCTGAAGAAGCAGCAGTTACGGCAGAGCTTCTCGGCAATAAAGTCGAGCGCGTTTACGATGTCGGAGTATCAGGCCTTCACCGTCTTCTTGCACAGAAGGAAAAGCTCATGAGTGCAAGTGTGATCATTGCCGTAGCAGGCATGGAAGGCGCTCTTGCAAGTGTTATCGGAGGTCTTGCAGACTGTCCTGTTATAGCTGTCCCGACAAGCGTCGGATACGGTGCATCTTTTGAAGGTCTCACGGCACTCCTTGCCATGCTCAATTCATGCGCAAGCGGTGTCACAGCAGTTAATATCGATAACGGCTTCGGTGCAGGATATTCCGCAAGCATGATCAACCACATCGGAGGTTAAACATGAAGACTCTTTATATCGAATGCAATATGGGTGCGGCAGGTGACATGCTCCTTGCATCTCTTGCCGAACTCACGGGCGACGTTAAAGCCTGTGAGGAAAAGCTTAATTCGCTTGGTATTCCTGACGTTACATATGAATTCGAAAAGAGCGTCAAATGCGGAATAGAAGGCACGCATGCGCATGTCGTTGTTCACGGTGTGGAAGAGGATGAACACATGCATGAACATGAGCATCATCATGAACATGAGCACCATCACGAGCATGAACATGAGCACGAACACGCGGAGCACGATCATCATCACGAATATGAGCATCACCATCACCACACTCACATGAGTGATATAGAGAGTATAATCAACGGTCTTAATGTGTCTGATAAGGTTAAGGCAGACGCTCTTGCAGTATACGGCCTGATAGCAGAAGCTGAGAGCAAGGCGCACGGAAAGCCCGTAACGGACATCCATTTCCATGAAGTAGGTACCATGGATGCCGTGGCGGATATTGCCGGCGTCTGTGTTCTTCTGGAGCAGATCGCTCCTGACAGGATCATCGTATCACCTCTTGCAACAGGTTACGGTCAGGTCAGGTGTGCACACGGTATCCTTCCGGTACCGGCTCCGGCTACCGCAAGCATAATCGAAGGAATCCCGACCTGCAGCGGTGATGTCGAAGGAGAGCTTCTTACGCCTACAGGCGCGGCACTGCTCAAACACTTTGCCGGAAGCTTCGGTTCAAGACCTGTAATGACTATTGAGAAGACCGGTTACGGCATGGGCAGAAAAGATTTTGCAAAGGCAAATATGCTGAGGACCTTCATAGGAAGTGAAGAGGATGAAGGTGATAAGGTCATAGAACTCAAGTTCAATGTCGATGACATGACAGGCGAAGAGACGGGTTATGCTACAGGTGTTCTCATGGAAAACGGTGCTCTCGATGTTTTTACGACGCCGGTCTTCATGAAGAAGAACCGTCCGGGGCTCCTTTTCACGGTGCTCGTAAAGCCTGAGGACAAGGAGAAATTTGCGAAGCTGATTTTCGAGAACACCACAACGATAGGGATCAGATATAACGCCATGGACAGGTTCAGGCTCGCCAGGCGCGAAGAGAAGGTAATGACGAAGTACGGCGAAGTCAGGGTCAAGGTATCGGAGGGTTTCAGAGTAACGAAGGTCAAGCCTGAATACGATGACGTATCTGAGGCTGCAGAAAAGGAATAAGGAGAGAGAAAATGCCACATTCATCAGGAGGCGGATCACACAGCGGCGGAAGCCACAGCAGTTCGAGCAGCTCTTCAAGCGGCGGAGGCAGCGGTTCCGGAAGTTCAAGACGCACATCCAACCAGCCGTTTAAAGGTGCCACGAGATACCTTTATTACAAGGATCAGAAGCCGTATTTCATATACTCCAACTACGATATCCGTAAGAAGAACATGTCACCGTTTATCATTACGGTATGCTTTTTCATAGGATTCTTCCTTCCGTTCCTGATCGGAATGGCTGCAGGAATGGTATTGTCGTTTCACACACCAAAGAAGATCAATTACGGTCCCAAAAATCCCGAGTTTGTGATCGAGGATAATCTCGGTATTTTCGAGAACCCGGGAAAACTTGAGAAATCAATGAAAGAATTCTATAAGACAACGGGTATTGTTCCCGCTGTTATTACCGTGACCAACGAGACATGGAATGAGGATTACACAAGCCTCGAAAACTACGCGTACGATGTGTATGTTAACCGCTTCCCCGATGAAGTCCACTGGCTCATCGTATACTCGGAAGAGATAAAGCCTGACGGCTTTAACGACTGGTACTGGGAGGGAATGCAGGGAGACAACACGGATCCGGTGCTTACTGAGAAGCATGCAGATGCTTTTACCCAAAGTCTTCACAAGCGCCTGTCTCAGCGCTCGAAATATTCCGTTGATGATGCGATCGCGGTCACGTTCGACGAGTATGGCCCCAGGATGATGAAGATGAGCTTCGAGACAGCACAGTTCGTTATCTGTCTTATCGCTTTCATTGTCCTGTCACTGTTCGCGGTATTGTCATTCATATCTTCATTAAAGAAATGCAAAGTTCCTGAAGATTATAAGGACGCCAAGCCCTGCGGTCTTACTGCGGTCTATCAGGAGGCGTGCGGCTTCTGCGGCGGCATCTACATTATCGGCATGCACACCGAATGCCCGCACTGCGGAGCGGCCATCCCTCCTCATCACTATATAAAAGACGATCAGGGCAATATCGTTCAGCTGATGTAGAGCGTGCTTTGTGTGGGAGTTTCCGTCCGCGGGAGGGAAGTGTTTTCCGTCCGGCAAGGTTTTGGCGATCAGATTTCAGTGCTTTGTGTGGGTTTGATGTCCTTCTGCCAGAGGCTTGTATCTTAAAATCGAAAAACAAGCAATTTGTTGCATTGAAGAGCCTCGCCTGTATCATAAAATCGCGAAAATTCGGCTTTTATGATATTTTCGAGCTCGCGCGTATCACAAAATGGCAAAAAACAAGCAATTTGTTGCATTGAAGCCCCCTTCCGGTATCACAAAACCTCGAAAATTAAGGATTTTATGACATCGCCCCCTGATTTGCCCCCAATACCCCAAATACACAAAATATCCTCAATAAACCAAACAAAATAAAGACGGTGCCGCAATAAATGCATTGAACACCCAAAGTTTGTTCAACTTTTGGGGTTCGCCGCAATAAACGGCACCGCCTTTACCATATAACCCAAAAACCGGTTTTATGCCGGAGTGAATTCTATTCCGTGAACAGTGATCTTTGCGATGTTGTCAGTATCCACGAGGCGGTTGAACAACACGGTATAGCCGTGGTCTTCGCTGTTTCCGCGGATATAAGCGCGGTTATCTATAGTGCCGTTGTACACAAGATACTCCGAACCGTCTTTGTAAGTAATAGTTACCCAACGGTTGCCATCGTAGCAGTCAGGTGCACCAAGCGCCTCAAGATCCGTTGTTAATACGCTGCTCGTCGGATTGAACGTCATGGAGATCGGTGAGACTACGATCTGATCACCTGAAGAATTTACGAATGATTTTGTATCAAGCTCGGCTGCGACAGGAATCTTTAATTCTTTTTCATCCTTGACCAAAGTATCCCAGTCACTTCCGTCGGGAGCCAGGTTATCTCTGTTTTCCTCGAGGTACTTCTCAAGATCTCTTCTGGACATGATGGCCTGTTCGGCATACATTGTCAGCTGGTCTTCGAGAGACGGGCCGTAAGTACCGTCTTCTTCGATCATATAATTGATGCAGTAAACTTTGGTGTTTGTGGAACGCTCAATATCGACCCATGTCTTGCCGTGCGCTTCAAGGAAGCCGAATAGTGTGTCTGAATCCGGGTTGTCCGTGGCGCCCTTTGCCTCATTGTCTAAAGAACTGAAGCTGAGGCAGTCGACGCCGTTCGGATTTTCGATCGAGTAAGATACGATAACTGACATGCCGTCATGTACGACGGATTCGATCGTAAAAGTGTTGTCGCCGACCGTGAAGGAGACAGGCTCTGTCGTCATTCTGTTTCCTATGAGGCGCTCAGCCAGTTCAGGATCTGCTTCAACATATTCGACTGCCGGATAAGTTATTTCGTAATGGGTTTCGTAGGTTTCGCCGTCTCTTCCGGTCTTGACCTCATTGACAAATATCACGTGGCTTTCTATGTTTTCTTTACCTTCGTTGCCCCAGATCCTGTTAAATAATTCTCCGCCGGTTGCCGCGTTGACCGCAAAAGGTGCTGCCACAACGAGAGCAGCTGCTGCCACTGCGATCTTTACCCCAAGCTTGCTGATCTTTGCTTTATGTGATGCATTATTCATTATCATTTCCTTTCCCGCCAAATATCTTGAGGAGAAAACATGATCTTCGACTCCGTCAGTGATGTGGTCGAATTCCTCAATACTTATATCTTTTATATGGCGGTCGAATTTATCGTTAGTATTTGTGTTCATAAGCATTCTCCCTTGTTAAGATTTCCCCTCTGCGAAATGGTTCCCGCTGCCTTCTCTGCCCATAGCCTCACGCATCATCTTCCTGGCCCTTTCATAGCGTTTCCTTACATTTGCCTCTGTGATGTTAAGAAGTCCTGCAGTCTCGGCAGCCGTGTATTCCTTAACAACAAGGTAATAGACGACATCGTAATACTTTTTGGGCAGGGAACTCATAAGCGGTGTGCAGTAAGGCTCCCGGTCCTCTGTTTTGTCTTCTTCAATGATCCTGTTGTCACATATTGATTCGAGGTCGTCGGAAAAGCTTAAGATCTTATTCTCGCTGTTTCTTTTGTTATAGATGTTGATCGAAGCATTTCTTATGACTGTTATGATGTATCTCTTGCAGTCATCCGAACCGGCATCCTTGAAGAACACCTTATGCCTTATGAGCTGCAGGAACGCGTCCTGCACGGCGTCTTCGGCGAGTGTCTCATCATGCAGCACCGACAGTGCCACGCGGTACATCTTCTGCTCGTAAAGCTCATAACATTTCTCGATAAATCTGATCTGTTGTGACGGCAGCGCCATTAAAATATCTCCTTGTTGTTGCTGTGAGGCCTTTGGGATCCCTTATCAGGCCTTACACCCCATATAACAAATCGAAAATGTGATCTGTGACAAAATTTTTCTAAATGATTTATATACTACATCTTCGGTGTTTTTGAAGGGGCAAATGTATCCCAAATTGCTCGTTTTCTCGATTTGGGGTGTTTTCGAGGGGGCGAATGCATCCCAAATGTTTTGAATTGAAGATTTGGGGTGTTTTTAAGAGGACAAATGTATCCCAAATGGCTCGTATTCTTGATTTGGGGTGCATTTTTGCTTCAGATTGCATCCCAAAAGTGCTCTTTTGAAGATTTGGGGCGTATTTTAGAGATTAGAGATATTTATCACCGCCTCCGTATTTCAAACTGCCATTTTCATAGGCATCTGAGATATTCATACCCTCTTCCCGTATCTCAAACAGGCCTGTTTTTGGGGTTTTGTGATATTCTGTACTCTTGGTATCACAAAATCGCAAAAACTACATGATTTATGATATTTTTAAGGCCTTCCTGTATCATAAAATGCAGGAAATCGAGGCATTTATGATATTTTTTCCCGCGTTCGTATCATAAAAGTCCGATTTTTAGGAATTTGTGATACCCCGCAAATCAGGCCTCATTCCCGCCCGTCTCATTTTCGGGCGCGCGAAAAAATTTCACATAAACCTATTGACATAGTGGGTAATAGCGTTTATGATATGCGAAAATTCTTATGAGAGAGGAGGACGGAAGTTATGTACGACCGTAAGTTCTATTTCCAGTCATTAGTCCGCAGTAACTTCCGTTGTGGACGAATGTGTTGTTCTTGTTCAAACAGCCGCTGTTCCGACAGCACAACTATAACTATTTGAATTAAGAAAGGAATAACACAATTATGTCTAACTATAAATTTGAAACTCTCCAGCTCCACGTAGGCCAGGAACAACCCGATCCCGCATCCGATGCACGCGCAGTGCCGATCTACGCAACCACTTCTTACGTTTTCCATAACTCAGCTCACGCAGAAGCACGCTTTGGTCTTGCTGATGCAGGCAACATCTACGGAAGACTTACAAACTCCACACAGGGCGTTTTCGAAGACAGAATCGCAGCACTTGAAGGCGGCGTTGCAGGACTTGCAGTAGCATCCGGCGCAGCGGCAATCACTTATGTTATCGAAGCTCTCGCAGTAAAGGGCGAGCACATCGTAGCCCAGAAGACGATCTACGGCGGTTCAGAGAACCTTCTTGCTCACACACTCCCTCTTTATGGTATCGAGACAACATTCGTCAATATCCATGATCTGGACGAGGTAAAGGCTGCCATCAGACCTAACACAAAGGCTCTCTACATTGAGACACTGGGCAATCCTTCATCTGATATCCCGGATATCGCAGAGCTCGCAAAGATCGCTCACGCAGCAGGCATCCCGCTCGTAATCGATAACACATTCGGCACACCTTACCTTATCAGACCTATCGAATACGGCGCAGATATCGTAGTTCATTCAGCAACAAAGTTCATCGGCGGCCACGGCACGACATTGGGCGGCGTTATCGTTGATTCAGGCAACTTCGACTGGGCAGCTTCCGGCAAGTATCCCTGGATCTCAGAACCCAACCCGAGCTATCACGGCGTTAAGTTCACAGAAGCTGCAGGCAAGGCTGCATTCGCTGTATACATCAGAGCAATCCTTTTGAGAGATACAGGTTCTTCCATCTCACCTTTCGCAGCATTCCTTCTCCTTCAGGGCACAGAGACACTCTCATTAAGAGTAGAGCGTCACATTGAGAACACCAATAAAGTGTTAGAATATCTCAAGAACCACCCGAAGGTAGCAAAGGTAAATCACCCTGCTCTCGTTGATCACCCTGATCACGAAGTATACAAGAAGTACTTCCCGAACGGTGGCGGATCGATCTTCACATTCGACATCAAGGGCGGCAAGGAAGAAGCATTCAAGTTCATCGATAACTTAGAGATCTTCTCACTTCTCGCAAATGTTGCAGACGTTAAGAGCCTTGTTATACACCCGGCAAGCACAACCCACTCACAGCTTTCCGAGGAAGAGCTTAACAGCGTAGGCATCTACCAGAGCACGATCCGTCTGTCCATCGGTACAGAGCACATCGATGACATCATTGCAGACCTCGAGAAGGGCTTTGCTGCAATCTGATCTCATATTCAGCAACAAAAACAATAATCACTTAGCAGTCATACGGGAGGAATAATTATGACTAAGATCTATACATCAGCAGACCAGCTTATCGGCAAGACACCTTTGCTTGAGCTCACACATCTCGAAAAGGCTTTAGGTCTCGAAGCAAAGCTCGTAGCAAAACTCGAATACTTCAATCCTGCAGGAAGCGTCAAGGACAGAATCGCTAAGGCGATCATCGAGGACGCAGAAGCTTCCGGCAGACTTAAGGAAGGCAGTGTCATCATCGAGCCTACAAGCGGAAATACAGGTATCGGATTAGCTTCCGTTGCAGCTGCTAAGGGTTACAGACTCATTATCACAATGCCTGAGACGATGAGCGTTGAAAGAAGACAGCTCATCAAGGCTTACGGTGCGGAACTCGTTCTCACCGAAGGCGCAAAGGGCATGAAGGGCGCTATCGCAAAGGCTGAGGAACTCCAGAAAGAGATCCCTAACAGCATCATCGCAGGCCAGTTCGTTAACCCGGCAAATCCGAAGGCTCACAAAGAGACTACAGGTCCCGAAATCTGGGAAGATACAGACGGCGAAGTTGATATCTTCGTTGCAGGCGTAGGCACAGGCGGAACAGTTACAGGTGTAGGTGAATTCTTAAAGTCACAGAAGGAATCTGTAAAGGTCGTAGCAGTCGAGCCTGCTGATTCTCCCGTTTTGAGTAAGGGCACTGCCGGTGCGCACAAGATCCAGGGTATCGGCGCAGGCTTTGTACCGGATGTCCTCAATACGGCTGTTTACGATGAGGTCATCCCCGTTTCCAACGATGATGCATTTGCAACAGGCAAGCTCTTAGGCAAGAGCGAAGGCGTTCTCGTAGGCATCTCATCCGGTGCGGCTCTCTGGGCAGCTATTGAACTTGCTAAGCGTCCTGAGAACAAGGGCAAGACGATCGTCGCACTGCTCCCTGACACAGGTGACAGATATCTCTCAACACCGTTATTCCAGGATTAATTTAAATAGAAATATGCCATAAAAACCGAAGCGTCCGCTCTTTTAGGGGCGGACGTTTTGATTGGAGTGATGAAGGTTTTGCGGACGTCATATTTTCGAGCGCGCGAAAACACATTTTTCACCACAACATGGCAGCACTGCTCAAAACCCTTGTTATAATCTAAGCATAAATCCATTAGGAGGTGTTGCTATGAGCATTGATGTAAGCAAGATGCCCAAGATTGGTTTTGGTCTTATGAGACTGCCTGAGACTGACGGAGTCATTGATCTTGATAAGGTATGCAGGATGGTGGACAGCTATCTGGATGCCGGATTCAACTACTTTGATACTGCTTACGTATACCATGGCGGCAACTCAGAGAAGACCGTCAAGGAAGCTATTGTGAAGCGCCATCCGAGAGAATCCTTTACCCTCGCGACAAAACTTCCCGCGTGGAGCATTCATTCCTTTGAAGACAGGGACAAGATCTTCGAAGAGCAGCTCGACAGATGCGGAGTTGACTACTTCGATTTCTATCTGCTCCACAGCATTGAAGACGGCAACAATTACGACACATATGTTAAGTACGACTGCTTCAACTGGGGCATAGAGAAGAGAGCGGAAGGCAAGATCAAGCACTTCGGCTTCTCATTCCACGGAACTCCGGGCCTGCTCGTTGAGATCCTCAACAATCATCCCGAGATCGAGTTCGTTCAAATTCAGCTCAACTATGCCGACTGGGACAATCCGCTCGTTCATTCCGGTGAGCTTTATAAGATCCTGTCCGAGAGAAATATTCCGATCATCGTAATGGAACCCTGCAAGGGCGGCAAGCTCGCAAATCACGACGATGAGTGTACGGAGATCTTAAAGAGTGTACGTCCTGACAAGTCTGTCGCTTCATGGGCTTTCCGTTTTGCAGGCAGCCTTCCGGGCGTTACCACTATCCTGAGCGGCATGACCACACAGGATCAGATGGACGACAACATGAATACTTTCAAGAATTTCGAGCCGCTGTCAGATGAGGAGCGCGCTGCGATCGACAAGGTCATCGAAGTAATGTTCCGCGTTGAGCAGGTCGGCTGTACGGCATGCAGATACTGCGTTGACGGATGCCCGATGAGCATCAGTATTCCTGACGTTATCAGCGCCATCAATACAAAGCGTAAGTTCCCGGGCGACATGAGACCTAATTTCTTCTATAACGGTCTGGTCGCAAGAGACGGCAACGGCAAAGCTTCCGACTGTATCGAGTGCGGCCAGTGCGAGGGCGTCTGTCCCCAGCATCTTCCGATCATTACGATCCTCAAGGAAGGCGTAGAGAAATTCGAAGCTTAAGGGGTAACCTCATAAGACCAAACCTGATTTGGCAGCGTAAAGAATTATATAGTCTTAAGAAATTCTTTTACCGCGTGCGAAAACTCGTGCGGCTTGTCAGTCTGGACCGCATGCCCCGCACCTTCGATCAACAGGTAATCCGCGCCGATCCTGTCAGCGTATTCAGCCATGAGTACATAAGAGCATGTCCAGTCGTTTGCGCCGGAGATGAAATACACCGGAACTTTGTAGTCGGTCTGTGACGACAGATCGATGATATTGCTCGTAAAGACAAGCTCGATGCCGACCTCCTGAACGACCTCCGGGAAAGCCATCTTAAAGTGCCATCTGACATCATCTGTTGCAAGATAAGGCGAGGTTGCCGCTGCCAGATAAATATCAGATGAATCCTGTTCAGGATGGTATGTCCTGCAGTAAGAAACGATCTGGTCATGATTGTATACAGAAGGGTCTTCCATATAGTCTTTGTAGGCGAGCTCCATGTAGGTCGTGTCGTCGCCTGCAGCTTTTGCCAGAGCGAGCGCGTCTTCATATTCGGTATCAAGTGATTTCTTCGCATTTATGAACTGACCGACGCCTATGTAGGCGGCGACTTTCCGGGGGTGCTCATAAACATATCTTGCACCTAATATCGTTCCGTAAGAATGTCCCATGATTATGATTTTATCCTGACCGAACCTGTCGCAGAGGTAGTCGACCATTTCCTCGACATCCATCAGTGCCTGATCGAAGGAGATGGTGTCCTTGGCGATGCCGGGATTCGCAAAATACGTTCTTCCGCAGCCTCTCTGATCCCAGCACACGAAGGTGTAGTCATCTATTAGATCGTTAGCGTATGTATAGGACAGGAACCCGTCGGGAGTCATCGGTCCGCCGTGAAGAAATAAGATTACGGGGTTCGTCTTATCCTTGCCGCGGATGGAGATGAACTGCTGTGTTCCGTGGATGTCGACATAAGTCTGTTCGTCGATTCCCGTAGAAGTGCTGATGATGCATGACAGATAATTGATGTTCCTCTTAGCTACAAGGAACACGGATATCACGACGATAATGAACACGGGGATGGCAACCATTACCTGAATCACGGCGAGGACGATCTTTAAAGCTTTGCTCTTCTTTGAAGTGATGCCTGCTATCTTTCTGTGCTGAATATGGATGCCGATGTGGCCGATGCCCATTATGACTGAAGCTATGATAAGGAAGATGTTTGACGCGTAGATGCCGAGAAAGAAGAATGCGATGACGGGCATGGATGCGCCTGCCACGGGGAAGCCTGCGATAGACGAATACATGTCGGGAAGTGTTTTCGAGCTCCTGAAATATCTTATCCAGTAGATCTCATAGAGGACCATCGCGGCGAACGATAAGATGAGCCAGCCGAGCCACCAGGAGCCCGGGCGGATGTTGGTATCCTTGAAGATCAACGCAAGGCATGTAAGAAGGACTTCGCCCGTGCGCTCAAAAGCAAGAAGGATCTTACTCTCTCTTTTCGCGTCCTCCTCATAACCTTGAGGCCGGTTTTTGGCCCAGATACCGTTGGGCACGAACAGCATTATGAGGTAGATGAGTCCGACGTATGAGAAACCGAAATGGATCATATCTAAATCTCCCTTGATTATTCCGCTGCCTATTATAACAGTTTTTCGGAAGTGCCCGAAAAAATATAGCAAAACGGGCATTTACGGGGTTAACAAACACACTTTAGCGTGATAGAATTTCGGACGGGGAAAGAATCCCCAATCCCATTGATAAAAGTGAGGTGAATACGGTGGACGCTGGTGACAGTTGCGACAAACGGGGGAAACGCGGCCGAAATATCCTTTGTTCCTTAAAGCGCCAGGCGATGACCGTATCGGACCTTAAGGATTAAATGATGTATCGTCTCCTCTGTTGGTCATAAGTACTGCAGAGGTTTTTTGTTCCCGTCGTTTGTTTATCTTTTCAGGAGGGAAACAAATGGCAGAGAAAGAGATTAGAAGAGATTATCAGGACGAGATAATCTCGATCATAAGGGGTAACGATTCCCCGAGGGTAATTCACTACAAACTGGAAGATTATCACGCAAGTGATATTGCTCAGATCCTTGAAGAGCTTGACGATAAAGAGCGCAAGAAGTTCTTCAGAGTCTGCGGCAAGACTTTGCTTGCCGAAGCATTCGAGTGCCTGGAGGAAGACCAGGTAAGTGCTTACATCGGCGAGATGGATATAAGACGTGCTGCGGCAGTCATCTCTGAACTTGAGACCGACACGGCGGCAAACGTTTTAAGAGAGCTCGAGAAGGAGAGAAGAGGTCTCATTATCGAAGCGCTCGATACCGAGGTCAGGCAGGAGATCAGCATCATCGCATCCTACGATGAAGATGAGATCGGTTCGAAGATGACCGCCAACTTCATCAAGATCGGTCTGGATCTCACAGTAAAACAGGCTATGACCGAGCTTGTTACACAGGCGGAGGAGAACGATAACATCTCGACGCTCTTTGTTGAAGATGATGAAGGGTTGTTCTACGGCGCGCTTACTTTAAAGGACCTTATCACCGCAAGGAGCACGACTGACCTGAACACATTGATAGTTACGTCGTTCCCTTATGTTTATGCTAACGAGCAGATCGATGACTGTATCGAGAAGCTCAAGGATTATTCGGAGGACTTGATCCCTGTTCTCAATGAGGACAACAAGATATTAGGAGTTATCACATCACAAAGTATCGTCGAGGTAGTCGATGATGAGCTCGGTGAAGACTACGTCAAGTTCGCCGGACTTATTGCAGAGGAAGATATCAAGGAACCTCTGGGCGAGAGCATCAAGAAGAGAATGCCGTGGCTCCTTATCCTGTTATGTCTCGGTATGCTCGTATCAAGTTTTGTAGGTGTTTTCGAAAGCATTATCGCGCACCTTACGATAATTATGGCATTCCAGACATTGATCCTGGACATGGCAGGTAACGTAGGCACACAGTCGCTCGCTGTCACGATCAGGGTTCTTACAGATGAGAATCTGACTGCCGGACAGAAGTTCAAGCTAGTCTTCAAAGAAGCAAGAGTCGGTCTTTCAGTAGGTCTCATTCTCGGAGTTGTTTCCATAATCCTGATCGGTATTTATCTGATGGTCATAAAGCAGCGCGAGCCCGCATTCGCATTTGCTGTCAGCGGATGTATCGGCGTAGCTTTGCTGATCTCCATGATCTGCTCGAGCATCATCGGCACTTTGATCCCGCTGTTCTTCAAGCGCATCAAGATCGACCCGGCTGTTGCGTCCGGTCCCCTGATCACAACGCTCAACGACCTCGTTGCAGTCGCTTGCTATTACGGAATAAGCTGGATACTGCTGATCAACGTGATGAATTTCTGAAGAAACAGGCTTTGTAACAGTGTTAAATGCGCTCAGAATTCCAGAGCGTATACATAATCGTCCATGTAAAAGCCGTTGCCGATGTCGTTCTTCTCAAGCCACGCCACCGTAAAGCCAAGCTTCTCATAAACATACTTGGAATCATTATTTTTGTTTACATTGAGCTCGATCCTGTTAAGGCCGAGCTCTTTTGCTTTGGTCTTTAAATACTCCATCATCGTTCTCGAAAACCCTTTGCCCCGCATATCCTTGTACAGGTAGAACTTGCTCAAGTAAAGGGCATTCTCTCTTTTATAGTAAGCCATGAATCCCGCATTCCTGCCGCCCTCTTTTACGAAGCAGTAGTTATATCCGTTCTCTAACTGCTCTGTGATGGCTTCTTCCGACTGGAACATTTTGAGCATGTAATCATTTTGCTCCCTGCCTATTATGGGATCATAGTGTTCACGCACAATGGCGGTCGCCATATCAGACATTTCCTTTATTGCATCCTTATCAGCGGGATCGAGCTTTATAAATTCCATGCATGTTCCTCTCTGGTTCTTTTCGAGAATACAATAATGATACACATAAAATCAGAGTATAATAGTATGAAATAAACATGAGGGAGAAATGCACATGCAACACGTATCATTCAGCCCCAAAGGCGTATGCGCTATGCAGATAGATTTTGATATTGAGGACGGTAAGCTTCATAACGTCCGTTTTATCGGCGGCTGCAACGGCAATCTGAAGGCGATCGGAAGACTTGTTGAAGGTAAGGACGCTAAAGAGGTTGCCGATATCTTAAGAGGAAACACCTGCGGCATGAAGGGCACATCCTGCGCCGACCAGTTCGCCAGAGCGATCGACGAGAACGCCATCTGAAGAAAGAATACAAATCAGAATTTAAGGGGGCTGTCTCATGTATGTGAGGCAGCTCTTTTTTATCTTGGGAGGGAGGCGGATTCCGGTTCACGGAGCGGAAGCACTTTTTGATGGTGTCTGCTTCAATGCTCGGTGTCACATTAAATGCTATTTTTCTTCCAACTTTTTTGCATAAAAAGTTGGAAAAAAGTAGGAATTAAGCAAAATCCAACATTTGTTCCAACATTTTCGGCAAAAAAGTTGGCTCTTCACGTATTTTGTGGGAATAGCATAAAGTTTTTAGGTAGAGTAATGTATCTAACAAGAGTAAAAAAATAGTCATCGTCACGGAATCCGTAGCCAACTCGTTTGGCTACTTTTATCTTGTTATTAAGGCCTTCGAG
>JAFRRJ010000017.1 GCA_017428155.1 Clostridiales bacterium | reverse complement strand
CGGCTTAAGGATACAAACCATGCTCTTTCCTTTTGAAACATCGATTCCTACGCTGATCACGTGATACCTCCTAAATCTGAGATTAGTAATTGTTCCAAGCCGCACTTATTACAATTCAGTTTAGTTGGTTACGCGGGAGCTGATCCCTACCTGCTTAATCGAATGCTTATAATAAGGGGATTGGCTGACAGTTTTATTTGCGGATGCAAGATCCAAGGAGCTGCACGTCAGGCCAATTACTCCCCGTATTATAAGAAAAGTGCAACTGTCGGAGTTAATTACTCTCTAACAATTACACTTTCTATGGTACTAAAGGAGTTGCCTCTCTGTGAACTTGTCACTTTTGAGACAACCCCTGTTCTTTGTTTTTTGTTAATCTTGATTAATAGTATGAAGCTGCGGAACCTACAACTGCAATTACCATGATAAGGATGTAGATGAGTGCGATTGCGCCCATTACGCAGGAACCGATGAGGCCGCCGAGTGAGAGGTATCTGCCGACCTTGGCCTTGCCGTAGAGCTGACCGCACTGCTCGGTGAACTTCTTAGCCTTGGAAAGACCGATAGCACCAAAGATGATGCCGACGAGTGAGAGCCAGAAAGTGCAGGCAAATACGATTGAGACGATACCCATTGTCATGATGCTCTTAGCAAGAGAATCATCGCCGACTGCGGAAGCTTCAGGAGCTGCATATACAGGCTGAACGGGTGCAACGGGAGCTACGGGAACTGCAACAGGTGCAGGAGCGGGTGCGGGTTCAACGGGTGTTGCATATACAGGAGCTGCCTCTACAGGTGCTGCCTGAACGGGAGCTGCTGCGACGGGTGCTGCAACGGGAACGGGTTCAGCGACAGGCTGAGCTACGGATTCAACCTTAGTACCACAGTTAGGGCAGAAAGCGTTACCGTCTTCAAATTGTGATCCACAATTAGTACAGAACATAATATTACCCTCCATAGAGTTAGTTTGATAATTGAAATATTAACATTATTAGCATTTCAGCGCAAATGAAATTGATGTTTATTATTCATTTTATGTTTTGCTAGCTGTCTTTTAATATTTATTTATATATTGTAAAATAACTTGTTAAATGCTTAGTGCGGCTTGTGCTTGGCCGGACTGAGGGGAAGGTTTAAGGGTAAGAACGGTTTTTGATGAAAACGGCTGTATTATTGCCTGTTTATAATCCTGACGAGAAGTTCCTTCATTTGGTGGAAGAGCTGAATAAGCGTGGTTTTAAGGTCGTTGCCGTTAATGATGGCAGTAAAGAGCGCTGCGATGAATATTTTCGACGTGCGGAAGAATATGCTGATGTAATCGGTTATAAAGAGAATAAGGGCAAGGGATTCGCTTTAAAGCGCGGATTTGAGTATATCGGTAATAATCTTGCCGATGAAGTCGATTATATTGTTACGGCCGATTCTGACGGCCAGCACGCCATTGAAGATATTGAGCGTGTTGCAAAGCTTACCAGAAAGACGGACGGCATCGTGCTTGGAATGAGGGACCTGTCTGAGAAGATCCCGATCAAGTCCAGGATCGGCAATGACATGTCCAAAGTAATCTATACGATCGTTACAGGCGTTTTTCTCCGTGATAACCAGTCGGGTCTCCGCGGTTTTCCTGTGCGTCTTTGCATGTGGCTTCAGGATATTCCGGGAAATAAGTACGAATTTGAGCTTAATGTACTTGCGACAGCTCATAAAGAGGGCATGAAGGTCACTGGTATCGATATTAAGACTATTTATGAGAATAACAACAAGAATACTCACTTTAGGCCGATAAAGGATACTGTGCGTATTCAGAAGTCGCTCTGGTCTTACGGTCTTATCTCTGCATTGCTCTATTTCCTGTATGTGCTTACTATCTGCATACTTGTCTGGTTCAATATCCCGTATTTCTATTACTGGCTTATCGGTATCTTTATCTGGGTTACAGCCATGCATGCCGTGCTTAACGTGTTCTCAGCCGGTATAAGGCACAGACAGAAGATAAGTGTTGTTTATTATGTTACTTGTTCTATAAAGTACTGTATCGCGTCCTTGATCATGCTCTTGTTCTATTTCCAGGGCTGGAACATGATAATCGGCGGCGTTACATCTTTGCTTACGATCATGGTATTAAGCTACGTCTTCGGACGTTCCGGAATATTGGGGAAGGTCTAAAATGAATAAATGTGATTTTGAATTGGTTGAGAAGATCCTGACATCAGGTGAAGTGATTAATACCGGTGCTCAGGAGATCGAGATAAAGCCCGTACCTGACGGAGACGGGACAGGTAAGATGGATCCCAGAGAATACTTCATAAGAAGTGCAATCTATGCTTTCCAGAAGTCTGCTCCTGTAAAGTTCTCAATCGAAGGAATGAGACAGGTTACAAAGACTTATTGTCTTGATATGTGCAAGACGGATGTATCTGTATCCTGTGAGACACTTAATGTTAACGGCAGATCTGTTGATCTTTACTGCTACAGTCCTGCCGATTCAGCTTCTTCCGTGCTTCCTGCGATGCTTTATATCCACGGCGGTTCTTTTATGGCTTCAAAGGCTGCTTTCTATCAGGAGCCATGCCGTTATGTCGCTGAGAATTTGGGATGCAGAGTCTTTAACGTAGATTACAGCCTCGCTCCTGAGAATCCTTATCCGGCAGCAATTGAGGATGTTTGTGCTTCTATAGAGCATATTTACACAAATGCTTCATCTCTTGGTGTTGATGCAGCACATATTGGCCTTTTTGGTGACAGTTCAGGCGGCAATCTGGTCCTGGCGTCGCTCCTTGATAACAAGTCAGAGGCAAAAGTCAGCTATGCCGGATTGTTCTATCCCTGTGTTGATCTTTATTCTCAGGATAAGCTCTACGATTGGGATATCTCTATGTATGACATCTCTGATGAGCAAAAGGAGCTTATAACCTCACGTTTGCAGCTTGGAAGAGCTGACGGACAGGGCAATAACGAACTTATGGCAAATATTCTGCTCGCTTATTCGGGCGGTCATTACGATGAGGTCAAGTGCAAGCCGGATGTAAGTCCGATCTATGCAGATCTCTCAGGAATGCCTTTTACGGGGATATTCACGGCTGAATACGACGGACTCCGTGTACAGGCTGAATACTATTCAAGACTGCTCGATAAGGCCGGTATTCCTAATAAGCACATCAGATACCGCGGCGTAACGCATGCATTTCTTGATTACTTCGGTATTTTGCCTCAGGCACAGGCTGCGCTCCTTGAGATGTGCGATCAAGTAAGAAAGGTATGGGGAATGTAAGGGAAGATGGTTTCTCGTATTGTAACTGAGAATATTGCTGCGCTTAAAGAAGCTCCGCAGACATTCGAATCGATCTATAAGATTATAAAGAACAGATTTACGAGTGAGAGATTCGGTGAATGGCTTGAAGACGGCCAGATCCGGCAGATGTCTTACTATGAACTGTATGACAGGGTGGATGAGTTCTCGAGTGCGGCAATTAAATACGGTGCAGGCGGCAATACTAAGTTTGCCGGTATCTTCCTTGAGAATTCGGCTGACTGGGTCGCTCTGTTCTGGGGGCTTTTGCAGGCAGGCTTTAAGCCCATACTCCTTAATACACGTCATAATATCGGCATTACTAACGAGATAATCGCTGATATGGATCCTGTATTCGTTGTATCAGAGGATCCCAGAGTAGACAGGTCCATCACAGTCGCTGATCTTCTTGAGTGCGGCAAGGGAGTCAAGTTTACTTCCTCTATGGCTGACTGGGCTGATGAGATCGTGCTGATTACTTCAGGTTCTACATCAAAGCCCAAGATAATATCCCACAGCGGCAAGACTATATGCCTTCAGGTCGAGATGAGCGAGGAGATCGTAAGATCTAATCAGTCGATCCAGTACAATGCCAAACTCGATATACATAATCTGGCTTTCCTGCCGTTCTATCACATCTTCGGTCTTATCGCGACTTTGATGTGGTTCATGTTCTTCGGCCGCGGATTTGTGTTCCTGCCGAAGTATGATGCACAGAGCATCCAGTATGTCTGCAAACGTATTGGTGTTACGCATTTCTTTGCTATTCCTCTTGTATGGAACAAGACTGTCGCATCACTTGAGCGTGAAGTTGCAAAGCAGGGGAAGACAGAGAAGTTCAATAAGGCTATAAAGTTCTCTAATAAGATCCAGAACATATTCCCTTTATTAGGACCCGTATTTGTCCGCAAAGTTCTGTTTAAGAAAGTACGCCGTCAGCTTTTGGGCGAGAAGGCTACATTCCTTATATCGGGCGGCGGATTTATATCGCCCCGCACTTTGGAAGTCTTAAACGGACTCGGTTATTCGATCTATGCAGGCTACGGTCTTACTGAATGTGGTGTCATTAGCGTTGAATTGTCACGCAAGGCTCAGTTCCGCTGCGGCACGAGTACGGGTAAGATCTTCAGCAATGTTGCATATAAGATTAGTGATTCAGGAGAGCTCCTTATCCCTAAGGATCACTCGATGAACGGTCTCTATGTGGACGGGAAGTTCACTTCTTTTGAACCTGATTACTATCCTACAAACGATCTTGTAAATATTGATTCCACCGGTCGTCTTCATATAGTAGGACGCCTTGATGACGTTATTATTGGATCTAACGGTGAGAATATCTCTCCTGAGCAGATCGAATCAGTGATAGCCAAAGGTTCATTTACGGCTGCCGCAATGATCTACGCTCAGGTAAACGGTGCTTCATCCAAGGAGATGGTACTTGTACTGTCTGATGACGGTACGATGGGCGCATTCGAGAAAGCTTCATCGCTTAAGAGCGTGTTTGTCTCTATCGATGCTCTCACGATGTCCGAAAGACCTGTTAAGGTCTTAAATCTTATCGGCACTATGCCTGAGAATTTCAAAGGCATTGACCGCAAGGCTCTTGCTTCAGCGCTCGAAAATGGTTCGCTCTTTGCTACCGAATGCACAAGACCCACTGATGAAGAGGTCACCAGAATAAGAACTGCAGAATATACTGAGCTTATTGGCAAGGTATGTGATGTTTTTGCCGAGATCCTTAATATCGAACGTTCCACCATAACGGAGACATCGAACTTCATATCGCTTGGCGGCGACTCTATGCAGTATGTGGAACTTTTATCAAGAGTTTCTGAAGTGTGCGGCAAACCGATAAGCATGACGGAGACTCCTTTGATCACGCCTATGGCAATTGCCGATTATCTGATCGAACAGAATAAGGAGCGTGAATCCTGATGTTCCTTATCCGCTGGCTCCTTATCTTAAACAGCATAATTCCTGCATTGATCATATTCCCTATAAAGAAGATTTTTCTTAGAAGGAACAAGAAGGAGAAATACAAGGGACCTCTTATCATTTGCATGAACCATACCGCATTCCTTGACTATGTCGAGGCATTGCTGGCATTTCCTTTCAGGCGTATTCATGTCCTGGTAGGAGCGCAGTTCTATGCTTATAATCCGGTGCTCACATTCCTTCTTAAGGCTATGGGTGTTATCAGAGTTGATTCTGTAACCGGCAATATGGATGCAGTTAACCGTGCAGTTGAAGTATTGGCAAAAGGACATTCAGTACTTGTATTCCCTGAAGGACATATTGAGACGGAAGGAAAGTTATTAGAGTATAAGCAGGCAGCTGCATTGATTTCCTTAAGTTCAGGTGTTCCGATCGTTCCTGTATTCCATAATGGCCGAATCGGCCCGGGCAAGCGCGACCTGATGTTTATCGGAAGCCTTATGTATCCTGATACATATATGTGCAGGGAAGGCCTTGATTCATTAGCTGACAGGGCTGCAGCATTTACCTCAGATCTTCAGGCACGATCTGAGACATACAGACAGTTCTATCTTAAGAACTTCATGATCGCTGACGGTCAGAAGCTTAAGCGCCCCAAGTATGCCGGATTCCTTTATAACTTCATGAAGTATACGGCTCTTCCCGGAATCAAGATCCTCATGAGGACCAGGATCACTTATGGCGGAGATCTTGCGCGCGGAACGAGGTTCATGGATAAGGGCATGATCATAGTATCCAATCATTCGTGGTGGATCGATTCAGCTTTGCTTTATTATGTCTTCCGCAGAGTATACTGCAGGAGCCTTGCGGCAAAGGACGTTGCTGAAGTTAATAAGTCGTGGGGATTTTTCGAGAAGGCCATGGGATGCGTATTATTAGACCGATCCGGATTCGACTGGCCTTCATTAAAGACCATGATGGTTGGCTTGAAGAACCACGAGCCCTTTATTATCTTCCCGGAAGGTCATATGAACTATGACGATGAGTTCCTTGAATTCATGAAGGGACCTGCCATGTTATCACTTTATACTCATGTGCCTGTAGTCCCTGTATATATCCACACTTCATATAAGATGTTCAAGCCCACAAAGTTCGTTGTCGGAGATCCTCTTGAATTTGACAAAGCAGGGCTGGTAACAGATAATGATTCGATAGAGAAAGCCAATGAAATAATGCGTGAAGCGCTTTATTCTCTTAAGAAACAGGCTATCTCCGAGACCAAGCCTCAGATGAACGCTTATATCAGGCAGGTAAGAGCTCAGATGAAGAAGAATCTTGCCGCTATAAGCCAGGAGATAGAAGAGGCCAGGAATGCAAAGGGCGGGAATTAGGATATGGAAATGATCTCGGAATTATATTCCATAATCTGTGATACTTATAAGACGATGAACAGAACATTTGATGTTCCGCTCGAGTCTATCACGCTTGATTCCGATCTTAAGGAGATTGGGATCGATTCTCTTTCTTTTGTGGTTATCCTCATGAATATTGAGAGCAGAATGAATATCTCATTGCCTATGGACGGCAACTTCACTTTGAAGACCGTAGGCGATGTAGTTAATATGATAGAGTCTTCAAAATAATTATTTATATATAAGGAGAATTAAAAAATGGCTGATTATGTACTTCTCACAGACAGCTCAACAGACCTTACAAAGGATCTAAGAGAAAGATTCGGTGTAGATGATTACCTTCCCGGAAATATCACTTTCCCGGACGGACATACCGAGGATTCAACGCTTGACTGGGAGAGTATCTCACCTCAGGATTTCTATACAAGCATGTCAAAGGATTCAATGTATACCACAGGTATCAAGAACATTGAGGTCCAGGAAGCATTCTTCGAGAAGTATCTCAAGGAAGGTAAGGATATCCTCAATATCTCGCTTTCTCATGCTCTTTCAAATACATATGATATGTGCCGTAAGGCAGCTGCAAACCTTCAGGAGAAGTATCCTGAGAGAAAGATCATCGTTGTTGACTCACTCCGTTATTCCGGCGGTGACGGTCTCCTCGTATCCATCGCAGGTGATATGAAGAAGGCCGGCAAGTCTATTGACGAAGTCGCTGAGTGGCTCGAGAACAACAAGCAGAAGTGCCGTCAGACAGGTACAGTCGATGACCTTAAGTTCCTTGCTAAGATGGGCCGCTGCTCCAATGTATCCGCATTCATGGGTTCACTCATCAACATCAAGCCTATCGCTGAGTTCAACCGTGACGGTATGAACCAGATCATCACAAAGGTTACAGGTTATAAGAAGCTCTTTACAGCCATGATCGAATACATGAAGGCTACTATCGAGCCTGAGCCCAAGAGGATCTTCGTATCTCACACATTCCGTAAGGCTCAGTGGCTCCAGCTCCAGGAGCTCATCAAGGAAGAGTTCCCTTCAGCAGAGATCATTCCTACAACAGTTAATATGGCTAACGGATCTTCCATCGGCCCCGGCATGGTAGTTACTTTCTACATGGGCAAGGAGATCTCTGAAGGTCTTGTTGAAGAGACCAAGATCTTAGAGGAGATCAAGGCTAAGCTCTGATGTTCGGATTAGTTAAGTACCTTATTCCTATTGTTATGGCGTTGCTTTTGATAGGCGGCTTTGTCTACCTGTGGATCTTCTGCATGAAGATCGCCAAAAAGCAATATACGAATATGTTTATCCGCGAGTCCAAAGATAAATGGGCCCGCGGTAATTCCGCACCCGAGAATGCCGAGCATACTGTCATGTTCGATACCGGAATGAAGTGGGGCAATGAGAATGCCTCCTACATGAAAGAGATCGAGATGACTTCGTTCGACGGCCTTAAGATGAAGGGCGAATACTTCGACTTCGGTCATGACAAAGCCTGCCTTATTATGGCCGGCAGGGCAGAGACATGTAAGTATTGCTATTACTTTGCTGATCTCTATCAGAAGAACAACTACAACATCATTGTCGTAGATCCCAGAGCTGCCGGCTTAAGTGAGGGCAAGACCACAGGTGCCGGTATGCTCGAAGGCAGGGATGTTGATTCCTGGATCAATGCTGTTCATGAGCAGTTCGGTATCTCTCACTTTGTCATCCACGGCATTTGCATCGGTTCTGTTGCAGCTATCTATGTCGCTGCCGAGCACAATCCTTATCTTGATGCCATCGTTCTGGAAGGTCCTTTTGTATCCTTCTATAACGTATTGAAGCAGAGGACAAAGAATCTCGGAAAGCCTACTTTCCCTGTCTGCTTTCAGATGGGAATCCTTTTTAAGAAGATAGCCGGAATAAACATTTTCGCGTATACACCATTAAAAGCAATAAAGAAGGTTCAGGTGCCGCAGCTCATGATCTGCGGAAGGCAGGACGTGTCGTCACTCCCTAAATATTTTGATAAGATTAACGATGCAAGCGGTTCTACAAGGAAACAGATGGTCTGGTTCGATGAAGGCGCACATTCACACTTAAGGATCAGGAATCTTGAGGCGTACGATAAGGCAGTCACCGATTTTATCAATTACGGAGGGTGATTCTTATGGCAAGTTTTGATGTTATTACCGATTCAACTTCAGATTTAACCTCTGATCTCAGACAGGAATATAATATCGATTATTTCCTTATGGGGTTCTCTTCAGGTGATAAGGAGTATTCCGCTTCACTTGACTGGGATGAGATCGGTTCTCATGAATTCTATGATTCCATGAGAAACGGCGTCAAATACAAGACCTCTCAGGTATCTGTAAAGACATTTACAGAAAAGCTCAAAAAGCACCTTTCCGCCGGACAGGATGTCATATATATTGCTTGTTCTTCGGCTTTATCAAGCTCTGTTAAGACTGCATATGTTGTAAGAGATGAGCTTAAAAAGGATTTTCCTGACAGGAAAGTCATCTGTGTTGACTCTCTTATCAGCGGAATGTCTCAGGGTATGCTTGCTATCGAGTGCGCGAGAATGGCTTCCTCCGGCAAGTCTATCGAAGAATGCGAGGAATGGATAGAAGCCAATAAGTTCTTCTATAACCAGTGCTCAACGACAGAGACTCTGTCTTATCTTAAGGAAGCGGGCCGTGTTACGGCATCTTCAGCTTTCTTCGGAAATCTTTTCGCTGTAAAACCGATAATAATATCGGATACAATGGGCCAGAATCTCGCAATAGAGAAGGTAAAGGGCAGAAAGTCATCATTTACGGCTATTGCAGAACATATAGCAGAGTATATAATCTCTCCCGAGAAGCAGACGATCTGGATCGGTCATGCTGACTGTTTCTTTGACGCTGAAGCTCTGGAGCTTGAGATCAGGAACAAGATACCTAACGCAAATATCAAGAAGTATGTCATCGGACCTATCGTAGGTGTTTCAGTAGGTCCCGGCACATTGATATGTAATTATACAGGCAAAGCAAAGAGTGAGCAGCTCGAGAATACTAAGTAAAGCAGGTAGTAATAAGGGTAGATGGAATTATCGGTACTTAAAAAGATGCTTGTTGGCGGTGCCAAGAAGATCCTAGATAATAAACAGACTTTAAATGAGATGAACGTGTTCCCGATCCCGGATGGTGATACGGGAACCAATATGGATAAGACCATGTCCGGAATCATCAAGGAATTGATTGAGATAGGGGACAGGGATCTTGAATCCAAGGACTTTGATACTCTTTACACTGCAGCTCTCATGAGCTCACAGGGTAATTCAGGTGTTATCCTTTCACAGTGGCTTAAGGGATTCCTTAAGGCTTTCAAGGACTACGATGAAGTCAACGCCGGATCTTTATACGCCGCATTCCTTTCAGGTACCGAGAGTGCCTATAACTCTGTAGCTGAGCCCGTCGAAGGCACTTTCCTTACTGTATGCCGTGAGGCTCAGGAGAATGCCGAAGATAATCTTGACGAAGATACGACTACAGAGCAGTTCATGAAGGATATCGTCGAAGGTGCCTCCGAATCCTTAAAGCATACGCCTGAGCTCCTTCCGGTTCTTAAGGAATATAACGTTCTGGATTCCGGTGCCATGGGCTTCGTATGCCTTGTAACAGGTATGCTCGAAGCTTTGGATGACACATTTACTGTTGACTTAAGTGAATTCAAGAGCGCTGTGGCAAAGCCTGTATCAGGCGCTCCTGTCAGTATGGGCGGCAAGGGTCTTGCCGAGTTCGGTTACTGCACTGAGATGATAATCCAGATTGATGACGATAAGGCTGCTTCTTTCAATGAGGATCTCGTCAGATCTGACATGAGGGACTTCGGTAATTCACTAGTGCTCGTTAAGGACGGCAATCAGGTTAAGGTTCATATTCATACATTAAAGCCCGAATCTGTCATGGCTTACTACCACAGATACGGTGAGTTCGTTAAGCTCAAGATCGAGAACATGACGATCCAGCATCATGAATCCTTCCTTGCCAACTTAAAGGAAGTTGCTATCGTTGCAGTTGCTGACGGTGACGGTTTTGCTGATCTCTTTGCCGATATGGGAGTTACTGAAGTCGCAAGAGGCGGTCAGTCTGATAACGTATCTCTTCAGGATCTTGTAGATGCCTGCAAGAAAGCATCTGCTAAGCACGTTATCCTGCTCCCTAATAACAAGAATATAATCATGACCGCTGAGAAGGTCAGGGAAGTATATAAGGATGCCGTAATCCACATCGTTCCCACTAAATCTATGGCTGAAGGCTATCTTGCATTGTCTTTGATCGATGCAGGTGCTTCTTACGAAGAGATCGAGAAGGCTATGAACAAAGCTCTTGTTGGCGTTCATACAGGTCTCATCGCCAAATCAGACAAGACAGGCGTCTATAACGGTGTTGATGTTCATGCCGGCGATTATATCGGCGTTCTTGATGATGACATCATCACCTGTGCCGATACAGTTCTTAAGGACTGCCTAATGAAATTCTTCCCGACAGTGCCTTCTGTTACTGACTGTGAGTCAGTTATGGTATTTGCCGGAAACGATTCTGATAAGGCTTTGTCTGATGCCATGACGGCTGATATCAAATCTTTTTGTCCCTCAGCAGAGATTTTCTCTTGCTTAGGCGGTCAAAATATATATAATTACGTTATTGCGTTTTCATAACGAGTAATACCGGAAGGTAAGGTTCAGAGATGAAGGATGGAGAAGATCATCTTAGACCTCTTTGGAGGGGACAATTCAGTTGACGTCTTGATCGGCGGCGCTTATAAAGCGTTGCAGGAACGTCCTGACCTCTTTATTACCTTCGTAGGACCTTTTGAAGTTCTCACTGCCCGTCTTAATAAACATCCTGAATTTGATGGCAGATATGAGATCGTCAGTTGTCCCAATATATTAAACAACCAGTTAAATCCCATGGTTGCCGTAAGAAGCGGCGAACCTTTTACGCTCATCAAAGGCTGTGAATTATTAGCTTCCACAGATGCCCGTGCTTTTGTAAGCATCGGATCCACGGGAGCTTTAATTGTAAGTTCCCTTGTTAAGGTCGGTCTTAAGGAGAATGCTCATAAGCCTGTCCTCGGAGCGCTTTTGCCCTCTGATAATAAGGGCGGAAGGTTCCTTCTTGTCGATTGCGGCTCCAATCTTAATCCTTCTGTTGAAGATTATAACCAATATGCGCTCCTGGGATCTGAATATATGCTTACGACAGGCAGATCCACAAACCCCAGAGTTGCTATGCTCAACGTCGGATCTGAAGAAGGGAAGGGAACACCGGAGATGATCGCTGCTTATGATCTTCTCTCAAGTTCCGATATTAATTTTGTAGGCAATATCGAGCCGGATCATATTTTCGAGGGCTTGGCAGACGTATATATCTGCTCAGGTCTTGCAGGAAATGCATTGTTGAAGGGTCTTGAAGCAAACGGACACTTCATTGTTGATGCTCTCAGATCAACCCTTGATGAATCAGAAAGAGCTTTGATAGAGCAGAAGCTTGACGATCTCGGTTCGATATATAAGTATAACGAGCTCGGCGGAGCGATCATCCTCGGCATCAGGAAGCCCATTATCAAGGCTCACGGAAAAGCTGACGGGTCTTCGATCTATAACTGCCTACTACAGGCGCTAGGCTGCTGACGCAGCTATATATTCATGTTCGCCGGCTTTGTTGTATGAGCCAATAATCATACAAAAGTTTTACAAAACGCCTAACAACCTATATAATCACAAGGTTGTCTAATAAATAAAGAGGTTATTATTATGTTAACTTGTTTTTCAACACTCGCATGCCCGGACTTCTCCTGGCAGGAAATCTACTCGATGGCTAAGGACTTCAATTTCAACGGAATTGAGATCAGAGGCCTTGGAAATGATATATTCTCAGTAAAAGCTCCGCCTTTTACTGAAGCGCAGCTTCCCAAGACGGTAGCAAAACTTAAGGAATTAAAGCTTACTATTCCTTGCCTTTCCTCAGGCGAGCCCGTTAATAACCTTGAGACTAAGGACAAGGCTATTGCCGAGATCAAGGCTTATATCGAGCTTGCTTCTAAGCTCGGTACTTCCTTTATACGTGTATTAGGCGACAGAAATCCCGCTCCCGAGAAGGAGATCGACGATAATGTCGTTATCTCAATCATGAGAGAGCTCATTCCTTATGCAGAGGAATATAATGTTACTTTGCTTATTGAGACTAACGGTGTTTACGCTGATACCAAGAGACTTAAGAAGGTCCTTGACGAGATCGGCAACCGCAAGGTAGCTGCATTGTGGGATATGCATCACCCTTACCGCTTTATGGGTGAGACTCCTACTGAGACCGTAAATAATCTCGGCGAATACATTAAGCACGTTCATGTTAAGGACTCCGTTATGGAGGACGGCAAAGTTGCTTATAAGCTCATGGGTGCAGGCGACATGCCTTTAAAGGAGATGTTTGATGCACTTACTGCAATCGACTATATCGGCTATGTATCTCTTGAGTGGGTATACAGATGGTCCAAGAACCTGGACAGCGCCGGTATCGTTGTTCCCCAGTTCGCAAGCTACATGGAGACATACCGTCCGAAGCAGAAAACCGAGCTTCAGACAGATAACAGAGGCACAGGTTACTATCCCTGGCCTAAGGAGACCTTGATCGACCTGACATTCCCGGATGTATTGGATAAGATCTGCGAGCTGTTCCCGAATCAGTATGCTTTCAGATATACGGAGCTTGACTATACACGTACATATCCCGAGTTCAGGAATGATGTAGACAATCTTGCAAGAGCATTCCTTGCAATGGGCTGCAAGAAGGGCGACCACATCGCTATCTGGGCTACGAATGTTCCTCAGTGGTATCTCACTTTCTGGGCTGCTACAAAGATCGGATGTGTACTCGTAACTGTTAATACAGCATACAAGATCCACGAGATCGAATATTTGCTCCGCCAGTCTGATACATGCACTCTTGTTATGATCGACAAGTTCAAGGATTCAGATTATATTCAGATCATTAACGAGATCTGCCCTGAATTGAAAGACAGCGAGCCCGGTAAACTTGAATCTGCAAGACTTCCTGTCTTAAAGAACGTAATTACCTGTGAATCCCACGTTCCGGGTTGCTTCCACTGGGAGGAGCTTCCCGCTCTCGCTGAGACTGTCAAGTACAGTGACGTTGAGAAGATCAGAAGAACTATCGACAAGCACGATGTCTGCAACATGCAGTACACATCCGGCACTACCGGCTTCCCTAAGGGCGTTATGCTCACACACTATAACGTCGTTAACAACGGTAAGGCTATCGGCGACTGCATGGATCTGTCATCCTTCGACCGTATGATGATCCAAGTTCCTATGTTCCACTGCTTCGGCATGGTGCTTGCAATGACTGCATCTGTTACTCACGCAGTTACAATGTCGCCTATCACTGCTTTCTCACCTCGAAAAGGTTTAAACTGCATCAACCAGGAGAAGATCACATGCTTTCACGGCGTTCCCACGATGTTCATCGCAATGCTCGGCCATGAGAACTTCCCCAAGACCGACTTCTCACACATGAGAACGGGCATCATGGCCGGTTCACCCTGTCCGATCAAGACAATGGAAGAGGTTATCGAGAAGATGCACATGCCTGAGATCGTTATCACATATGGCCAGACTGAAGCTTCTCCTGCAACAACAATGAGCAAGACATCCGACACGATCGAACAGAGAGTTAATACCGTCGGACCTTCCATCTTCGGCGTTGAGACCAAGATCGTTGATCCCGAGACCGGTGAGGAGCTTCCTGACGGAGTTCCCGGCGAGTTCTGCGCACGCGGTTACAACATCATGAAGGGTTATTACAAGATGCCGGAAGCTACAGCCGCAGCAATCGATGAAGACGGCTGGCTCCACTCAGGTGACCTCGCACTCAGAAGACCTGAAGACGGCTATTATAAGATCACCGGCCGTATCAAGGACATGATCATCCGCGGAGGCGAGAACATCTACCCCAAGGAGATCGAGGACTTCCTCTATACACATCCCAAGATTTCTGACGTTCAGGTAATCGGTGTTCCTGATGCCGACTACGGTGAAGAGATCCTCGCTGCTGTCGTATTAAAACCCGGCGAAGAGTCCTCAGAAGAAGAGATCAAGCAGTATGTCATGGATCACATGGCAAAGCACAAAGTTCCCAGATATGTTGATTTTGTCGACGGTTTCCCGATGAATGCCGCAGGCAAGATCCTGAAGTACAAGATGAGGGAAGAGGCAGTAGAAAGACATGGTCTTGAAGGAGCCAATAAGATTGTTACAGCTTAAAAACTCCGGCGAGATCATAACAATTTAAAATGTATGATGAGGTTGTCAGAAATGGCAACCTCTATTTATTCGATGTTGTGTCGTTATGGCATCGTTAGATTCAGGGCGGGCTGCTTCGGTACGTAACAGTCAATTCTATTCTAATTTGCGCAGAATAATGTTAGAATCACAATATTATTTGAATTCGAGGTGGGTATTATGGGTAAGGCATTTAGATTGATTTCTTCAGTAATGACTCTTGCTATAGTGGTATCTGTATCGGGCTGCTCGATTCTCGGCGGTGGAAACGATCCGAGGAAGGGAAAGGGTGTAAATCAGGCGGATGGCATCAAGCAAGAGTGGGTAAATATTGATTTTACTATGACGCCGGTTGATCCTACAGGTACAATTCCGACTGCTTCTGTTCCGACTGATCCGACTGTACCAACTGATCTTACTGTCGCGCCTGCAGGAAATGTTTCCGTTCCTGATAAAAATGATTACGCTAACGAGGTTGAGGCCTGGCTTGCGCTTTGTTCTGCCATTGTCGGCAATGATCTGAAGACAGCCGAGGCTATGATTAATGAATACTTCGGTATTTTTCTTGTAGTCAGAGAAACAAATGATTCTTCTTATGACACAAGGTTTTATGATGTAAACATTACTGTCGATGATGTAGTTTTCGACAGCTTGTATATAAGTGCCAACAAAGATTCGGGTAAAGTGTTTCAGGTAAATATCAGCTTATACCGGGATGATGATAATCCCGGCCTGCAAGTGTACAAGGATTTTTATAATAAGATTGTTGACAGATATGGTGCGCCTGAAACTGATATGGATGAGGATGAGGATTTCTTGTATTCATTCTATGCGCTCGATAACGGTTGCAGCTGCAATATTAATGTTTACTATGTTCCGGGCTACAGCAGCTTTACGTTTGATTTCGAAGATTATAGTTTGATTTATTAATTTAATTATTTAGGGAGTAGTCTGACAAGTTAAATGTTAATCAAATAGAATAATGGCTGCCCGAAATAGTTTTCGAACAGCCATTATATTTTTTTAACTTGCAAAGTTAAGTCAGTTGAATTTATCACCGGGGAACATGATCTTGAATACGCCGTTCTTGGAGCATTCCCAAATGATGTCAGAGATCTCTTCAGGCGATTCCTTCAATCCGTTGAGGATCCATGCACGGATAACTGCATTGGCAGCTGCAGTGCAGTAGGCAGCAAGATATCTTTCTCTGGCAGTTGTGATTTTCTCATTCTTCACAATAAAGACTTCTGTCTTTCTGGATGCGATGTTGAAGAAATCATTGAAGAAATCCATATCGCAGTTAGGGGATATGAGAATGTTCAGAAAATGAGGATGCTTCTTGATGCACCTGCAGATATTAATAAGCCCCGTCTTGTCATGTCTCTTGTTATCCTCAAGAATCGCAGTCATCTCATTTATCATGATCTGCTTGTTCTCGTTAAGCAGTTCGTTTATGTTGTTATAGTGATAGTAGAATGTATTGCGGTTTATGGAAGCATTCGTACAAAGCTCTGTGATAGTTATCTGAGAGAGCTTCTTAACTTTGATCAGTTCTTCCAATGATTCGAGAAGCGCGTTTTGTGTCCTGATAACACGGATGTCTAATTGTTTTTTCATGATAAGTCCTTGTGATACTGGATTTATATGATAAATATACCACTGCGGTATAGTTTTTAGGCACAATTCGCAAAAAATTTATACATTCGTAAAAAAACTCCCGGAGTTTCCTCCGGGAGCATGAGTTTTTAAGAAATTATCTTCTGAAGAATCAGAGCTTAGGACCAGCCTCAACGAGAGCCTTACCGGCTTCGTTTGTCTCATATTTCTTGAAGTTCTTGATGAATCTGCCAGCGAGATCCTGAGCCTTCTTGTCCCACTCAGCTGCATCAGCATATGTATCACGAGGATCTAGGATCTCTGTGGATACGCCGGGAAGCTCTGTAGGTACTTCGAAATCGAAGTAAGGGATCTTCTTTGTAGGAGCATTCTTGATAGAACCATCAAGGATAGCGTCGATGATACCACGTGTATCAGGGATGGAAATTCTCTTGCCTGTGCCGTTCCAACCTGTGTTAACGAGGTAAGCCTTAGCGCCGGACTTCTCCATCTTCTTTACGAGCTCTTCAGCATACTTTGTAGGGTGGAGCTCAAGGAATGCCTGACCGAAGCAAGCGGAGAATGTAGGTGTAGGCTCTGTGATTCCACGCTCTGTACCAGCAAGCTTAGCTGTGAAGCCTGAGAGGAAGTAGTACTTTGTCTGCTCAGGTGTGAGGATGGAAACAGGAGGGAGTACGCCGAAAGCGTCAGCAGAAAGGAAGATTACGTTCTCAGCTGCAGGACCTGCAGAGATCTTGTTAACGTTCTTAGCGATCTTCTCGATGTGGTCGATAGGATAGGAAACACGTGTGTTCTCTGTAACTGTCTTGTCAGCGAAGTCGATCTTGCCTTCAGCGTCTACTGTAACGTTCTCAAGAAGAGCATTTCTCTTGATTGCGTTGTAGATGTCAGGCTCGTTCTCTTTGGAGAGGTTGATAACCTTAGCATAGCAGCCGCCCTCGAAATTGAAGACTCCGTTGTCGTCCCAGCCGTGCTCGTCGTCACCGATGAGGAGTCTCTTAGGATCTGTGGAAAGTGTTGTCTTACCAGTACCGGAAAGACCGAAGAAGATTGCTGTGTGCTTACCTTCCATGTCTGTGTTAGCAGAGCAGTGCATTGAAGCGATGCCCTTAAGAGGGAGGTAGTAGTTCATCATGGAGAACATACCCTTCTTCATCTCACCGCCGTACCATGTGTTGATGATAACCTGCTCACGGGATGTGATGTTGAAAGCAGCGCAAGTCTCAGAGTTGAGTCCGAGCTCTGCGAAGTTCTCGATCTTAGCCTTGGAAGCGTTGTAGATAACGAAGTCAGGTTCGAAAGAAGCGAGTTCCTCGTCAGAAGGAACGATGAACATGTTCTTTACGAAGTGAGCCTGCCAAGCAACCTCAACGATGAAACGGATAGCCATTCTTGTATCCTTGTTTGCACCGCAGAAAGCGTCAACTACGAAAAGTCTCTTGTTGGAGAGCTCTTTCTGAGCGATATCCTTAACAACTGCCCATGTCTCTTCTGTCATAGGGTGGTTGTCGTTCTTGTACTCGTCTGTTGTCCACCAAACAGTGTCCTTGGAGTTCTCATCCATAACGATGTACTTATCTTTAGGGGAACGGCCTGTAAAGATACCTGTCATAACGTTAACGGTATCAAGCTCGGTAACCTGACCAACCTCATAACCTGTGAGACCTTCCTTTGTCTCTTCCTCAAAGAGAAGCTCATAAGAAGGGTTGTAGACGATCTCAGTTGTACCGGTGATGCCGTACTTTGTCAAATCAATGTTTGCCATAATCGGTAACCTCTTTTCTAAAAATTTAACACAGTAATTATACCCCTTAGGGTCAGGATTTGTATTCAGATATTTTGGATTTTTGGGGGACATTTTATAGGATTCCGCGCCCTTGCTGTAAATTTTCAAGGTCTTGGGGCTAGAATGATTTTCACTTGATTTTTGTTATAATGACACATATATATTTGTGGGGTATTTTATGTCTGATTCCGCTAAAAAGGTCGATAAAAAGAAAGTTATCAAGACAGTCATTGTCTGTGTGGCTCTTTTTCTCGTTCTAAATCTCTTTGGCGCAGCAATTGGCACTTCCGCGTCTATAACCCATCCCAAGGGCCCGACTTATGATAAGGAAAAGGAAGATTTAGAGACCAGAGGCATTTACGGTAATTTTGATTCATATGTTAAGACTGACTATATAGTTAAAGGCTACGAAGACTACGACCTTCACTGTACCTGTGTGTCTGATTTCAAGTCAGTAGGCACCGGCAGATATGTAATTATCAGCCACGGCTATAAGTCCAACATGATCGGTGACGCAAAATACTGTGATCCTTATATTGAACTTGGCTTTACGTGTATTATCTATGATCTCAGGGCTCACGGTAAGAATGCAAAGGCGGTCTGCTCCATGGGCGGATATGAGTCTATTGACCTCAATTACATCATTGAAGATACATTTTCGAGATATGAAGACGTAGAGATACTTGGTCTTCAGGGCGAATCCATGGGAACATCAACTGCTTTGAATGCGCTGAAATACACGGATAAGGTCGATTTTGTTGTCGCTGACTGCGGTTTTGAGAGCCTTAAGTTTATGCTTCATGACATGTATAACGACATGTATCTGTATCCGTTAGGTTTCTGTGCTGATATAGGCTTCAAAATATTTTATAATATAGATACATCCGAAGTAAGTGCGATTGACGCGATCAGAGGCAGGAATGTGCCGATCCTCTTTGTACATGGTGCTGACGACGAATGGATTGATATTGAGAACAGTGAAGATATGTATGATGTAGCTCAGGAATATTGCTACACGGAGTTTTGGGTTGTACCCGGGGCAGAACACGCCGAATCAAGGCAGATTGCAGGTGAGGAAGCGTACCGTAATCACATAGGACAGTTCCTCATAAATGCCGGAGTTATTGAAGATTACGAGATCGATATAGAACTTGAAGCAGCTTGATTTATCCGGAAGGAGGCAAAGACGATGACCAGATGGCAGTTTTTCAATTCCGAAAAAGCGCGCGGACTGCGCATGAACATTATCGGCAGTGCAGCGTGCTGCCTTACACTTGGGATTTTCACACTTGTTGCAAATGTTATCAGGGAGCATAACCTGTTCTCCCTCATAGATGTCTTTTTGATGGTCGTTATCGGCCTTCTCATATACTTTCTCCAGAGCAGGGTTGTTGCGATCATTCTTGCAGTTATCGGACTTTTCAATGTCTATGCTCTGTGGGCGGTGAACGGTGAATTCGATAAGGGGAGCATAATTGTACTTATCATCGCAGTCTACGCTATCATTTACACGTTCAAGTTCCAGAAGGCATGGAAGGAAATGAAAGCTGCACAGGCACCTGAAGAAGAGCCCGTTGCTGAAGAAGATATTTCCGAAGAACCCGAAAATTGACAAAGAAAATGCGCTTTAATATAATTACTAGCGCACACGGGGTTGTGGCGGAATGGCAGACGCAGCAGACTCAAAATCTGCCGACCATAAATCGTGTGGGTTCAAGTCCCACCAGCCCCACCAAAGAGATAACATAAGAGCTTCCGTACTTCGAACAGTATTTGCTTGCGCAAATAACTCGTACGGAAGCTTTTATGTTATCTCTGGTGCCCGAGCTGCTAGCGCAAATAACTAGTACGGATGCTCTGTTTATATCTCTGGGGCCCGATGCAAATAACTCGTACGGAAGCTTTTATGTTATCTCTGGGGCCCGAGTTGCTAACGCAAATAACTAGTACAGAACCCCTATTACTTACTCGGGACCCCATGGCGCAAATAACTAGTACGGATGCTCTGTTTATATCTCTGGGGCCCGATGCAAATAACTCATACGGAAGCTTTTATGTTATCTCTGGGGCCCGAGTTGCTTCGCAAATAACAATTAGAGAAGCACTGTTGTCCATGGGATTGTTTACTTTGTTAACGAGGGTGGACCTCCGAATCATCTTTTCGAGGTTCGCCACAAGATAAAAACCACAAATACACACAAAATCCCCAAATAATTCGATTCCTAACCTTTGATGTTATAATCTTTCAAGTAAGACTTGGAGGTTTGCTGATGAGATCAGGTAAGTTGTTATCAATTTTGCTTGCAGGAGCGCTGGTGTTAAGTATTGGGGCGTGCAATATTCCCGTTCCGACGGAAGCCACGCTTGAACCGACTGAAAGTACTGAAGTTATTACCGTTACTACTACAACAGAGACGACAGCTGAAACTGAGATAACTGCGACACAGACGAGCGAAGCAACCACATCTTCTGAGGAACCCTCCGCCACAACCACTGAAGCCAAAACGACCACCTCAGCAACAACTTCAGCTACTACAACAGCCAGTTGGTTATCGGAATTCCCGGATTCGCCTTCGTGGGTCAGTGACCTTCCGCAGGCAAGAAGCGCGGAGCAGCTATTTATCGTTGCAGTGCTTGAGGGCACGAATGCTGACGTTACGATGCATCAGAAGGATTCAAGCGGCAGATGGAAGCAGATAATGACAACGAAGGGTTATATCGGCCTTAATGGACTTGGAAAGACCAAGGAAGGAGACAAGAAGACGCCGACGGGCACATTCGGATTCAATGCGGCTTTCGGTATTGCTGACGATCCGGGCTGCGCAATTCCTTATCATAAGGTAACCGATAACGATTACTGGTCTGGTGATACAAGGAACGGTTATCACTATAATGAGATGGTCGATATCAATGATTATCCGGACCTCAATAAGAGCGCGAGTGAGCACCTGATCGACTATACAAAGGCTTACCAGTACTGCCTTAATATCAACTATAACGAGGAATGTATTGCGAATGCAGGATCTGCGATCTTCCTGCACTGCATAGGTAATAACGATTACACGATGGGATGCGTAGCGATTCCGCAGGTTGACATGATGTATGTTATGCAGCATGTCGATCCTGACTGCCTTGTTGTAATCGATTCCTACATGATGCTCTGTCCCGACTGATCTGTTCTCGAGAAATAATATAAGGTATATGCCTTTTAAGTTCTTTCCGCCAATCTCAAAAAGACCGCTTGATTATGAGATATAATCTTACCATGGCTTAAGTCCTTATCTTGCGGGAGATTCATGTATGGTCTGGATAATTGTAATATCAGTAATCGTATTCATTACACTTTTTGGGCTCGTCATTTTCTCGTGGCGTAATGCCAAAAGATCGATAAAGCCCACGGTTGTTGAGACCGGACGCGAGATCGAGTGGAATAAGCGTAAAGGTCTCTGGCTGGATTTTGATTCCTGCAATAAGACTGAATACGAAGTTGAAGGTAAGGACGGATACATCCTTCATGTAATGAGCGCGGAAACTGCCGATACCCGTGGAACAGGCAGATATGTGATCATATGTCACGGCCATACATCAAGCCGCTTTGGCGCTGTAAAATATGCTAATTCCTATCTGAAACTTGGCTTTACATGCATCATGTACGATGCAAGATGTCACGGCTCAAATGCGCCTGATATTTGCACTCTCGGCAATATCGAATCATTAGATCTAGCTAAAGTAATCACTGATACGCGCAAAAGATTTACTGATTTGAAGGTCCTGGGACTTCACGGTGAATCGATGGGAAGTTCTACCGTGCTTATTGAGACTTCGATGGATCCGCCCGTCGATTTTATTGTAGCCGACTGCGGTTATACGAGTTGTTTTGATGTTATTCACGAGGGCTACGGAAATATTCATCTCGGATTTCTTGCGCACCCGGTTAATCTCGCAGGCAAGATATTATATAAAGTCGATCTAAAGAAGACATGTGCTCTGAAAGCTCTTGAGAATAACCATTATCCTGTGCTTTTTATCCACGGTGCCGGTGATACGTTTATCAAGCCGCACCACAGTAAGAAAATGTACGAAGCAGCCCGTATGAACGGTGCTCACTGTGAACTTATACTTGTAGAAGATGCCGGGCACGCCTCAAGCAGGCTTGTCGCGGGTTTTGATGCTTATACCGGATATATCGGCAAGTTCTTAAAAGATATCGGCATCTTATAGTTCCTAAGACGTTGTTTGTTGATTATTGCAATCTGTGCATTAAAACGTGTAATTCATTCCCAAAACGAGATTTTGCTTTTGTTTTATTGTATCTTCATACCTGAGGAAAGGAGTACCGAAGGTGAATATAAAGATGTTGCTGGATCCCAATGACCCGATGAGAGCAGATCTGCTTAATATGGGAATAAAGGATGATTCCGAATCTGAATACGTTCTGATCCGCAAAGGTGTGGGGATTAATTATATTGCGGGTAAAAGGGAAGACCAGCAGTTCTACCTTGATGTCAATGACGTCTGCTTTATCGAGAGTATGGGTCACGACATCATTATTCACGCAACTGACGGTGCATATTACTCAGGGGACAGGTTAAAAGCGTTGGAACAGGTCTTGCCGGCAGACAGGTTCCTTCGTGTGAGCAATTCGGCGATCGTTAACCTCAAGAAGATCCGTCGCATCGAGTCATCTTTGCTTCAGAAATTCATTCTTCATATGGCAAACGGCTCGAAAGTCGATGTCACAAGAAGTTACTATTACATTTTCAGAGACAGAATAGGGATATAGAAGGAGTTTATTATGTTTGGTATGTCTTTAGGTTTATTTATATTTGTTGTACCCGTTATATTGATCATAACTGTTTTTTCGTTCTTTATTTACAAGAGCTGTTATGACAAGCACACGAATAAAGTGCTTGAGGAAGGCGAGACCAAAAAGCGCAAATGGGTAGCTCCGTGGGGCTTTGCGCTTATTGTGCTTGGTGTTCAGCTTGTTCTCATTGCCGGAATTATGTTTCCGTTGTCGATGCTTATGGTAGATACATCCGGGCATCAGGTCTCTAATGGGGTTGAAGAAATTCCTGTTGGTTATGGTGACGGCTATGACAGTGAATACTATCCCGATGAGATCGGTTATATGCTTATTGATAAGGTTTCTGCGGATAATGTTTCATGTAAGGTTTACCGGAAAGATAATGAGGATGAGACTTTAACATTTTATGTCTCAGGAACTGTTTCAGGTGAAATCCAGGAAAAAGTTTGCGAGATCAGTTACGATGAAGGCAACGCCAGGAACTATTTCATGGCAACATATATACCTGAAATCAAGAGTGGTACATCATATTATTTCTTCCTGACAATCACAGTAAACAAAAACAATGCCGGCGTGGTTAAAGTCCTGATTACAGAATCGTCCTACAATGATACTGCTCCGCATGAGGCTAATCAGCCAACCGGCGATGTTTACGGTCTTGACGTTATCACGGAATTAGATATTCCGTTGGGATAAAAAGTCAGAACGATTTCCCGCCTTATCCCTTTTCGAGCGCTCGAAAATGAACCGGGCGTGAGTGCGGTCTGATTTAAGTAATATCATAAATTGCTTGAATTCGGCCGTTTTTATGTATTGCCGCAAAATCCTTGTTGCATTTCAAGACTAATAAGATTAGAATTCTATCAGCAAAACTTTAAACGGTCCGGCGAGGCCGTAAGTGGCTGTTAATATAACTTGTATTTACGGATTCCTTCTCTAGCCGGACGGGTGGCGCATAGCCACATATGTAGCTTTAGGAAGGAGTTTTTTTATGGTTTTGATTCCCGGTCATGAACTGATGGATGAAGCTGCCATGTCCCGTGCACTGATAAGGATTTCACATGAGATCGTTGAGCACAATGACGGCCTCGAGAATGTTGCCATCATCGGCATCCAGAAGAGGGGAGTGCCTCTTGCGATGAGGCTTAGAAAGCTCTTGGAAGAGATCGAAGGCGTTAAGGTTCCTATGGGTATCCTTGACATAACCTTCTACAGAGACGACCTCTCGATGCTTTCGGCACATCCTGTTGTTAACGGAACTGATATCCCTTTTGATGTCAATGACAAGAAGATCATCCTTGTAGATGACGTGCTCTTTACGGGAAGAACGACGAGAGCCGCGATCGAGAATATTTTCGATATGGGAAGACCTGCAAATATCCAGCTTGCGATATTGATAGACAGAGGTCACAGGCAATTGCCGTTCAGAGCTGATTATGTAGGCAAGAACGTGCCGACCGCGATCACCGAACACATCGATGTTGAAGTAAAGGAAGTTGACGGTCAGGACAGAGTAATACTGCTTAAAGAGGAGGAAAACTAATGGGACTTAAGAGTAAAGATCTCCTCGGCATGAAGCAGCTTACCGCAGATGAGATCATGGAAATCCTTGATACTGCTAAGACAATGAAGCTCGTTATATCTTCTGCAAACAAGAAGACATCACATCTTCAGGGCAAATCAGTCGTAACGCTCTTTTATGAGAATTCCACAAGAACAAGGCTTTCTTTCGAGCTGGCTTCCAAATATATGGGATCGGCTTCGGCCAATATCTCTACTTCAGGAAGCTCTGTAAATAAAGGCGAATCGCTCCTTGATACTGCAAGAACGATCGACATGATGGGCACTGACATAATAATCATGAGACACAACCAGTCAGGCGCGCCGCATTTCATCGCTCCTTATCTCAAGGCATCAGTAGTTAATGCCGGTGACGGAATGAATGAGCATCCGACACAGGCGCTTTTGGACATGCTCACGATGTATGAGAGATTCGATACTTTCGAAGGCAAGAATATCGCGATCTGCGGTGATATCTACCACTCAAGAGTCGTAAGATCCAATGCGATCGGACTTAAAAAGCTCGGTGCAAACGTAAGCGTATACGGTCCTAAGACCATGATGCCCGTAGGAATCGAGAACATGGGAGTAAGGATTGCTGACTCAGTAGCAGACTGTATCAAGGATGCCGACGCAGTCATGGGACTTAGAGTGCAGCTTGAAAGACAGCAGAAATCACTCTTCCCGTCGATCGCCGAATATGCAAAGTTCTATGCGATCACACCTGAGATGCTCGCTTTAGCAAAACCCGACGCATTCTTAATGCATCCGGGTCCGTGCAATCACGGTGTTGAACTTCCGACTGCGGTTTATGACTGCGATCAGTCGGTTATTAATGAACAGGTAACGAACGGTGTTGCAGTCAGAATGGCTGTTTTATACCTGCTCATGGCAAGGAGGAATAATCTGTGAGAATATTATTGACCAATTGTAAGGTTTTCGGTGATGAGAAAGCCAAAAAAGTATTTATCGAAGACGGCAAGTTCGCCAATGAGTTTGCAGAAGACAAGGCAGACAGAGTGATCGACCTTAAGGGTGCCACGGTTACACCAGGACTTATAGATATGCACTGTCACTTAAGAGAACCCGGCGGAGAATACAAAGAGACAATTGCAACCGGCTCAGCAAGTGCTGCAAAGGGCGGCTATACATCGATCTGCCCCATGCCTAACACAAATCCTGTAGCAGATAATGCTGCAGTTATCAGCGGCATCATTAAGAAGGCCAAGGAAGCTGACAAATGCCGTGTATATCCTATCGGGGCAGCTACAAAAGGCATTGACGGTGAGCTTATCTCAGAGATGGGACTCATGAAGGAAGCCGGAATCGTTGCAGTATCTGATGACGGACATCCGATCAAGAATGCCGGCATAATGAGAAAAGTCATGGAATATGCTTCAGACTTCGATCTTCCTGTCTTAAATCACTGTGAAGATAAGAGCCTTTCTGAAGGCGCAATGAATGAAGGCGTTATCTCAACGACAATCGGCATAAGAGGCATTCCGACGGCGGCTGAGGATATCATGATCGCAAGAGATATCATCCTTTCCGAATACCTTGATATTCCTGTACATATCTGCCACGTATCCACAAAGGGCGGCGTCCGCATGATCAGAGATGCGAAGGCAAGAGGCGTAAAGGTTACATGCGAGACATGCCCTCATTACTTTACTCTTACTGATGACTGCTGCGAGAATTATGATACTAACTTCAAGATGCATCCGCCGCTCAGGACAGAGGAGCACAAGCTTGCGATCATAGAAGGTATCAAGGATGGAACGATCGATGCGATCGCCACTGATAATGCACCTCATCATGCTGACGAGAAAGTATGCGAATTTTCTGTCGCTTTGAACGGTATTTTAGGGTTTGAGACAGCCTTCGCTTTGGGGTACACTTATCTTGTTAAAACGGGAGAGATAACTCTTGAGAAACTCATCGACCTGATGTGCTATGCACCTTCGAGGATCTTGAAGCTCGGAAGGGGCGGCATGAATGTCGGCGACGACGCTGATCTTGCGGCGTTCGATCTTGAGAATGAGTTTGTTTTCGAGAAGGACAAGATGCTCTCAAAGTCCAGAAATACGCCTTATGACGGCTGGAAGCTTTACGGTGAGACAATACTTACGGTAATGGGAGGAAAAGTCACATATGAAAAACTTTGCTGATAATCTGGTAAGAAAGATCGCTGAGCTGGATAACCCGACAGTGATCGGTCTGGATCCCAAGCTCGATTATATTCCTGAATATATCAGGGAATATGCTGAACAGCTTTTCCCTGAGGAAGCCGCAAAGGCAACTGCAAAAGCTATCTGGCTTTTTAACAAAGAGATAATCGACCTGACATGCGATATCGTTCCGGCATTAAAGCTTCAGTACGCATACTATGAGATGTACGGTGTTGAAGCTATCAAGACGATGCTGCTTACAACAAGATATGCCCAGAAGAAGGGCATGCTCGTAATCGCTGACTGCAAGCGTAACGACATCGGATCCACTGCAACTGCTTATGCTGAGGCAGTTCTCGGCAATACTGACATCCTCCTTGGCGAGAACATGGAGATGAGCGGCTTCGATTGCTGCACAGTAAACTGCTATCTCGGAATCGACGGTGTTAAGCCTTTCATCGATGTCGCAAAGCGCGACGGTAAGGGCATCTTCTGCCTCGTAAGAACATCCAATCCTTCGGCAGGTGATTTCCAGGATCAGGAGCTTGCTGACGGAAAGAAGCTCTATGAGATCGTTGCAGGCAAGGTTTCCGTATGGGGAGAAGAGCTCATTGGTGAGGAAGGGTTCTCATCAGTAGGCGCAGTAGTAGGTGCCACATGGCCTGAACAGGCTGTCGAGCTTCGTAAGCTCATGCCCAGGACATTTATGCTCATTCCCGGATACGGAGCACAGGGCGCAGGCGCTGATGCTGCTGTTGCAGGATTTACGGCTGACGGCAAGGGCGGAATCGTTAACAGCTCCAGAGCTATCATGACAGCATGGAAGGCACGCGGGATGGATCCTAAGGATTTCGGTAAGGCTGCAAGACTTGAAGCATTAGATATGAAGGAAAATCTTAACGGTGCGCTTAAGAACCGTAAGTATGTATAAGTAATGGACCGCAAAGAATACAAAATCAAGTTGATCTCAAAAGAATTCCTTAACAGCGATACATGCTATCTTGGATTCTTATGTCCCGATATAGCCTCCAAAGCTTATCCCGGACAGTTTGTAAATATTTCCGCAGGAACGGTTTTCCTTAAAAGACCTTTCGGTATCGCAAGCGTCGATAAGGAGAACGGAATTTTTTATATAGGCGTAAAGGTCGTAGGGAAGGGAACCTCCGAGATATCATCGTTCGAGCCCGGTCTCATGGTCGACTGTCTTGGCCCTTTGGGCAAAGGCTTTGACTTCGAAGGCTACGACACTATTATCCTTACAGGTGGAGGAACCGGTGTATTCCCGATCAATTTCGCATATGAGACTTTGATTTCACAGGGTAAGAATGTCATCGTCTGCGAAGGCTTCAGGAATGCATCCCAGGTGATCCTCAATAAGCCGTCTTATATTCTCACGACTGACTGCGGTGACTGCGGAATCAAGGGCACTGTTATAGCAGGCATTGATACCATTGATATTTCCGAGCCCTCGAAAACATTGATCTGCTGCGTCGGTCCTATTCCGATGATGAAGGCTGTAGCTTCATGGGCTTCTGATAAAAACATGAGCTGCCTTGTCTCAATGGAACAGAGAATGGCATGCGGTGCCGGCATCTGCCTTTGCTGCACTGTGAAGGTCAAGGATGACGGACCGGACGGATTTAAGAACGTGAGATGCTGTAAGGAAGGTCCTGTTTTCGACAGCAGGGAGGTGGTCTGGTGAGCACTTCATTGAATGTAAAAGTAGGCAATGTCAGCCTTAAGAGCCCGTTGATCCTTGCTTCCGGCACATGTAATTTCGGAAGGGAACTTGCCGAGTATTACGATCTTTCTATATTGGGCGGAATATCATCCAAAGGACTTACAATTAAGCCCAGAAACGGCAATCCGGGTGTAAGAGTCGCTGAGTGCGCTTCCGGAATGCTCAATTCCGTAGGACTTCAGAATCCCGGTGTTCATTACTTTATCGAGAATGATCTGGACTTCATGAAGGAATCCGGCGCTGGTGTTATCGTTAACGTAGCCGGCCATTCCTACGAAGACTATATCGATATGGTTACGACTTTAAATCCTCATAAGGATAAGATCGATGCACTTGAGATCAATCTCTCATGCCCTAACGTTAAGGAAGGCTGCATGACGATCGGAAGCGACCCTTCAGCAATTAAGCTAATCACTTCCAAGCTCAGAGCATTAACTGATCTTCCTTTGTGGATCAAGCTGACGCCTAATGTAACCGATATTAAAGCTACTGCTCTTGCAGCCCGGGAGGGCGGAGCTGATGCAGTTGTTCTCATTAATACTCTTATGGGTATGAGGATCGACATTAGAACAAGAAGACCTGTTCTTACGAATAATACAGGCGGTTATTCAGGACCTGCTGTTAAGCCTGTTGCTATCCGTATGGTTGCGGAATGTGCTCAGGTCCTTGATATTCCGATCGTCGGTTGCGGCGGTATTGCTGATTATAAGGATGTTCTTGAATTCATGATCGCCGGCGCTTCTGCTGTTGAGATCGGAACAGCGTGCCTTGTTCATCCTGCGCTTCCGGTTGATATTACTAAGGACCTTGAGGAATACTGCAAAGACAATAATGTTGAATTAAAAGACCTTACCGGCACACTGCAGCGCTGGTAACTGCAAAGGAGTAAATATGGAAAATACCATCATTGAAGCGCTTTTTGCGACAAACGCAATCAGAGTTGCACCCGAGAACCAGCCTTTCTGGTATACATCAGGCAGGCTCGGACCATTCTTTATCAATACTCATTTCCTGCTCGAGAATGAGGCGGCAGCAGGAGAAGTCTTAAAGAGGATCGAGAAGGCGATATCTGATAACAAGCTTACTGCTCCCGAAGAGATCTTCGACATGATGCTCGCTTACTACAACAAGTGCGGCACATTCAAGATGGTATCCGACAAGCTTGCTGAAGCTGCTTCAAAGCTTGATTTTGACTATATCTCAGGCGGTGAGAGAAGAGATTATTTCTTCTCGATGATGCCGGCATATCTTCTCGGCAAGCCGCACCTTACGATCTTCAAGGATCTTACATCAGTATATTCCGGGAGCATCGATGGTCCTGCTGTAGACTCCAAAGATGTTGATCTTAAGGGCAGGAAAGCTCTTCATATCGCTGACCTTATCACTGAAGCATCATCTTATGAGAGAGCATGGATTCCCGTTATAAGAGATTTAGGTTCTGAGATCACAGACACCGTTGCAGTCGTAGACAGATGCCAGAACGGAAGGGAAGTATTAAAGAACCTTGGTGTAGAGCTTCATGCGCTCACCGGAATCGACAAAAACCTTTTTGATGAAGCTACTTCTAATGGTATTATAAATGAAACACAGAAAGCCATGATTCTTCACTTCCTCGAATCACCTTCTGAATATATGACAGCTTTTCTTAAGGCAAATCCTGATTTTATCGCAGGCGAGATCGCCAAGGGCGGAAAGAATAAGGAGCGTGCCGAGTTAGCTATTGAGAAAGGATTTTGCAAAGTATGAAAGATCCCTATTCCGGCCTTTACGAAGTAACAGAAATCCATAACCTTAGAGACGTTATTAAGAAGAGACTTCATGAATTTCCTGAGAATCCTGTTTTCCTCGTAAAAGAGAAGAAGGGCGGCGAATATATCCCGATCTCAACCGAGAAATACGATCATGACATTGATTCTCTCGGAACATATTTCATGAACACAGTAGAGAAGGGTGCGAGGATAGCTATTTTCGCTGAGACAAGATATGAATGGTACACATCTTATCTTGCAACAACCAACGGCACAGGATGCGTTGTTCCTCTCGATAAAGAACTGCCTGTTGATGACGTGTTCAACATGCTTACAAGAGCTGAAGTTGAGATCCTTTTGTTCTCAAAGTCGAAGCTCGATATCGTAAATCAGGTTTACGGCAAAGTCGATACGATGAAGTACTGGATCTGCATGGATGAGATCGATGACGACAGATTCCTTTACTATCAGGACTGCCTGAAGATCGGTGAGAAGAAGCTTGAAGCCGGCGATAAGATCTTTACTGAAGCAACCATCGATCCTGAAGAGATGACGATACTTCTGTTCACATCAGGTACAACGGCTAAGTCCAAGGCTGTTATGCTCTGCCAGAAGAATATCTGCAAGAACCTTATGTCCATGTTCTCGATGCTTTATATCGACAGAAGCGATGTATGGCTCTCAGTCCTTCCTTTGCATCACACATATGAATGCACATGCGGCTTCTTAGGCCAGGTCTACAGAGGTACGACGGTTGCCATCTGCGAAGGCTTGAGATATATAGCTCAGAATATTCAGGAAGTCAGACCTACCTGTATCCTTATGGTTCCTGTCATGCTCGAACTCTTCTATAAGAAGATCATGAAGGGCCTTAAGGCTGATCCTGAGAAGGAAGCTAAGCTTAAGAAGGGTATGAAGATCGCTAACGCGCTCCATCTGCCTGTCAGCATGAGAAAGAAGCTCTTTAAGCCGATTCACGATATCTTCGGCGGCAGAATGAGACTTATCATTCTGGGCGGTGCTCCCGTTAATCCTGAGATCCTTACATTCTTCCAGACAATGGGTTTTAAGTGCGTTCAGGGCTACGGTCTTACTGAGTGCGCTCCTATCCTCGCTCTGAACCGTGACAAGTTCTTTAAGAACCACGCTGCAGGCCTGCCGCTCCCGGGATGCGATGTTAAGATCCTCGATCCTGACGATGACGGCATCGGCGAGTTCATCTCAAAGGGCGACAACAACTTCATGGGTTATTACAATGATCCTGAGAATACTGCACTTGCTCTCGATAAGGACGGATATTATCACACCGGTGACCTCGGATATATCGATGAGGACGGCTTCTGCATCATAACAGGACGCAAGAAGAACGTTATCATCGCCAAGAACGGTAAGAACGTATTCCCTGAGGAGATCGAGTATCTGCTCTCGCTCTCGCCTTATGTTGCTGAGTCTGTTGTATCGGGTGAAGATGACAAGGCTAAGGACGATATCGTAATTACGGCTACGATCTATCCTGATCTTGAAGAGATCAAGGGTAAGCTCGGAATCGAGACAGATCCTGCTGAGGAGCAGATAATGGACATCTTAAAGGATGTTGTTGCTGCAACAAACGAGAAGCTCGAGAGCTACAAGAAGATCAAGAAGACAGTCTTGAGAATGACTGAATTTGAGAAAAATACCTCAAAGAAGATTAAGAGATTTTGATTATCCGGATGAAAATTTGTTAACATAGATAAGCAAAAACTAAAGAGGTATTGTCATGATACCTCTTATCTTTTTAAAGATTAGAAACGAGGAATTATATGTTTAATGACAGTGATTGCCTAAGGATACTTGAGCAGGCAATGTCTACTACGGCTGATTTTGCCGAAGTCTTCCAGGAGGTTACCGAATCCAAGTCTGTAAGCCTTCTTAACGGACAGGTAATAAGGGCTGCCACAGGATTTGATTCGGGCACGGGAATCAGGCTTCTTGCCGGAACCAACTCAGTATATGTTTATTCAAGCGATAACGATATTGAAGTCCTGCTAAAGCTGGCAAAGGAAGCAGCTTCTGCTATCAAGGGTGTAAGCAAAGGTTCTATTGAAGCATTGAAAGAGCTTTGTTCTACAACAAAGGCGACTGTTGAGATCGATCCTATGTCCGTCGCGAAAACAGACATGGTCGACTTCCTTCGCAAATCTTCAGATTATGCTCTTTCTTACGATCCGATTATTACGCAGGCAGCTTCCAGCATTGCTTCAAGTGTACGTACTGTACGTATAATCAATACCAGAGGCGTTAATGCCGAAGATACAACAAAACGTACAAGGCTTTCCATTGAGATTATCGCAACCAAAGAAAATGAGAAGCAGAGCGGAAGAGTCGCCCCGGGCACTATGAAAGGATATGAGTTCATCAACGACTATCCTGTTATCGACAAGACCCGTGAATGCTGCGATACCGCGATCAGAATGGTAAATGCAGGCTACGCGCCTTCTGCCAAGATGCCTGTTATCTTAGGTAATGCCTTTGGCGGAGTAATCTTCCACGAAGCCTGCGGACACGCTCTTGAAGCAACCGCAGTCGGCATCAGGAATTCTTATTTTACTGACATGCTCGGCCGGCAGATTGCCTCCTCTATCGTAAGCGCAAGGGATAATGCGACTATAGAAGGGGAGTGGGGTTCATATGCAACTGATGACGAAGGCAATACGTCTTCTGATCTTCTACTCATCGAGAACGGCATCTTAAAGAATTATCTCGTAGATGAGCTTGGCTCGCGCCGTATGAACTGCGCTCCTACAGGCTGCTCACGCCGCCAGAATTATTCTTATGCTCCTACATCAAGAATGAGCAATACGTATATTTGCAACGGCGAGACAGATCCAAAGGACATTATCGCAAATACCGAATACGGTCTTTACGCTACACAAATGGGCGGCGGTTCTGTCGATACATCTACAGGTGATTTCAATTTTGCCGTAAACGAAGCCTTCTTGATTCGTGACGGTAAGATCGCTGAGCCCGTAAGAGGAGCGACTCTTATCGGTAAAGGACAGGAAATCCTGAAGAATATTGATATGGTCGGCAATGACCTTGAACTTTCAGCAGGCGTCTGCGGCTCTATATCAGGCGGTGTCCCTGTAACAGTCGGACAGCCGACAATAAGAGTATCTTCAATTCTTGTCGGCGGAAGAGAGTGAGGGATGATAAATGGATATTAAATCAGCAGAAAGATTCATGGAAAAACTCGTAAAAGCCGGAAAAGAATACGGCTTTGAGGAATGTGAAGCATCCTATGCCTCCGAGAGTTCAATGAGCATAGACATCTTAGACGGCGAGGTATCAAGCTATGAGAGCAGCGCCACGAGCACATTATCCTTCAGAGGTTTGAAGAACGGTCAGATGGGATATTGTTCAACTAATATCCTTGAAGATTCTTCTATCGATTACCTATTAAAGTCTACTATGGAGAACTGCGAAGTATTAAATGACGAGGATCCGCAGTTCATATATTGTGACGAAAAAAATAAAGACCTTTATTTCTCACAGGTTACAGATGCTTACTCTAAGAATACATATAAGAGCTTCTCGGAACTGGGCCTTAAGATCGAGAAAGCAATCCTTGACGCAGATCCCAGGATAGATGCAGTTGATTATCTGTCTGTAGCATGCAGCACAGGACCATATCTCATTATCAACTCAAAGGGTCTTCACTCTTACAGAGACTCTGACGGCATCTCTATTGTCGTATCGGCAAGAGCCACTGATGAGGACGGAAGTGTAAAGAGCGGCGATCATTTCTGGATCGGTAAGGATATCGATGAATTTGATCTAGATAAGTTCATGGATGTCTTCTCTGAAAAGCTCCTCGGCAAAATGGGTGCGAGATCCTGCAGATCATCTAACTGCAGCGTTGTCTTCAAAGCTGAAGCATTCCAGCAGTTCTTTATGGCATTCTTCGGTAACTTCACGGCTACTCCCATGCAAAGAGGCCTCTCATTGCTTGCTGACAGGGAAGGGGAGACCATCGCATCTTCTGTTTTCACTTTAAAAGAAGAACCTATGTATGAGAAAGCCCTTACAAAGATTCCCTTTGATGATGAGGGTGTTCTTACTTCGGCTAAAGCTATTATTGATAAGGGTGTTTTCGCGACCGCATTATACGATCTAAAATCTGCTTATAAAGCAGGAAGAGAGTCAACCGGCAACGGTTTCAGAGGAGGAAGCTCAGTTTCTGAGATGCCGACAAACCTTATAGTCGAAGCAGGAGACAAATCTTTTGATGAACTTCTTGAAGAGGCAGGTGAGGGAATAATCCTTACTGATCTTTCCGGACTTCATGCCGGAGTTAATTCCATAAGCGGTGATTTCTCGCTCTTATGTGAAGGCTATCTTATTGAGAACGGTAAGAAGGGAAGACCTGTAGAACAGATAACAGTTGCAGGAAACTTCTATGATGTAATAAAATCAATCAAGTCGGTAGGAAATGATATAATTAACCTGCCTTCAGGAGAAGGAGAGTTTTTTACTCCGTCTGTACTGGTAAGTTCACTGGCAATCTCCGGTGATGAAGAATAAATACGAAAGAAGGATTTAGGAAATGGCTAATTCAGTCGAAACAATTGCACTTCATGGCGGCTACAACCCGGGTAACGGCGAACCCAGACAGGTACCGATCTATCAGAGCACTACATGGAAGTATGCCACATCTGAAGATATGGGTAAGCTCTTTGACTTAGAGGCTTCCGGATATTTCTACACGAGACTTCAGAACCCTACAAATGATTACGTAGCTTCCAAGCTCTGCGCTATGGAAGGCGGTTTTGCCGGAATGCTCACTTGCTCCGGCCAGGCAGCTAACTTCTTTGCAGTATTTAACATCTGCGAAGCAGGCGATCACTTCATCGCTTCTGCTAATATCTACGGCGGAACATATAATCTCTTCGGCGTAACATTCAAGAAGATGGGCATCGAGTGCACATTCGTTGACCAGACACTTCCTCTTGAAGAACTCCAGAAGTTTATCCGTCCCAATACAAAGTGCGTATTCGGTGAGACTATCACAAATCCTACAGTTGATGTTCTTGATATCGAGAAGTTTGCAACTCTTGCTCATAATAACGGCATCCCGCTTATCATGGACAACACCTTTGCAACTCCTGCAAACTGCCGTCCTATCGAATTCGGCTGCGATATCGTAACTCATTCAACAACAAAGTATATCGACGGTCACGGATCTTCCGTAGGCGGTGCAATCATTGATTCCGGTAACTTTGACTGGATGGCTCATGCTGATAAGTTCCCCGGTCTTTGCACACCTGACGAGTCTTATCACGGTCTCACATATGCTACAAAGTTCGGTAAGGCTGCTTATATCACAAAGGCAACAGCACAGCTTATGAGAGACTTCGGCTCTATCCAGTCACCTCAGAACGCTTACTATATCCAGATTGGTCTTGAGTCACTTCCTGTACGTATGGCACGCCACTGCGCTAATGCCCAGAAGGTCGCTGAATTCCTGGCTTCCGATGACCGTATTGCATGGGTTAAGTATCCCGGCCTTAAGACAGATTCACAGTATGAACTTGCTCAGAAATACTGCCCGAAGGGTACATGCGGTGTTATGTGCTTCGGTGTGAAGGGCGGACGTGATGCTTCCATCAAATTCATGGATTCACTTAAGTTCGCTACTATCGCTACTCATGTTGCTGACTGCAAGACATTGCTCTTACATCCTGCATCACATACACACAGACAGCTTACTGATGAGCAGCTTGCTGAAGCCGGTATCCCGGGTGATCTCATCAGATTCTCTGTAGGTATGGAAGATCCTGATGATATCATCGCAGATCTCAAGCAGGCTCTTGATAAGATCGGCTGATCTGATATTTGAAACTGATTAATATACTGCCTCAAAGAATTTGCTTTGGGGCAGTTTTATATTTTATGGAAATCCGATTAAGCCTTTTTGCAAATTGAAACAGATATTCTATAATTTAGACTGGAATAAGACATAAAGGGGATCGGTTATGGCTTCGGGAGGTTTTCACGGCGGCAGCACACATATGGGAGGATTCCACTCATCGGGTGGTTTCAGCGGAGGAGGCAGCTTCGGCGGCGGAGGCGGCGGTCTGTTCGGCAGCCCCGGATCCTTCATCAACATGAATCAGGGCTATGATTCCGAGGACTTGGCTGAGTCGTCACTGGAAGAGCAAGGAATAAATTTTGCTTATTATCTGATCATCCTCGCTATCGGAGTGGCTTATGCCATAACGTCGTGTTTTACAGGTTTTACCATCTTCAAGATTATAATTGCGGTTCTGTTACTGGTATGCTGTATATGGCAGTGCGTACTGGCTAACAGATATATGAGAACTGATGTGGTCAAATATATTAAGAGAAAGTCTTATGATCCCTGGGTTTTCGGGTGCGTTTGGAACAGGGATCACGGCGCAAAGCCATTCGGCGCTGTTGACGATATTAATTCATGGTATTCCAGAGAAGGAAATTTCTATTACATATCTTTCTCTGACGGATTCAGGGAAGATAATATCCTGAAAGTTCAGGAGACAAAGAAGAATACTCCCGTTATTTACTGGATCTCGCCTTTTGTCTGGCTGATCTTAAGTATTGTTTGGTTCGTGGTGTCTTTCTTTTTCTATGAACTTGTAATTCCTTTTTTCGAGAATAGGATAATGTCAGACATTGCATTCAAGTTCATAGACATACTTGTATTCTTTTTCCCGGTATTGATGTCCGCATTAACTATCGTTATAAGCATTCTTATTGCAAGATTCAGAGATGCAGCTCTTCATGAATGCGCGAAAAAGATAGTTGAAGACAACATCGCCAAGCTTGATAGAATGAAGACCGAAGACTTTATCAAAGGGCGTCTTAGCATGAAATGGTTCTTCGATAACTGCCCGAACTGCGGCTGGAAGCCTGATGATAAAGAGACATCCTGCTCACGCTGCGGAACACCGCTTGAAGCTGTATTTGCAGACGGTATTAAAAGCCCTGTGCACAGAGTTTTTGTGTTTAAAAAGAGCGATTGTATACTTGATGACAGCATTATGAAGGAAATTAAGGAGAATAACTGATTTGAATAAACTGATGAAATGCTCTCTTCCCGTCGGTATTGCAGGAATAGTCATTAATCTTATATTCTTTATCACCAATCTGTTCTATGAACTGGTTGTGCCTTTCCTTGAGGATTCAAGTATCGACGGTCCGTTGTTCCATTTCCTGGATGCGTTGATATTCTATACGCCATGTATCTTTATCGTACTATTTATCGCGCTGATAGTATTCGGACACATATATAAGAAAAAAGCCTATGTTAAATCAGAAGGGAAGAAGACCAAAGTAATGATCGAGAAGAACGCTGAAGTTCAGAAGATCCTTGATAAAAAGGCCGAATTCCTTAAATATGACTATTTTTCCAATTGTCCCAACTGCGGTTCGCCTAGAAATGAGAATGAACAGAATTGCTCATTCTGCGGCGCATCATTGATTATCCGCAAGATCGACGAGGAATAATCCCGTAACAGATAAAGACCTTTTCCCTGCCGAACATAAATAAGTTATTACTTAAATTTGTTTTCAAGACCGCGTCCTTTTCAGGGCGCGGTTTTTAATTTTCTGCGACTTAACGGTGAAGTTTTCGATGAAGCATCAACAAACGGATTCACGGCAAATTCCCGGTTATGCCGTGAAAACGCCGTGACTTTTATCGTTAAACAGCATAATTCACGGCAAATTCCCGGCTATGCCGTGAAAACGCCGTGACTTTTATCATTAAACAGCATAATTCACGGCAAATTCCCGGCTATGCCGTGAAAACGAACAAACTTTCGGTGAAGAGGTTTATAAGAAAAACAGGGGATATGTTAACTTTGACTTTATAGAATCAGATTAGTTGTGATTAGATTGTTTGATGATGATCGTCCGGCAATATAGAAAAATGCAACAGTCAGTTCAGAAATAACATGAAGAATCGGATGACGATCCGGCTGACGATAATTCAATAAATACAAATGAGAATTTTAGAATCCGGATTATCATAAATTAATCATTTATAAACGAATCTAATATTCATTCTTATAGAAAACGAATATACATAAGAAAGCACATGTAATATCTGTCCGTATCTGAAAAGTGTTTATTCAGGAATTGCTGAATCGATCATATGCATATTTATAAGATTATTGCCTCTTCTCAATTCACCAAAATTGTAATTATACCGAATTGGAAGTTTAGAGAAATCCGGAAAAACGGCAGATCATACGTATTGTCTTCTCTAGAGAAAACTAAAAATAAAAAGATCAGGTATAGACGACTTCCTTACGTCCCTTGCTTCTGAGATAGATCGTAAATACTACTCTTATGACTGCAAGGATAATGATAATTCCGACAAGATCTATCAGAACATCAACGATCGAACCGTCGCGTCCGGGAACAAACAACTGATGATATTCATCAAATATCGCATTAAGGATCGTAAACCATAATGTGAAAATAATATTCATCTCGTTATCAGATCTCATGAGCTTAACCGGGCTCTCTGCATAAGATGTCTTATTGGAGATCTTATTTGTTGATGAAAGTGCCAGATAAGATAATAATGTCAAAAGCGCAAACTCAGATGCATGTGCTACCATCCTGAGAATACTGTCATCGTATAACTCTGTACCGAATACTTCGTTGATAAAGCTTAAGAATACATGTGAAAGATCTGATGATTCGTTGGCATTTTCCGAAGATAAATGGAAAATAACTATTATCCAGAAAATAGTCAGGATCCAGAAAAAGCCGGCCAAAATGAAATATCTGATCGATATTTCCTTCTCATGGGCTTTATTTATGAGTTTTTTGGTCGTCATGATCTTCCCTTTAATCTGTAAATATAGATTAATTATATATCAATCTATATATTTTTTGGCGTTTTTCATTGCCCTGTCTATGTCTCTGTTAGCTTCCTTCTTAGCCATGACGTCGCGCTTATCGTAGTCCTTTTTACCTCTCGCAAGTCCTATCTCAAACTTGACTTTGCTGTCCTTGAAATAGCATTTTGTGGGCACTAATGTAAGACCGTCCTGTTTGACAGTTGAATATAATCTTATGATCTCTCTCTTGTGCATTAGGAGCTTTCTTGTTCTCTCGGGATCAAGATTAAACCTGTTGCCGTTCTCATAAGGGCTGATATGAACTCCTATAAGCCACATCTCACCGTCTTTTACCTGTACATATGAGTCTTTGAGGTTTATCCTTCCGGCACGTAAGCTCTTTACTTCTGTTCCGGAAAGAGCCACGCCGGCTTCAAACCTCTCTTCTATGAAGTAATCGTGATAGGCTTTGCGGTTCTCTGCTATTATTTTTATTCCTTTTTTAATTGCCATAATCGTATATTTTATATTCAAAAGTAATTTTTGCAAATTTCATAGGAAATCCAAAGATTAGTGATATAGTCTACATGTAAAGAATTGTTGAAGATAATTGTCCATTTTTTAGATTTTGAACATTTGGAGAATAAGATGAACATAAAAGGATTGGTTTTACCTGTTGCTGTGTTTATTGTAGCCGTTTCTGCGCTGCTTGTTACAGCACGTTATTTTGATAAAAGACCCGTACAGGCCGCCGAAGGCAGTTATGAGACTACTCCCGTAACTACTCAGACAGTTGAGGAGAAATCTACTCCTACTCCCACACCGACGCCCAAGGCTAAATCAACCAATACGCCTACACCTACAGCGGCATCTTCAAATACACCTACTCCCTCCCCTACTAATACACCTGTACCGCAGAATAATAACAACAACTACACATACACACGTCCGAGCAGAACAAGCACGGCTACTCCTACACCCCAGCCTGCCGAAACAACTGAACCCGAAGGCGGTAACGGAACCGGTGAAGGAACCGGAAGCGGCTCCGAAGGCGGTGGATCTGAAGGTGGCGGCACCGAGACCGGTGGCGGTGGCTCCGAAGGCGGAGGCTCTGAAGGTGGCGGCGGTACCGGATCTGAGACCGGTGGCGGTGGCTCCGAAGGCGGCGGTAGTACTGGTTCTGAAACAGGTGGCGGATCTGAATCCGGCGGTGGCTCCGAATCCGGTTCTGACGGAAGTGACGGCTAAGATTTAGTCTCCGGAAACGGTTAAAAGACTCCCGGTAACGGCGTTAACGCCTGATATTTACATCTGAAGTGACGGATAAGCGTTGAGATCTAATGTATCACGCTTGCCGTTCATGTATTCAAAATATCCGCTGGAAGCGATCATTGCAGCATTATCCGTACAATATTTAAGCTCCGGATAGTAGAGTTTAATGCCTTTTTTCTTTGCTTCTTTCGCGAAAACATCCCTTAAGAATGAATTGGCTGAAACGCCGCCTGCAAGGCAGAGTTTACTAATTCCTGTCTGTTTGCAGGCTGTAATCGTATTCTTTAAGAGAGCCTCAGCTATCGCATTCTGATAAGAAGCCGCAAAGTCTTTAAGATCGATCTCTTCACCCTTCTGCTTTAAGCCGTTCAAGAGATTAAGAGCAGATGTCTTAAGACCGGAGAATGAGAAATCCAATGTGTCTGCCATATGAGTTTTCGAGAACTCATAACGTGTAATATCCCCTCCCTGCCCGGCTTTATCCATCTTGGGGCCGCCCGGATAACCTAGACCGACAACACGTGCGATCTTATCGATAGCTTCACCGGCAGCATCGTCTCTGGTCCGGCCGAGGACGGTCATGTCCGTATAGCCGTCGACACGTACTATCATGGAGTTGCCTCCGCTTACACATAAGCAAAGAAAAGGCGGTTCCAGATCTTCAAAACACAGGTAATTAGCTGCTATATGACCTTTAAGATGATTAACGCCTACAAGAGGTTTGCCTGATACTTCACAAAGACCCTTGGCACATGAGAGCCCTACAAGCAGCGCACCTACAAGACCGGGCCCGTATGTGACAGCTATTGCGTCGATATCATTTAGCTCGACATTTGCATCTGATAAAGCTTTCCATACAGTCGGATATACAGCATCAACATGCATTCTCGAAGCCAGTTCGGGAACAACGCCGCCAAACTGTTCGTGGAAATCGGCCTGTGAGGCGATACAGTTGCTTAAGATAACACGCCCGTTCTTAACTACGGATGCGGCTGTCTCATCACATGAACTCTCGATGCCTAATATGAGGATGTCTTTGTCTGTATTCATCATTTATCGTCAACCAAATAATATGAGTTAAGGAAATCAGTAATCGAATTCATATACTGATTCTTATTTATACCGTATTCTTCAAGATATCCTGCGCCGGCTACCATTACGCTCCTGGTGATGCTCGAGTTAAGCCTGTTGCGCTCTGTGATTATCTGATCGATCTTATCAGCACCGATAAAAGTGTCATGACCGCCGTAGAGTATCAATACAGGGATAGGGAGTCTTGCAATCTCCGCTGCAAGGCTGATATTCTCTCCGCCCGAAGATACTCTTATGGCGTAAGGTACTGAATACTGTGTGATAAATCCCAAAGGTTCACTCTGAACAACTTCCGGACGTATATAATCATCAGATTCCTTTGCGGGAGAATCAAGTATCATGCCGATTACGTAGGACTTGTCATAGCCGAGATTCCTGATATTTGCGCTGTATTCTGAAAGGATCTTCTCACTGGCGCCTTCCGGAGGAAGATTGGAATAGGCCAGGATCGATGAGGTGCACCCCGTGCCGATACCGTAAAGGATAACGTTCGTTGTTACAGAGATCTGCTTAACGATAGCTATGGCGCCAAGTACGTCCTGCCATTCAAGATAGCCGTATGAACAGATATCACCGCCTGAAGTACCGGAGTTTCTCTGGTCGAACATGAAGACGTTATAGCCGCTCTCAAGCCACCCTTCGATCATATCGATCATTTCAACTCCGAACGGAAGTCTGTTGGAACCTGCATCGTGGACAACGATGATGGTTGATATAGGCTTTTTGGTCTTGAAGAACCATCCCTGCAAGGATGTCTGACCGTCAGCAGACTCAAAACTCGTCGTGTTGTATGAAGGCAGGATATTGGAAGGAACGTTGGTTACTTCATTTTTGCTTATATTCATAAGGCGGTTGGACGAGAATATGGTAAGCGCAATAAAGGATATGATAATGATCGCGATGATACTTAATATCAGCGCAAGCCTCATAACAAAAGGATTTCTGCGCTTAGAGGCATTACCGCTGAAACTGATAAATCCCCTGTTCGCCATCAGTTAACTCCGCTTGAGCCGAATCCGCCGCCGCGGTCCTGCCCGATTGCCTTAACATTATCAGTCTCTTTAAAACTGCAATATTCGACCTTTGCAACGACCATCTGTGCAATACGGTCACCTTTGCGTATCTTATATGTTCCGTGGATGCAGCCCTTGCTGTCCAATGTAAGCGGCTCCGCATCTATACCCTCGTCGTGGCAGATCGAAGCGTTGTAAACAATTACATTTACTTCGTCCCTGTATCCGCAGTCAATTGTTCCGGGTGCATTGGGTATACGTAGAGGAGTCTTAAGCGATACACCGCTCCTCGGTCTGATCTGTACTTCATATCCGTAAGGGATAGCCATCTTTATACCGACAGGTACAAGAGCTGATTTCCCAGGTTCGATTGTAACTTCTTCTGCAGCATAAAGATCCATGCCTGCATCACCGTCATGGGCATAAGCCGGAAGCTTCGCGTCTTCCCTGCACTTTTCGATATAGATCTCAGTCATAGATCTGACCTCCGGGTAAGATTGTGTAATTGCAGATAACGTCAAAGCCAAGATCTGCAATATATTGTGCCGTTGCCTGGTCAACAGGGTTCTTCGCCCTGCCGTAAATAGCACATGAGCAGTCAAGAGGATGCGGGATGACCTTTAATCTGGTGCCTTCCCCTTCCCTCTTTGTCTTCATCTCGAAAACAGCCTTGTTTCCGCAGAAGTTACAGGGTCTCTTATTCCTTCCTGCAGCGCAGAAATCTGACTGCATCCATGGAATAAGTCCTTCTGTATGAAGGATTATCCTAGGATTCTTCTTCCCTGCGCTCCAGGTCTCAGCAAGATATCTGCATTTCTCAACAATATCATCAGCACTTATCTCATATGACGGCATAACTGCATCGGCATATTCGAAAGCTTTTGCAAGCGATCTGCTGCTGTAGATATTTGTTCCTGCAGAAGCAAAATGCTCAAGACCACCCTTTAAGAACTTGCGGTCAGTAAAGAGTCTTGAACTCATTACAGCCTTAAATCCGGTTCCAAGATCGTTTTTAAGCGAAGCGATAACAGTATCTATTATCTTGTTCAGCTTATCATGGTGAAAATCAGGCAATAACAATACAAGCTCGGCACCCTGTGATCTTACGAAATCAACGGCCTTTGCATAGATATCTTCATCTGCCAGATCATAAATGCTTAATGCGTAAATGTCAGCGCCTTCTTCAAGGATATCGTCTTCGAGTCTTAAGACCGGATAAGTATACATATTCTTGATCTCATCGCATCTTTCAGGATCGGTCTCGCAGATCTCAGAATCATCAACATAATCAAGGCCGTAATTTCTCTTGAATGAAGAGATGACAGATGCTTCCAGATTTTCGAGCAAGGCGCGTCTTAATGAATTGATAACGCTGACAGGACAATAGAGTTCATCAGCACCGTCAAGCTCCACAGAAACAACAGTAAAAGGCGTATCTAAAGTCTTGCAGATCTGCTCCTTTATTCTGGATTTATCAAGTATCTTGCCTTCGTAACCGGATGGCAGGACAGCAGATGCTTCAGAAGAGATGCCCGCTGCAATTCCGCCGGTTACAACTGCATTTGCAATGAGCTCTGAACCGTTGGTGCCCAAAACGATCCTGACAGGAGTTCTTCTCAGATTCTGCCTGGAAATAACAGTCTCATGATTCATCAGGTAAACTTCAAAGCCGGGCTTCAATTTCTTGATCATGTCCGGATGAAGTCCTTTTATGTTAAGACCGGTTAGGCCTGTATTGGTTTTTCCTACAGGGAAAGAACAGATCTCCCTGGAGTTATCCCTGATAGACAGGAAATCGCCCTTATCAGGCTCTACAGCGCCGTTCTTAATGCCGACGGTGATAATTCCATTACCGTTATCGAGACGGCTTATACGGCCTATCCTGACGCCATATTTGCCCGGGTATTCACCCGAAAGGAATTCGTCATCCTTATTACCGCTCAGATACTGTGAAGTAAAAGATCCGCCGCGGTTGAAATTAATAAGGAGCTCAGCAGTAATCTCTTTTATATGTTCCCTGTCAAGTTTTCCCTCATAATAAGCATCGATCATGCGGCGGTAGCAATGAACTGCCGACTTAACGTAATTCTCATCACGCATGCGGCCTTCGATCTTAAGGCTCTTAACACCGCTCTTAATAAGCCTTGCAAGATAATCAGAGACATCTCTGTCCTTGGGAGATATAAGATGTCCTTCCCTTAATCTCAGACCGTCGTTATAAAGTGCATATTCTTCCCTGCAGGGCTGCGCACATGAACCTCTGTTGCCGGATCTTGTGCCGCTCCTGTTCATTGCAGAGAAAAGACACAATCCTGATGCGCATACGCAAACAGCGCCGTGCGCGAAAACTTCAGTCTCAAGACCGGCTTTTGCAGCGGCTTTAGTGCGTGTAGCAATCTCATCACATGATAGCTCTCTTGGAAGAACTACCCTGTTTGCTCCAAGTTTAGCAAGGTTTTTGAATTCATCAGCTGAATAAACATTCATCTGCGTGCTGCAGTTGATGATCACGTCAGGAAAATCATAAGCAAGCTTTGTAAGCACTGCGAGATCCTGAATTATAAGGCCGTCGACACCGATATTAACCGCTTCAGCGATCGTCGGATAGAAAACCTCGAATTCGTTATCTGTCATCAATGTGTTGACGGCAAGGAAAACCCTGGAAGATCTTGCATGCGCATAATCGACGCCTTCTTCAAGTTCGTCCAGAGTGAAATTCTCTGCAGATGCTCTGGCAGAGAATTCTTTCAAGCCAAGATAAACGGAATCTGCTCCGCTGTCTATTGCCGTCTTAAGTATCGTGAGGTTGCCGCAAGGGGCGAGTAATTCGATTCTGTTATTTATCATCAGTCTTCTTTAAATGATCGAACAGACCTGAGTTTACTTTATTAGCCAGCTCTTCCATAGGAGTAGGCGGAACATCAGCCTTCTTCTCTTCCTGATTGAGTCTGTCTTTATTCTTGTAGTAAGCAAGTTCAGTCTTTAATGCCTGATTCTCCGCCCTTAATGTTATGAGCTGGTCACAAGCTTCGAAAAGTGACAGAACCGCAGTCTTGTTCGTTGCAATATATGGGTTGTTCTTTTTTGTATCCGTATAGATCTCATCAGCAAGAGATCCTACCTTCATGATGCGGTCATATCCTGCATCACCGCTTCTTACGAGATACTGCACACCGCCGATCGTTACCTGTGCACTCTCTTCCTTTGAATCCTTTGATTCAGCAGGCTTATTCCTTGCCTGGATCTTATCTTCTAATGTTATATACTTCTTCTCGGTTACGGTCTTGGCTTTGATCTCTCCTTTGTAGAGCTGCTTATATTCAACTATTGCGGGAGCATCCTTCTTACCCTTACGTCTGTAAGAGCCGTCCGAATACTTGCCAAGTAAGCTGGCATTAGATTTTCTCATAACAAGACCTCCCATATTAGAAGATATTATAGTATAACACTAAACTCGTATGTTGCTTGCAATGCTTTGGTTTTAAAGCATTTTATATAGTCCTGTGACCGTTCACTTATTATTTATTTCCGAATACAGTCTCGAAAATTCTTCCGGCTCAAGTTCCTCCGCCCTCGCATTATCCTTAATTCCGACTGTCTTGAATGCAGCATCAATTACTTCTGATGATGCTGCAGCTGCAAGATTCTTCTTAAGCATTTTCCGCCTCATCGAAAAGCATGTGTTAAGGAACTTAACGAATTCAGGGCATAAGATATCTGCTGTATCTTCCCTGCTAAAACTGATTACTGCAGATGTTGTCCTGGGCTGAGGAACAAATGCTGTATGAGGAACTTTAAACTCATATCTGTAAGAACCGTAAAGACTGCAAAGGATCGACAGAGGGCCGTATTGCTTTGTTTCAGGACCGCAGTCGATACGTGCAACAGCTTCATATTCAACCATGAATACCATTTTCCGAGCATTGGAAAAATCAGAAAAGAGCTTCTTCATTATGTCGGTCATTACATAGTAAGGAATGTTGCTTACGACAACATCAAAATCACCGATATCACCTATCTTCGTGAAGTCACTATCGATGATCTTAGCATTGCTGATATTAGCCGAAAGATATTCTGCAAGCCCGTGATCGATCTCAACGCAAGTAAGATTGCCGGTAAGCTCTGACAGCGGATATGTAAGACTTCCCAATCCCGGCCCGATCTCAAGAACACGGTCATTTCCGCTGACTTCACAAAGATCAACGATCGATGTGATTATTTTGTCATCACAAAGGAAATTCTGCCCGAATCTAACTTGGGGCAGAATTCCTTGTGATTGCATTATGTCTTTTATTTTTTCTCTGTTCATTACAGGAAATAAGCTACGCCTGATTCAAAGATCTTCTGGTATTTGTTGCCCGGAATATTCTTAGTAAGGTCTGATTCATATCTTTCGGTATGACCCATCTTACCCAATACTCTTCCGTCAGGTGAAAGGATACCTTCGATAGCACAGATGGAACCGTTGGGGTTGAACTCTGTATCAGAAGCATAGTTGCCGTCAAGATCAACGTAGCATGTTGCGATCTGGCCGTTTGCAGCAAGCTTTCTTACGAGCTCTTCAGATGCGGCAAACTTACCTTCACCGTGGGAGATTGGTATCTCGTAGATCTCACCGGGTTCTGTAAGAGCAAGCCAGGGGCTCTTGTTTGTCATGATCTTTGTTCTTGCATACTTGTTCTGATGTCTGCCGATATTATTGAATGTGAGCGTAGGGCTCTCAGGTGTCATATCGCAGATCTTTCCGAAAGGAACAAGTCCTAACTTGATCAAAGCCTGGAATCCGTTGCAGATACCGAGCATCAGGCCGTCTCGGGTTTCGAGAAGGTCGGAAATGGCATCAGCAATACCGCTGTTCCTGAGAGATGCAGTAATGAACTTACCGGAACCCTCAGGCTCGTCACCTGCAGAGAAGCCGCCGGGGATCATCATGATGTTTGCTTCACGGATCTTGGTAGCGAGCTCTGCAAATGATTCGTTGATATCATTCTGGTTTCTGTTCCTGATAACGAATACTTCTGCATCAGCGCCTGCTCTCTCGAAAGCTCTTGCTGAGTCGATCTCGCAGTTGTTGCCCGGGAATACAGGGATGATTACCTTAGGCTTAGCGCCCTTCAAAACGCCCGGAGCAGCCTTCTTAGGCTCACCTGCCGTGTAGACATCGATAGCAAAAGGCATGTCAGCAGATTTAGCTGATGTCGGGAAGATCCTCTCGAGCTTGCCTTCGTAAGCTTCGATCGCATCCTTGCCTGAAAGGACAGCACCGGCATATGTAAAGTCACCTGTATCATTAGTTGTTCCTAAGAACTTACCGCCTGCCATCTCTACCTTGTCGACAGCGTTTCCGTCAGCAGGAATTGCTACGATGATGGATCCTAATGTCTTGGAGAAGAGATCAGCCTCTGAAAGCTTATCGGAGAAATCGAATCCGAGCATGTTACCGAAGCACATCTGGGCAACTCTTGCTGCAACACCGGCGCTCTTAACAACTGCAGCATTCTTGATCTCACCGCGGTCGATCAGTTCCTTAACTGCCTTGATGACTCTTAAAACATGATCTTTCTTGTAAGAACCCTTGCCGTCTCTTGCACACTTGATGAGATAGAGCTTCTGACCCTTTCCTGTAAGTGTTGCAGTAATGACTTTATCAGTTGTAGTCATGCCGACAGCAAAACTTACGAGCGTCGGAGGTACGTGGATATCATTAAATGTACCGGACATAGAGTCCTTACCGCCGATAGCTGCAGTACCGAAATCGAGCTGTGCCTTATAAGCACCGAGAAGTGCTGCAAGAGGCTTGCCCCATGATTCGGAACTTGTCATTCTTTCAAAGTATTCCTGGAATGTGAGTCTTGCCTTCAAAGGATCAACACCCATAGCAAGGAGCTTGAGCAAAGACTCTACAACTGAGTTATAAGCACCGGCATAAGGGCTCCACTCTGTATAGAAAGGATCAAATCCGTATGTCATTACCGAGCAGTCGTGAGTCGTGCCGTGATCTAAAGGAATCTTTGCAGCCATACCTTCCTCAGGTGAATTCTGCATCTTACCGCCGTAAGGCCATACAACAGTTGCAGCACCGATCGAGGAGTCGAATCTCTGGATAAGACCCTTTCGGGATGCACCATCAAGTGAATTAAGTGTTCCCTTAAGGCTGTCTGCAAAGTTTCCTGCGACAAAGCCGTTGGCAGGTTCATCAAGATATGCGCCTTCGCCGTGGGATGCGCAGTCAGCTTCTGCATACTGTGCAGCACCGTTTGTATCGATGAAGCTTCTGGGAAGGTTTACGATCGTATTGCCGTTCCAGACCATCTTCATGACGGGTTCTTCTGTAACCTCTGCAACTACTGTAGCTTCAAGGTTTTCCTTAGCTGAAGCTGCCATGAACTTATCAAGATCAGCAGGATGAACGACAACAGCCATTCTCTCCTGTGACTCTGAGATAGCGATCTCCGTACCGTCAAGGCCGTCGTACTTCTTCGGAACTGCATCAAGATTGATCTTAAGACCTGCTGCGAGCTCACCGATAGCAACTGATACGCCGCCTGCACCGAAGTCATTACATCTGATGATGAGCTTTGTAACTTCAGGATCTCTGAAAAGTCTCTGGAGCTTTCTTTCTGTCGGAGGATTACCCTTCTGAACCTCAGAACCGCATGTAACAACGGACTGTGTATCGTGTGCCTTGGATGAACCTGTAGCACCGCCGATACCGTCACGTCCTGTTCTTCCACCAAGGAGAACAACGATGTCGCCTGCCTGAGGTCTTTCTCTAACGATATTTGAAGCAGGAGCTGCACCTACGACAGCACCGATCTCCATTCTCTTTGCAATATAACCGGGATGGTAAACTTCATCAACAAGACCTGTTGCAAGGCCGATCTGGTTACCGTATGAAGAATATCCTGCAGCAGCAGTGCGGCAGAGTTTCTTCTGTGAGAGTTTACCCTTAAGTGTAAGTTCGACAGGTACAGTAGGATCACCGGCACCTGTAACACGCATGGCCTGATATACATAAGATCTGCCGGAGAGAGGGTCACGGATGGCGCCGCCAAGACATGTTGCTGCACCACCGAAAGGTTCGATCTCAGTAGGATGGTTATGAGTCTCATTCTTGAACATGAAGATATAATCTTCAGGCTTGCCGTCAACTTCGATCTGGATCTTAATTGAACAAGCGTTGATCTCTTCAGACTCGTCAAGATCAGCGAGTTTTCCGTCTTTCTTAAGCTTCTTTCCTGCAAGAGTAGCAATATCCATAAGGCAGACAGGCTTTTTGGAAATCCTGTCGCCATAAACTTCTTCCCTGTCTGAAAGATAGCTCTTGTAAGTCTCTTTTATCTCTTCAGTGAGCTCATCGTCACCGTTAAATCTGATATCTGTAAGGTTGGTTAAGAATGTGGTGTGACGGCAGTGGTCAGACCAGTATGTATCAAGAACGCGGATCTCTGTAACAGTAGGTTCTCTTCCCTGTTCCTTGAAGAAATCCTGAACGAACTTTATATCTGCAAAACTCATTGCAAGACCCATATTTTTTCTGAGCGCCTGAAGGTCATCATCGGACATTCCCGTAAATCCTTCAACATCAAGGACCTTAGTCGGGATATCATACTTATCAACGAGTGTTTCAGGCTTTTCTGCAGAAGCTTCTCTGGCCTCAACCGGGTTGATCAGATAGCTCTTGATCTTCTCTTTCTCTTCATCAGAAACTGCACCGTAGAAAGCAATGATCCTTGCGCACTTAACGATAGGTCTTTCCTTTGCAGTCATGAACTGGATACACTGTGCAGCAGAATCCGCTCTCTGGTCATACTGACCCGGCAGGGATTCGATGATGAGAACATAAGCTGCATCACTAAGGTCAACAGTCTCATCGTAGAGGATATCTACCGGCGGTTCGCTGAATACAACAGGCTTGGAATTCTCGAATTCCTCATCAGTAACGCCTGATACGTCGTAACGGTTGATAACTCTTACTTTATCAATACCTGATACATTGAGATCGTACTTTACGTCATGAAGGATTCCGCCTGCTTCGACATTAAAGCCTTCTTTCTTCTCTGACAGTACACGTCTTACATCATTCTCGTTCATAAGGTTTCTCCTTGTGAAATATATTACAGATTTTCAGCGCTCTTTGAGAGCAGTTCAGTGTTGAACTTAAGGAATCTCTCAAGACCTGCGCTGTCAAGAGATCCATGTGCAAGCTTTGCCTGGTCGTAGATATGCTGCGCCAGACGGTCAGCTTCTTCTTTCTTTGTTCCCATGGATTCAAGGGCCTGGAGCTTTGTAATGAGAGGGCTGTCGGTGTTAACGACGAGCTCTTCAGTCTCAGGGAACATGTCAGCAAGCTTTTCTTCTGTCATTGAGTCCATAGATGACATCATTCTCTCATACTGCTCACGCATTTCCTTCATTCTTCTGTTGTGCTCTGCTTCGCGGATAAGAGCAGGCAGGTTTTCTTTTCCCATCTCCTGCGCGAAAACGATGAGCTTGTCATCTCCTACAGCACTTCTGAAGAATTCCTTGAGCTTATTCTTTGTATCTTCATCAGATTCCTTGCCGGAAAGCTCAGAGTCGACTCTCTTGAACTTATAATCAGGCTTCTTCATTTCCATGTAGGACATGAAGTTATTGTCGATCTCCTCATTCATGACGACTACTTCATAACCGTCGTTCCTGCTCATCTCAACATATGCAGCCTGAGCCTTGGGATCTGTTGTATATCTGATAGTCTTCTTATCTTCTGCTGTAAGTTCCTCGATGGTCTTGAAAGCACCGTCAACTGTCTTAAACAGGCAGATTCCTTCAACCTTCTCATAGAATTTCTCTTCCTTCATCATGCCGTACTTAACAAATACGGATATATCAGACCAGTATTTCTCGAAGTCTTCCCTCTGCTTCTTGAAGAGGTCATTAAGCTTATCGGATACTTTCTTGATGATGTGACCGGAAAGCTTCTTTACATATTCATCCTGCTGCAATGCAGAACGTGAGACGTTGAGCGGAAGATCAGAGCAGTCAAGGCATCCCTGAAGCAGGAACAGGAAATCGGGAATGATCTCTTCAATATTATCTGCCACGAATATCTGGTGGTTATAGATCTTGATCCTGCCCTCAAGAGACTGGTAGATATTATCTGTCTTGGGGAAATAAAGGATACCCTGCAATGTGAAGGGATAATCCATATTAAGGTGGATCCAGAACAAAGGATCCCTGCCGTCATTAAATACCGAGTGATAGAACTGCTTATATTCAGACTCAGTGCACTCTGAAGGCTTCTTGGTCCAGAGAGGTGACTTGTTATTGACGGGAACATAAGATACCGGCGAAGGTGTGTAAGTCTCGCCCTTTTCTTCTGCTTCTTTCCTGCGCTTGTTCTCATTCTCCTCATGGAGCCTGTCAGACTTAACGTCTACAAAATAGATATCAGCGGGTGCAAAGTAGCAATATTTTCGAATAGTCATACGGAGAGTCGCAGAATCGAAGATCTTTATCGCGTCTTCGGAAAGCTTTAATGTGATTACCGTACCCCTGTCTTTCTTGTCCGAAGGAAGGATCTCAAAATCCATACCGTCATTGGACTTCCAGATGACAGGCTCTGAATCTTCAATGAAACTCTTGGTGTTGATCGTTACCTCATCTGCAACCATGAAAGCTGAATAAAAACCAAGACCGAAGTGGCCGATGATGCCGGTCTTATCAGTTGATTCCTGCTGATATTTAGTAACGAAATCAAGAGCGCCGGAGAACGCGATCTGGTTGATGTATTTCTCAACCTCATGCTCAGTCATACCGATTCCGTTATCCTCAAAAGACAATGTCTTGTTATCGTCATCATAAACAACTCTTATAGCATATTCAGCATTATCCGGCTCCTTCTCAGCCTTGCCGAGTTCAACGAGCCTTCTGTGCTTAGCTATTGCGTCCGCGCAGTTAGATACTAATTCTCTTACGAAGATATCCTTGTCTTCATAGAGCCATTGTCTGATAACCGGAAAAATATTCTCGGTAGTTACCGAAATCTTTCCTGATTTAGCCTCCATTTATACCACCTCCAAATTATTATCCGTTCAAAGCACGCTTAGCAGCGTCAATATATTCAGATGTATATTCCCTGTACATCTTAGATATCATCTTAAGTATTTCATTATCTGAAGATCTGAATTCATAATCATCGATATATCTTACCGGCAGGATGTCAAAAGGCGTGCTGCTGACAAAGACAGCATCATTAGCCGGGTCAAGCTCTTCCGGCCTGAAAGTACCGGTCTGAAGTTCAAGTCCGGAGCGCTTCAAAGCCTCCATTACTCTCTTTCTCGTAATACCGATAAGGATCTTCTCATCGGGAGCTGAATATACCTGACCGTCTCTGATAACGAAAAGGTTGGACATTGAACCCTCGTACAATCTGCCGTCGTTATCGCTTAACACAAGCTCGAAAGGAAGTCCGTGGGAATTTGCTTCCCTGAACTTCTCATTGACCTTCGTCTTATAATCGCCCCTGAATATCTTAAGATTAGGTGTCTGTCTTTCCCAGTTTAAAAGACTTGTATTTATTCCCTGCTCGAAAAGTTCTTCTGAAGGCAAAGTAATATCCGCCTGATGTATAAGAAGGCTCTCTTTAGTAAGAACTATCCTGATAGAACCGTCTGTAACACCGTCCATATCGATAAGACTGTAGGCTTCAGACAAGATCCCGGCAGTGTCCACGGGGAAATTCTCAAGTCCTTTAACGGACTTAACAAGCCTTGCAAGATGGTCTTCAAAAAATAAAAGGACACCGTCCTTAACACGGACAGTCTCATAATAAATCTTAATATCTACGGGTCTTTGAAGAGATTCAGTCAATTCCGAGCTTACCCTGTAATATTTGCCGCAATAAAGAAAACCGTTACCGGTAAGATGTTCCATCAACGGATAAGCCATCAGATCAAAAATCTCCCTTGGGGTTTATTCAAGGCATATAATGCCACATAGATTGTATACATAACCGCAAACTTTTACAAAATGATATCTATAAAAACATGCACAAAAAAATAAAGCATTTTTCTTACTTGTTTTTATAAGGGTGCGTATTTAAAATCTTGGTGTTGACTTGTATGCGAACCAAGTGTATGATATGCGAAGTTTATACAAAGTTATGCATAAATATTCATAAATCGGAGGTGCCTTATGGCAAAAGAAAAATTCTTACTGGCTTATTCAGGCGGACTTGATACTTCAATCATCATCCCGTGGCTCCTTGAACATTACGACTGCGAAGTAGTCGCTTACTGCGGTGAGGTCGGTGTTGGTGTTGATCACGACTATCTTGAGAAGAAGGCACTTAAGTGCGGCGCTATCAAGTGCATTATCGAAGACATTTCTGAGGAATTCGTTTCTGACTTCGTCTTCCCTACTCTTAAGGCTAATGCAGTTTACGAGGGCAAATACCTCCTCGGCACATCCATGGCACGTCCTGTTATCGCTAAGCACTTCGTAGAGGCAGCTCACGCTAACGGATGCACAACTATCGTTCACGGCTGCACAGGTAAGGGCAACGACCAGGTAAGATTCGAGCTTTCCATCAAGGCTCTTGATCCTGACATGAAGATCTTAGCTCCCTGGAGAATCTGGGATATCAAGTCTCGTGACGAAGAGATCGATTACGCTCAGGCACGTGGAATCGACGTTCCTGTTACTAAGGAAAACAACTATTCCAAAGACGAGAACCTCTGGCACCTCTCTCACGAGGGTATGGATCTTGAGAATCCTGCTAATGAGCCTAACCTCGATAAGATCTTGGAGCTCATGGTAAGCCCTGAGAAGGCTCCTGATACTCCCACATATGTAACTATCAAGTTCGAGAAGGGTATCCCTGTAGAAGTTGACGGACAGAAGCTCTCTCCTGCTGACCTCTTAAGATACTGCAACAAGGTTGCTGCAGCTAACGGCGTAGGTATCGCTGATATCGTTGAGAACCGTCTCGTTGGTATGAAGAGCCGAGGCGTTTATGAGACTCCCGGCGGAACACTTCTTTTCGCTGCTCACAGAGAGCTCGAGCTCCTCACAGTTGAGCGTGACACTATCCACTATAAGGATCTCGTAGCTCAGAAGTTCTCAGAACTCGTATACTACGGTCAGTGGTTCCACCCTCTTAGAGAGGCACTTTCAGCTTTCGTAGACAAGACTCAGGAAGTTGTTACAGGTGAAGTTAAGATGAAGCTCTACAAGGGCAACTGCACTCCCGCAGGCACAACATCACCCTTCTCCCTCTACGATCCCGAGATCGCTACATTTGAGGCTGACGACGTTTACAACCAGGCTGATGCAGGCGGATTCATCAACTGCTTCGGTCTCCCTATGAAAGTTAATGCTAAGATGAAGCAGAAGAACGGTTTGCTCTGATTTCTTGAATTATGAATATTGAGGGCTGCTCTTATGTGGGGCAGCCCTTTTTGTTTATTGTTTTAGGTTGCAGCGCGTGTAAAAGTTCCACAAAGAAGGCCCAAAAAAGGCCGGTTCCGTGGAAAAAACGGCAAAAGTTCCACGAAATGACACTTTTTCGAGCCGCTTTTGTGGAAATGAATTATTAAGGTGACAACTATGAATGAGAAATTTACTGACTACATAACAGCTGAAGAATATATGGGATTCAGGAAAGCCGTTTGCTGGGCTGAGTTTCCTTTGGAAGAAGCCGAAGAAGGCCTTAAGAATTCATTCATCTGCTGTTTAAGACTGGAAGACAAGCCGATTGCTCTTGGCCGTGTGATTTGGGACCATGGTTACGTAGTCTATATCGCTGACATTATTGTTCTGCCAGAATACCAGGGCAACGGATACGGCAGAATGGTCATGGAAAAGATCATGTCAATGATAAACGGGTGGCTTAAGCCCGGCTATAAGATGATGGTAAGTCTTTGCTCCGCAAAAGGAAAAGAAGAATTCTATACAAAGTTCGGGTTTGTAAAACGCCCGGATGAGAATTACGGATGCGGAATGTGTCAATGGTTGGGTATCAGCGTTTGTTAAGGAGGCTTTTATGCATATCTCATACAGGTTAATGAATATAGATGATTATGATCAGGCATACGCTCTCTGGATCCTTTGCGGCAACGGCCTTAACGATAAGGATGATTCTTATGCAGGCATCGAAAAGTACCTTAAGCGCAATCCGACCACTTCTTTTGTAGCTCTTGACGGTGAAAAGATAGTTGGTGTGATATTATGTGGTCATGACGGAAGACGCGGTATAATTCAGCATGCGTGCGTATCACCTGATTACAGAAGATACGGCATCGGCAAAAGGCTCGTTAATCTGGCGCTCGATGCACTTAAAGCAGAAGACATTACCAAAGTCCTTCTCGTTGCTTTCAAGAAAAACGAAGGCGGCAATGCATTCTGGGAGGCACAGGGCTTTACGCTCCGTGATGATCTGAATTACAGGAATAAAGCATTAACCGAATTAGTCAGGATCGATCCTGATTACATAAAGGAGTAAACTTATGGCAAAGAAAATGTGGGCCGGACGCTTCGAAAAGGCTACCGACAAAGAAGTAAACGATTACAATTCTTCCCTTCCCTTTGACTGCAAGATGTACAGTCAGGACATAGAAGGTTCCATCGCTCATTCACAGATGCTCGCAAAGCAGGGCGTTATCTCTGATAAAGACGCAGAAGATATCAAGAGCGGCCTTCTCTCTATAAAGGAAGATATCGAATCCGGCAAGCTTACGTTTGATTCAGATGCTGAAGACATCCATATGTTTATCGAAGAAGAGCTTACAAACCGCATCGGTGATGCAGGCAAGCGTCTTCATACAGGACGTTCGAGAAATGATCAGGTAGCTTTGGACCAGCGCCTTTATATGGTTGACGAAGCCGGCGAGATCATTGAACTTCTTGATGATCTTATCGACACTTTAGTTGAGATCGCAAAGGCTAATACCGAGACATATATGCCGGGCTACACTCATCTTCAGAGAGCTCAGCCCATCACATATGCTCATTATCTTTCTGCTTATATCGAGATGTTCAAGCGTGACATCGACAGGATCAACGAGGCAAAAGACAGAGCTAACATCTCCCCTCTCGGTTCAGGCGCACTTGCCGGAACAACATATCCGCTTGACCGCCGGTTCGTAGCTGATCAGCTCGGTATGAACGGTGTAACGCTCTGCTCACTTGACGGCGTTGCTGACAGGGACTTCGCGATCGAGTTTGCATCAGCATGCTCCATTCTCATGATGCACTTATCAAGAATGAGCGAAGAGATAATCCTTTATGCTTCACAGGAATTCAAATTCTATGAATTAGATGACGCTTATTCCACCGGTTCTTCCATGATGCCTCAGAAGAAGAATCCTGACGTAGCTGAGCTTACACGTGGCAAGACCGGCCGTGTTTACGGTGACCTTATCGCACTTCTCGTCATCATGAAGGGACTGCCTCTTACATATAACAAGGATATGCAGGAAGTCCAGGAAGCAATGTTTGACTGCATCGACACTATCAAGGCAGTCCTTCCTCCCTTCACCGGCATGATAAAGACTATGACCATCCGCAAGGATAATATGGAAGCCGCTGCACTGGGTGGTTTTACAAATGCTACAGACCTCGCTGACTATCTCGTTAAGAAAGGTCTTCCTTTCCGCGAGACACACGCAATCTCCGGAAAGCTCGTTCATTATTGCATCGAGAATGGCATTTCCCTTCTTGACGTATCTCTCGATAAGCTCAAGGAATTCTCTCCTGCTTTCGAAGACGATGTCTACGATGCAATCTCTTTGAAGACTTGCGTTGAAGGCAGAAATCTTACCGGCGGCCCCGCACCAGATACTGTTAAGAAGTATTTGGAGGAATTGTGATAAAAGCTTAACTTGCTCAGTTGCTGCGGTCTTTCCATGTGCACGGCGGGGCTTTGATTCCCATATGATCGCAAAAGTCTTCAAAATTATAAATTTGAGTATTGCCGTCGATCATCAATACGGTGTTTCTTTCCAAATAACAGGCTATGTGGTGATCGGAATCACAGATTGAATATGAATAACCTTTTTCTTCACCGCGCTCGGTTTTGCGGGGCATGGCGTTTTCCGAATATTGATCGTAAAATGCTTTCGCATCCTTTCCGGATTTAAAAACAAACATATAGTAATACCGGTTATCAATCGGCACGCCAAAACTACCGACATATTTTGCAAGTGATGCTTTTATAACGCCATAATCGAATTTGTTGTTGACGTAGTTATCAAAAGCATTTTGGGCTTCATTTCCGGTCAGGGTAATATATGCGTATCCGGTTTTTACGCCTTCAAGAACACGGCCGGGATTTTGGGAAAGATGGATGAAATCATTCAGATCGGTGTATTTGTAGAAGCCTTCTTTCCTGAAGTAACTGTTGAACTTTTTTGAAGACAGATGATTCGGGATAAGGGCAATAACGACCAAAGCTAATGCAATCACGCCTAATGCGCATAAAATCTCTGTTCTTATGCCCTTATTCTTGAGTTTAGCTTTTAACTTTTTAAGCATAGTTCTACCTCCCCATCAATAAAAGAACCGGCCGATAAAATGAACATCATCAAGTTAATCTGTTATTTACTTCCTGCTGCGCAGCATCAATGAACACCTGCGGATCACATTCTTCATAAGCTTTCATGTATTTATCCCAATCCGAATCAAAGTCTTTGCTGAGAACCAGCTTCGGGATCCACTCGTGCTTACAGTCAGTCATCTGGTACCATGCCAATCCGGCCTCAGTATCTGTAGTAAGGCTGTTAGACCAGTAATAAAGCGGATACCAGGGATAGGGCTCGCAATATTTAGAACCTATAAAATCGACAAAATTATCAGCGCCGTAAACATCAAGGCAGGCAACGGCCGGCTGGGAAAGCTCAGCTTTGAATTCAACAGGCTGTTCTGATGGCAATATCCTGTTGATACCGTCATCAAACAGGCCTCTCCATTGCGGCATGTTGGTGTACTCGCATGTATGTTGTTCCCTGTAAGAAAGATCATTCCAGTTCCTGCGCATCTCTTCGGTCCTGAAATAAATGCCGTCTTCAGAAATATAATAATCGACGGTTTCAATTCCCCAGAAGCGAAGTGTCAGGATCTCATCAGACAACAGATCATTAATGAATCTGAACGCAGTTTCAGGGTCATAACATTGTGTGGTAACTGCAAGTCCGCCAAGGGCATTGATCTCACTGCCATACGAATGCCATTGCTGTTCAGCACCGTATTCCATAACAAGTCCGAGCGGCACATATTCGCAGCCGAGATCGTAAAGTGTATATTCTGTACCGTCTTCTGCCGTTTTCTTCAGGGAATATTCCGGCATCAGATTATACGCAAAGTCCCAATACTGGTCACTGAGTCCGAGAACTCTTCCGGTTGTAACTTTACTGATGTATTCATCATAAGTCTGAACGGCGAAGTCAGGATCAATGACTCCTTTATTGTATTCCTCATTAAGTTTCCTGAAGTAAGCTTTTGCAGTATCAGTCGTGTTATAGTCGATGACTTTGGGCTTATCTTCGCCTTCATCAACATTTACTATTACACATCCGTTGTTTGGATAGCCGTCAAGATACATCGGAGCACTCTCGATAGAATAATATCTCCAGTCCTCGCAAATGCATGTATAAGGAATAACAGGCGTGCCGTCCGGCATGTTGGGATTGGCTTGGCTGTATTTATCTAACAGTTCAAAATACTGATCTAAAGTTTCAATCTTCGGATAGCCTGCCCATTCAAGCACTCTGACCTGTATCCAGAAAGCCTGCTCATTATGGACAGCTCTTGTATCTTTGTTTTTATATCTGTCAATAGCATCGACCCAGTATATATGGCCATCGTCCTGTCTGAATTGTTCCCATTGCTCATCTGTATAAAGCGCTTTGATATTCGGATATTCCTCGAGATAATCATCCCATGCTATGAGCAGATTGTTATTATAAAATTCATAGTTATCATAAGAATAGATCATATCCGGAAGCTTACCGGACGCGATAATAGAGCCTATCGCTTCGTCCGGCGTCATATCATATAACCAGGATTCAATAACCCTGACGCCTGTCGTCTTGGCGATGATCTCCCTGATCTCATTAAATTCGGATTTTTCCTCGCCGTAAGTTGTATTAAAAAGATAAAACTCCTCTATACCATCGTCATTCGGTACAGGAGTAACAGAAGGCTCAAGGCCCGGCGTCGCAAACGGAGTATTCTGAATATCTTTTGAGACACGCTCAGGCTTGATGCCGTCTGCTTTCTTAACGCCTTTGCCTGATCCGGATGTTTTCGAGCACGAACACATCGAAAATAAAACTGAGAAAACGATTAATAACGCTATAAACTTACGTGATCTGTTCATATTGACCCCCAAAGATAACAAAACCGTCAGTTATAAGAAAATTATAACTGACAGTTTATAAGCTTAAACAGGAAAAACTATTAGATAATCATGGATAAATTAAAGTTATCTCTCCATAAGCCATATTTCGGAAGATTTCGGCTGCATAGTCGATCCGCCGCCAAAGTCGTGGACAGTACCGGTCAGTAGTTCTTTAGCCTGACCGCATCCTGCATCAAAATGCGCGGTATAAGGCGCGTCATCCATATTGATTGCCACCATCACTCTCTGTCCGTCTGCGCAGCGCTCGAAAATACACTGCTTATTGGTAAGAACAACGATCCTTAATCCGCCGTAATTTAATGCATTAGAATTCTTCTTTATCTCAGCAAGCCTCGAAATATGATCAGTCAGATCATTCCAGACAGGCTCATCAAAAGATGCGCGGAGAGCCGGATCGCCATCTTCTTTCCTGGCCTTTGCACCCCACTCTGAACCATAGTAGACACAAGGGATTCCGGGCATTGTAAATACCAGAGTATATACAAGAGGAAGGCATCTTTCATCATTTAAGATAGAAGCGATCCTTGTGACATCGTGATTATCAGCAAAAGACAGAAGATGCGCTCCCCTGCAGACAGTCCAGTCCTCAGGTCCGAACAGACGCATCAGCGAATGCATGATCTCAAACATGTTGGATGAATTAAACGAAGAATAAATGCCCTTGTAGCACTGGTAATTCGTAAGAGAATGAAGATGCATATCATTTAGCATCCTTCCGTATTCACCGTGCAGGACTTCACCCAGAAGGAAGAAATCATACTTCTTGCTGTCAGTAAATTCCCTGAGCCTTCTTAAGAATTCATGATCAAGGCAATATGCAACATCAAGCCTTAAACCGTCTATGTCAAAATAATCAATCCAGTAATTTACTTTATCCAGAATGTGACCGACAACGGCGGGATTTCTTAAGTTGAGCTTTACGAGGTCATAGTTCCCTTCCCAGCCTTCATACCAGAAACCGTCATTGTAATTTGAATTACCTTCAAACGAGATATGGAACCAGTCCTTATAAGGTGAATCCCAGCGCTTTTCCTGAACGTCCTTGAAAGCCCAAAAGCCTCTTCCGACATGATTGAACACGCCGTCAAGAACTACTTTTATACCTTCTTTATGAAGATTATCAACAACCTTTTTGAAGTCTTCATTTGTGCCTAATCTGGTATCAATAAGACCGTAATCTCTAGTGTTATATCCGTGAGTGTCTGATTCAAATACCGGCGAGAAATAGATGGCATTGATGCCGAGATTCTTAATGTGGGGGATCCAGTCATTTACCTTAAGTATCCTTGATTCGGGGATGCCGTCATTCTCAAATGGAGCTCCGCAAAATCCCAAAGGATAGATCTGATAAAAAACTGCTTCTTCAAACCACATTTATGTAATTCCTTCTTTCTTCTCTTTTGATCTCAATCTGAAGTAAGTAATAAATCCTGCTGCGCCCATGATAAAGATGATTACAACGACGACTATGCCGGTATACTTTTCGATCTGTCTGGCAAATATCGAAAGATGTCCTTCATCTCTGTGAGATAATGCCCATTCAAGAGCCAGAGTCGATACCATGGCATCGACAATACAGATCTTTCTTAACGATAAAGCGGTAAGCGATCTTGATCTGCCCGCCTTAAAAAGATTTATCAATGCAATAACGACTTTATAGATAACATAGAGTGCAAAACCATACACAAGAATTCCGGGATAATCGTGTTTGACATTGATCTTGACGATAAGATAAACAGCATAAGCAAATACGAGATCCAGAAGGATCAGATTTCTTGAGAACTTACGGTAATTGACTATCTCTCTGAATCGTTTGCTCTTAAATACCGCTCCTCTGCCGGCCCTGTAGAGAACGTTTACTCTGAGGATCCATAGAAGCGTATAGTAGAAAGACATGATAAAGAGCCACAGCGATCTTGAAAACAGTGACATGGTAAAGCAGAATCCGGAATAAAAGATATCGAAAGCAACGGAAGGCAACGTCAGAGCAACAGTCCTTCTCTTATATTCGGTCACGTAATCCCAGAAATGCCTGAACCTGGACTTGTTCGGCACTTCCGCTTCGGAAATCACTTCAGGATCTAAAGTAATATCAGACTCTTCCGGTGTGATATCTTTATCAGTCTTCATAAAAGATCAATTACGCATTGAATGAATAGGAGCCGGTATCCTTCCGCCTCTGTTAATAAATTCGCTGCATGAAGCACGGTTAACATCCATAATAGGTGCCGTGCCGAGCAGTCCGCCGAATTCGACGCTGTCACCAACAGTCTTTCCCGGAACAGGAATAAGTCTAACAGCTGTAGTCTTGTTATTAAATGTACCTACAGCCATCTCGTCAGCAATAATGCCTGAGATAGTCTCTGCTGATGTATCACCCGGAATGGCGATCATATCCAGGCCTACCGAGCAAACACATGTCATCGCTTCAAGCTTCTCAAGCTTAAGCGATCCGGATGTAGCGGCAGCGATCATACCTTCATCTTCTGATACCGGAATAAATGCACCGGAAAGTCCGCCGACATAGGAAGAAGCCATTATACCGCCCTTCTTTACAGCATCATTAAGCATCGCAAGAGCAGCGGTCGTACCCCATGTACCGCATGTCTCAAGACCGAATTCCTCAAGAAGCCTTGCAACAGAGTCGCCAACAGCAGGTGTCGGAGCAAGTGACAGGTCGATGATGCCGAAAGGAACCTTGAGACGCTCAGAAGCTTCCCTTGCTACGAGCTCACCTACTCTGGTGATCTTAAAAGCTGACTTCTTGATAGTCTCAGCGACTACGCCTAAATCCTTTCCTCTTACGCCTTCTAAAGCGTGCTTAACAACACCCGGGCCTGAAATGCCGACATTGATTACGCATTCAGGCTCGCCGGGTCCTAAGAAAGCACCGGCCATGAACGGATTATCTTCAGGCGCGTTCGCGAAAACAACCAGCTTAGCACAACCTAAAGCGCCCTGTTCTTTTGTCGCTTCAGCGGTCTTCTTAATGATGATACCCATATCGCGGACAGCATCCATGTTTATACCTGTCCTTGTAGAAGCAACATTGACGCTTGAGCAAACCAGCTCAGTCGATGCCAAAGCATCAGGAATCGAATTAATAAGGATCTTATCTGAATTGGTATAGCCCTTTTGGACAAGCGCGGAAAAACCGCCGATGAAGTTTACTCCGCAAGTCCTTGCGGCTTTATCAAGAACCTTAGCAAACGGTGTGTAATCCTTCGCTCCACAAGCGGAAGCTACGATCGATATAGGAGTTACCGATATTCTCTTATGAATGATCGGGATTCCGTATTTCTTGCTGATAAGTTCACCTGTCTCGACAAGCTTGCCTGCATATCTGCAGATCTTGTCATATATCTTATTGCATGACTCATCAACGGTAGATGCTGCACAGTCCATCAGCGAGATTCCCATTGTAATTGTGCGGATATCCAGATGCTGATCGTTGAACATCTGCATCGTCTCGATTATTTCGCGGTCGTTAATCATATTTACCTCTCGAAAACAATTTCAGATAGTATGCATTGCGTTAAAAAGACCCGTATGCTGGATAGTGATCTGAACTCCGAGCTTTTTGCCGAGTTCAGTGAGCTTGTCTGAGATATCAGACTCCTCAATGACAACATCCTTAAGGTCTACCATCATGACCATGGTGAAAATATCATCCAGTATTGTCTGTGATATGTCGTTGATATTAATACCATAATCTGCAAGAAGTCGTGATACTTCTGCGATAATACCTACACGGTCTCTTCCAAGCACTGTTACTACGGCTGTATTCTTCCCGTTGTTCATATGATTATCCTCCCTCTTATAAGAGATATTGATTTTAACGCTAAAAAAATATAAACACCAATGATTATAGACCTTTTCAGGAATCGAGCAAAGAATCGGCAAGTTTATTTGCGCATTTTATACCGTCGATTGCTGAAGACATAATGCCGCCTGCATAGCCTGCACCTTCACCGCACGGGAATATGCCCTTAACATTCGTGCTCTGAAGGTGCTCGGGATCTCTTAAGATCCTGACGGGAGAAGAACTTCTGGCTTCCACTGCGGTAAGAACAGCATCAGGATCATCAAAACCCTTGATCCTTCTGCCCATCTTCCCTACACCGTCTTTAATAGTTTCAAGAATTACTTCAGGGAAAACTTCTTTCAGATCAGCACATTCAACTCCCGGCATATACGATGGTTTGACCTTGCCGAACATGGTTGAGGGTTTGTTTTCGAGAAGGTCGGAAAACCTGACTGCAGGTGCTCTTCCGCTCTTTCCGCCTGCCAGGAAAGCTTTATGTTCAAGAGCCTCCTGGAACTTTACACCGTCAAGAACGCCTTCTCCATAATCTCTTGAATCAACAGGAACCAGAATTGCACTGTTGGAATTAACGTTATCTCTGGCCCTTAAGCTCATGCCGTTGGTGCATACACTCTTATCATCTGACTGGGCTGCAACAACTTCACCTCCGGGACACATGCAGAATGTATAGAGTTTGCGTCCGGTAACGGTATCGCATGAGAGCTTATATATGGCAGGCGTAATATCTGAAGAATAATCCGAATCGAATCCGAACTGTGCCATATCAATATCAGATCTTAAATGCTCGATCCTTACTCCTACCGAGAAGTGTTTTGCCTGCATATCCAGACCGAGTCTGTTAAGTGCTCTGAATGTATCGCGGCTTGAATGACCTAAAGCGAGTATCAGACGGTCACAGCTTATCTCATAAATAGCTTTGCTGTCCGATACCGTAATAGTCTTAAGACAGCCATTCTCAGCCTTATAGCCCAGAAATGTGGTATTAAATTTTACTTCACCGCCTAAGGAAATAATGTCTTTCCTAAGCCCTGTTACAACGTTTCTGAGCCTGTCTGTACCGATATGAGGATGAGCATCGTAAACGATATCTGAAGGTGCGCCATGTGATATCATTGCTCTTAAGACATAATCTTTAAGTCCTGAGCTTATGCCGGAATATAACTTTCCGTCAGAGAATGTGCCTGCGCCGCCTTCGCCGAACTGAATATTGGAATTGGATCTGACAGAGCCCTTTCCCTGCTTAAATGCCTCTGTATCCCTGATTCTCTGATCCATATCAGGTCCTCTTTCTATTACAAGAGGACAAAGGCCGTATTTGGCAAGGATTAGCGCTGCCAGAAGCCCTGCAGGACCTGTGCCTACAACTACCGGACGTTTGTATTCTTTGCCGTTGTCAAAAGCGTCTATTAAAGGAAGAGCCCTTGATCTGATCTCATCTTCCCTGGAATCTTTTTCGCTTTGAGTAATAAAATCAAATCTGTAATTTATCGTAACCTTGCCATGTCTTGCATCGATGGATTTCTTAGAGATATCAAGGACTAATGAACCGTCTTCGGCCTTTTTGAGACCTGATCTCATTGCTTTTGTACCTGACTTTTTGATCTGATCTGCAATAATAACAGCATCAGGCTTTTTATAAGCAACTTTGCTCTTATCTAATGACGGCTTTACTTCGATTTCAAACACTTTGTGCTATTCCTTCTGCCGCAAGAGCTGCCGAAGTCCAGGCCCACTGAAGATTATAGCCTCCGCAAATACCGTTGCAGTTAACAGCTTCTCCGATTATATATAGACCGGGCCGGTACTTAACCTGCATATTATCATCAAGCTTGGAGAGCTTGAATCCGCCGGAAGACACCTGGGCTTTGTCTGCTCCGCCATAACCCTTAACAGGTATAGGGAAAGCACAAAGGAGATTAGATAATTCGGCAAGCTGATTATCGTCTAATTCCCTCAAAGTCATCTTGTCGCTCTTTAAGCCCATCTTCTTCATTACAAAATCCGTTATGTTCCTTAAGAGCATTCCTGATAAAGCATCAGAACATGTTCTGTGATAGTACATCTGCCTTCTTATATATATCATCTGAAGGATTACACCCGCTGATCTGCCGGTCAGATTTACAATGGCTTTAACATTCTTATCGCCCTCATCAATAAGACGTACGGCGCTGTCAGACACATCCATTACGCAGATACCTGAAATACCGCCTTCCTTGGTAAAAAGTATCTCGCCTTTTGAATGAGCTTTAATAGTTCCCTCACCGTCAACTATCTTAACATCCCCCTTGCATCTGATTCCGCAAAGTCCCTTGATGCCGGGAATATCAGAAGTTAAAGATGTAAGAGCAGGCTTAAACGGGACAATGCATGTGCTGTCGGTCAGCTTTTCTGCAATATCAAGTCCCTTTCCGTCAGAACCGGTATTAGGATATGTGGATCCGCCTGTGGCTATAACAAGATTCTTTGTAAGATATTTCTTATCTGATTGTGTTTTTATCTCGTATATACCGTCAGAATGGCTTGCTGATACTACACGCTCTTTAAGTACGATCTCGACGTTATTGTCTGCAAGATAGAATCTTAATGCGTCAACGACAGTAGAACTCTTATAAGTGGACGGATATAAGAGCTCGCCTTTCTGTTCAAGGACCACACCGAGAACATTCTCGTAGAAATCCACAGTATCAGTTGATCCGTATCTGTTAAGACAAGAGTTAAGCCTCTCCGGATCATCGGTATTATACTTGGACGGATCGATCTCGGTATTGGAGAGATTGCATCTTCCGCTTCCTGTAAGAGCAAGCTTGGCCCCGACTCTGCTACCGCCTTCAATAATCAGGATCTTCTTCCCCGAATAGTACGATCTTGCCAGTTTTGCTGCACAATAAAGTCCGGCTGCGCCGCCTCCAATGATTATGCATTCATAAACATCTGTCTTCATCTATCACTTACCACCATTTGCCATTGCAAGAGTTCTTCCGTATTTTGTAGCATCGAAAGGCACGCAGCCCGTCAAAGCAATAATAGAACCTGCAAGTTTTTTTAAATCATCCACTTCTCCGGATTTAAGTTCCAGCTCAAGTTCACAAATTTCCTCAGATCTTGAACCGTCAGAACTTATAATGCTCCCGTAATCTAAGCACGCCTCTATAGTGCTGTCCCCATATGACAGATCATATACCGTCCTGTAGAAACTGTTAGAGCATATAACCATAAGATCTTCATCTGTTAACCCCTCGAAAACCATATCTAAATATGCCGGCGGATCATCTTCTTTTACCTGCTCCTTAAACGAAGCTATCGAAAATGTATTGCTATCTGATCTTAAGTTCCATTCATATCTTCTGTGAAGTCCCGATTCAGTACCGCCGCCGAATTTGACAGTAAATTCGGTATATTCCTCTGTATCGCTTAAACAATGGCGCGATCTTACCATTCCGGTACGGTTCGTGATCTTAAGATCATGTGTATCAAGGTATAAATTCTCAAGAAGAACCGGTTTGGATTCTGTTATGTTGTCAATAAGACGACGGAACCAGTCCGATAAAGCAACATTATAAAGACTGTCTTTGTCGTTAAACTTTAACTTGATCTCTGTTTCCATAAGATACCTTTAATTGACTGTATGAACGCCGCCGGTAGATACAACGCAAAGCTTGTTATCAGAGAGGAAATTCATCCTTATGATGTCTTCATCGACAGAATAATCATTGGTTATTATTCCCTTTGTGTTGAAAATAAAGACTCTTCTGTCAACGCTTATTGCGTAGAAGCCTTTATTCTGACAAACACATACGATCGAGGATCCGATATTTGAATCATAGATCAATGTATCGGACGAATTTATGACAGCAAGCTTATTAAGCTGGTTGATTCCGTCAGAATAAGTAATGAAAAGATTGCCGCCGACATTCTTTACGTATCCGATAGCGGAAAAATCGAAGTTGATCTTCGACAGATTCTCATCCTTGACCTCATACAGCGAATTGGATGTAAAGCAGCAGAGTTTGTCGCCTACATAACAAAGTGATGCAAAGATTATACTGTCTTCTGTTGTATATACGGCATAATCGGCGACATTATAACCCTTATCATTGGGAGTTATGGAAAAAACACGGACATAAGGAATAATAACGGCACCGTTTGTATTTACCGTAGATACTGCAAGCTTTGTGGAATCGCCGTTAAACGTACAACATACAGGGAATCCGGAGTTATAAGATGTCCATACGGCAAGTTCATTTCCCGCTCTGTCAAATAGCGATACTTCACCGAATGAATCATTATTGCCGCTGATCACTGCAGCAAATCCGTTGTCTGAAAGAGTAACGGCCTTGACGGCATCTGCCATCGGCTTGCTGTACCATACGCCGTTCTGATCAAGAACTGTAAAGTTATAACCGTCACGGTCAAAGACTGCAACATAATCACCGTAAACAACACACTGCGGATTCTGATAAGAAACTGTATGTGAGAATACTTCAGAACCGGAGAGTGTAAGATATGCGATTCTCTCAGAAGTAACCTTAATAACGCCGTCACCGTATGGATAAAGCTTCTGGGCTTCTGAATACTCACAAGAGAATCCTCCCTGAGCTGACAATTTGATCTGAGCATCAGCACCTGCCAGAGATTCGATCTTTTTCGAGACGACAAAGATCAAAGCAACGCATATTATAAGCAGCACAGCAAAGATCGTTACTGCAATCGTAAGACCTTTACGGATGGCATTTTGCGAGATACTGCCGTTCCTGGCTGTATCGGGTGTATTATTCTTTATCTGTTTTTCTGTATTCCTGTTCTGGTTTTCCATGCCTTATTCTTCTCTAGGTATATCGTAGATTCCGTTCATATTATTTGAAATAGCTTCACTAAGAAGTTCATATGCTCTCCAGCAGCCGTAGCTGTATGTATCCAATCCGCCGTCGTTAAACAGTTCTCCGGAATAAACATAGAAGTCAGTATATGTACCGTCTTTGAAGACATAGAATGAATCATCATCCCTTGTATAGAAATCATATACCGTAGAATTATATGATTTATCGTTAAAACTAAATGAAATTACAGGCCCGGCTGAAGTATTAACGGAAGCCCCCGTCTCAATTCCGCCGATCTTTATGCATGACAGACTCTCAAATAGGATCGAGCTGTAAGATCTGCCTTCAGAATCAAAGACTCTGGCATTTCTTCCGTCAAGTACAACAGAAGAATCCTCTGAAGAAATAGACTGACCGTCTTTAACATCCAGTTCGAACCTGAACTGCTTTGATCCGTAAGTGCCTGTAATTGATGTGATATTCTTTGCATAACAGTATGAAATATAAGGATCAATAAGGACAAGTTCGCTGAGATTCAAGCCTTCAAGCTGCAGCTCACTTAGAACAAAGTATTTCTTAATACCTTTGACAAATCCGTAATAGTAGCCGTTTTGCTCTCTGCTGAAATACAGTTCAGTCTTTGAACCGTTATTCATTGTAAGAACAAAATGATAATCCGGATCATCAAGTCCGTATTTAAAAAGTTCGGAATCTTCAACAGAAATATACTCTGCTATCTCCAAACCAACGATCTTGTCGATAAGTATTCCGAAGTAAGAACTTGCAGGATGGCTGTAAGGCTTAAAGATATCAAAGACAGCGATCCCGGACTGTGTGATTTCCACATTGGCATCAATCGAAAGTCCGTCTGACTTTCTGTCAAAATGAACCTTTGAAAGCTCGGAATAATCTATTCCGAGGTTCATTGTCTCAAGGAAGTTAATAGCACTCTGCCCTGCTTCAACCATTTTATTGACATTTACTGAATAAATATCCTTTGTACCGGCAACATACATATAGCAATTCATGCCGTCAGGAGACTTATTACCGAGATATAAAGTAGTGTTAATACCGTTGTTACCGTTTATCGTGATGGTAAACGCAGGGAAATCAAGACCGTAGTCGGAAAAGTTACCGGCACCGGAGACTTTACTGCTGCTGTAAAATGAAGACAGAGCTTCGACATACTTGTAGAGACTCATCTGAGAATATTTCTCATCAGACGATGAATCATCACCGACATAATCGAAGTGGACTGTACCGTCTGAGTTCAAAGAACACTTGACGTTGGATGTAATCCCTGTATCCCTGTTATAGACAGATAATGAGGAAATGTCGGTAAGATTGTAGTAAACAACTTCGATCATACCTGATGAAGATTCATCAATCTTGTTCTTCCCTGCATAATCTGCGATAAGATAGACTATCGCACAGATTACCAGAGCGATAACTATAATAAACGGGACAAGAAGATTCTTTAGTGACTTCATATCAGAGATTCTTCCTCTTTGTATAAACTATCACTGCCATTGATACTAACGCCAAAGGAATAATGATCATAAAGATTACAAGTATTATTGTAGCGTTTGAAGCTGTAGCCTTAGTGCTGTCGATCGAATAATTGTCAACGAGTTTGGTTGAAATATTCAATGAACCGGCGTCGTTCATGTCATTTAGTTCTCTTACACAACCTCTGAAGAAATCGGCATTATAACTGTTATAACCGTATTCATTCAGATAAGTATCAGATGTGAAAGTCAGAGTGCCGAACACGAACATCTCAGCACCGTTGGAGGCATAAGAATACATAGCAACATTATATTGGCCTGAAGCTTCAGAGCCGTTATCCATTATATTGCCGTTTGCATCAACAGATTTAACCTGTGCATTATTACTGGTAAATAATGCGGGAATTGTTGTTCCGATAGAATCAGGTGTTTCCAATGCCCTGATAGATCTTGCAAATGCATTAGTGAAATAAGGCATATTGCTGTAACCTGCAAATTCCTCAGAAGTATTTACTGTCGAATAGAGCGGATTCTCACTCATCTGAAGACCCGGATCATTCTCGAAAACAAGCAGCGGATCGATATTAATGCCCATGATGTTTACAAGCTGATTAAGTCTGGGATATGTCTCAGTGATGTTATCAGCACTGTAATCTACAGCTACGATCATCTTACCGCCACGGTTCAAATAATCGCTAATTGATACAAACATCTTCTCAGAGATATCTGTATTGGGACCGTTAAGAATAAGAAGATCACAGTCGTCAGGAATACTGAATACATCTGAAGCCTGTATCTCACCGACTTCAAATGCCATCGAATCCATTATGCTCATAATACCGGTATTCCCGGTATTCTTAAGACCTGTAATAACATATGCCTTGCTCGCAAAACCTTTTACAAGAGAATACATCGCATTGGAAAACGTGAATTCAGTATTATTGCTTGTTATCAGATAATTACCGGTCTGCCAGAGATATTCCTCATCATATGAATAGCAGTCGATCGGAGATATGACCTTGATCTTGCCGCCGTACTGAACAACAAATGAATCCATCTTTTGAGACAGATTATAAGAATTAGTCGGATCCAGCTGGCTTATGATCGCAGGCTGCTGATTGGGATCGATATATTCAACGATTATCTTTCCGTCGGATTTCCTTACATAATCGTCCAGAAGCGGAATAATATACTGGTATGGCGTTGAATCTACTTCATCGGGACGGCTAAACAGTCCGACGACCCTTATCGCTGTTCCTTCAGGAAGAGAATCGATAAAATCAATTGATTCCTGAGAAAGTGAATTCTGTCCCGCGTCCGAGAAGTCAAATGTTAATGCATTTCCGAACATTCTGTCGAACAGGAAGTTAACCAGAAGTATAATAGCGATCAATAAAACAACCGAACCGATCGAATACAACTTCAGTTTGTCGGCTCTGTTATCAGATTTCTTGGTTTCTGTTTTTATCTGCTTGCTCATAATTGATCTTAACCTCCGTTACGCCTGGCTCCAGCGCTTCTTATCAAGAACCCTGTATGTCAAATACATAAAGAGGATCCCTATTGATACAAGGAATACTAGCGCAGAAACAGAGAATATACCGATACGGAAATCAGTGGTCTTTGCAAAAGGATCAAACCATGAGATAAAACTGTCAATGTTATGACCGATCTTGGCAGCGGCATCAGATGAGATCTTAATCGACAAAGCAATAGATTTAAAAGCTGATCCGATATACTCGGCAAAGGTTGAAAGGACCTGAGTAAAAAGAATGATAACAAATGCTACGATAGCAGATACTATCTGATTATCTGTAATCGCAGAAGCAAAAGTACCCATTGATATGAACATAAATGCCATGAAGAAGAATACGATTATGGATCCTACAGAACCTACGCCGATCGTTCCGCCGAAAGATACAGCAACAATAGCATGAATGATTACATTGAGGAACATGACTGCATATAATGCGAATGCGGCAAGGATCTTGCCGACAACAACAGAAAACAGATTTATTGGAGTTGTGTAATAAAGGATCTCAGTTCCCCGCTTCTTATCCTCAGCCAGAAGCCCCATAGTAATGATCGGTACAATGATAACAAAGAAAGAACGGAGTGATATTACTTCGCTTCCAATGTTGGCAACGCCCTGACTGAACATAGAATAAAATATAAATCCTGAAAGGAACGAGAAAATGGCAATAGCAACATAGCCCACCGGCGATCTGAAATAAGATAGAAATTCTCTTTTGAATACTGCTGACATCTGTTATTTCCTCGCTTTCCCTGAAGTGATACTGAGGAAGATCTCCTCAAGAGTCGGATCAAGAGAACAAAGCTCAAGGATCGGCCAGCCTGCATTAGCCATCATAAAGAAAACCGATGATCTTACTTCAGTTGAATTATCAGATGCTATGCTGATCTCAATCTGGCTCAGATTATTACCTGATGAACGCGGAATTGCAGATACTATTCCGTGGATACTGCGGAGTTTGTTTACACAATCTTTGGAAGGTCCCTTAAACGTCATAAGGAGTTTTGTCTGACCGGAAAGTCTCTTGGACAGATCACTGATAGAATCAACAGCCGCAATCTTGCCGTTATTGATGATAACGACTCTGTCAGCAATCTCCTGGATCTCGGAAAGTATATGAGAGCTGATAATGATCGAATGAGTCTTTGAAAGTGATTTTATAAGTTTACGGATCTCAATGATCTGATTCGGATCAAGACCTACTGTGGGTTCGTCAAGAATAAGGATCGGCGGATCACCGACCATAGCCTGTGCAATTCCGACCCTCTGCTTATATCCTTTGGAAAGATTTCCGATAAGTCTGTTATATACATCATCGATCTTAACAAGTGAAAGAATCCTATCAAGCTGGTTCTTGCGCTGATCCTTGGCTACCCCCTTAAGATCGCAGATATAGTTAAGATATTCACGGACAGTCATGTCATTATAAAGCGGCGGATTCTCAGGCAGATAACCGATCTGCTTTTTCGCAAGTTCAGGCTCTTCGAGAATATCATGACCGTTAACCTTAACCGTTCCGGATGTGGAAGACAGATAACCGGAAATAATATTCATAGTAGTGGTCTTTCCTGCACCGTTAGGTCCGAGGAATCCGAGGACTTCGTCATCATTTACAGTGAAAGAGATATCGCTGACGGCTCTTTTGTCGCCATATTTCTTCACAAGGTTATTAATCTCGATCATTGCAACCTCCAAAAGAATTCATACAACGTTATATTATAACAAAGTAAGAAAAACAAAATAGCAAAACAGCAAAAAGAATTTACATTAGGCCTGTTTCAAGGTTAATTCTGCAGCAAACACTTTTGTATCGGTATTTTTGTAGCCGTAAACACTGATCTTATCGATATTTTGAGATATGAACAGTTCTACCTTCTCCCCGGCCAGGACCTCACTGTTATAGTTAATGATGATATCTTCGATAAGAGATACATCAATGCCCTGCTTAAACAACGCGTCATAAGCCCAGGCTGTATATCGTGAGTTATTGACATGCCTGTTGCGGTCAAGCTCGTTATAGTCAGCATATTTGATTATTACGGGCTTATCAGTCGCGGAAGCAATATCATTTCTTGAAGGAAATGCCAGTTTGGGACAGCTCTCACCGAATACCTGTCTGCAATCCTGGATTACAGGAGGTGGCAATTCGGGTCTTTTATTGGCTATAACCGGTCTGTGAGTATCCCAGTCCGCAAGGATCCATGAAGATGTTGCCCATCCGATAAGCCTGTCATCGGCACTGTAGATCTCGAACTCACGGCCGTAGTATAGTTTTTCGAGATTTGATGCCCAGGTTCTGATGCGGAAAGTCTCATGCCAGGAAGGCAATTCAGTAAAATGAAGCCTCATCTTAAGAATAATCCAGCATATAGAGTATTTATTCAGGAAATCCACGCCGTAACCGATAGCTGCCGCCCCCCTTTCAGCAGCTTCCTGGAGATCTCCAATCAATGTGGAACAATATAGCCTGTCACCAATTCCGCATTCTGTAGCCTTACAGTAAACTTCCAGCTCTGTGAATTTTGTATTCTCAGCCATTATTATCTTCCTTGGGCTTTTTGGGAATCATAGCCATCGGTATCGTGGCTCTCGGATTATATCTTCTGAAGACAGGATACATTTCCTCTTTATACATGAAAACAACGACAAATTTCATGCTCTCGGTAGTAAAACACCAATACCAATACGTATCATTGATATCAAAATTCTGGAAATCAGTCATCTTGATAACAAAATTGGCATTTTCCTTATCACTGTTATACCTGTCTGAGGTAACCGGTCCGATATATTCGCATTCCTTAAGTGAAAAACTAACAAGCTCATCACGCTTGTTGTCACCCAGGATAACCGCACAGTCAACGATATCATTAGACATCTCTATCTCATACATCTTTTTCTGTCGCTTAATTAACGTTATAACACCTGCAACTATACCGAAAGATGCAATACCGGTGAGATAGAACAGGCTGTATCCGAGCGACACAGGAATAAAATTGACCATAAAGACCAGAATTATCGCAATACCGATCAAAAACGAATTAAAGAAAACTTCTTTAAACCCGTTCTTGCGCTTAACACTAGTCTCAATAAAACTGTCTGTTAACATACTTCACCTCAAACAGTAGTCATTCTACCACATAAAGTCATTTCTTAGTTAAATATGCTAATTCATCAACTTTAAAAACAGTTAAAAAAGTTTATCACACAAAAAAAGAGGCCATTCCAACCGGAATGACCTCTCGTTCAGAATCGATCGATCAGTGATTAATACATCGGCTGCTGAGGCATTGCAGGAACTTCCTTCTCAGGAATATCAGTTACAACAGCTTCAGTAGTAAGAAGTGTTGAAGATACGGATGCGGCATTCTGGAGAGCAGAACGTGTAACCTTTGCAGGGTCAACGATTCCTGCCTCGAACATGTCAACATACTTATCGTTAAGAGCATCATAACCTGTTCCTGCTGTAGAATTCTTGATCTTCTCGCAGATAACACTTCCGTCAAGACCGGCATTAGCAGCGATCTGACGAACAGGTTCCTCAAGGGCTCTAAGAACGATCTTAACACCTGTCTTAACGTCACCTTCAGTCTCGTCAAGGAGCTTGGCGATTGCAGGAAGAGCATTTACATAAGCTGTTCCGCCGCCCGGAACGATACCTTCTTCAACTGCAGCTCTTGTAGCATTGAGAGCATCCTCGATACGGAGCTTTCTTTCCTTCATCTCAGTCTCAGTTGCAGCACCAACCTTTATAACAGCAACACCGCCAGAGAGCTTTGCAAGTCTCTCCTGAAGCTTCTCACGGTCGTAATCAGACTTTGTCTCTTCGATCTGAGCCTTGATCTGAGCAACACGGGACTTAACAGCACCTTCTTCACCCTCACCGTCAACGATGATTGTGTTGTCCTTGTTTACCTTAACCTGATGTGCACGGCCGAGCTGATCAAGAGTTGTATCCTTGAGCTCAAGGCCCAAGTCAGATGTGATTACCTGACCGCCTGTAAGGATAGCAATATCCTCGAGCATAGCCTTTCTTCTGTCACCGAAGCCCGGTGCCTTAACTCCAACGCATGTGAATACGCCTCTGAGCTTGTTAACGATGAGTGTTGCAAGAGCATCACCTTCGATGTCTTCAGCGATGATTACAAGCTGCTTGCCTGACTGTGCAAGAGGCTCAATAACAGGAAGGATATCCTGAATATTGGAGATCTTCTTATCTGTGATGAGGATATAAGGCTCATCGAAAACAGTCTCCATCTTATCTGTATCTGTTGCCATATAAGGTGAGATATAACCTCTGTCGAACTGCATACCTTCAACAACGGAAAGTTCTGTGAGCATTGACTTGCTCTCCTCAACAGTGATAACACCGTCAGAAGTTACCTTCTCCATAGCTTCAGCGATCATCTTGCCAACTTCCTCGTCACCTGCAGAGATTGCAGCAACACGTGCGATATCCTTGGAGCCGTCTACCTGCTTTGCCTTGCCGAGGATCTCTTCAACTGCTGTATCTACAGCTTTTGAAATACCTTTTCTCAAGATGATAGGATTAGCGCCGGCAGCAACGTTCTTCATACCTTCACGGATGATTGCCTGTGCAAGGAGTGTAGCTGTAGTTGTACCGTCACCTGCTACATCGTTTGTCTTGGAAGCAACTTCCTTAACGAGCTGTGCGCCGGCATTCTCATAACGGTCTTCAAGTTCGATCTCTTTTGCGATCGTAACACCGTCGTTTGTGATAAGCGGTGCACCGTACTTTTTATCAAGTACTACATTTCTACCCTTAGGTCCTAAAGTAACCTTAACTGTGTCGGCTACTTTATTTACGCCTGCTTCCAGGGACTTTCTTGCGTCCTCAGCGTACTTAATGTCTTTTGCCATAATTATATGCCTCCAAACTAATTATTAATCTTCAACGATAGCAGCGATGTCATCCTGACGTACGATGATGTATTCCTCACCATCAAGCTTAACGTTTGTTCCTGCATAATCACGGATGATGACCTTCTCGCCGACTTTAACTTCCATCTTGATCTCATTGCCGTCAACGATTCCACCGGGACCAACAGCGATGATCTCAGCGATCTGAGGCTTCTGCTGAGCGCCTGAAGAAAGGATAATGCCGCTCTTTGTGGTCTCTTCTGCCTGAAGTTTCTTAACTACTACCTTATCTGCTAAGGGCTTAATTGTCATAAAAAAGACCTCCTATATTATGAAATTGTGGTTAGCACTCTTAACCCTTAAGTGCTAACCACAACAAAATATAATTCTATTTATCTGGACTGTCAATACGAAAATCAAAAAAAGTCAAAAACGTCAGTGAACGAGTTGATCCAGCGGAATATCCGTCTTACATTCGTCAAGAGAAGGCGTGTGTGACGCTATCTGAACCTCATCAAATTCAGTGGTCGTTCCGTAGAAGAACTGCTGAACATAAGGGATATATGCATTCCAGTTACATCTCATGCTCCACTCGCCGCCATACATTCCGGCATTGTAGCAGCCTTCAATAGGAAGCTGCAGATACTGCATCTCTGCATTAGGAAGCGAAGGAAGGAATTCCAGCGCATATTTCTCAATATCTGATTTATCGATATTGGTGACTACAGCACCTAATACGTCATCCATTGCTGCAAGCTTTCCTGTGGTGGAGAGCTTCATATACTGCTTCATGAGACTCCTTAATACCTCGATCTGGCGTTCCATTCTCTCATAATCGCCGTTGCCGACATATCTGACTCTGGCATATGCAACTGCCTGTAATCCGTTGAGCCATGTTCCATCACCTGTACTGTCGATAAGCGCTGCATTGGGATTCATCTCACGTACATAGTTATTCGCCGTATTCTTCTCTGCGTTGGTCATGTTGACATAAACACCGCCTACAGCATCAATAATCTGCGCCATATGGCTGAAATTAACATAAGCATAACCGTCAATATTGATCCTTAAACAATTCTCGACAGTAGCCTGCAAAAGTTCAGGTCCGCCATATGCCATAGCAGCATTAATCTTATGCGGAGAAGAATATCCGGGGAAATAAGCGTAAGAGTCTCTCTGAATTGAAAGCAGCTTGATCGTTCCATGATTTGAATCGATCGACATAACAACGATAACGTCAGATCTGTCACCTGTACCTGAGGAATTATAGCTCTTACTTCTGCTGTCGATACCGATCAGGAGGAAGTTCTTGATCGGGTCATCCCGTATGATCTCAAACTGTGTTGTCTGTGTAACTTCGCTTAAGGCAACAGTACTTCCCTCTTCATTAATGATCGTTATAACGGCATTAGAGGCTTTTGTCTCATAAGTAATCTGGTTAAGAAGGTATTCCTTATACCAGAAGCCAAAGCAGATAACGCCGATAACAACTCCGAGAAGACCTGCAACTGTTCCGAAGATAATGCGGTATTTGATGTGCTTTTTCTTCGAGAATCCTTCTTTGTTGCTGTTCTTCTTTACTACGCTCTTCGAAAAACCGTACTGATAAGCTTCATCCTCGCCGTCAAATCCGTCATCATACTGCTCTTGCGAAGGCTGAACAGATGCAGCTCTGCTTCTTCTGGTCTCCTTTGTAAAATCAGAGAACTCGGAACCCTGATTCTCAGGGCTCTCAGCTCTTCTCAAAGATAACTTCTTATTACCGTCGTTTAAACTCATATAACCTGCCTAATTAATCGTTGTAGCCGTCAGGATTCATTGTCTGCCACTTCCAGCATGAAGAGCACATCTCTTCTATCCCGTATTCAGCCTTGAACCCGAGGACTTCCTCGGCTTTTTTTGTTGATGCATAGCATACAGCAATATCACCCGGTCTTCTTGGTCCGATTACATGCTTTATCTCATGTCCGCAAGCCTTCTCAAAAGCATTTATAGCTTCAAGAACAGAAGTACCCTTGCCGGTACCAATGTTGAAAAGACATATGGAATCTTCTGTCTTAGCAAGAAATTCTATCGCCTTTACATGCCCCTTAGCAAGGTCAACGACATGTATATAGTCACGAATACATGTTCCGTCAGGAGTATTATAATCGTCACCGAAAACAGTAAGACATTCAAGTGTTCCGCCGGCAACCTTTGAGATATAAGGGAAAAGATTATTCGGAATTCCTTTTGGATCTTCACCGATAAGGCCGCTCTCATGCGCACCGACAGGATTGAAATATCTTAATAGACAGATCTTCTTTCCCGGATTAGCTTTTGCATAATCCCTTAAGATCTGCTCAAGCATCCATTTGGTCCATCCATATGGATTAGTACACTCGCCAAGAGGGCTCTCTTCAGTAAAAGGAACATCTTCACTGGATCCGTAAACAGTTGCAGAAGAACTGAACACAAGATCGTTGACGTCAAACTCGTTCATAAGTCGGCATACATTAAGCATGCTGTTAATATTATTCGAATAATATTCAAGCGGGATCTTAACTGATTCGCCTACAGCCTTAAGACCTGCAAAATGGATTATGCTGTCTATACTGTTCTCTTCAAAAACCTTGCGGAGTGAATCTATATCACAGCAATCTGCATTATAGAACTTGAACCTCTTTCCTGTGATCTGTTCAAGTCGGTTCTGGACTTCCGGTTTGCTGTTAGAAAGATTGTCAACGATCACAACATCAAAACCGGCTTCATGAAGAGCAACTACTGTATGTGATCCGATATAACCGTTGCCACCCGTTACCAGTACTGTCGGCATAAAAACACCCCTGAAGTAAATATTTGTTTAAACATTTAACCACAAAAACAGCGAAAACTAAAGAATGTCGCCTTATTTCCGCATATTTGCACCATTTTCAAATGATTAGAACTCTTATTTTCGATAAAATAAGAGCGTTAATCCCGATTAAAAAACTGGAGATAATAATGAACAAACTTATTTACATTGCAGATGATGACGACAACATTAGAAATCTACTCAAGACTTTCCTTGAGCGTGAAGGATTCCATGTAACCGGATTCCCAAACGGAGACAAGTTGTTTGAAGTATTCTCAAACTCACCGGCAGATCTTATTATTCTTGATGTAATGATGCCCGGACATGACGGCTTCTTTATACTTAAGGAGATCCGTAAGACTTCCAATGTACCGATAATAATGCTCACTGCAAAAGACAGTGATGCTGACTATATTCAGGGTCTTGATATGGGCAGTGATGATTATTTCACTAAGCCTTTCTCCCCTGTTAAGCTTGTATCCAAGGTCAAATCCGTACTTAAGCGTCAGGAAGAGATCACCGGTAAGACCGGAGATAAGCCGGATAATGATGCTGTATACGAATTTGCTGACATCATCATAAACAGAAAGACCAAAGAGACAACAATGCAAGGTAAGCCCCTGCCTCTTACTCCCAATGAGTATCAGCTTTTAACATATCTCATCTCCAACAGAGACAGAGCAGTATCCAGAGCTGAACTTCTCGATAAGATCTGGGGTTATGAGACTCAGGTTGAGACAAGAGTCGCCGACGATACCGTAAAAAGATTGAGGAAGAAAATCAGCAAGTCTGATGCTAAAATATCTACTATCTGGGGTTACGGCTTCAGACTGGTTAACAGATCTGACGAAGATACGGACGACGACGGAGACAATCAAGACTAATGACTGATAGATCCAATCAGACAAGATTGAAATCTAAAAAGTTTATAAGAAATAAATCGGCAATCAGAATTCCCATCTCTTTGCACTTCTATGCGGTAGAGATCGTGGTCATAGTTCTGGTTGTCTTTATTATGAACATATATGTTCAATCCATCGTTAAGAATTATATTGCGAGCGAATGTAACGACAGACTTGATATTGCCGTTAAATCGACCCGGAACTTCGCTTCTGCATTCCAGCAGCAGGTCAATAATTCACCTGACAAGAATGAGGAAAACATAAGTTATTACCTCTACAACACTATCGCCTCTTCAGCTGACCTTTCCAACCAGGCCAGCATCGCTCTTTATCATTTAAATGAAGAGACAGGCGAATACATTGTTCTTTGGCCGACTGCACAGTATTCCTATTCATATGCCAACAGCGCCAAAAATGTTGTCGGCAACGTTATTGAGAATAAAGGATATGTCGATCTCAACGTTACTCAGACGTTAGATCTTGACGACACGCTTATCTATTACAGAACATTGAGATTCATGACAGTTTCTGTATCTGCTGAAGACGATGCGGTCGTTGATGTTGATAACAGCGGCAATACTACAGCTAATTACAACACACCCATTGACCTCGGTAATTACTATCTTTGTGTTTATGTCAATTCGAGTTCTTACTATTCATTTATGACTCCGATGACACTCGGTCTGGTGCAGGCTGCCCTTCTTGCTATAGTCATTGCCGGTATCTTGAGCATCATGATGACTTACCCTATCATCTTCTCTTCACAGAAGCTCTCAAGGTTTGCCAGAAGAGTTGCCAAGGGGGATTTCACGCCTGTACGTGGACATATCGTCAGTAAAGAGCTCTCAGAGCTTGGAGATGTCATGAACCAGATGGCATATAAACTCGAAGAGTCTGATATCGAACAAAAGACATTCTTCCAGAATGCATCACATGAGTTGAGAACTCCGCTTATGTCTATTCAGGGTTATGCGGAAGGTCTTAAATACGGGGTTTTCGAGAGCGACGATGACAGAGACAATGCTATTAATGTCATTATCGATGAGACCGGCAGGCTTTCCGGTCTGGTTGAAAATCTTCTCTCGATCTCCAAGATGGATATGAGCAGAAGCGGTAATTACGAAGTTAAGAAGCAGAATATTGACGTTACAAAGCTGTGCGATACGATTATTGACCGTGTAAGAGGCAACTTTATTCACGAAGATAAGGCTATCGTCAATGATATTAATATCAAGAGCAAATATATCTATGCCAATGAAAATGATCTGATCAGGTGTCTCGAGAATATCTTCTCTAACTGCCTCAGATACTGCGAGAATGCAGTCACTTTCAAGTGTTATACGGAAAAGAACGGCTCGGAAGTTGTTTTCGAGATTTCAGATGACGGTCCCGGAATCTCTCCTGAAGTTATAGACCATCTGTTTGAAAGATTCTCAAAGGGCTCGGACGGAAAGCACGGTATTGGTCTGGCACTTGCCAAGGCTATCGCCGAAGAGCACAACGGATATGTAAGAGCTTATAACAAACCTGAAGGCGGTGCTTGCTTTGAAGTCGTTATTCCTACTGTTAAACCACGCGATCAGCTGTCGAAGATAAATAACGACAGCATGAACTGATATAACATCTTCTTCCCTGCTTTTATCTCAGATTAATGAATCTTGCCGCATTGAAAAATGACGGTATTCCGTCATATCTTGCGGCAGTTACTGCTGTAAATTCTGCTTTTGCTTTGTTGATCCTCATGTATGTATTAGATATCGACAGAATCGCGTTCATCGCCTGAAATATAGTAAAGCATCTTCCGGTAAGGATAAGCGACTGGAGTTTGAACAGTATCCTGGGATCAGTATATTCAGGAGCAAGCTGACAGTTGGAAAAGCCGTTATATAAAAGGAACAGCTGGTCTGACATATCTCTTGACTTAATTATCAGCTCTTCATACTTTTTTGCATGACGCTTTTTCTTAATGATATAAAGCGCAATCAAGCCTGCGCCTGCCAGAATCACGACACTTGTACAAATAGTATATGTGACAAGGATGTTTTTGCTCTTGATCTGAATGACAGATATAACAAGATAAATTACGCTTAATACTAAAAGAATTATGCCCCAGACAAGTGGCGCGACGCTTGTTCTTGCAAATTTAGTAATATCGGCATTACATTTCTCATACTGCTGATAAAGATCTACATGAGGCGAAAAATGATTGATCAAACGGTTAAGCTCCGCAAGATTTGCTTCTCTCTCAGGTCCGTAATCTACTGTTTGCTGGTATATAGGCGCCTGTCCGTAGTTATAGAACGGAGACTGCTGATAAGGCTGCTGAATAAATGATTGTTTATAGACAGGCTGTGCGGCCGGCTGCTGAAGATAAGACGTTTGCATCATAACCGGCTGAGCAATCTGCTGAGGATAAGATTGCTGTGTAACCCGCTGGACCTGTGTCTGATGAGGCTGAACCTGAGGAGTTGCCGGATCAGGTGTTCCGACCAACTGCCAATCATCATTAAAATCACTCATAAATCTTCTCCCGTTCCCAAACAAAGAAATCCTAATATTTTATATTATATAACAAACAACCCCGAAGCATATTGCTCCGGGGTTATGTATATCAATTGAAAAATTATCAGCCGATCTTCGGGCACTGAGCAAGAGACTTGGCAATATCCTCATCTGTAGGAATGTAGTCATCCATGATGCCGTCGTTGTACTTCTGGTAAGCAACAAGATCGAAGTAACCTGTACCTGTAAGGCCGAATACGATGTTCTTTGCCTCACCTGTCTCCTTGCACTTGAGTGCTTCGTCGATAGCAACCTTGATTGCGTGTGAACTCTCAGGTGCAGGAAGGATACCTTCAACTCTTGCAAACTGCTCAGCAGCAGCAAATACATCTGTCTGCTTAACGGATGTAGCCTTCATGTAGCCTTCATCGTAAAGCTGTGAAAGGATCGTGCTCATACCGTGATATCTTAAGCCGCCTGCATGGTTAGGTGCGGGCATGAAGTTGGAACCCAATGTGTACATCTTTGCGAGAGGGCAAACACGGCCTGTATCGCAGAAGTCGTATACGAAAGATCCTCTTGTGAAAGAAGGACAGGAAGCAGGCTCAACAGCGATAATCTCATACTGGTTCTCGCCTCTTAACATCTCGCCTACGAAAGGTGAGATAAGACCGCCGAGGTTGGATCCGCCGCCTGCGCAGCCGATGATCATGTCAGCCTTTACGCCAACCTTATCAAGAGCAGCCTTTGTCTCAAGACCGATAACAGACTGATGGAGAAGTACCTGGTTAAGTACTGAGCCCAATACATATCTGTATCCTTCCTGTGTCGTAGCAGCCTCAACAGCCTCAGAAATTGCGCAGCCCAATGAACCGTCTGTTCCGGGGAACTCTTCGTTGATCTTGCGGCCGACATTTGTGTTCATTGAAGGTGAAGGTGTAACAGTAGCGCCGTATGTTCTCATGACTTCACGTCTGAAAGGCTTCTGCTCATAGGATACCTTAACCATGTATACCTGGCAGTCAAGGCCGAAGTAAGCTGTAGCCATGGAAAGTGCTGTACCCCACTGGCCGGCACCGGTCTCAGTGGTTACGCCCTTGAGGCCCTGCTTCTTAGCATAATAAGCCTGCGCGATAGCTGAATTGAGCTTGTGTGAACCGGAAGTGTTATTACCTTCGAATTTATAGTAGATATGAGCAGGTGTGCCGAGAGCCTTCTCAAGGCAGTATGCTCTGACTAACGGTGATGGTCTGTACATTTTATAGAAATCAAGGACCTCACCGGGAATATCGATCCACTTGTCTGTGTTATTCATCTCCTGCTTGGAAAGCTCCTCGCAGAATATAGGATAGAGATCCTCAGCCTTTAAAGGCTCGCCTGTACCGGGATTAAGAAGTGGTGCGGGTTTATTCTTCATGTCAGCACGTACGTTATACCATGCTGAAGGAATCTCGTTCTCTGATAAATAGATCTTGTAAGGAATTTCGGACATAAATTGTCTCCCTTCGAAAAAACTAATTAATTGTACATCAAAACTTTATTTTTTGCACAAATATATATTGGAATGATAGGTTTTATTTTAAAATTCTGACTTTGCAGTTTCCAAAGCATCAATAACCTTATCGCACCACTTATCAAATTCAGGGTCTTCAACTCTGCACTCCTTATGGTCAAGGATATACTTAAGTGCGATCCTGACGCCTTTATGGAATGGCACATTTGTCTTCATGTCAGGCGCAAGTCTTTTTAATTTTGAATTATCGAAAACAACAGAAACGGCCTTATCACCCGTGAGGCTTCCCTCAAAATCATATCCGGGCTTTTCACCGCATGCGGTAAGGAACTCTGATGAAACATGATATGCGTTAAGTTCAACACCCAAAGCATCAGCTATTGTCTGATAGATCTGATTCCATGTAAGTACTTCATCTCCTGTGATCTGGAATGCTTCACCTATTGCGTGGCGGTTACCCATAAGTGCCGTATAACCGACAGCAAAATCCTCATTAAAAGTCAGATGCCATAAAGATTCACCGTCACCGTGGATAATTACGGGTCTGCCCTCCATCATACGTTTTATTACCTGCCAGGATCCGTTCTTGCCGTGAACACCCAAGGGAATGCTGCGTTCGCCATAAGTGTGGCTCGGTCTTACGATGGTTACAGGAAAACCGTCTTCCCTGTATCTTTCCATCAGATATTCTTCACAGGCGATCTTGTTTCTGGAGTATTCCCAATAAGGATTTGCAAGCGAGGTGCCTTCAGTTATTACATAATTAGCAGAAGGCTTATGATAAGCCGAAGCTGAACTTATATAGATATACTGCTTTGTCTTATCCTTAAAGAGCCTGTAATCCCTTTCGACCTGATCAACAGTAAAGCCTATAAACTCACCTATACAGTCAAATCTCATATCGCCTACGGCTTTTAAGACTGCCTCTTCATCGTTGATATCTACTGTTATCTGATGAACATTTTCAGGTACGGTATCAGCCCTGTTTCCCCTGTTTATGAGCCAGACTTCCCAGGATCCATCTCTTGAAAGTCTTCTTACGATAGCGCTGCTGATAGTTCCGGTTCCGCCTATGAATAATGCTCTCATGGTAATCTCCTTATCTAAACCGTCATATTTTCGAGATGTTGCATAAAGATTTTAACAAACTAAAGTGACAGGTAATATCAAATACCAATAGTTCCATCCGCATTTTCGCGCCATAATGTGATAAACTTTCTGTCGATATAAATAATTAATAAGAGGAAAAATGAAGACTTCTGATTTCTACTACGATCTTCCGGAAAGACTGATCGCACAGACTCCTACAAAGGACCGTCTCGCGTCCCGTCTTCTGGTGCTCGATAAAAAGACCGGCAAAACAATAGACGGTCATTTTCCCGATATAAGGAACTACCTTCACAAGGGTGATGTTCTTGTCATAAACAACACGAGAGTTATTCCTGCAAGGCTTTTAGGCGTTCGTTCCGATACTCAAAGTCCTGTTGAGCTCCTTCTTTTAAAAAGATTGGATGATAACCGTTGGGAGACTCTCGCACGTCCCGGTAAGAAAGTAAGAGTCGGCAAACGCATGACTTTTATACCAGGCGAGCTTGAAGCTGAATGCGAAGAAGTCCTTGAGAGCGGCAACAGGATAATCAGATTCGAATTCAAAGGCGTATGGGAAGAAGTCCTTGATAAAGCAGGAACCATTCCCCTGCCACCCTATATTCACGAGAAGCTTGACGATCCTGAAAGATATCAGACCGTTTATTCCAAAGATGCAGGCTCTGCAGCTGCACCGACTGCAGGTCTTCACTTCACGAAGGAATTCCTTGAAGAATTAAAAGAAACAGGCGTTGAGATAGCCGAACTTACTCTTCATGTTGGTCTTGGCACATTCAGACCCGTAAAAGCTGAGACGATAGAAGATCACGAGATGCACTCAGAGTGGTATGACTTCCCCAAGGAAGCATCGGATATTATCCGCAAAGCAAGATCTGAAGGAAGACGCATAATATCCGTTGGAACTACATCCACAAGAACACTTGAATCCGTTGCGGGAATTGATCCTGATATGATGCCCCGTTCAGGGTATACAAACATCTTTATATATCCCGGATACGAGTTTAAATGCGTGGATTCTCTTATTACAAACTTCCATCTTCCGGAATCCACACTCATAATGTTGGTATCGGCTCTTGCAGGAAGAGAAAATGTATTAAATGCTTATAAACATGCCGTTGAAGAGGAATACAGATTCTTCTCATTCGGCGATGCAATGTTCATTACAGATCTGGAGAACTGATATGTCTAACTTTCCCGTATGGTACGAACACATTCACACATGCGCTCAGACAGGAGCAAGACTCGGCAAAGTCCATACTCCCCACGGGACTTTCATGACTCCGGCTTTCATGCCGGTAGGTACACAGGCTTCGGTTAAAGGCATGAGCCCTGAGGAAGTATACGGTATGGGAGCAGGAATAATGCTCTCCAACACATATCACTTATGGTTAAGACCCGGCAGTGATATCGTGGCTAAAGCTGGCGGACTCCATAAGTTCATGAACTGGAAGGGCGCCATATTAACCGACAGCGGCGGATTTCAGGTGTTCTCACTTGCAAAACCCAAAGATATAAAAGAAGACGGCGTAAAGTTCAGTTCACACATAGATGGAAGAAAACTCTTTTTGACACCGGAGATCTCTATGCAGGTTCAAAACGATCTGGGTGCAGACATAATCATGGCTTTTGATGAATGCTGCCCCTACCCTTCTGAATTCAATTATGCTGACAGATCTCAGTCAAGAACAACGAGATGGCTCGAACGCTGTATTGAAGCTCATAAAAGACCTGATGAACAGGCTTTGTTCGGTATAATCCAGGGGTCGATGTATCCTGAGCTCCGCAAAAAGAGTGCAGATGCAATTACTTCATTTGATCTTCCGGGATTTGCTATCGGAGGAATCTCAGTCGGCGAGCCCAAGAACCTTTTCATTGACATGATCGACTGCACAGTACCGCTTATGCCCGAAGAAAAGCCAAGATACCTTATGGGCGTCGGAACACCGGATTATCTTATCGAAGGTTCATGCAGAGGCGTCGACATGTTCGACTGCGTGCTCCCTACAAGAATGGGACGCCATGGTACGATCCTTACTGACTATGGCAAAAAGATTATCAGAGACAAAAAGTTCGCTGAAGATTTCGGTCCTATGGATCCTGAGTGCAGCTGCTACGCATGCACGAACTTTTCGAGCGCTTATGTAAGACATCTTATAAAAGCTAACGAAATGTTCGGCTTAAGACTCTGCACATACCACAACATCTATTTCCTCTTAACTCTTATGGAAAGGATCCGTCAGGCTATCGCAGAAGACAGGCTCGGTGATTTCAGGAAAGAGTTCTACGAACGACTCGGCTGACGGGAGAATGACAGATGAAGCCTATTCTTTATGCATCTAGAAGTTCAGAAAGGCTGGAGCGCGAGATTTCACATTGTGATCTCGCAAGAAGGATCTGTGCTGATGGTATGGTGCTTCTTGAGAATAACGGCGTCCTCCCTCTTAAGACTTCTAAGATCGCATTATACGGAGCAGGTGCCAGGCATACTGCTTTTGGCGGAACAGGTTCCGGAGAGAATAATCCGAGATATAACATTACTCCTGAAGAAGGCTTAAGATTTGCAGGTCTTGAGATAACGACAAAAGACTGGCTTGATGACTATGACAGGTTATTCGACAGGGAATTCTTACTTTATCAGAAGAAACTTGCTAAAGAAATGCGTAAAGTCCCTCTTATGGAGCATATGGACTATACGGCTGACCACCCCTTTTACCTTCCTGCCGGAAGATTAGTCACTGCTGATGAGAACACGGAGACAGACACAGCCGTCTTTATTCTTACCAGACAGTCCGGCGAAGGTTCGGATCGTAAAGATATTCCCGGAGACTACTTTATAACCACCGGTGAGAAGGAACTGATGCAGTCAGTTACTAACAGATATAAAGATGCGATCCTTGTACTTAATACCGGTTCGGTTATTGATCTTTCATTCTTAGACGATATTAGATTCTCGGCAGTCCTCCTTCTTATGCAGGGCGGCATGGAGACAGGAAATGCTCTTGCGGATATCCTTACAGGCAAAGTCAATCCTTCAGGCAGACTTGCAGACACATGGGGCAAATCATATAAAGACTATCCAAGTTCTGATACATTCTCTGAAAGAAGTCCCGAGAAATACCAGGAAGATTACAGAGAAGGAATCTTTACAGGCTACAGATGGTTTGACAAGAAAGGCATCAAGCCAAGATATCCCTTCGGTTATGGTTTAAGCTACACAACCTTCAAAACAGAATACAAAGAATCAAAGATTTCCGGTACAAAAGTTACTTTAGAAGCATCTGTAACAAATACAGGCAATCTTAAAGGACGCGAAGCTACTTTACTTTATCTGTCGTTCCCTGAGAACAGGCTTATAAGAGAAGTTAGAAGCCTTGCTGCATTTGCTAAGAGTCCTTTGCTTGACCCGGGCAGTACGTATATTGCTGAATTCACATTCGATCTTAGAGATTTTTCAGGTTACGATGAGGATTCTTCATCTTATATTCTCGAAAAGGGCAATTACGTCATATCCTTAAACGATTCTCCGGTTGCCGTCATCTGCCTTGATAAAGATGCTGTAACAGAAGAAGTAATGCCTTTATTCAGATCTGAACGGAAGATCGACTTTATAAGGTTTGATAAGTCGCCTATTCCTCTTCTCAGTCTGCCTCTCTTAGATGTTCACTCATCAGATATTAAACCCTTAAAGCACGATTATGCTAAACCTGATATGGTCAGAAGCAGTAAGATCGATGAGATAGTATCAGGATTATCTATTAAAGAGATGTCTAAGCTCATCGTCGGAAGAACATATCTGGGACCCTACCGCCACAGGGTTTTCGGTGCAGTAGGATATACGACATCCAAACTTTTTTATAAAGGGATTGACGGAATGGCAATGGCCGACGGTCCACAGGGATTAAACCTTACAAGAATATCAACGAGACCAAGGCATAATCTGTTTGCTATCCCGACATTACCTTCTGCATTAAGAAGAATACACAAAGTCTCTAAGATAGGCACATCAGAAGAAAAGACTAAAAAGATCCTTTATTACCAGTTCTGCACTTCATGGCCCAATGAGACTCTTGTTGCACAGACTTTTGACACTGAGCTTGCAAGACTTATGGGTGATGCCATAGGAAAAGAAATGCTTGAATACGGTGTTGTTTTCTGGCTGGCTCCGGCACTTAATATACACCGCAATCCTCTGTGCGGAAGAAACTACGAATATTACTCAGAAGACCCGCTTCTGACAGGAAAGATGGCTGCTTCTGTTACTAAGGGCGTTCAGGACCACAAAGGATGCTATGTTACTCTTAAGCATTTTGCTGCAAACAACCTTGAGACAAAACGCAACAAGTCTTCTTCCAATCTGGATGAGAGAACATTAAGAGAGATCTATCTTAAAGCTTTCAGGATCGCAGTAAGAGAATCAGATCCAAAGAGTGTGATGTGCAGCTATAACAAGATCAACGGAACATATACTGCATTAGACTATAACCTTCAGACCGCTTTGCTAAGAAACGAATGGGGATTTGACGGCATAGTTATGACAGACTGGTTTGCAACTGGTCACGATGAAAGTTATGACGAGCTTTGCTGCAAAGCAGGAACAGATCTGATTATGCCGGGAAGACCTTTTATATCATCCGCGATAATGAAAGCCTTAAAGAAAGGACAAATATCGGCTGAAGATATCGAACAAAGTGCAAGAAGAATAATAAAGCTTGCTCTGGAAAGCCATACGCATAAGACTTATTTAACAAGCTTAAGAGTAACGGCAGACAGATTGCCGCACTTAAGCTGAGTCAGATCGGATATCCTTCTTATCATCATATTCATCCATTCATTGCACGAATCGGCAACCAGCGCATCAGCAAGAATGCCTTCATCGGTAATGTTATCAAAGAAGTTCTCGGTGGCACATATTATCCTGTCTTCAGGTGACAGACCGTAAAAACCGTTCGGAAGGAGGCTTATCTGCCCCTTGCTCACGATCTTAGCACAGACGTCTCCCCTTCTTATACTCTCAATACCGTTGTTGATAACTCTTAAGATAAGATATTCAGATTTATCGTCAAGACAATCCTCAAATATATCATTAAGATCGTTAAGATTCTTACGGCCCTCCTCACTGCTCAGGATCTCAGAGAAGAGAAGTGACTGGCTCTTGGGAGCAGATTCAAGCTTATTGCCGTTAAAGATGGCTACAGTAATACTCGGGACGAGTCTTAGAAATATCTCATCTCTGTATTCCAAAGAGTATCCTCTGTGTTTGAATGTGTAATACTCTATCAAACGTAACTCCTCTTCATCTTAATGACAACGGCAGAGTAATTGTCCTGTCTCGGATTCTTTCTTGCCTTGACGCCATACTTGATCGCTCTTGCTATGCCGGTCGCATTCTGATCGAAATGAATATGATTTACTATCCTGTTAAGCGGAACAGCGTCTGTAACGCCGTCTGAACTGACGATGATTATATCATTCTCAAAAAGTCTTATCGGACGTGAAGTCTTTAAAACATTGCAGTTAAGATTGCCGACAAAATCGATAAGGCCTCTTGCTCTCGTATCCTTATAAGCGTCAGTAGTATCTATTCCGCCTTCAGAGAATTTCTTGATCATAAGAGTAATATAGTTTTGTTTGTAATTCAGAAGCGTAGCCCTGTTATTGCGGATAAGGATAATATTACTGTCACCGAGGCTATAGAAATTCATGTATTCATCGTAGATATGGACCATAACAAGTGTTGCACCGGCACTCAAATGATATTCCTCATATACCCTGTCCGATATATCGCTAATCATCTTACTGTTCTCATCCTGGGCATCGAACTTATACGGGTAATTCTCAGTCAATGAATCAGTCACGTATTTTGATACGACCTCACCATTTAACAGACCACCCATTCCGTCTGAACATGCCGCAATGAATCCGTTATCTTCAGCTTCTCCCATTGGAGAAATATAGAGAGAATCCTCCTGATTGTCACGTTTGCCTTTCTCGTGGAAATAAGCAACATCACAAATCAGATGAAGTTTATCCTTATGTATTTTGCTGTAGACTGTGGATTTAACGAGCGTAAATACGGCAACGATAGAGAATGATACGAATGCAACCGAAAAGAGCACCAGTGCAATAAACAGTGCTAACAAAGAATCATCCGGCAAAAGACTAAAGTCATACATCTCTCAATAAGAACTATTTCAGCGCACGCAAGATATCAGTTTCCCTTATTACTATATTCATTCTAACTCAATATGTGAAGAACAAACCAGTCTTATATAAACCTTAATCATCTGCTGCAACATATTTTTCGATAAGTCCGGAAGCAAAAGAGGACAGAAAAAACTGCATCCACGATATAACGATAAACGTATAAAAGAAAACAAAGATCCCCAATGTAACATAAGATGAAGACATAAGAAGAACAAACGGGATCAAGAAATAAAACAGGAATACAAGCAATGAAGCACCGAGACACGGAACGAACCTGATAAACAGAAACAGGACTGCGTTCTTATAGATCCTTGAAAGCTTCAAGTCTGTAGATATTATCATCTGATATACAAAATTCTGTATCAGGATAAAAGCGAAAAGCAACACAACAAATACGGCTCCTATAACAGTTCCTGCCGTTGTATGCATATTCATGTAAAAACTGATAGCCAGAAGGATAATTGCAGAGACCAAAATACCGATAAACATCGCACCAAGAGACTTTTTCCAGTTGTTCTTCAGGCCGTTTCTAAAGCTTCCGAAAAGCGAGACTGAAGTGCCGTTTCTGATGTCTTTATAAACCTGAGCAAATCCTGTCTGGAAAGGTCCGACGCAGATAAGAAGGCTCGCGACAACTGATGCAATGAAGAACACATAGAGTAGCGATAAAAGCTGGTATGAAATAACGTTTGTCTCGATTGGAGTGACCATACCCGCATTTGATGGCACTGATATAAACTTATACAAGTCAAAAGCATTGATAAGACCGGGCATGAAAACAATTGCATACAAAGCAGCGATCGCAATGGCCGGAATGTTAAACAGCACAAACAAAGCATTTACGGCCATGAGCGTTACCAGATGATTCCATCCGGAAATAAAGAAATGAGGAAAAGGACCTTTTGCTCTTTCTGAAAAATCAATGCCTGTATTTGTATTGTTCTGATCCATATTATTCGGTGAGTTTTGCAACGCTTTCTTCGAATGCCTTAAGATGCTCTAAAGCTCTGTCAGCAATAGCGTTGTTCTTATCTTTCTTTCCTGTCTTGCCCTTAAATCTTCCTTCAATCGGGCTTACGATACCAAAGTTGGCATTCATCGGCTGGAACTTCTTGATATGAGGATCCGAAACATATAGCGCCATGGAACCGATTACTGTGCACGCATCAGGCTCATATGCGGGTTCTAATCCCAATGCTCTCTGAGCAGCATAGAATCCTGCAACAAAACCTGAAGCAGTTGATTCAATATATCCTTCTACGCCTGTGATCTGACCGGCAAAGAAGATATCGGGCTTAGCTCTTAAGCTGTAATGCGATGACAGATACAAAGGCGAATTAAGGAAAGTGTTGCGGTGCATAACGCCGTAACGTGTATACTCAGCATTTTCAAGACCGGGGATCATGCCGAAGACTCTCTTCTGTTCAGACCACTTAAGTCTTGTCTGAAAACCTACCAGGTTATACATGGTCTTGGCTCTGTCGTCCTGTCTCAATTGGAGATTCGCATAAGGCTCTTTTCCTGTATTGGGATCGATAAGACCTACGCCCTTCAAAGGACCGAATCTCATTGTATCAACGCCTCTCTGGGCCATTACCTCAATAGGCATGCAACCTTCGAAAACGATCTCTCTGTCGAAATTCTTAACCTCTGCCCTCTCGGCATTAACAAGTTCTTCCCTGAACGCGAGATACTGCTCCTTTGTCATTGGACAATTGATGTAGTCATCTCCGCCCTTGCCGTATCTAGAAGCTCTGAAAGCCTTGGTCATGTCGATGGAATCACCGGTAACGATAGGTGCAGCACTGTCAAAGAAATGAAGTCCTGATGTATCACCTGTTACTCTTAAGATATCTTCGAAAAGTTCACCCTCTGTAAGAGGACCTGTTGCAACAATAACAATTCCTTCTTCAGGAATCTTCGTTACCTCACCGGGAATTACCTCGATAAGAGGATTATTTTTGATCGATTCAGTAATGTAACCGGAGAACTCGTCTCTGTCTACAGCGAGAGCGCCGCCTGCGGGAATTGCACTCTTATCGGCTGCTTCCATAATGAGTGAACCCAAGTGTCTGAGCTCTTCTTTAAGAAGGCCGATGGCGTTTTCTCTGGCTGCTGCTCTTAACGAGTTGCTGCAAACAAGCTCGGCAAAGTTCTCAGAATGATGTGCCGGACTGTATTTTACGGGCTTTTGTTCATAAAGCTTAACGTGAACACCTGATCTGGCGCAGATATATGCCGCCTCAGAACCCGCAAGACCGGCACCTATAACAGTTACAACAGGATCACTCTTCATCTTCGTTCTTCTTGCTGTCAGAAGACTTTCTGCCTTTTCTGACATTGGACGGACAGTCCTTATTAGAGCACCTGGGATAAGCTTTCTTGCCGAAGTGCTTCAACACCATGTAGCTTCCGCACTCGGGACAGAATTTGTCATCGATAGGAAGATCCCATGAGATAAAATCACAGTCAGGATCAGCACCAAGCTTGTCACATGTATAGAAAGACTTATTTCTATATTTCTTTGATTTATATACAAGAAGACCGGAACCGCATTTTGGACATTTTCCCTTGGCATATACAACAATATTCTTAGTGTAGTTACATTCCGGGAAGTTGGAGCATGCAATAAACTTGCCATATCTTCCTTCTTTATAGACAAGTTCACTTCCGCACTGCGGACATGTCTCGCCAGTCTTCTCGGGCTCAAAAGTAATCTTATCGATAGACTCCTGTGCAGCCTTGATCTGAGTGTTGAATTCGGGATAGAAAGCGTCAAGAACGTGCTCCCATTCTTCCTTTCCTTCTTCCACTTCATCAAGCTTAGTTTCCATATCGGCTGTAAATGACAGGTCGACAATCTCGCTGAAATTCTCAGAGAGCATATTTGTAACTATCTTTCCGAGATCCGTTATCTGAAGAAGTCTACCGTTCTTCTCGATATACTTACGGTCCAGGATAGTAGATATCGTCGGAGCATAAGTTGAAGGTCTTCCGATACCGTATTCCTCCAATGCCTTGATCAAAGTAGCTTCGGTGTAGTGCGGCGGCGGAGTAGTAAACTTCTGTAATGATTTAAGATCTAAGAGTTCAAGGCTCATGCCGTCTTCAAGCGGAGGAATGGCTGCCTTTCCGTCCTGATCATCAATCTTGTTCGAATCTTCTGCGATATCATCATAAAGAACAAGGAAACCTTTGAAAGTAACAGTCTCACCGGTAGCCCTGAAGATCCTGTTATTGCAGGATGCCTGGCAAGTAACGGTATCGAGCTTGCAAGCCGTCATCTGTGTAGCAAGGAATCTGTCCCAGATAAGCTGATAGAGCTTATACTGGTCATTCGACAAAGATGATCTGATAGCACGGGGATCAAGATCAAAATGTGTAGGTCTGATCGCTTCGTGAGCATCCTGTGCAGAATTCTTATTCTTATATTGTCTCTTATGGGAAGCGCAGTATTCTGAACCGAATCTTTCTTTAATAAGATCCTTTGCAGCTGCAACAGCTTCCTCGGAAATACGGACGGAGTCTGTTCTGATATAAGATACCAGAGCCGTCTGACCTGCACCTTCGATCTCAACACCTTCATAAAGCTGCTGGGCAATGGACATAGTCTTCTTCGAAGAGAATCCAAGCCTTTTAGAAGCTTCCTGCTGTAATGTTGAAGTCGTGAACGGCGGATAAGGATTGCGTTCCTTGCTGCCCTTCTTAATTGAATCTACTACCAGAGGACCGGAACCGACATCTTCAAGAACAGCCTGTGCATCTTCCATGCACTTAAGGTCATCTTTCCTGATCTTACCGTCTGCTTCAGCTACGCCGTAATATCCTAAAAGGAACTTATCCGTATTCTTGCCCGGAGTAACAAGGGCTTTAACAAGCCAGTATTCTTCAGGCTTAAACGAATCAATCTCAGCATCCCTGTCCATAACGATCCTGGTTGCTACAGACTGAACTCTTCCGGCTGAAAGACCCTTACGGATCTTCTTCCAGAGAAGCGGACTTAATTCATAACCTACAAGCCGGTCAAGGATTCTTCTTGCCTGCTGCGCATTGGCAAGATTCATATTGATCGTCCTTGGACTCTTGATCGCTTCCTGAACAGCAGATTTGGTGATCTCGTTAAAAGTGATCCTGCACTTTGAATCAGGATCTATCTTTAGAACCTTGGCAAGGTGCCATGCAATAGCTTCTCCCTCGCGGTCAGGGTCGGTTGCGAGCAGGATCTCATCGGCATCCTGTGCCATGAGCTTAAGATCTCTTACGACCTTCTCTTTGCCTTTCATTGTTATATATAAAGGTTTGTAATTATTCTTAACATCGACACCGAGATTGCCTGAAGGAAGATCTCTGATATGACCTAAAGACGCAGTAATAACATAATCCCCGCCAAGATATCTGCCTATTGTCTTTGACTTGGCAGGAGACTCAACAATAACTAATTTTTTGCCCATAAGTGCTCCCTATATTTTTAATAAAAAATATATCATCATTATACAAATGTCAACGAATACTTTCCCTTCTCCTGACATACTGTCCCATTAAGTTCAAGTTCTGTCAACAATTTTGACACTTTATAGAAAGGGAGCGATGTAATATTGCATAATTCGTCTGCACAAAGCGGTTTTAGTGTCAGCGCGTCAGATATCAGCATTTTCCAGTTATTATCAGTTAATTCCTCCGGATTCGCACGGGCTAATTCCCTTAAGACACCTACATTTGCTGCATTTTCGAATTCATCGTCTTTATCAAGGAAAGGTATCTCGCCCCTGCAACCAATGCCGAGGCGTTTATACATTACTGACCTTGCAATACTGTCGATTACACTATCCGGACCTAAAAGCACATTGCCGCCGTCTTCAAGGAGTTTAAGCCCTCCCCAAGCATTCTCATAGTAGATATTATTAGGAAGCACGAACACTTCTTTACCTTGAGCGGCCGCAAATGAAGCTGTATGTAGTGTTCCTGATACAGCTCCGGCTTCCATAATAAGTGTGCAGTCGGATAGTCCTGCAATAAGCCGGTTCCTTGAAGGAAAATATTGTCTTAAAGGTTTTTGACCCGGAGGCATCTCGGAAACTATTAATCCTTGTGCAGCAATGGCATCGTAAATATCTTTATTTACAGGCGGATATATATTGTCAGCTCCGCCGGCTAAGACTGCAACTGTTCCTCCGGGAGTACTTACTGATGCCAAATGCGCACTCCTGTCTATTCCAAACGCCATGCCGGAAACTATAGTAATACCTTTATTCCCAAGTACACCACAGATCTTTTCTGTAGCATACACAGAATATTTACTTGCATTTCTTGAACCGACTACTGCACAAGACCCGTTAAGCGTCATTCTCGTGATAATGTCATAAGAACCTTTAAAGTAAAACACTTTTGGCATCCCGCTTAACATCTTCCAATTATACGGATAATCCTTATCAAGACATGATTTGACACTGATATTCTCTTTATCAGCAATATTCTTATAACCGAGGGCAATATCCATTATCCGAATATAGGAATCACTCAGATTGCTGATCCGGTTAACGGTTTCCGGCTTAAGCGCGGGCGGGGCACTGACAATCCTGTCAAGCAGATCCTTATCTGCAAGATCTCTGTAGTTTGTTATTGCTTTATTATCCGTAAGATCAGTTAAAGTCTTATAGTTGATATCGGTATTCATCATTACTGCCGAATAGAAAAAGTCTTTAATGCTATTGTCAGTACCTTCCATATCAAAAACCCCTTAATCTGTATTGGGACGCTTCAGCCACATCTCCTGCAGAAACATCTTCTGCTTCATTTATGTCCGCTATTGTTCTTGCAACCCTTAATATTCTTGTAAAACCCCTTGCCGAGAAAAAGCCTTTCTCTGAAAGTTCCGATGCATAACGGATAACATTTTCAGGAATCCGCATCTGGTCTTTTATATCTTCTTCGGGGAAAGTTGCATTCAGATATGATCCGCCATATCTCTCATGCTCTATCTTCCAGCATCTTTCAACGGTTTTCCTGTAATCAAGGCTCTCTGATCTATCCTCATCTGTGTAGATTGAAGCCATATCATTTCCGGATATTGTTCTCATCTCACTGAAAATATCGATCCTTTCAAGAAAAGGTCCGTTAATCTTTGAAAGATAACGTTTTATCTCAGCGGAAGTGCACCGGCATTTGCTTCCTTTCTCATAAAGAAGACCGCATTTGCAGGGATTTCCTGTACCAAGAAAGATAAAGTTACTGTCAAAGGAATACAGATTGCCTTTTCTTACGATATTTACCTTATGTTCTTCCAATGGCTTTCTAAGAAAATCAATTACTTCCGTTTTATAAAGCGGCAGCTCATCGGCAAACAGGATTCCGTGATTAGCAAGCGCAAGCTCACCCGGAGTTACCGTAACAGAATCACCGATGAGTTTACTTACGGAGACCGATGGTCCGATAATCCTGACCGGCCTTATATCGCTGATTCTGCCGGATTCTCCCGCGGTCAATTCATTAAGGGAATATACATCTGATATTTCATCCTGATCCATCCTGGGAAGTATTCCTGTAAGGATCTTTCCTGCCATTGTCTTTCCGCAGCCGGGACTTCCCATAAGAAGTATATTGTGAAAACCTGATGCACATATCAGCAGAGCTCTTTTTGCCTTCTCCTGCCCTTTGAGCATGGAAACATCTATAAAGTCATCATCTCCGGGCGCTTTGGAATAATCGAAAACAGACTCTTTATACATATTGCAGTCAAAAATTCCGGAAAGTTCTGACAACGTACTTATCGCCTGCCCCCTGAATCCGGCAAGACCCGCACTGGAAGCTTCACTTACAGGAATGAGCCTGTAGTCAAAATCAATATTCTTAACTGTCTTAAGTCTTATGCAGGCTCCCGGTGTTGCCTTCAATTCACCGCTTAAAGTAAGTTCACCTTCAGCGAAGATCTTTGAATTATCCGGCAAATACAGTTGTCCCGAAGCAAAAAGAATCCCCAGCGCCATTGGAAGGTCAAAGCCGGAACCGGTCTTGCGTTTATATGCAGGGCTGATTCCTACGGTTATATGTCCTTTAGGCATATTGAAACCGCACGATTTAAAAGCTGATCTTAATCTTCCCTGTGATTCTCTTATAGATGAATCGCAAAGACCGATCACGGAAAAAGTCGGGATACCCGGAGAAATAGATACTTCAATAAGTGATACCGTTGATCCTGAACCTTCAGTAAAACATGAATATATACGGACAACATTAGGTCTGCTTGCCATAAAAAAGCCTCCTTTTAGGTTAGGATAGCCACTCTGAAGGAGGATTATCAGTACGAAATACCTGCAAAAAACCTGCAAAGATTCTGAAATGATTTCAAACAAAAACATCCAATTGCGACAGATTATTACAAAAACCTTCAAATAAGCACTAAAACACCATACAAATAGCGACAAACACCCTGCAAAGAATTAAGACATGAATGTGCTAAAATATTGAGGCAAAAAGTAATATATGAGGTGGAAATATGAAGCTTGGTATCGTAGGACTTCCTAATGTAGGTAAAAGCACCCTTTTCAATGCAATAACAAGAGCAGGCGCCGAAGCAGCTAACTATCCTTTCTGCACTATCGAGCCCAATGTCGGTGTCGTCTCTGTTCCTGATAAAAGATTAGATAAGCTCGCTGAGATCTATAATCCGGAGAAATACACTCCTGCTGTAGTCGAATTCGTCGACATCGCAGGTCTTGTAGCCGGTGCATCAAAAGGTGAAGGTCTTGGCAATAAGTTCCTCTCCAATATCAGAGAGTGTGATGCAATCGTTCACGTCGTAAGATGTTTTGACGATCCGGATGTTATCCACGTCAACGGTCACGCAGATCCGGCAGGTGATATCGCAACGATCGATGTAGAGCTTATACTTTCAGATCTGGAGATAATGGAAAAGCGCATCGACAGGACAAAGAAGATGATGAAAGGCGGCGACAAAGCCTTTGCTAAGGAGCTTGCTGTATATGAGAAGATCTATGACTGCCTGGCTGAAGGAAAATCAGCAAGAACTCTTGTTTTCGAAGAGGACGAACAGGAATACACAAAAGATCTTCAGCTTATATCTATGAAGCCTGTCCTCTACTGCGCAAACATAGCTGAGGACGATATAAAGAAGAACGAAGATATTCCTTATGTTCAGGTCGTAAAGGAGATTGCAGCCAAGGAAGGTTCTGGCGTTGTTGTTATCTCGGCAAAGATTGAGGAAGAACTCGGAGAATTATCTCCTGAGGATCGTGAGATGTTCCTTGAAGATCTGGGAATCGAGAGTGCCGGTCTTGATAAGATGATCAATGCATCTTACACTCTCTTAGGACTTATTTCATTTCTTACTGCAGGCCCCAAGGAAGTTCGTGCCTGGACAATAAAGCAAGGAACAAAAGCTCCTCAGGCTGCCGGAAAGATTCATTCCGATTTTGAAAGAGGCTTTATCAGAGCTGAAGTCGTATCATACGATGACCTCATTGCCAACGGCACATATAACGCTGCAAAGGAAAAAGGTCTTGTCAGATCTGAAGGAAAAGAATATGTAATGAAGGACGGCGACGTTGTAGTATTCAGATTCAACGTCTGATATCTGTCAGCAAAGCAACTCCAAATATTCAGGCATCATGTCTTCCCTGTCTTATTCTCGATCATTCGTACGATACCGAGAAAAACAGATTCAAAGCCGCTGACGATAAAAGCGCATCCTGAAAAGACTATTACATTTCTTGTTCCGTCAAAAGGATTAATCAGCAGTGCGATTCCTGCAAATATCAAAAGGAATGCAAGGAACAACAGTGCCCAGCAGAAAAGATCCTTAACGTTAAAAAGAAACAGTTCCTGTCTGAATTTGACTATACCGTCGATCAAAAAGAAGATGCCGACGATAAATGTAAGAAGCTGCAATACCGTATCGGGCTTTAAGAGGAAGAAAACACCTAAAGCGATAAGTATCAATGAATATACCAGAACTATCTCGGCACCTGCTGCTTTGCCGTAGTTTTCTTCACGGAACTGCTTAATTGAAATAATATAACCGATAACTTCAGAAATACCGGCAACAAATAAGATAATACCGAACATGATGCCGATCACACCCGAGGAGATTTCAGGAAGCAACACAAAGAACAAACCAGCTATTACAGAAAAAACACCTCCAATATATACAGGTAATCTCTTTGTGCCGTTAGATTCCATAAATCACCTCAAATTCTTTAAGCACCGGGCTTAATAAGCGTAAACACAAAATCCTTGGACCTTGCGATAAACTCACGGTAGTAATTATTCTGTCTTATCACATATCCGGAATTGACCGCTTCCACACCAACAGATTCTATACCGAACTTATGGCTGTCGTAAACAGAACGTGCAAGATGAAAACCCGTCGTTACGACTACAGCAGACTTTACCTTGAATATAGTACTTGCCCTGAGCATCGTATCGTAAGTACAAAGCCCCAGCCCGTCACATTTAATGTCATCTTCCGGAACACCAAGTTCGATGAGCATAGACTTCATGCAGCCGACCTCATCGTACTTTTCAGGTTTTTCGCTGTCACCGCTTACAAGGATATAATCAACACACCCTGTCTTATAGACTAATGCTGCCGTACGGATCCTGTCTGCGAGCATAGGTGTCGGTGTGCCGTCCTTATATACACCGCATCCTAAAAGGATAGCAGCTTCATAATAACATCCCGAAGATTCCGCATATGCTTCAAAATCCTCCATGGAATAAAGATATGGCTTAGAATTGCTGATTATGTGGTTATTCATGAGCGCTGCAGCAAATAACCCAATGACACCAAGGATCACCAGTATCAGAAAGATCTTAAGGACGACACGCTTTTTACTCTGTGCCGCTACTGTCTTTACTTTCTTCGCTTTCAGGCTCATTCTTTTTCCCGGCTTTATCAGCCGCCTCAACTATAGACCTGGTCATAAAATAGATAAGACCAACAGTAAATGCAAAAACAAACATTATCGTTACATCTGATATAACGACAAAGATGACAGGGAGCCCCTTCATGACGATCGTTAATATCAGCACGAGAAGTGCTCCGGAAATATAAACACCGCATGATGCCCTGTAGAATTTTCTGTATGTGCCTCTCGCAAAGGGCGTATTGCCTACAAAAAGGAACACAAGTGCGGCAACGGATATCAGGAGAAAGACCGAAGCAGTTATCACGGCACTGATGTTCATATCCTGATACCTCTCTCATAAAGCTGTTCGCGGATCAACACTTCAACCTTATCCTTAAGGTCATCAAGATCCCATGAATTATCGATCGAGTGATCACCAAGCTCACAATATTCATCATCAGTCATCTGGACAGCGATCCTGCGCTCTGCCTCATCCTTATCCATTCCGCGCTTCTGAAGTCTTGCAAGGCGCACATCTCTGTCACACGTTACGACCCAGATCTGATTGCATAATTCGCGGAATCTGTTTACGGGGATCGGAACATCAAGCACAACGCACTTCGAACCCTTATCCTTCTCTTTCTTAAGCGTGTCTTCGATCTGCTCGAAAACATGTCTGTGAATGATCGTGCTCAAGTCATCAAGCTTCTTCTTATCACCGAAAGCGATGTCAGACATAACGCGTCTGTTGAGCGCACCCGCAGAAGTAACAACTTTATTACCGAATGTCGCAGCAATCTCCGGCATTGCTCTTCCGCCTGGGCCCGTAACTGCTCTTGATATCTCATCTGCATCAAGGACAAGCAGGCCTCTGTCTGCAAGCATTGCGCTTACAGTACTCTTTCCGCTTCCAATACCGCCTGTAATACCTAATACAAACATTACTTTGCTTCCAGCCAATCCTTTCCGAATCCGACCTCTGCCAAGAGCGGAACGCTTAATGAAGCCGCCTTCTCCATCTCGCTCTTTAAGATAGATGCGCAAAGATCCTTATCGTTAATATCGCATTCGCATATGAGTTCATCGTGCACCTGCATTACAAGTTTTGCACCGGGTAGTTTCTCTTCCAGCGCTTTGATAACACGGTTCATAGCGATCTTGATAATATCTGCTGCCGTACCCTGAATAGGTGTATTCATTGCGGCTCTGTAACCGAAATTCTTTATATTGCGGTTCTGGCTCTTGAGTTCGTTTAAGACCCTCTTCCTGCCATACATCGTTACCGCATAGCCCTTCTCTTCACCGGAATTCCTGAGCATCTCCAGATAAGATGTTACGCCCGGGAACTGGTTGTTATACTCTTTAATGAGTTCAGCGGCTTCCTTGTAACCGATGCCGAGATCCGTAGCAAGACCATAATCGGAAATACCATAGATAATGCTGAAGTTTACTGTCTTAGCGGTCGCCCTCATCTTATGGGTGACCATTTCCTCGGAAACACCATATATCTTGGCAGCTGTCCTCTTATGTATATCCTCTCCTTCATTAAATGCCGAACACATAACTTCATCACCGCTCAATGCGGCAAGAAGCCTTAATTCGATCTGTGAATAATCGGCATCTACAAGGATCTTGCCTTCTTCTGCCGTAAAAGCTTCACGGAGTCTTGATCCTTCCTCTGTCCTGACGGGAATGTTCTGAAGGTTTGGCTCTGTTGACGAGAGTCTTCCCGTATTTGTCATTGCCTGTGTAAATGTCGTATGGATCCTTGAATCGCTCTTAACAGCGCGTTTTAATCCTACGGCATATGTGGAATCAAGCTTTGACAGTTCGCGGTATTTGATAATGTAATCGATTGCGGGAGAATATTTCCTTAATCTGTTAAGCTCATCGATGCCGGTCGAATAATCCCCGCTCTTGCCCTTCTTGCCTGATGGAAGATTCAGATACTTCTCACCATATAAAACATCTGCAAGCTGCTTGGGAGAACCGATATTGAATTCCGTTCCGCATGCATCGAAAACGCGTGCGCTGATGTCTTCAAGACGCTTTGTATATTCGCTGTGAAGTTCGTCAAGCCTGTCACCTGATACATGCATGCCGTTACGCTCGATCTTATCAAGAGTTATGACTAGCGGGAATTCTATCTCATATAGAAGCTTTTTCAGGTCAGTGTCATTCTCGATGTCTCTGGACATTGCTCTTGCGATTGCGGTAACAGCCAGAAGCTTTCCCGCACATTCCTCAAGCTTGGAAGAACCGTCGTCTTCAATTATCTCGTCAAACAAAGATAACTGTTTAACCGGGCCCTTCTTCTCCTCAACAGGGAAAGCCGCTTTGATGACGCTTTCATAAAGCCTTTGAAGATCCGGTTTGCCTGAAAGGATATTAAGGACATAGCCTGCGATCTCCACATCGAATACTGTGTCAACGCCTTTTAAAGGTGCCTTAAGATACTTGGATCTGTCCTTATATTCATAAGCTGCAGGAATAAAAGACTTGCCCGACACGAGCTTATTAAAATCTTCGGGATCAACTGCATAAGCGATCTTCGAGCTCCAGTCAAGTAGAAGCACCTTTACGCCTGAAGATATATCCACAAAATCGATTCCAAGATTAAGATCTGAAAGTTCAATAGATGACGGAACTTCACGGATAACTTTGATCCCGGATTTAAGAACTGTTTCAACTTCTTTGGCAATACCGGTTAAGAACTCATCAACATCTTCCGCAGGTTCAAATCCGGCAGGCTTCACGTTGTCCAGATCGAGTTTCTTGATCAGAGACCTTAAAGCAAGGCGGTTAAGCACGCCTGATAAGGCAGGAAGATCTCTTGAATCTGAAGGATAAACTGATTCACCGGCATTGAATGGAACCGGTGACTCACGGTCTATCGTGCAGAGCTTGATATTAAGGGCAAGAAGATCTGTCGAAGCCTTAACTCTCTCACTTAATGCGGGAGAAAGCTTATCGGCATTATTGATAACATTCTCGCATGAACCATAGTCAGCTATCAGCTTAAAAGCAGTCTTCTCTCCTACCTTCTCGACGCCTTTGATGTTATCGGAGTTATCACCCATTAGAGCCTTAACCTGAACAAAAACTTCAGGCTTAACTCCGTAAGTATCCTGAAACATCTTGCGGTCATAGAGTATTCTGGGTTCTTTGCCCTTACCCGACTGAGGCATGATTACTGAGACTTTATCTGATATAAGCTGGAAGTCATCGTGGTCTCCCGAGAATATATAGACGTCCATTCCCTGTTCTTCACCCTGCTTTGATAATGTGCCGATAAGATCATCAGCTTCATATCCGGCAAGTTCCATGCGCTTGATACCGTAAAGATCCAGAAGATCCTTTACAACGGGCATCTGTGCAGCAAGATCATCAGGCATTCCCTTGCGGTTTGCTTTATAATCACTGCTCATCTTATGCCTGAATGTGGGCTCTCTTCTGTCGAAAAGAACGCACATATAATCAGGATTATATTCCTTCATGACACCAAGAACGGAATTAAAGAAACCGTTTACGGCACCTGTAGGAGTTCCGTCCGGAGCAGTCATCGGAGCTCTGCCTATTACGGCATAGTACGCTCTGTTGATAATTGAATTGCCGTCAACCAGAAGGAGTGTACTCATAAGGAGACCTCTTAACCTTTCTTCTTGTTCTCTTCTTCGATCTCAGCTTCTCTTACAGCGCGTGCAGTACTGATCATGAGCTTGATCCTGTTGAGCTGGTTAGCTTCCGAAGCACCCGGATCGTAGTCAATAGGCACGATGTTGGATGTCGGATACTGTCTTCTTAATTCCTTGATCATTCCCTTGCCTGTTACATGGTTAGGCAGACATGCAAACGGCTGGGCGCAGATAATGTTCGGAACGCCGTCCTGAATAAGCTCGATCATTTCCGCAGTAAGGAACCAGCCCTCGCCGCAGGAGTTGCCGCAGCTTAATACTGTAGAAGATTTCTCTGCAAGCTCCTGGATCTTCTCGGTCAGCATGAACTTGCCGTTAGTCTTTGCAAATTCCTTGTTTATAGGCTTTCTCAATGACTCAAGGAATCTGATTGCAGTCTTCATGATATAACCTGTCTTCTTGCTCTTGCCGAGGTTATATGCCTGCCAGAGAGGGTTATATGCGCAGTAAAGGAAGAAATCCAGAACACCCGGCAATACAGCCTCACAACCCTCTGCCTCAATGACGTCGATTGCATTATTGTTTGCATCCGGCTGGAACTTAACAAGGATCTCTCCTACAAGTCCGACTCTCGGCTTTCTAGGAATGTCCGCAAGAGGCAGTTTATCGAACTTCTCGACAGCGAACTTAACGAATTCCTTATATTTTTTTATCTCCGGCGGATTATCAAAATCAACGCCGATCTTGCTTAAAACATCAAGGATAGCCTTCTTCTCTTCAATTGACTTGGAAAAGTAACTGTTAGGCATCATCTTGTCGTAGCCTTCAGTAAGATCATTATTCAAAAGCTTGGGATTAAAGAGTTTTCTTCCGATCCTGTTGATGTAGGAATAAAGAGCATTAGCTGATCCCGGAACTTTCTCATAAGGTCTTACTCTCAAAAGCAAAGTGGATACCATATCTCCGGCGCAGAGAGCTTTGATCGCATCAAGAAGGAACGAAGCTGAATATTCAAAACCTTCATTCTTCTCAAATCTCTGAGCAGAGATAGTAATGACAGGGATCTGCGGATAACCTGCCTCTTTAAGAGCCTTTCTTAAGAATGCAACATAGTTTGTAGCACGGCATCCGCCGCCCGTCTGTGTGATCGCAAGCGTGGTATTATCAGGATCGATATCACCCTTTAAAATAGCATTGATCATCTGGCCGACGACGATAAGGGTCGGGAAACAAGCATCATTATTAACATACTTAAGACCGCACTCGATATCTTCTCTTGTTGCCTGCTTAAGGAGCTTCAGCTTATATCCGTGCTTATGGAAAACTGATTCAACGAACTCGAACTGGATAGGAGCCATCTGAGGAGCAAGGATCGTATGATTCTTCTTATGCTCTTTTGTAAACTCAACTCTCTTTACGATATAAGGAGCTTCCCCGTTATCGGAAACTGCAGGCTTTGCGCCGCCGTTAGCCTCAAGTTCAAGTCTCTCGTTCATTGCAACAACAAGTGATCTCATTCTGATCCTTGCTGCGCCGAGGTTAGATACCTCATCGATCTTAAGCAGTGTATAAAGCTTTCCGGAAGATTCAAGGATCTCCTGAACCTGATCTGATGTAACGGCATCAAGGCCGCAGCCGAAGCTTGTAAGCTGAACGAGCTCTAAGTCAGGTCTCGTGATAACAAATGCGGCAGCCTCATAAAGTCTTGTGTGATACATCCACTGGTCGATTACTCTGATAGGACGCTGTAATACACCCGGCTTTGCGACAGCATCTTCTGTGAGAACAGCAAGACCTAACGAATTGATCATCTGAGGGATTCCGTGATTGATCTCAGGGTCGCAGTGATAAGGTCTTCCGGCAAGAACTATGCCCTTAAGACCCTTTTCTTCCATCTCCTTAAGGATCTCAACACCCTTCTGCCTGATGTCTTCTTTGTACTTGAAGTATTCTTCAGCACCGGCTTCGACTGCCTGTTTAGCTTCTTCAGCGGATACGCCGAGATAATCGAAGCACTCTGTTAGATGGAGAGCAACATTATCAAGATTATCCAGAGGCATGAAAGGATTTAAGTACCTGATATTCTTTTCGAGGAGATTCTCAACATTATTACGTATAACTTCAGGATACGAGCATACGATCGGGCAGTTATAGTGGTTGTTGGAATTATCATTTTCGATATTCTCGTATGGAACATCCGGATAGAAGATAGTCTTTATACCACGGTCAATCAAATTCTCGATATGACCATGTGCAAGCTTAGCAGGATAACATACTGACTCGGAAGGAATTGTCTCCATGCCGCCTTCATAGATCTTATGCGAAGATCTTGCAGATACAAGAACTCTGAATCCAAGCTTTGTGAGCACTGTGAACCAGAAAGGATAATTCTCATACTGGTTAAGAACTCTTGGAATACCAATCTCTCCTCTCGGAGCATCCTCAAGCTTTAACGGCTTATAGTAACTGAACGTACGTGAATACTTATAATCGAAGAGGTTCGGAAGCTTCTTCTTATCGTTGACAGGCTCCCTGTCCAAAGCGAGGTCTTCGCCTCTTTCGCAGCGGTTGCCTGATACAAACTTCGTTCCGTTGGAGAATGTCGCAATTGTAAGACGGCAGTGGTTTGTACAGCCCTGGCACTGTGTATTCTCCGTATCCATCGAAAAAGAATCGAGCTCATCTTTTGCAAGAACATTAGACTTCATACCGTTTTTTGCTCTCTTCTGTGCAATAAGAGCAGCACCGAAAGCACCCATAAGTCCTGCAACATTTGGTCTTATTACATCTCTGCCTGATACAAGCTCAAAGCATCTCAATATGGCGTCATTAAGGAATGTACCGCCCTGAACGACGATATTCTTACCGAGCTGCTCAGTATCACGGATCTTGATAACCTTATAAAGTGCATTTCTGACAACAGAATAAGAAAGACCTGCGGAGATATCACCGACTGATGCGCCCTCTTTCTGCGCCTGCTTAACCTTTGAATTCATGAATACGGTACAGCGTGTACCAAGATCGACAGGCTTTGTTGAACTTAAAGCTGCTTCTGCAAACTCAGGAGTCGTAAGTCCCAATGTCTGTGCAAAGGTCTGGATGAATGAGCCGCAGCCTGAAGAGCAGGCCTCATTGAGCATGATCGAATCGATAACACCGTTTCTTATCTTCATGCACTTCATGTCCTGGCCGCCGATATCGATGATGAAATCAACGTTAGGACAGAAGAATTTGGCAGACTGGAAGTGAGCCATCGTCTCGATCTCACCAAGGTCAATGTTAAGAGCAGCTTTAATTATATTCTCGCCGTAACCGGTAACACAGGAATTAACAATATAGCAATCCTCAGGCATTTTTGCGTAGATATCCTTCATGATAGCAACTGCACTCATGACAGGATTACCTTTATTGCTTGCATAGAATGTATAAACGAGCTCGCCCTTTGTATTGATTACAACAGCCTTTGTGGTCGTTGAACCGGCATCGATACCGAGATATAAAGGTCCGTGCTGATCCTTAAGCTCTAACACAGGGATCTGATCCTTCTTATGACGTTCGTCAAAAGCTGCCTTATCATCAGCATTCTTGAAGATCGGATCGATCCTGATGATGTCAGGAACAAATCCTTCCCTGTTTTTAAGCTTTACAAGAAGGTCTGAGAGCTTTATAGGATTCTTTCCGTCTGCTGAAAGAGCAGCGCCCAGAGCAACATAGATCTGGGCTTCTTCCGGCATCCAGAACGAATCAACTTTTCCTTCAAGCGTACGCTCGAAAGCGTTTCTTAATTCTGAATTAAAGAACAGTGGACCGCCTAAGAAAGTAACATTGCCCTTAATGGGTCTGCCGCATGCAAGACCTGAAATAGTCTGGTTAACAACTGACTGATAGATTGAAGCAGCGAGGTCTTCTTTAGCAGCACCTTCATTGATGAGAGGCTGCAGGTCGGACTTCGCGAAAACGCCGCAGCGGCTGGCGATCGTGTAAAGTGATCTGTAATCCTTTGCAAAGTTATTGAGACCGTCAGCATCAGTCTGAAGGAGCGATGCCATCTGGTCAATGAAAGAACCCGTACCGCCTGCACATGTACCGTTCATACGCTGCTCAAGCACAGGATGCATATACGTAATCTTGGCATCCTCACCGCCAAGCTCAATGATTACGTCTGTCTCAGGATGATATTTCTTAATCGCCTGTGTCTCAGCCATGACTTCCTGTGTAAACTTAAAGCCAAGCCAGTTTGCTACAGAAAGTCCGCCGGAACCTGTAATTACTACATCAACGGATATTCCGGGAAATTTCTTGTTTAAATCTTCGAACAGATCATCCAGAAGTCCCGATACATCTGAATGATGTCTCTGATAATCGTTGTGAATGATCTTGTCGTCATCAAGCAAGACCACCTTAATTGTTGTAGATCCGATATCAAGACCAAGCTTGTATACCTTGTCCATCACTAACCTCCGCGTTACTTAACTCTCCGGCTTAGGCTTGCCCTTGGGCTGAGCCGAATTGGAAACCACAGGATAAGCCGATTCTCTGTGGTTTTTGGATGAAGCACTGTCTGAACGGCCTTTTGCCGTTTTCTTACGTGCAGGCTTAGAACCGAAAAGCTTAAAGGACTTATCCTTAAGATCTTTAAGCCAATTCATCTGTTCACTTCTCAAAGTCTCTTTAAAGTTCCTGCTGTCTAAACCCTGTCTGAACTCAGCATTTAAAGATACACGCAAGAGCTCATCCGGAATGCCCAAAGTCAGATTAAAGGGCTTACCGAAAGTATCGGAAACATCAAGCTGCAAAGATTCACATATCCTTTTGCAGTTCTCCTCGTATATCTCAACATCGCACTTGATGCCGAGCTGTGTCATCAGACCGGTAAAATTCAGGTTGATATATGGAAGATTGCCCGAAAAGATAAGATGAAGACAGATAAGCTTCATGTAAGATTCAAGGCAGATACATTCCTGATCACAAATGAGCGACAGATCACCTTCTGAAGTCATTTTGGAGATGTCAGCTTTCTCATTCTCGAATCCGTTGGCCCACAGGAAATAAAGTTCTCTGTAGACTTCATTCTTGAAATGCTCAAAATCGCGCGTCAAAGGCTCGGCAAGCACCTTGCTGCCAAAATTAAATATGTACTGCATATATGACACTTCAAGATGACTCGGAACCGAGAAATACTTGAAATAAGCCGCAACATCACGGCTGTTGTATATATATTTACGCAAAAAGACTCTCCTGTCCGTTGTTATCACATAATAAATCAGTATGGATTATAGCATAAACGGACTAATATACTTATTAAAAATATAAGAGATATTAGGGAAATATCTTAAATCGAAATTTGTTCCGGCGTAACAGCATGAATTTATGCCCGCTCAAAAACCTAAGCCAAGTAAATGCTTTAAGCTGCTGCACCCCCGCCGATGACACCTGCTGCACCAAGGATAAGAACGAGCAATCCGAGTGCTATTCTGTACCAGCCAAAGCATGTAAATGAATGCTTCCTGATAAATGCCATAAGTCTGTTGATGACAAGAAGGCTCACACCGAATGCTGTGATCATTCCGATAGCAAGAAGCACGATCTCATGACCGGAAACGCTTCCGTCATACTTAAGGATCTTAAGCAGGCTTGCACCGAGCATTACGGGAATAGCGAGGAAGAATGTAAATTTAGCCGCTGCTTCCCTCTTTATGCCGATAGCAATTGAACCTACGATAGTTGAGCCTGATCTTGAAGCTCCCGGGAAGATTGCTGCAAGAAGCTGGAAAAGACCGATTGCAAGAGCATGTCCCCAGTTAAACTGATTAACAGTCTTAACTGAAGGTGTTCTGTTCTTCATGAGATATTCAACAACTATAAATGCAACACCGAAAACGATAAGAGCGATAGCAACAACAACATAGTTATAAAGGTGTTCATCAAGCCAGTCATCAAAGAGAACGCCTACAATAGCTGCCGGAACACATGCAAGGGCAATCTTGAGCCACATGATGATCTTGTCTTTCATTATGTATCTGCCGATTCCTTCTTTTGCTATAGGATGGTTGTTGTTCTTAAGTCCGAACGGCCAGATCTCTTTCCAGAAGATCACAATTACAGCAAGGATAGCACCGAGCTGGATAACAACAAGATAAAGGTCATAAAACTCAGGTGATACGTTGAGCTTAAGGAACTCATTTAATATGATCATGTGTCCGGTAGAACTAACCGGAAGCCACTCTGTGACACCTTCAACAATACCAAATATAAAAGCTACAAAATAATCCCAGAACATTATCAATACTCCTTTTCAAACCACCCAATCATAACACACTTATCATTCTGTTAAATGCGCAAACTACGGCACGAACGGAAGATTTTGTGACTGAACTTGAAACACCGGCGCCGATATATGTCTGATTATTTGCCTTATTCGTAATCTCAATATACGTAATAGCCGCAGAGTCAGAACCGGACTTCATAGCGTGCTCTGAATAGTTCGAAATCGAAAAATCAATACCGGTATAACCGCAGAAGGCTCTGACAAACGCATCAAGAAGACCGTTGCCCTGTCCTTTTATAGTTACTTCCTTGCCATTGTCGGTAATAAGAGCCTCTACAGTGGATACCTGATCGCTGTCCTGCTGCTCCGAGAAGTTCTTAAGACCGTATGGTTCAAGAACATTGATGTATTTATCATCGAAAAGATTGAATATCTGCTGCGGTGTAAGCTCATTCTCAACTCCGCCTTCTTCAGTTGCGGCTTTGACGTCAACAAGGAAGTCACGCTGGAATCTTTTGGGAAGCTGAACGCCGAAATAAGTCTCCATAACATAGGAGATACCGCCTCTTCCGGACTGGGAATTGATCCTGATAATAGGTTCGTATTCCCTGCCGACATCCTTAGGATCGATAGGAAGATAAGGAACGGCCCAAATACTTTCCCCTCTTTCCTCCATTTTCTTTCTTCCCTTGTTGATCGCATCCTGATGAGAGCCCGAGAAAGCAGTAAATACAAGCTTTCCGGCCCAGGGATGTCTCGGTTCGACCTTCATCCCTGTCAATTCCTCATAGATATCGATAGTCTTATTCATGTTCGAGAAATCAAGTCCGGGGTTGATGCCGAGCATCATCATATTAATTGCAAGCGTAATGATATCAACGTTTCCCGTACGCTCGCCATTGCCGAACAAAGTGCCTTCCACCCTGTCGGCTCCGGCCATTAAGCCAAACTCAGAAGTTGCAACGGCAGTACCTCTGTCGTTATGAGTGTGAAGCGAGACGATTATCGAATCACGCCATCTGGTCTTTCTGCAGAAGTATTCAATCTGGTCCGCATAAACATTTGCAGTCTGATATTCAACAGTCTCAGGAAGATTGATTATTACTTTCCAATCCGGCGTCGGCTTCCAGACTTCGCAGACGGAATCACATATCCTTACGGCAAAATCAAGTTCTGTATCGGAGAATGCTTCAGGTGAATACTCAAGCTTGAAACCGGTGCCGCTGTTATCATTGTTGATACGGTCGATGATCATTTTCGCGCCTTCAACGGCAAGATCAATACACTCATCCTGCGAAAAACCGAATACAACATCTCTGTGAAGTGTGCTGGTCGCATTATAAAGATGGATAATGACATTAGGAGCACCCTTAACGGCTTCCATAGTCTTATCGATTATATGAGCTCTTGATTGTGTCAACACCTGAATTGCTACGTCATCAGGAATAAGACCGTTATCAATAAGATATCTGCAGAAGTTATAATCCGTTTCAGATGCAGCGGGAAATCCGATCTCGATCTCCTTAAAACCGACAGAACAAAGATATTCGAAGAATTCGACCTTCTCTTCGAGTGTCATAGGAACTTCCAGTGCCTGATTACCGTCTCTTAGATCAACGGAACACCATACAGGTGCTTTGGTGATCTTTTGACCCGGCCACTTACGGTCCGGCAGATCAACTGTCGGATGAGCCTTATATCTGCGGTAATTCATGTCAGCCATAAACTTTCCTCCACCTAAGAAGCTTTATAGCTTATTCAAGTTCGTTAACGAGGTCTCTGAACATATCGCCTCTGTGTTCGAAATGCCTGAAATGGTCATAGGACGTACCTATAGAAGACATAATAACAATCTCTCCGGGTTTTGCCCACTCTCTGGCCTTGGAAATAGCCTCTTTATACGCATTTACGACATTATCCCGGGTCTTGGGGAACTCGTATACATCCCCATCCTTATCAGGAATACGGTATATCTCATATTGGCGTCCGTGAGCCTCTTTAGCGATGATATCAGTTACAAGATCGGCATTCGAGCCGTAAATTATTATCCTGTCACATACATTGAGGATTGCGTCGCCCAGTTTAGTGTAAAGGCACTTTTTGTCGGCGCCGCCGCAAATAAGAACACCCCTCTCATTGCGTGCTGCAAGTGCATTCATCGTATTGAGCGAACGGTTGGGCGAAGTGTCAATTGATGAGTTATACCACCTAACGCCGTCAAGTTCTCTGATAAACTCGATCCTGTGCGGTACGCCCTTAAACGTCTTTGCAACATAAGCAATATCTTCGGGCTTAACATAATCAATAACAGCACAAGTTGTTGCAAGGAAATTCTCAACGTTATGAACTCCGGGAATAAAGATCTCATCCATTCCGCAGATATCGTAGATGTCGCCATTTTCCTCATAGATTAGCCTTCCGTCTTCCGTATAGGCTCTCGGATAAAGAGGAGATTCTGCTCTCATTACCTTACCCTTATTGGCAGAGAAAAGTTTAACACGGCCTCTGGCAATATCTTTCATCTCATATGTAAGATCACAGCCGGCATTAAGAACCACCTTTCCGGCAGGGCCCTGATTTCTGAAAGCATTAACCTTTGCCTGGATATATTCATCGTAATCCTTATGGAAATCCAGATGGTTAGGCGTGATATTGGTAACAATTGCAACATCAGCAGGTGTGCTCATGCCGAGAAGCTGGAACGAGGAAAGTTCAAGAACGACTTTGTCGTCAGGTCCGATCTCGGCGATCCTGTCAAGAAGCGGAGTGCCGATGTTGCCGCCGATCCAGACCTTGTATCCTGCCTGCTTTAATATCTCAGCTGTAAGAGTCGTTGTTGTGGTCTTGCCGTCAGATCCCGTAATGGCGAAGATCTCGGCCGGACAGAGGTTCATGAAGAGCTCCATCTCGGTCGTAAGGATCGACCCCGTCTCTTTCAATGCCTGAAGTTCAGGTGTCTCAAATCTCATCTTAGGCGTCTTAAATACTATGTCGTAATGGTCATCCCTTAAATGAGTAAGATAGGATTCACCCAAAGACCATTTGATATCAGGAGATATTTCCTTTAACATGTCGATATTCTTTCGAAGAACCGGGTCTTCTTCTGTGAGCTTATCGCATGCCGTAACATTACAGCCGAGTGAGATAAGCCATTTGATCAATGGTGTATTTGATATACCTATGCCTATAACAGCAGCTTTTCTGCCACTGATGTATTTTCTGAATTCATCGAGCTTATAGTTGCCCATATGACCTCCTTTATCCGGATATATACGAGGCATAAAGCCTGGAATAGAATCCGCCGTTTGCGATGAGCTCATCGTGCGATCCGATCTCTGAGACCTTGCCGCCGTCTATAACAACGATCTTGTCGCAGGAAGTGATCTGCGAGAGCCTGTGCGCAATTATAATACTTGTTCTGCCGTTAAGAAGCTTTTTTACTGCTTTCTGTATACGGTCTTCCGTGACAACGTCAACAGATGATGTAGCTTCGTCCAGAATAAGGATCGAAGGGTCAGATGCCATAGCTCTTGCAATTGTAAGAAGCTGTTTCTGGCCTTCGGAGATATCATCCCTGTCGTTATCCAACATCTCATTATAACGCTTCGGAAGTTTTCTGATAAACGAATCACAGCCTGCTTTACGGCTCGCGTCAATTGCCTCTTCCTCAGTAATATGATCACCCGAGAACCTGATATTCTCCATAACCGTATCATCTGAAAGCCAGGTATCCTGTGATACAAAGCCGATATAGTGGCGGAGTTCAGACCTCGGAATGCTCTTTATGGACTTGCCGTTAATAAGGATATCGCCCGAATCAGGCTCATAGTAACGCATCAAAAGATTGATAAGCGTAGTCTTGCCGCATCCCGTAGGCCCGGCAATTGCAAATGATTCGCCTCTTCCGACCTTGAAAGAGATATCCTGAAGCACCGGTCTTCCCTCAACATATGAGAAAGAGACATTCTTGAATTCGATATCGAACTGAACATCTTTAGACGGGAGATCATCTCTTACAGCTTCTTCCGGTATCTCAGGGCTGTCCAAGTACTCGAAAATTCTTGCAAGACAAGCAAAGCTGTCCGATAGCTCTGTATACACAGCGGACAAATCGTTAAAAGGCTTCATGAACTGGTTGGCATAAGCCAGGAGCGAAGTCAGAGCACCGACAGTTATAGCTCCGCCGATACCGGACAGGCATCCTGTCAGTACAACAGCCGCATAGATAAGCGCATTTACAAATCTTGACGAAGGATTGCTGATAGACGAAAGAAATGTAGCCTTTGTAGACGTCTTACGGTATTCACCATTGATATCATCGAAGCCCTTGATCCTGGTATCTGTTACGTTATAGATTTTACATTCCCTGAAATTGTTAACCGATTCGGCAACGAAAGATGTCTGCTTTGATCTGATCTCTGCCTGTTTGGCAAAAGACTTATATGCGCCTTTAGCGATCGCTGTAGAAACGGCAATAGATACAGGCGTGAAGATAACTACGATAAGAGATATCTTCCAGTTGATATAGAACATAACGATTAATGTAATGATTATCGTGGCGATTCCGGATGCAAACTGATTAAGGAATAAGAGCATACCGTCAGATACGGTCTCAACATCACTGATTATAAAACTCTGGAGCTTTCCTGCAGATGTCCTGTCGATATAAGACATCTTTACTCTGTGCATCTTGGAATATGTGGCATTTCTCAAGTTCTGACCGATATTAAAGGCAATTCTGTTATTCATCCTGATCAGCGCAAACTGCAATAAAGCGGCAATAACTATAAGTCCCACAATGATGAGAATACAATTTATAAGCGCTTCAGTATCACCAAGATCATCGATCGCCCTTCCTGCAAAATAAGGAATAGCAACAGCAGCACCGCCATACAGCAATCCGATTATGACAGATAAGACCGCAAGGCCGGTAGAACCCTTAAGATATGAGAAGAGACGCTTTAAAGATCTTGCATTCATGATGCTGCGCCTCCCTTCATCTGAAGAGAATTCATATATCTGTAGTTCTCTGATATCTTAAGAAGCTCCTCATGAGATGCAACAGCTTCTATCCTGCCGTCATCCATAAGAATAATGCGGTCACAATTCATGCACGTCCTGACCTTCTGTGAGACAAGGATCAATGTAGGCTTAACCGGAAGATTCCTAAGGTTATTAAGAAGCCTCTTTTCGGTGCCCCAGTCCAAAGCAGACGTGGAGTCATCAAGGATTACAAGACCGGGATTGCCTGCCAAAGCTCTAGCTATTCCGATCCTCTGTCTCTGACCGCCCGAGAGTCCTGCGCCGCCGTCAGAAATAACGAAGTCCAGGCCTTCTTTCTTCGCTGCAACAACATCATCACTACAAGATGCTTTGCATGCGGAATCAATATCCTCATCAGTCAGAGAAGTTCTTCCGAGAGTGATATTGTCTTTAAGAGAGCCTTTGAAGAGTCTTGTTTTCTGGAGGCTCATACCAATAGCTGATGCAAGACTCGAAAGCGCAATATCTTTTATATTTTTTCCGTTGATATCTACTTCTCCCTCATTAGCGTTATAGATACCTGCAATAAGTGCTGCTGCAGTGGATTTACCGCATCCCGTGCTTCCTATAATGCCTATCGTCTCACCGGGATTGATATCGATTGAAAAGTCTTTTACCGATTCTTCAACATTGCCCTGATATGTAAAAGAGACATTCTTCATCGATACCGAAAGAGGTGTGCCCAAAGGAAGTGATTCCATACCGATATTAGCTGTGCTGGTAATGTCCATGAGGCCTTCAGCCCTTTTAAGGCAAGCATAAGCTCTTGATACCGACACAATGAGATTTGCCAGTTTTACAAGCTCTATAAGAATCTGGGACATATAATTGTAGAGTGCTACAACCTGCCCGTCAGTAAGATCTCCCGCGTTGAAATGAATAGAACCCCTGTAGATCAACAGGCAGATCCCGAGATTTACCGCAGCATAAGTCAGAGGGTTAAGCCATGCGGCAAAATCAGCAGCTTTAATCTGCGATATCTTAAGGCTCATGCTCATTTGTTCGAACTTCTCATAATCATTTTGAGTCTTGTTAAAGCCTCTGATTACACGTTCGCCTGCAATACCGTTGGAAGTCTTCTTAACAAGGCTGTCCAAGCCTGCTCTGGATTCTTTGTGCCTTAAGATCGAGAACTTCATATTGAGGGCAATTACTACAGCTAAAAGAGCAGTACAGCCAACAAGTATCAGGGCTATCGAAGGCTTTACAGTAGCAGCCATAATACAAGCGCCTATAACGATAAAAGGCGATCTCAAAAGAAGTCTTAAGAACAGATTGATCCCTGTCTGAATCTGGTTAACGTCTGATGTAAGAAGCGTGACCATACCGGAAGATCCGATCTTCTCATAATCGCTTACGGATAAAATCTGAAGCTTATCGTGAAGGCTCTTTCGGATACCGGAGGATATGCCTGTTGCTGAATAAGCAGCGAAATACTGTGCAGTGATCGCACTTGCAAATCCCACGACAGCGAAAATCACGAGTATAGGCACATGAGACCAGACATAGTGCGCATCGCCCTTCCTGATACCGTTATCAATGACTCCTGCCACAATCAATGGAACAGTAAGTTCAAAGCATGCTTCAAGAAGCTTAAATACAGGGCTTAAGATCGACGCTGTTTTGTATTTACCGATATGGTTTAAAAGAAGTTTCATGACTTAAGATCAGGCAAGTCCTTCCAGTAATTTATTGCTCTCACTGATGACCTCATCAATGTCAATAGTTGTATAATTGCCGTCCTCATAAAGGATCTTACCGTCTATCATCGTCATCTTAACGATCGAATTATCACCGCTGTATATGAGATTTCTTATGATGTTGTTCTCGGGCTGCATCGAAGGTTTCTTCATATCTATCATGATGATATCAGCCTTCTTACCTGTATCAAGAACATCAGAATCATTAAGGCCCATACAGAGAGCTCCGCCCGTAGTACCGGCTTTAAGGATCGTAAAAGGATCAACTGCTGCGGCATTATGTGTCTCAACGTTGGAAAGAACTGTATCCAGATACATCTCGCGGAACATTGAAAGAGCATTATTAGAGCCTGCTCCGTCTGTACCGATCGCTATCTTCATATCCTTTTCGATGAACTTATATACAGGCGTAATTCCGCTTGCAAGCTTTAAATTGGAGCAAGCATTAAATACGGACCACAATCCCCTATTCTTAAAGATCTCCCTGTCTTCATCAGTGAACCATACGCAATGGAATCCGCCGCCGCCGTAATCAAATATGCCTAATCTGTCGAAAAGCACCGCAGGCGTAACACCATATCTTTCCCTGCAGCCTTCTACTTCAGGATAAGACTCGGATATATGTGTGAATACAGGAGCCTCATACTTATGTGCAAGATCAGACATGCGCTTGAGATTGTCTTCAGATGTCGTGTATTCAGCATGGAATCCGAAAATAAAGGATACGAGCGGATCCAAAGAATTCAGTGAATTATAGTAGTCTTCCAATTCATCAAAACCGCCGTAATCATTGGCAGCACCGCAGAAAACATGCCTGAAGCCGGTCTCTATTGCAGCTTGGGCAGTCAATTCACGGAAGAAATACATATCAAAGCATGAAGTGATACCGCCGGCCAGATATTCAGCATAAGCAAGCTTTGCATACCAGTAGACTGCCTCGGGAGTAAGCTTTGCTTCCCTCGGGAAGATTGCTTTATGAAGCCAGTCATCAAGGCAGTATTCATCAGCAAGAGATCTTGAGAACGTCATTGCAGAATGTGTATGAGCATTCTTAAGACCCGGCATCAGGAGGTTGCCTTTGCAGTCGATCTCGCGGTCAAATTTCTTATCAGAATCATCAACTGAAGGTCCGATATAGCTGATACGGTCATTATCTGTCCACAGCTCACCTTCAATGATATTGCTGTCTTTCATTGTAAGTATTCTGCAGTTATAAAATCTAACAGACATAAAAGATCCTTTCTAAATTCGTTATAGCAACGGAGCTATAAGTCTCAGGATAGACTTAAAGAACCATACGAAAACATTCGGCTTTTTCCTGTAATCCTCAGTAACATCGCGGCAGATCTCAAATGTATCATTAAAGTCTTTTTTGATATCGGGAATACAGTCTGTATCATACAAATAGAGAGCATTCTCAAAATGATGGTACAGACTTCTGAAATCAAGATTGATAGTTCCTACTACCGCACATTTGTCATCTGAGATAACAGTTTTCGCGTGGTTAAAACCGGGAGTATATTCGTATACTTTGACGCCGCTTTCAACCAGCATATTGTAATAAGACCTGGTAACGTTATAAGTGACCTTCTTATCAGGGATACCGGGCGTAATTATCCTTACGTCTACGCCTCTCATGCAGGCAATCTTCAAAGCCCTTGCCACCTCATCGGACAGGACAAGATATGGCGACATGAACCAGCAGTAATGAATCGAGTTGTTAATGATATTGAGATATACATTCTCTCCGACAGGCTCATTATCAAGAGGACTGTCGCAGTATGGAACGCAGTAGCCCTTAACACCGCTGACAGGTTCGATTTTGAGCCTTTCAAAAGGCATCTTTTCCGATACCTTGCGTTTAACATCAGCAAAGTTCCACATCTCAACAAACATCGCCGTAAGGCTTTTTACCGCAGGGCCTTCGATCCTTACACCATTATCCTTCCAATGACCGTACGGATTTACAATGTTGAAGTATTCATCCGCAATATTATATCCGCCCGTATATCCGACAGTGCCGTCAACTACGGTGATCTTTCTGTGATCCCTGTTATTCATAAACAACTGAAGCAGCGGATAAGCCGGGTTAAAAGCATTGCACTTGATTCCTTCAGACTCGAGCATCTTAACGAACTGCCTGCTGATAAAAACAAAGGAACCGACATCATCGTATAAGACTCTGCAGTCTACACCGGCAGCTGCTCTCTCCTTCAAAGCCTCGTGAAGCGCTTCGAATGATTCTTTTGTCTCTATAGCATGATATTCAAGATAGACATATTTCTTTGCCTTTTTGATATCTTCGATCTGCTCTTTGTAGCAGTCGTAGCAATCAGAATAATATTTGATCTCATTACCCTCATATATCGGGAAGTTAAGGCTCCTCAAATATTTGGCTGAAGAGGCACTAGCCGGTGCCTCCTCCATGAACTTGTCAAAGATGGCGTCATTGTGATTAAGATGACTGAACACCTTAAGATCAACTTCATCAAGTCTTTTCTTGATCTTATGCTTGGAACTGCTGAAATTATTGAGCGCATAAAACAACAGACCCGTAATCGGAAATGTAAGGATGACTATTACCCAGATCTGCTTGAATGCGCCGTTAGAATCCCTTGCATTGATACCCAAAGCGGTTATAAGCGCAATTGCTCTGAAGACAAATGCAAGCGCAGGGTATTTATTACCGAGCAGGTAAACAAGAACGGCAAAAGCAACAATCTGCGCAATGATGATCAGACTGTAGACAATTATTCTGCCGACGCTGTTTTTTATAGCAGTTTTGCGTTCTACCGTTCTTTTAGCCATTATCCGATATTCTCAATAAATGCTTTATATCCGAGGAACAGATAATAAAGGTCGATCTTGGAGATAACCTCGACCGGTGCATGCATTGACCATACGGGAACACCCATATCGACAACATCCATACCAAGCTCAGCCATAACAGCTGCGATCGTTCCGCCGCCGCCTGCATCGATACGACCGAGTTCACCTGTCTGCCACGGGATTGAATTCTTCTCGAAGATATCGGTGATCTCGGCAATGAAGTCACCTGTTGCTTCTGAGCAGCCGGACTTGCCTCTTGCACCTGTATACTTCTCTATCTTAAGACCATGTGACATAAAGGCCGTGTTATTCTTCTCAAATACGGAAGAATACTTCGGGTCATAAGCTGTTGTAACGTCCGTTGAAAGCATCTTTGTAGCTGCTAATGCCTTACGGAATTTCAAGGTATTAAACTTATCTATGCCGCCTTCTGCCTTCGCGAAAACTTCCATAAGGAAATTCTCATAAAGATTGGAAGTAGCACCGGAATTTGAATAAGAGCCGATCTCTTCCTTATCGGTAAGAAGGCATACGCATGTCTTCTTAGGCTTCTCCTGTGCAAGAAGTGCTCGTAATGCAGGATAAGCGCAGACTTTGTCATCGTGGCCGTAAGCAGCAATATAAGCACGGTCAAAGCCGACATCTCTTGCTTTTGTGGCAGGAACGATCTCGATCTCGGCAGAAACGAAATCCTTCTCTTTGATCCCGTACTGCTCGAAAAGTATCTTAAGCACGCCGGCCTTGAAGATATCCTTTGCCTTCTTGTCTTCTGTAAACGGGATACCGCCGATTATTACGTTAAGATCTTCTGCGGGGATAAACTCTGAAGCTTTCTTATTCATCTGTTCAGTGCCGAGATGAGGCAGAAGGTCAGTAATATAGAATACCGGATCATCATCCTTCTCACCTACAACGATCTCATGCATCTTACCGTCATTGGTAAAGACGACACCGTGAACACTCAAAGGTATCGTAGTCCACTGATATTTCTTGAGTCCGCCGTAATAGTGGGTCTTGAAATAAACGGTGTCGCTGTCCTCATAAATGGGATTCGGTTTAAGGTCAAGTCTGGGGGAATCAATATGCGCGCCAAGGATATTAAAGCCTTCAGAAGGACCCTTCCTGCCTATTACTGCTGCCGCAAAACCCTTTCCCTTAATGCTCTGGTATACTTTGTCACCCGGCTTTAAGCTGTCTTTGGTGGCAATATCAACATATCCCAGATCTTCGGCTGCCAAGATCGCATTTCTGGCAAACTCTCGCTCAGTCTTGGAATCATCCAAAAACGCCTTGTATTCCTCGGCAAATTCAAAAGTAGCCGCAAGATCATCTTCAGACGCAGTCTCATAAAGATTGGGAAACTCAGCAAAAAGCTCACTGGGCTTTATCTTACCTGTATTTTTCTTCTTCGGCATATATAAACCTCATTTCTAATTTTTCTATACATGAGTTATGATACCATTATTAAATAAATAAATCTTTTAATTTAGAGGTCATAAATGGTAACAGACGGACATAATCACACAAAACTCTTCTCTGTTGATGCAGGCCAGTCAATAGATGAACTGATCGATCAGGCCAAAAAGGCAGGATTTAAACGGATTGGGATTACAGAACACTACGAGATTGATTTTCCGGATGACGGATTAAACTGGATGTTCGATCTTAATGACTATACCGAGGCATTTAACGAGTGGAAGAAAAAGGCGGAACCTGACATAGAACTCCTTAAGGGAATAGAATTCGGTTATCAGACACATGTAGCCGAAGAGATCGACAAAACAGCCTCTTCAACGCCTTTAGATGTCGTATTGCTCAGTGTCCATCTCTTTAACGGTGAAGATTTCTATGTTCACCGCGACTGCTATAAACTCCCCAAAAAGGAGCTTCATACGCAATATATGGCAAAGATGGCCGAGATGTGCGAGAAATGCAACAATTTCGACGTTGCAGCCCACTACGACTACATCAACAGATATACGGATAATCTAAATAATTTTGTGCTTTACGAAGACTGTCCAAAGGAATTCGACAGATTTTTCGAGGCCTTGATAACAAAAGAAAAAGCTCTTGAGATCAATACCAAATCGATACAGAAGCACAGAGAAAGAGGCTTTACCAGAGATCTCCCCGACCCTGCTATTCTTAACCGGTACAAAGAAATGGGCGGCAAATACATCACATTGGGCTCAGATTCACACTTCCCCGGAACATTCGCTGTCTGCTTCAGTGATGCTATTGAATATCTGAAGTCGCTCGGAATCAAGGAAACCGTTTACTTCAAGGACCACAAACCTTATTTTGAGGCACTGTAATACCTTAAGCCGTTTCACGGCCATGCCTCGAAAACACCGAAGATTTTAAATGTAAAAGAAATCAGGGCTGCCTCTAATGAGACAGCCCTATTTCCAAAAACGGGAGAATTCACTTATTCATCAAAAATTGACTTTACCGAATCCACGCTTGAATTCATTGGCATAGCTGCAAAGTGATTTGGCAAGCTTTGTATAGTTGTCTCTGAAATGTGTACCTGTCTTGATCGGATCATCAGAATTAAGGTTACCGAGTTCATAACCGCTGACTTTCCCGATTGACGGAAGCTTTTTCATGAAGCAATAAGGTGCGTCATCACCGCGCTTTTTGAAATTATCATAGATTTCAAGAACATGCTTGGATAAATCATTAATAACGAGTACAAGTGCTTTAAGCTGTTCAATAACCTGCTGTCCTTCGTTCGATGAAGGTATAGGCTTTTCCTTACCGAAAAAGAGTTCACAAGCCGCAATAGTGATCTCAATATCCGCAAGCTTATCCATCAGTCCTGATACCTTTTCAGAATACTTGTCAAGAGTAGCTGCCTCAGCAGCACGATCGGAACTCATACGGATGTTGACAGTTGTAAAATCCACATAAAAACTCTTGCCCGGAATATATTTCTTAATAAGATAATCAAAATCAGATTCACGGGCTGAAACATATTCATAGAGCTGCTCCTTAGTGATCTCTGCATTAGCATATTTAGCAGAGCCGAAGCATTCATTCTCATGCCTGCTGCTTACAATATTGTAAACGCCCATGATATCATCATCCATCTGCTGAAAGATCCTGTCGTTGTAACCGGCCTTCTCGAAGTTGCTCTTAGCCTTTATTAGGCCATGACCATCCACGAGCCAGATAAGACCGGCCAGGATCTCATGTACATCATGAAGTACAGGCTGGAGATAGACAATATCTTTCAGATACATAAGTGCTTTGCCCAAAGCCAGATCGAACTTGCCCTGATTATCAACAGCGGGCTCATTTATCAGACTGCCATATTGGGATGCGGCCTGACCCATTTTGCCGCCTGTGGACACTTCATAGTCACGTACAGCCTCAAGAGTTTTCCTCGTAGCCTCAAAATCACCGCCGTCTTCAATCATCATCCTGAACAGATTAACGAGATCAACCAAAGGCTTATATGAACTGCTTATTGTCTCGGAAAGATCCAGTGCTTTTAATTGAGCTATTAATTGAGCTATTAAATCATTTGCAATTGTCGGCATATATTTTTCTCCTTTAACACCATCACATCAGAATCTGATCTCATAATCACGTATGTACCATCTTCCGCCGTTGGTCCTGATAAGATTTCTCCTGTTAGGACTGCCAAGCTGTTTGCCGTTCTTGTCAAAGGCAATTGTCTGGACAGATGCATACTCTACCTTGTCGCCATAATGAGATGCTATCTTCTGCTGATCTTCGGGAGAAAGGAAATATGAGTTAAGATCTCCCTTATCTGCATAACCTGACACAACAGTTATCTCAGTCTTCTCAGGATCAGCCTTTGCATAAACATATTCGCCGTGGAAGCGTTCCTGATGAAGATCCCAGTGATAGAGCAGAAGGTCTTTCTGAATATCGGTTTCCTGTCTCTCAGGCTGGATACAGGCAAGATAAAGATCATAATTCTTCTCTTTGATTGCACGCTGGAAAATATCGACCAAAGCTTCAGGAGTAACATCTTCCGGAATAGTCTTAACCGTGAGCCAGCTGTCTTTAATCGAATCCATCTGATCTTCGCCTACAAAGTAACCGCTGTTTTCCTTCTCGGATGAATAGATTCCAAGAACATGACCCGGAACATAAAGAGCTTCAGGCTCAACAACTACAGCATAGACCGGAGGACCGACCTTCTCTTCTCCTGCCTGAGGTATCTCCATTGCAAGATCCTTGATAACACCTAAGACAGTCCATTTCTTTACTTCTGCCATCGTGCTGTCGATCTGTCTTCTGTAACGTTTAACAGCTTCATATGGTCCAAGCCATTTTCTGGTATCGATCCTGATAAAATACATACCGGTTGAACGTTTGCCCATATATACATATTCACCGGTAACACCCATAAACTGATTGCCCGGATACTGGACATCATCAAGGATCACATACTGTCCAGTAAGATCATCAATATGTTCTACCAGTACATCAGGAGCCGGGAACACTTTCTCACGGATCTTACCGGAATAATCGGAAATAAGCTTGTTCCATGCATCTTCGCTCATCTGAGCAAATTGCTTCTTAAGCTCTTCCTCGTTTCTTAAATATGCAAGCATGTCATCGGTGATATCGATGAAGTTACCTGCAGAACCCATAACACATTTTCTTGCCCTGTCGAAAAGATCCTTTACCCGTGGATCATTCGGAGCAAATTCATTGAGGATCTTGATCCTCTCCAAAGCATCATCCCTTGATCGGAAAATGCCTGTAGAACCATTCGCCCTCTTTACTTCATTCTCAAACTCCTTGAGATAAACATCAGCCTGCTGGATCCTCATTGTGAGATTATCCTGATTAACAGTAAAAACGCTGCTGTCAAACATATTCAGTCTGCACTCCTTCCTGATTTGAATCGGGAATAAGAATCTTGAATGACTGAAAATCAGAATGCAGATAGATCAGGCAAATTACTTTGCCATTACCAAAACAAACCAAATTCCTATTATCCAAAAATTATATCCCTATTAGATAATATCAATTTTCTGTCAGGAATGGTATAGATTCTCTAAGATTTTTGAATAATTATCAGGAAGCACTTAAATCAATGTATTTCAGGAACTTCTTAACAAGGTCGCCGGGTTTAATGACTACACCGGTATGACCTTTTGAGCCGTCTTCAAAAAGTTTATACATAACATCATTCTGCTTCAGGGTTTTCTCAAAAAAATAAGTCATATCTTTAAGCGGGTCTGATTTATTTGTTATCAGAACAGTTCTCGGCAGCTTATTTATATCGGGATTAGAATCAAAGTTAAGATATTTATATCTCTTGTCTTCTTCGTAACTTTTATTGAATATCATGCTTCTCAAAAACCTATGCGTGAGACTTTTCTTATAAAAATGCATATAACCGCAGTCCAGTACAAGACCCTTATACTGATAAGGTTTGGGCTCAAAGCCATAATCGGCAAGCATAGAAGGACATAGTGTCAAAAGTGTCTCAGCCGTTGCAAGAACGCCGCCCGTACAATGACCGGAGATATACATTCTCTCAGTATCACCGCCATAATCCTTTGCATGTTCAGTTATCCACCTGACGGCTTTATCTATATCTTCTATCTGCCCGAAAACAGTATTTTCCGGATAAGCAAGACGGTAATTTATCTCAAAGACAACAAAGCCCCGCTGAGCAACAGAATTGGCAAACACACGGTTATATTCCTTATCGTAGGATATAAATCCTCCGCCATGAATATCGATAAATACGGGTTTTAAAGAATCGTCGTCAGGATAATAAACATCTAGAGTATGTTCTGAAAGACCATCCTGAACATAAGATATCTCAAGGTCTTCCCTGATCCCGTCTGAAGCATAAGATGCATCAAGCCGCTTGATATCAAAGGCATAAGCCTTATTAAAGCTCCATTTCACGATGCTCTTGATCATAAATGCCTCTTTTCTTAAGTCTTCAGCATTCCTTAAAGAACTCTATCTGCTCTCCTAACGGGCCATAACAAAAAGCCATTCTCGCGTGAAATTCAGGGCCTGATCCTATAACAATGTCTTTTGGCTCAATAAACACTTCATATCCTGCAGCTTTCACATCGGAAACAATGCTTTCGACATCATCCGTCGCAAAGGCCATATGTCTTATTGCACCAATCTCCTTAACTCCGTTTCCGTTACAGAAGATCTCAAGCTGACCGTTGCCGAAGCTCAGCATAATGCCTTCAGGCCATTGTCTTACAACCGTAAAGCCCAGAAGATCAATGTAAAAGCTTTTGGTCCTGTCGAAATCTTCTTCAGTCGCGCACTTAAGCGAAATATGATGTAACCCTTTAATCATTTGATAGATCTTCTCCGTAATCTGCAAATTAAATATTTGTCATTCCAGCATTTGAGCGTCCCTGTCGTAATCAGCCATTAAAGCGTCTTCAAAAGGAAGCTTAAGATCAATTCCGGGTGATCTGTAATTTATCGATCTTGAATTCTCATAAGGAGCCTTTGTATCCAGAGCAAATAACTGAACGGTATTGTCTGTCAAAGAGATAAAAGCATGACCAAAACCGGCAGGTATATATACAATCTCAGGCTTATCTCCGTCCAATTCAACAGTTATATACTGCTTATAAGTATCAGAATCCTTCCGAAGATCGATAATATAATCTATGCCTTTTCCTGAAGCTAAAGTTATAAGCTTACCCGGGCCTTTATGGATTCCGAAGAATGTTTTGCAAGGCATCTTATAATATCTCTGCTCAGTTATCTCAAAACCGCCGAGAACTTCCTTCATATCAGGGCCATTATAGAAGATCCCCATAGAACCTCTGAGATCTTCTCTTACAGCAGGTTCTATAACCATACACTTTTCAAATATTTTCTTTAACACTTTCATAAGGACCTATACCCCATTTATATTGATTATTTCTACGGGGAACAATATCAGGAGTATCCTTTTTCGATGTTCCATAAAAGATTATAACTCAATATAACGATTTAACTATGCAGCGGGAAAGTATGCATAAAAAATGCCCCGAAGATAAGCTTCGAGGCAGTTAAAGGAATTGAAATATATAAGTTATTTCTCGTTCTTCATTCCGGACAGGAAAGCATTGATAAATCCGTCAAGATTGCCGTCCATAACGGAATCCACATCAACTTCCTCATAACCGGTCCTGTTGTCTTTAACGAGTGTATAAGGACAGAATACATAGGATCTGATCTGCGAACCCCAGGCAATCTCCATCTGGTTACCCTTAAGGTCTTCGATCTTCTCCATTTCTGATGCTCTGGCGAGTGCGAAAAGCTTCGCCTTCAGCATACGAAGACACGTCTCTTTATTCTGGAGCTGGGATCTCTCTGCCTGACAGGAAACAACGATTCCGGTAGGGTTATGCGTCATTCGTACAGCCGTATCAGTCTTATTGATGTGCTGTCCGCCCTTACCTGTTGCACGGTAAAGGTCGATACGTACATCACCCATGTCGATCTTGATATCATCTTCTGTCTTCTGGTCAAGCTCCGGAATGACTTCGCAGGAAGCAAAAGAAGTATGTCTTCTTCCCGCAGCGTCAAAAGGAGAAATACGTACAAGGCGGTGAACACCTAATTCAGATCTCAAGAATCCATATGCATTCTCACCTCTGATCATGAAAGAGACAGACTGGATTCCCGCTGTATCACCTTCAACATAATCAAGCTCTTCAACTGCAAAACCATGGCTTTCAGCCCATCTGGTATACATTCTGTAAAGCATTGAACACCAGTCCATAGCTTCAGTTCCGCCTGCTCCCGCATGAAGAGTAACTGTAGCATTATTAGCATCGTAAGGGCCTGTGAGAAGAGTCTCAAGTCGCATCTTCTCGAAGTCTTCCTTAAAAGTTGCTGATGAAGTCTTAAGTTCTTCCAAAGAATCAAGATCCTCTTCCTCATTTGCCAGTTCGCAGAGAGCAAGAAGATCTTCCCTCTCGGCAACAAGAGCGTTATAGCTCTCAACTTTCTTCTTAAGTCTGCCCAAAGTCTGCTGGATCTCGGATGCCTTCTCGACATTATTCCAGAAATCAGGCTCCTGCATACGGTTCTCATACTCACTTATCTGATCAGATACACGGTCAATATGAAGAGCATCCTTAAGCTCTGCTACAGGCACTTCGTAAGATTCAAGATCGAGTCTTATGTTGTCAAATTCAAGCATTGATTACCCCTTATGTTCTTCAACAAATTCTTTAACTAATCTCATAGCTTCCTTGATGTCTTCTAAAGAAGCTGCATAACTTATACGTACAAAACCTTCGCCGCACTTGCCGAAAGCGTTGCCGGGCACGATAGCGACATGTTTCTCGAGCAAAAGCTTTTCACAGAATTCTTCTGATGTCATTCCCGTGGACTTGATACAAGGGAATGCATAGAAAGCACCGTAAGGCGTAAAGCAGTCAAGACCGGCATCTCTTAAGCCCTGTACAATAACTCTTCTTCTGTGATTATATTCATCACGCATCTTCTTGACCTCATCATCAGCATTCATAGCTGCTTCAATAATAGCGAGCTGTGAAGTTGAAGGTGCGCACATGATACAGTACTGGTGGATCTTAACCATAGGAGCGATAAGCTCACGGGGACCTGCAAGGTATCCTACTCTGAAACCTGTCATGGCGTAGGATTTGGAGAAGCCATTAACCATAACAACCCTGTCTCTTAGTTCTGCAAACTGTGTGAGAGATGAAGGCTTTCCGTCAAGATAGTTAAGCTCGCAGTAAAGCTCATCGGAAAGAACGATGATGTCAGGATGTCTCATAAGGACATCTTTGATCTTTGCCCAGTCCTCAAGCGTCATGATGGCGCCTGTAGGATTATTGGGGTAACCGACAATAACATACTTCGTTTTATCGGTAATAGCTGCTTCTAATTCTTCAGGCATGAGCTTGTAGTTATTCTCAGGCTTTGTCTCGACGATAACCGGAACCCCATGGGCAAACTCAACTGTCGCCTTATAAGCAACAAAGCAGGGTTCAACGACAATAACCTCATCGCCGGGATTGATAAGTGCCCTTGCTGCCAAGTCCAGACCTTCAGAACCGCCGACGGTAATGAAGATCTCAGTTTTGTAATCGTAAGATATACCATATCGTCTCTTGAGATAATCGGCGATAGCTTTTCTTGAATCTATATAACCTGAATTGGGCGAATAGTGAGTATAGCCATCAATAATCGAATTGATAGCAGCTTCTCTGATCGACCAGGGCGTTACGAAGTCAGGCTCACCGATTGAAAGAGAAATAACATGACCCTGCATCTCATTTGCAAGATCGAAGAACTTCCTTATTGCTGAAGGCGGAACTGCCTGGACAGCCTTGGAAATCTTTGAATCGTAATCATAACTCATAGGATAATAGCCTGCCTGTCGTCTGTATTCGGATTATCGTAGATTATACCATTAGCCTTATATTTCTTAAGGATAAAGTGCGTTGTAGTGGAAAGAACGCCTTCCATAGGAGCGATTTTCTCAGTAACGAACGTAGCGATATCACGAAGGCTCCTGTCCTCGTATATGATCATAAGGTCAAAACCGCCGCTCATGAGATAGCATGCAGTAACCTTGTCGTACTTGCTTAAAATCTGAGCGATATGGTCATAACCCTTGTTCTTTACAGGTGTAATCCTTACTTCGATCATGCCGATACAGTTGTCAGGTGCCTGTTTTTCCCAGTTAATGATCGTATTATAGCCTAAGATGATGTTCTCATCCTTAAGGCGCTTTATCTCGGCTTCCACATCGGCGGCGTTAACACCAAGCATTACCGCTATTTCTTCCGCGGAAAGTCTGGCGTTGTTCTCAATAAGTCTTAAAAGCTCTAAATCGTCTATCATGTGGAAACTCCTTTTCTATATATTACAAAATCTCCCGCAACAAAATTGCGGGAGATTGTTGCTTTAATTCAGTATATTCAGATTCTTGCTACGCCTGTATCACGGGCTGCCTGTGCAACTGCAGCTGCAACAGCCTTACCAACTCTAGCGTCGAACGCATCAGGAAGGATGTAATCAGGATTGAGCTCAGCATCGGAAACGATGCCTGCAATTGCGTTAGCTGCAGCGATCTTCATCTCGTCGTTGATATCAGAAGCTCTTACATCGAGAGCGCCACGGAAGATACCGGGGAATGCGAGAACGTTGTTAACCTGGTTCGGGAAGTCTGAACGGCCGGTAGCCATAACTGCAACGCCTGCCTTCTTAGCTTCCTCAGGAAGGATCTCAGGTACAGGGTTAGCGCAAGCGAAAACAACAGGATCCTTAGCCATTGTAGCAACCATGTCTGCTGTAAGAACGCCCGGAGCGGAAACACCGATGAATACGTCAGCACCAACGATAACGTCAGCAAGAGAACCAGCCTTCTTATCAGGATTGGTGATCTTAGCCATCTCTTCCTTAGCAGGATTGAGACCCTCCCTACCCTCATAGATAGCGCCCTTACGGTCACAGAGGATAACATTCTTAAGACCTCTGGATATAAGGAGCTTTGTGATAGCTGTAGCAGCAGCGCCGGCGCCGTTAACTACAACGTGGATATCTTCCATCTTCTTGCCGACGATCTTCAGTGCATTTGTAAGACCTGCAAGTGTAATAACAGCTGTACCGTGCTGGTCATCATGGAAGATCGGGATGTCACATCTTTCCTTAAGCTTCTTCTCGATCTCAAAGCATCTTGGAGCAGAAATATCCTCGAGGTTTACACCACCGAAAGAACCTGCGAGAAGTGCAACTGTATTAACGATCTCGTCAACGTCCTTGGAACGGATGCAGAGAGGGAATGCGTCAACATCACCAAATGCCTTGAAAAGAGCACACTTGCCTTCCATAACAGGCATGCCTGCCTCAGGTCCGATGTCACCAAGACCTAAAACTGCAGTACCGTCTGTAACAACTGCTACAAGATTATGTCTTCTTGTGTATTTGTAAGAGAGGTCAACGTCCTTCTGTATCTCAAGACAGGGAGCAGCAACGCCGGGGGTATAAGCAATAGCGAGTTCTTCCTTTGATCCTACGGGAGCTGTAGCGATAACTTCGATCTTACCAGCCCATTCTTCGTGCATTTTAATAGCTTTCTCATTTACGTCCATAATGTTGAACCTCCGTTTTTTATCTCAACTCACTAATAATAAATATAAATAAAATTAAAAACAATTCACGGGATATAAGAATTTTTACTTAAATCTGTCTAATTATAGTTGAATTGTACAATCAGATTGCAAAAGGTCTTCTGCTTCCCTTGATCGGAAGGTCCTTCATAGTGCAATATGAAAGGGATGCAAGTCTTGCTATGGAAAGCCAGAGCCAGGTTTTGGTCGAAGCATCAACTACATAGTATGCGGTCAAAGACAGGTTAGCAAGATACGGAAGCGCAAAATAAAGGATAACTGCAACAATTCCCATCAAAGCTATACTTCTCATGTTTACAAAATAATAGGGTTTGGAAAGCCGTGCAGAATAAGGTAAAGACTTGAAAAAACCTGCATCACCCGAAAGATAAGCAACAGGCGCCGTGAAGATAAAAGGCAGTCCTATAAAAGCCAGGAACAGAAATTCGGCTGAGATAAGGACTACAGGAAGGCCGGCAACAGTAGTAAACAACATGATCAGCAGAAGTCTTCCTATCAGCTTCTTGAGTTCTATAGGCTTATCCGGAATATGCTCAACTGCATAATTCAAGACTTCCTGATCGCCGTCCTGGATATTGGCAATCTTTTCTTTCCTGTATTCTCTGACAAATACAGCAGCATAAATATATGCACTGCCCATAAGAATGATAATGCTCAGAAGCAAAGTAATAATATATATGATATTTCCTGAAGTAAGCGGGAATGACGTCATCAGTGCGTTATAAATCTCAGGATCATACTCCGTCATACTGTTATAACTGTAGATCCAGCTCTCAAGCAGCGAGAAATCAGTATCTGCCAAGGGGTTGAAGTGTACTGCGGCATTGAGAATGACGGTAACAAGATAAAGGATCCTTACTCCCCACCTGTTCCCTACATTATCAATATCGAATATGTTTTTTATCGCCGAAAGGATCATTATTCCACCTCAACTGTTTCACTAACGATTATATTACGATAAAAAAGGCAGAAATCAAAAGATAATTATTCAAAATTTGAGGCATTAATCACTAATATAAAAATACTTTTAATTTAATAGTTGTGATAAAATCTCCCTATTATATTTATAGAAGGACTTAAATCTTATGATCGAATTCCATGTAATACCCGATCTGCTTTATGTTATTCCGGCAGTAAACCATTCAGCTCAGGATATCAGAAACATCTTAAGCTCACATCCAGAGATCAAATTTGTATCACTTGCAGCAGTCGACCTTATGGGCAACGACACCGACGAGAAAATACCTTTGGCAGACTTTATGTCTAATATCGAGAACTATCTCGACGGCAAGGCTGTTCAAACCGACGGTTCATCGGTTGTGCTTCCTGGAATTGCAACTTTAAATGACGGTAAAGTCGACCTTATCCCCGACATAAATGTCATCTGGTATATCGATTATAACTACGAACATATAGATTTTGAGACAGGAAAGCCCATTGGTACTCTCAGGATTCCATCTTTCCTCAGACATAACGACCAGGAAGTATGTTCAAGATCTATCCTGCGCAAAAGTGCTGACTATTTCCAAAATTCAGTTAAGGAAAGGATCAAGAATGATCCCGCCCTTTGTTCCGAATACGGCTTTGCTCCTGATGAGCTTGACCACATCACGCTCATAACTGCAACTGAGCTTGAATTCTGGGTCAATTCACCTGATGAGATAATCAGCACAGAACAGCTCTCTATATCACAGGAACTTAAGGAATCCTACTGGAAGCGCACTAAAGGCGTAGTAAGGACTGCTTTAGAGCAGGTCATCATGATCCTTGAAAAATACGGATTTAATCCTGAGATGGGTCACAAGGAAGTCGGAGGCGTTAAGGCTTCTCTCAATTCTTCCGGTGAATTCCACTTCATCATGGAGCAGCTCGAGGTCGACTGGAAGTATTCCGATGCTCTCCAGGGAGCTGATTACGAGCTCATAGCCAGAATTATTATCAAAGAGATATTCAGACTCCATGGTCTTGATGTAAGCTTCAATGCAAAGCCGCTTCCCGGAGTTGCAGGGTCAGGTGAGCATACACATGTAAATGCGGTAGCTTACCTTAAGTCCGGCAAGAAGATCAATCTTTTTGCACCTGAAGATACCAAAGCCGATTTCTTAAGCCGATTCGGCTGGGGTTCGCTTATGGGTATAATGAAGCACTACAGCAATGTGGTAAATCCCTTTGTATCAGCTACAACCGATGCTTTTGAGCGTCTTACACCCGGATTCGAAGCCCCTACTCACTGTGTAGCTTCGATTGGAATGGACGTTCTTACTCCCTCACGCAACAGATCAGTCCTTTTAGGTCTTGTAAGAAGCGAAGACAATAAATATGCGACAAGATTCGAGCTCCGTGCTCCGAATCCTCATACAAATACATACCTCTGCCTCGCTTCCGTATATCAGGCAATGCTTGACGGAATCAATTACGCTTTGGATTCCGGCAAGGATTCTAAGGCACTTGAAGCGGAATTCATAAAGCCATATGGTCAGCCAAGTGATTATCTCGAGACTGACAAGCTCTACCGCTGCGAGGACGATATTTTCGAAGACATGGACTCCAACGAGAGAGACAGGCTATTCGGAACACCTGCAGCGACAGTATTTGAATCACTTTCAACTCTTAAGGATGATAATGTTGCAGAGATCCTCTGCAGAGGCGGTGTTTTCGATGACAAGCTTATAAACTCATACTATCAGGCAATGCTCGTACGTTGGGAGATGGAACTCATGGAGAAGATCATTCCCGCTAACCTCTCACTTATCAGAAGCATTACAAGAACAGATGACGGATCAGTAAGCTACGACGAGAAGCTTTGGAACGATATAGAAGATCTTAAGCTCCTGCTTGCAAAAGATACTGAGGTTCAGAATTCCATCTTCACAAGAGTCAAGGCAGCAGTTAAGTCAGGTGACTGGGAAAAGACGTCAGAATATCAGAGAGCGATGAAGAATGCGATGAACGAACTCAAGAACAAATACAAGACATACTGCGATAACCAGATCTGAACAATTCAAGATGAATAACCAACAAGGGGATGTCTGAAATGACATTCCCTTATTATTTGAATATTTGCCGGATTTACTTTAACCGATAATCCTCTCAAACAACAATTGAAGCATGTAGATGTTGAAGGGCCGCCTCATATGAGACAGCCCTTCGTACCCGGTCGGGTTAATAATGAATCAGTAAGAAATACAAATTAATCTTTCTTTGCCATGAACTTATAAACTACAGCAGCAAGAGCTCCGCCAATAAAAGGTCCGACAATGAATACCCATAAACTGGCAAGTGCATCACCGCCTGCAAGGAGAGCAGGTCCGATGGAACGTGCGGGGTTTACGGATGTTCCGGTAAGTCCTATACCGAGAATGTGAACCATTACGAGTGCAAAACCGATAATGATTCCTGCGAATGAACCATGATTGAACTTGGAATCAGTAACACCAAGGATAACCAAAATGAAAATAAATGTGAGAAGGATCTCCACGATAAGGCCGGCTCCGAAGCTGCCGCTGACACCGCCAAGGCCGTTAGATCCGAGTCCGCCTGTCTTATCTTCTACACCACCTAAGTTGAAGATGAGCATGAGACAGCCGGATGCGCAAATAGCACCAAGTGTCTGGCTAAGGAAATAAAGGAAGAATTCCTTAACATTCATTTTGCCGGAAATAAGCATTGCCAGTGAAACAGCCGGATTGATATGGCAACCTGAAACATTGCCGACACAATATGCCATTCCGACAATAACAAGACCAAATGCAAAAGCCGTGAGAATATATCCGCAGCCTGAAGCTGAGTCACATCCTACTAACATTGCAGTTCCGCAGCCAACCAAAACGAGTGTAAAAGTACCGATAAACTCGGCAAGATACTTCTTGATTGAGTCCATATCAACACCTGCCTTTGTAATATTTGAGCAGGTATTGACCTGCCCTTAATCAATTATAAACATATTCTTCGCCTTTAGACTTGATAATTACTTCATTTGTGTTACCGTTTGAAGACATTTCCACATGACCGATTACTTTAGCTTCAATATTAAAGGATGAAGCAATATCGATAATACCGGAAGCTGCTTCTTCATCAACATAAAACTCGATCCTGTGACCGCAGTTGAATACCTGGTAAAGCTCCTTCATCGGAATCTCGCCGGATTCATAGATGGCCTGGAAAAGCGGAGGAAGCTCAAACAAATTATCCTTAACATATCTGAGACCTGTACCGAAGTCACGACACTTAGCCTGACCGCCGCCTGTACAGTGGATTATTCCATATACATTCTCCCTGTATGAAGCAAGTACTTTATAAATAACAGGAAGGAAAGTCCTTGTCGGAGCAAGGATAGCCTCACCTACTGTAATATCCGTTCCGGGAAGATTATCGGTAAGTCTGTATTTTCCGCAATAAGCCTTATCCTCGCCTAATGTATCGGAGAAAGATTCCTTATAATTTTCAAAATAGTACTTGTTAAGCAGCATGTGACGGGCAGCAGTAAGTCCGTTTGAAGACATACCGGAATTATATCTGTCCTCATATGTTGCCTGACCGAAAGAAGCAAGACCGACAATAACATTACCGGGCTTGATGTTTGCAGCATTGATAACTTCAGATCTCTTTGCTCTTGCAACAAGAGTGGAATCAACGATCAAGGTCTTTACAAGATCTCCGACATCAGCGGTCTCACCGCCGCACATAGTGATATTGATGCCCTGAGAAGCAAGCTTTGCGATAATCTCATCATAACCTTCGATTACCTTTGCAATTGCTTTTCCGTCGACTCTGTGTGCATTACGACCGATCGTGTTGGAAAGCATGAGATTCTCGGTAACACCGCAGCAAGCGAGGTCATCAGTATTCATAACGAGCGAATCCTGCGCAAGTCCCTTGAACCAGTCATAACTGCCGGTCTCTTTATACATCAGATATGCAACGGAGGATTTGGTGCCTGCACCGTCAGCATGGATTGCCGTGCAATACTCAGGATCACCTGCAAGGTCTTCAATAAGCTTGCAGAAAGCGCCGGGGAAAACTCCCTTGGACTGATTCTTTACTGCTGCCTTAACGTCATCCTTTGTGGGTGATACACCTCTGCTCAAATAAGATTCTGCTGACATATAACATATCCTCCGTCAAATTTAATACGTTGTAAACGTTTTCCGTGCAGACCGGTAAGCCGGGTTCTGTATATGACGATCATCTATCTAGACGTAATATCTCTATTACGTTCAAGCCGTCTCCTAAGGCCCGCGGACCACGGTTATCACCTTTCCACGACGTTGCTCCGGATGGGGTTTACAAGGCCGGTATGTCTCCACACCGCCGGTGAGCTCTTACCTCGCCTTTTCATCCTTACCCTTTTGGGGCGGTTTTCTTTTCTGTTGCACTTTCCTTAAAGTTGCCTTCACCGGGAACTGCCCGGCACCCTGTCCTGTGGAGCCCGGACTTTCCTCATGCGCCGTGCTTTCGCACGTTTGGCGCCCGCGATCGTCTCGGCCTGCCCGAAAAACATAGTTATTTTAATAATAAAATCAATCAAAGTATAGATGATACTTCATTGTTATAATTCACAGTTATTGTAATGCCCGGATACTTTTCAGACAGCAATTGCTTCATCTTGGGAAGATACGCTTGCTCCGTCGCAGAATGACCCGCGATGACCGTATTGATGCCCATTTGCTCAAGTCCGACACAGATATGATGCTTTATCTCACCCGAAATAACAGTATCAGCACCGCACTTGATCACACCGTCAACCGAATCCTCATCGAAAGCTCCTCCCTGGACAAAGATCTTTTTGACTATATTCTCAGGGTTATTGATGGTAATTACACCGCTTGAGCCAAGCTTTTCGACTACGAGGGAACAATAATCTTTTAATGAAGTTTCTTCTTCGAGCTCGAAAACCACGCCGCAAGTTACGCCTTCAACCGCCTCCGGTTCAACCGCGCCGAGCTTGTCAGCTATTGCCAGATTGCCGAATTCATCCGTAAGGTCAAGATTTGTGTGACATGCTATTACGGATATTCCGGACTTTATCAGTGATACCAAAGTCCTTCCCGTCGCATCATCCATCGTCAGCGTCTTTATACCGCCGAAGATCACAGGGTGATGCGTGATGATCAGATTTGCACCCGAATTCCTTGCTTCCTCGATAGCTTTATCAGTAAGATCAAGTGAGATAACTATCGCGGATACGACCTTATCCCTGTCACCTGCTATAAGCCCGACATTATCGTAATCTAAGGCATTATCAACAGGGAATCTCGAGTTCAGATACTGTTCAATATCATATACATTCATTTTTCCTTTTCTCCTCCAAAGCAGTTCTTACTGCCGGATTACTCCTTTTTCTTATCTCGAAAATACTGTCGAGATGATCAAAGTATTCCTTTACTTCCTTATCCCCTGCCTTATATCGTTCGAGTAACAACGGTCCGTAACAGGCTTCAAGATCAGTCAGATCCCTGCACGCACCGGTGTAAACCACCCTGATGCAATTATAGAATATATTCCTGTCACAACAAACAGCCTCTTCCAAATATGAAAAACCGGATTCTGCAAGATATCTTCTGACAAGCTCATTGGATTTTTGAGGCTGAACGACAAATACCACATTTGACAGAACATTACTGTCATTATCAGTAACTGCTCTCTTGATTATATCGATTATATTAAGCCCCCCAATACCGGCCATCACGATGATATCGCCTGACTTAAGCGGGACACCTGTCAAACCGTCTGTAACATAAACTTCAGACAAATCTCCGTAGCCGGCATTGATCAAAGCATCCTCAGATCTTTTGGCAGGAGCTTTATGTATCTCTGTACAGACGGCAGAATCAACTATACCTTCCTCAAGACATCTTACAGCGAGATACCCATGGTCAGATCCGACATCGATTATCCTGCCGGTTCTTAATCCGTTACGGGCTTTCCTTACCTGATCAAATACCATCTCAAGTCTGACAGTAAGGCTCTGCATCAGAGTTCTCCAATCCTGTTCTGCAAAGATATCTTATATTCGCTGAGCTTTCTTAAGACTTCATCGATCTTCTTTTTCCCACCCTCATCAGCACCTGCACGAAGATTCATCAGCCTGTCTTCCTCGCGGTTAATGATGGCAGTCCTGACTTTACAGAGCAAAGCAAGATACATATCGCTCTTGATCTTAACATCCGGGCTGCTGTCAGCTGTGCTAACAGCTCTCAGCATAACTTCTTCGGCAGGCTGTCCGTTAATCGAAAGTCTTGAGAAATAATCGCTCATCCTGGCAAATAATGTCTCATTTTTACCGTCGAAAATGTTGAGAAATATCTTAACGAGCTCACGAAGTGTATCACCCGAGAAATCATCAGGTCTTATTATGTCTGTCTTACTGATATTTTTCGCATCTGCCAAAGCATTACCAAGAGACAATGCATAGGCAAAGAGAAGTATCTCATTATCGGATGCCTGATCATTTACTTTCTTAAACTCTATCTGCGGAGAAGTGACTTCTGAAGGCTCATCAGAATCATTTGTAATTGATTCATCATAAGCATTGCGGCTTTCAATATCTTTCTTCCGCTCCAGCTCAAGTGTCCTTATATCAGTCTGCTCCTGCTTTTTATCTTCTATCCGGCTGAACTTCTGCATCTGGCTGATAACGGCCTGCTGCGTTGCACCAAGAAGCGGCGCCGCAACGCCTGCCATCCTGCTCATCTTGATATCATCATTCATCCACGACCCGTAAGTAAGGATATCCTGCTGATATCTTCCGGTATCAAGTACTCCGGTCCTGGGATCAGTATTATCATGCTCAGCTCTGAAAAGAAGATAATCTTCAACATAAAGAGCATTTCTTACTACATCTTTAAACTTCTCAGCACCGTTAACTTTTATATACTCATCAGGATCCTTGCCGTCAGGAACCTTAGCAATCTTTATGCGGATATTGATTCCCGTTAGCTTCTTCAGATAATCCATCATCATCTTTACTGCTCTTAAAGCAGCAGCCTGACCTGCATTATCAGCATCAAAGAAGAAAACGACCTCTTCAGCATATCTGGAACAGAGCTTTAGCTGGCAGTCAGTAAATGAAGTTCCAAGAGCAGCTACGGTATTCTTAAAACCCGCAGCATGCATTGCAATAGCATCCATATATCCTTCGACTACGATAAGCTGCTTGGATTGTTCCTTCCTGGCAAAGTTCATCGCATAGAGATGGTTTCTCTTATCATAAACCAGAGATTCAGGCGAATTAAGATATTTTGGTTTCTCGTCACCCAAAGCTCTTCCGCCGAAAGCGATTATCTTTCCGAACGAATCAAAGATCGGAAACATCAGTCTTCCACGGAATAGATCAAAAGGTTTACCGGTCTTCTCAGACAGTTTAAATATTCCGGATTCGAGAAGCTCAGGATCTTTATAACCCTTTTTGATAAGAACATCATAAAGAGCATTCCAGGACATAGGAGAATAACCTATACCGAAGTTATCAAGTGTCTGCTTTGTTAAGCCGCGCTTCTCGGCATAATCTTTGGCAGGTTTTCCGATATCGGGATCATTTAAGGACTGGTAGTAGAACTTGGCTGCTTCTTTAAGGATATCGTATACGCGGTTCTTCCTTTCCTTTTGACTGTCATTGCCGGAATATCCGGTCTCAGGGACTTCAACGCCATAAAGCGCACCGAGATGCCTAATAGCATCGGGATACGAGAGATGCTCGATCTCCATAATAAACTTAATTGCATTACCGCCCTTACCGCAGCCGAAGCAGTGAAATATCTGTTTAGACGGATTGATTGAGAAAGATGCCGTCTTCTCGGAATGGAACGGACAAAGGCCCCACATATTGGTGCCTTTTCTGGTAAGCAGGACATAACGGCTGACAACGGATTCTATATCCGCCCTGGTTAGTACTTCTTCAATCACATTCTCAGGAATAAAGCCCATATTATGCCTCAGTGTTTAATCAAAAGGCCCGGAAGACCGGGCCCGTATGAATAGCCGAAAAATAAAAAGATTACTCTTCTTCCTTTTCTTTCTTTTCCTTCTTCTTGCCGCCGAAAAGACCTGTCTTTTCAGGTGTCTCAACCTTCTTGACAGAACCGTCAGGATTGAGCTGATCACGCTTATAAACTGCCTGGATAGCACTCTTGGTGAAAGTAACCAGTGTATTTGCAGCAGATGTAGAGATAGTGATGTCATTATCCTTGATATTAGCAACGAAGCCTACGAGACCGCCAATGGTTACGACCTTGTCACCAACAGCAAGGTGGCTCATCTGTTCTTTGAGTTCCTTATCCTTCTTACGCTGAGGTCTGATCATGATAAAGTACATGACAATGAACAAAACGATAAGGATAGCAAAAGAAGCAAAAGATCCCATGACCTCTCCGCCGCCCATCATATCAGCTGTTGCACCTGTGTCATTCAAAAAAAACATTTATATTTCCTCCCTAAAATTATTCACCAATATATTGAGCTATAACATCAGACATTGTAAAGTAACCCTTTTCTTTGCCTGCCATAAACTTCGCAGCCGTAAGAGCGCCCTTTGCAAAGACATCCCTGGTCTGGGCACTGTGACTTATCGTAAGGATCTCTTCATCACTGATAAACATTGCGCTGTGCTCACCTACGATATTGCCGCCTCTTATAGATGAGATACCGATCTCATTCTTGGATCTGGCCTTGTTGACACTGTGTCTTTCATAAACATATTCAACATTATCGGGGATCTCCTGATCGATCGCAGAAGCGATCATCATAGCAGTACCGGATGGTGCATCGAGCTTTCTGTTGTGGTGAGCCTCAACAATCTCAATATCAAATTCCGGATAAAGAATTCTTGTAGCCTGCTTGCACAGCTCGACCATCATGTTGATTCCGAGGCTCATATTAGCAGACTTAAATACTGCAATCTGCTCTGATGCTGCAAGAATGCTGTTTACTGTATCATCAGACAATGCTGTCGTGCAGCAGATAAAAGGCTTCTTGCGGGACAAAGCAAACTCAAGGATAGTGGGAACTGCCGATGCATTGGAGAAATCGATAATTACATCAAAATCTTCCGTGCACTCATTTAAGCTCGTGTATACCGGGAAATACAGATCGCTGTTAGAGACGATATCACCACCGGCAACGATTTGATATTCAGCATCGTGATGGCAGAGAGCAGCAATTGCTCTGCCCATTCTTCCGCAACAACCATTTAAAAAGATCTTAACCATTTATATCTCCAATCGTGTAATTATCTTGCAAGGAAATTGCTCATAGCAGATGTATCGTAATCCTTAAGGACTTCAACAACCTTGTCATGGTTAGCCTTGCTCATCTCGCAAAGAGGGAGTCTGCAAGGGCCGGCATTCCATCCGAGAATGTTCATTGCTTCCTTAACGGGAATAGGGTTAACTTCGCAGAACATAGCCTTAACAAGAGGGATAAATCCTATCTGTGCCTTCCTGGCTTCTTCTGTATTACCGTCGATATAATCGTGGATCATCTTTGAAGTTTCCTTAGGCATGATGTTAGCAATAACGGAGATAACACCCTTAGCGCCAAGTGAGAGCATCGGGACAGCAAGTCCGTCCTCACCTGAATAAAGAGCATATCTGTCGCCGCAAAGACTGTAGATCTCAGGCACCTGACCGAAATTGCATTCCTTGACGCCGATTATGTTCTCATATACGGAAAGCCTCTTTAAGAGCTCAGGTCCGATATTAACGTTAGTTCTCGAAGGAACGTTATAGAGGATTATCGGAAGCTCAGGTACGGCCTCAGCGATCTTGGCATAGTGGCGGAAAAGGCCTTCCTGCGTACACTTATTGTAATAAGGTGTGACGAGCAGAGCTGCGTCAGCACCAAGTTCATAAGCTTTCTTAGTAAGCTCAATACCGAAAGCGGTATCATTGGAACCTGTTCCTGCAATAACGGGAACACGTCCTGCAACAGTATCAACTGCAAATTTGATAGCAGCCACATGCTCTTCTTCAGTCATCGTGGCAGCTTCACCGGTAGATCCGCAAATAACAATTGAATCAATACCTTCTGAGATCTGGAATTCAATAAGTCTCTTGAGTTCATCAAAATTGATTCCGCCGTCTTCAAAAAACGGGGTAACAATAGCAACACCGGCACCGACAAATACAGGCTTGGACATATAAATGCCTCCGTAATATATTCAAATAATCGAGGTTAAAATGCTAAAGAGCGCATTCTGACTAGTGAATTCTAACACCTTATATTATAAATAGTCAATTTATACTTCTGGGGTGTACATATGTACATCGGGAGCGTACATTAAGTGCTGTTTAACCGTCCTGAGGATCGTTATCAAAAGACATCGGATACTTAACATGGTCAAAATCCTGAATGAGCCTTTTGAACACCCCGTTTATGGCCGATTTATTGCACGCTTTGATAACAAAAGACATCCTGTACTTGCCCCTTAATTCATAGATAACGCAGGGCATCGGTCCATATACTTCAAACTGATACATCTTGTCCTGATAGCCTAAAAAATCAGTAAGATATTTTGAAAGTTCATTTGCACGTCTGGTTAATAGATCCTCATCAGGAAGAGACAAAACAATCTCACCTACAGCTTTAAAAGGCGGAAGTCTAAGCTTTTGCCTGTACTCTATCTCCTGTTCATAGAAAGCCCTGTAATTCTGTGTACAGGCGAACTTAAATAACGGCTGGTCAGGTCTGTAGCTCTGAATAAATACTTTTCCGGGATGCTCCCCCCTTCCCGCCCTTCCGGCAGCCTGAGTAATGAGCTGGAAGGCTCTTTCTGATGCCTTGAAGGATGACGAAGCAAGCATAAGATCGGCGCCTAATACACCGACAACAGTACAATCCGGAAAATCCAGTCCTTTGGCTATCATCTGTGTGCCGATGAGTATCGATGCTTCCTTGTTTGCAAACTTCTCAATTATTTCCTTATGCGCACCGGGCGTCATCGTGGAATCCTGATCCATCCTTAGAACCTTCTCATGAGGAAAGACCTGATGAAGGAATTCTTCCAATTGCTGAGTTCCGAATCCGGCCCGTTTAAAATGACTTCCGCCGCAAAAACTGCATTTTACTTCATAAGAAGGGATAGTATATCCGCAGTAATGGCAAATGAGGCTCTGTGTTCCGTTACGTCTGTTGTTATGCAATGTCATTGCAACAGAACAGTTTTTGCACGTAACCGGTTCACCGCAGGATTCGCAGACAAGTGTTCTTGAAAATCCCCTTCTGTTTAAGAGCAGGATAACCTGTTTATTCTCAGAAAAAGCAACAGACATAGCCTGCCTCAAAGGAACAGATAACATGTCTCCGCTCCCGAGCTTTACCTGTTCTTTCATATCAACAGGTATGATCTCAGGAAGCGAAGCCTCCTGTCTTGCTCTGGATTTAAGTTCCAGAAGTTTATATGCACCGGCCAAAGCCGCGTAGAAACTCTCGACAGAAGGTGTGGCAGAACCAAGAACAACAGCGCATCCTGTCTGCTGTGAACGCATTCTGGCTATATCTCTGGCTGAATATCTCGGATGAGACTCTGCCTTATAAGAACCGTCGTGCTCTTCATCGAGAATTATAAGTCTTAAGTTTTCCGCGGGCGCGAAAACACCGCTCCTTGGTCCGACGATAACCTTAGCCCTGCCGGTCCTGATATTATTCCATTGTTCATAGCGCTGCTTATCCGTAAGCCTGCTGTGCAGCACAGCTACACTGTCACCTAACCTGCCCTTGATCCAGTTAATAGTCTGGGGCGTAAGCGAGATCTCAGGCACCATGTATATAACACTTCCGCCTTCAGCTATTACCTTCTTTGCGCAATTAAGATAGACTTCGGTCTTGCCGCTTCCCGTAATTCCGAACAGGAGGAATGTCGAGCTTTTTTTCTCGTCAATGCCTTTAAGGATCTGATCTATTGCACTTCTTTGTTCATCAACAAGATCATATTCCTCCGTGAATTTCCCCTCAGGTACAGATTCATCAAAAGAGATAACCGAACTGTCCGAATCAGATAACTCTTTAATTTGTCTTATTAGTCCTTTATCTTCAAGCGCCTTTACTTGAACACTTGAACAGGATAAAGACGCCATCAGTTCTTTTCTTGTGCACTTACCGCGCTCAAGAAGATACTCAAGTATATTTATATGTGCTGCTGACCTTAAAGTCTCGCTCTCCAGCACTTCCTTTGCAGTCTCTTCGGATACCAGCTCGGCAAATACCTCAACCGGATTTTTATGATTGACAACACATGATGGAACCATCAATTCCACTACATCGCCTCTCGTACAATTGAACCTGTCACTTATCTTATCAATCAGAGCTAACTGATCAGCCTTAAGTACAGGAACTGAAGATATAACAGAACTGATATCTTTGACTTTGCCGGGATCCCCTTCAAAAGAATCTTTGATATCGACCACAACAGCGCATCTTTGTGAATCCCCTTTTCCAAGAGGCACGGAAACAAGAGAGCCTAAATAAACTTCAGGCTTCAGATTATCCGGCACACGGTAAGTAAACAGGATATCTGTCTGCCTTACCGAACCTCTAAGGATAACGCTGCAATACATTGAGCCTACCTCACATCAGATCAAACAGATTTATCTGTGCACTTTCCGGGAGGTCATCAAGGATACCGCCGTATTCAAGAAGCTTCTGGGTAACAGACTGTCCTACTCCCGTTCTCCTCATGAAATCATCACGGTTCTTGAAAGGGCCCTCGGAACGCGCTTTCTCTATAGCCTCACCGTTTGCAGGCGATACACTGCCGATAGCGCAGAAAGGTGGCCTTATAAGCTTTGGTCCTGCTTTTGCAAATTTGGTTCCGAGTGAATCCTCAAGAGTTATCGGAGCAAATGTAATGCCTCTGGCATACATTTCCTCGACAAGTTCATAGAAATAATACTTAAGCTTGGTATTAGGATCGCCCTTTGCATGCATCTCGTCATTGAGTTCGATCCTTCTCTTCTTAACCTTTTCGGGACCATTGCACATATCATCCGCGTTAAACAGACCTTCACCTCTGTTAGTAAAGAATGAGCAATAGTATTCCTCAGGATAGTAGACCTTAAACCAGGCAACCCTTAATGTGGAGATAGCATAAGCTGCAGCATGTGCCTTAGGGAACATGTACTTGATCTTCTGACATGACTCTATATACCAGTCAGGAACTCCGCATTCCTTCATCTCATTTACATATTCAGGCCATTTAGCTACTTTACCTGCAGCAACTTTACCCTTACGTACACCTTCCATGATGTCGAAGGCATCTTTATTGGGAAGACCCCAGTAGATAAGGCTGGTCATGATAGAGTCACGGCATCCGATGACAGAATTAAGGTCACATGTACCCTGCCTGATAAGGTCCTGGGCGTTGCCCGTCCATACGTCAGTACCGTGGGAAAGACCCATGAGCTGTACAAGATCGTAAAACCTCGTAGGCTTAGTCTCTTTGATCATGCCGCGGGCCATATTTGTACCAAGCTCAGAAAGGCCTAATGTAGCTGAGCCAGCATCAGTTGCATCAATCGGGAAACCGAGAGCTTCAGTACCCGTAAGAAGGCTCATTACCTTCTCATCAGGGATAGGAATATCTGTTATGGTAACTCCGGTAATATCACTTAACATTCTCAATACTGTAGGATCTGCATGTCCTAAGATATCGAGCTTTAAGATCGTATCGTGCATAGCACGGAAATCGAAATGCGTCGTTATTATTCCGCAGTCAGTCTTGTTTGCCGGGAACTGGATAGGAGTAAATTCATAAATATCCATCTCCTTTGCAATAACGACGATGCCGCCCGGGTGCTGGGATGTCGTACGCTTGACCCCGATAATGTCCCTAGCCATGAATGCAAGATGAGCCTGCGTAAAGGGTTCACCCTTCTCCTCACAGATCTTGCGGCAGACGCCGTATGCGTTCTTATCCTGGTAAGCACCGATCGTACCGGCCTTGAATGTATGCGTACCGCCGAAGAGCACGCCTACATAAGCATGTGCTCTGGGCTGGTATTCACCCGAGAAGTTAAGGTCGATATCAGGCTGCTTATCTCCTTTGAATCCGAGGAATGTCTCGAAAGGAATATCCTGTCCGTCAGGAATGAGCTTTTCGCCGCATTCAGGACAGGTCTTCGGAGGAAGATCATAACCGGAACCGAACTTACCCGAGTTATCGAACTCAGCATAATTACAATGAGGACACCTGTAGTGAGGCGGCAGCGGATTAACTTCCGAGATACCGCACATTGTTGCTGCAAAAGAAGATCCGACTGAACCTCTGGATCCTACTACGTAACCGTCATTATTAGACTTCTTTACGAGCCTGTATGCAATGTAATACATGATCGCATATCCGTTACCGATAATGGATTCAAGCTCTCTGTCGAGTCTTGCCTTAACGACTTCATTAAGGACTCCTTTATGACGGTACATGCGGTTAGCTCTTGTATAAGCAATGTCTCTTACATCGGCAGCAGCTCTAGCGATCTGCGGAGGATAAGATCCGTCAGGGAAAGGCTTGATACCGAACTCGATCAAGTCAGCTATCTTGTTCGTATTATCGATTACAACTTCTTCAGCCTTCTGCCCGCCAAGATACTTGAATTCATCAAGCATCTCATCAGTAGTCCTGAAATACAGGTCACTCTGCATCTCGGCATCGCTGAAGCCCATGCTCATGAGCATGAACTTCCTGTAACGCCCGTCCTCTTTGTTAAGGAAATGCGAGTCGGTCGTTGCGCAGCACATCATGCCGTGATCGTCGGCTGTTTCTACAAGAAGCTCGTTAACGACCTGGACATCATACTCATTGATCTCAACAGGGCCGGTGTCGGACTTGGATAATTCCTGTCTAGTAAGGAACACGTTATTGCACAAAGGCTGGATCTCAACATAATCGTAGAGATCAAGGATCTTCTGGAACTGATCGTCATTCTTAAGGAACTCTCTTGTGACATTTCTGTCCTTGCCGAGTTTCTTATAAGCAGAAATAACGTATCTGTATATCTCGCCGCGCTCACAGGCACCGCCGACGATTATGCCGGATTTGAAATACTTCAAAAGGCTCTTGGGCGTTCTGGGTCTTCTGGAATAGTAATGTATCTGCGATTCGGAGACGATACGGTAAAGATTGTAAAGTCCCATGTTTGAACGCGCGAGATAGATGATATGATACATGGGCGACTCGGGGAATTCGCCGATCTTCTTAACGGATTTAACTCTTTCAGGCGTATAGTGGCCGACTGAATAGTTAATACTAAGCGCATCAACAGATCCCGCATCCTTAAGGCAGGATACGAGAAGCGATGCAGACTTATAACATGTTGAGAACATCTCATCGAATCCGCTGCCGGACTCTTTATAGATAAAGTCAGCACCCTTATCCGAGAGCAGTTCGTCAACTGTCTTATATGCACCTTTGTAATAAGTCTCCAATATATCCTCATCTGAAGTGGCGGGCATAAGGAATTTATGCCTGTAATAGACATGGTCTTCAATATTGATTCCGTAGCCTGCACGGCGCAGGAATGCCAACGTATTAAAGACATCAGGACCTGTGATGTATGAATCACCTATGAATTCCAAAAGCTCTCCCATTGCAAAATATGAATCGCAAGGTTCGCCCGAACCCGGATAGATGGCATCTTCAAATTCAGCATGGAAATCTGCGACATGCTCGAAAACGATAGCGGTGGGAACCACCTCATCCTCCCCGTCAGCATAGTCGTCTGAAATATCAAGATCGACATTAAGAGTCGCGCCTAAAAGCGCATGCGGTTCCAGGGGCTTTAGCGCAATATTCTCATCTTTAAGCTTTTCAGGGATCTCATCCTCGTTCCAGAGAGATTTATCTATGTCGTGAGATGCAAACTCCATTGCATCATCATCGGATTCGCCTTCTTCTTCAGGTCTTACAGGTTTATATCCCTTAAGTCTGAACTTGGATGCGCATACCGATGTAAATGTATCACGCAGGGCATCATCGCCGTTGCGCTTTATCACAACAGAAACAAAAGAACCGACTGCCTTAGGCTTCTGAATGAAGTTAAGAGAAGCATCATCATCTGCATCAGAAGGTTTCAGCTTATCGTTCTTAACATCATAAGGAAGGTTGTAAAACACCGTAGGACCGTCATCAACAAGATAACCCTCACATCCGAGGATGCACTTGATCGGGTCTTCACCGTTTTCTATACGCTTCTTGTTTATATCTTTTGCCTTCTCAAAAACATGAGGGAAAGCCTGTACAACACCGTGGTCAGTGACCGCGCATGCGCTGTGTCCGAAAGAAGCTGCAAGCTTTATGAGGTCGGCAGGATCCGTAGTCGCATCACTCTCGCTCATCTTGGTGTGCACATGAAGCTCTACTCTCTTCCTCTTGGCATTATCCTTCCTCTTAGGCGGCTTTTCCGCGCTGAAGAAACCGGATACTCTTAATGTCTTGTCACCTGTGAAGGAATCATTTTCGACATTGCCCTGAATGCCGATAAATCCGCCCTTTCCGTATTCTTTCTGGAAACTGTCAGCCTCATCGGGCTTTAAGAACGCTATGCATGCAATACCGTCAGTATCATCAAGACAGATGAACTTAACAATGACGCTCTTACCTGTTTTCGCGAGCTTGAAAGAATCATCATTAAAGGAAATATCGCCTGCTATATTCACATCAAAACAGCCGACGGTAAGATCAGCTATCTTCATGAAGGTTGCCTGTTTTTTTACACGGCCGTAAAGCTGGTTCTCCGCATTCTCTTTAGCTTTATAAAAGGACTGCTTATCCTCCTGCTTGGCTTCCTTCCTTACCTGTTCAGCCTTAAAAGTCCATGAATCCTTACCTGCTTTAACCTCAGAATCAGAGGACTTATCCTCTTTCTTTTTTGCAGATCCCTTCTTGGGCTCGGGTTCAGGTTCATCCTTATATACTTCAAAACGGCCGTCTTCTATGGCACGTATGACATCATCTTCAAGTGATGAATCAGTGCCTGGAATATCCGGTTCGTTACACAAGATCTCGGTCCTGGTCTTAAGACTGCTTCCTGTCAGGATGTCACTTGCATCATTAACAGCCTTTTTAAGACTGTCACGTTCACGATCGGATAACATCCGGGACCAGCCGGAAGACAGTTCAATATAAGTAATAAATCCAGGCACATCACCGCTGTCATAATCAGAATCTGCTCTTAAATAGATAAATTCGGATACATCCTTTACACCGCCCGAATTATCTCTGCGGACATAATACTTGATAAGACCCGCGATCTGATCGTATACGACCGGCAGGTTCACATCATCGATATCATTGAATGAAAGATTTACTTTTGTACCGAAATCGCGCTCTAATTCACTGACTAAAGACACAAGAGCAGATCCGGCTTTCAAAGTATCAACACCGCCGAGAACGATATTGATCGAAGCCTTAGCCTTGTAAATATCAACCTTTAAAACTTTGATCTCACTCAGATCTTTATATTTTTCAGGATCGACATTGAATAATTCAAGTAGATTTACGCTTTTCTTCTCCAAGTCTGATCACTTCCCTTACAAATTCATCAACAGCGCCTTCGGCAGGTATCTTTCTGACAGGCAAACCCTTCTCAAATAAAACAAATTCGTCTATACCACCGGCCAATCCGATATCACATTCTCTGGCTTCACCCGGACCGTTAACAACACAGCCCATTACGGCAACCTTAAGGTTATAGGGAAGATTAGATACTTTCTCTTCTATCTGGCTTGCAAGTTCTATAAGAGGAACCCTTGTCCTTCCGCATGTAGGACAGGAAATAAAAGTGACACCGCCGTCACGAAGATCCAATGCCTTGAGGATCTGCTTAGCGGTTATTACTTCATCAACAGGATCTCCGGTAAGTGAGACTCTTATAGTATCACCTATGCCTTCTGCAAGAAGTGCTCCGATACCGACAGCAGATTTTATGGCGCCTTCCCTGACGGTACCTGCTTCCGTTACTCCGACATGAAGAGGATAATTGCAGGCTTTTGAAAGGATCCTGTATGTATCTATTGTAAGCTTCGGTGACGATGACTTGATAGAGATAACTATATCTTCAAAATCCTGATCTTCAAGAAGCTTAACGGCACCTAAGGCACTCTCTGTCATTGCTTCAGCATTAACTTCGCCGTATTTTGACAGTATCTCTCTGGATATGGAACCGGAATTTACGCCGACACGGATAGGGATCTTCTTCTCCCTGCACTTGTCGGCAACAAGCTTGACCTTGTCCGGACCGCCGATATTACCGGGATTTATCCTTATCTTGGAAGCTCCATTATCCGCTGCGGCCAGAGCAAGTCTGTAATCAAAATGTATGTCTGCAACGACGGGAATCGGAGACTTGGAAGTGATAATCTTAAGGCTCTCGGCAGCTTCCATATCAGGAACGGCAACTCTCGTGATATCGCAACCTGCATCAGCAAGCCTTTGTATCTGTGCCAGAGTTGCCTCGGCATCTCTGGTATCCGTATTGTTCATCGACTGGATCTTAACCAGAGAACCTCCGCCGACTTCAACGTTACCGATATAGACTTTCCTAGTCATAAGCTACACTCCAAACTAATGTCAGTATCCGAATATGATCCTCAAAACATCCGATACTAAAGCAAAGATCACCAGCAATATTATCAGTACAAATCCGACAACCGTGAGCTTTCCTTCAGCCTTCTCGGATAATTTGCGTCCGATAACCATCTCAACAAGGATCAGGACGATCTGTATTCCGTCAAGTCCGGGGATAGGAAGAAGGTTAGAATATGCGAGAGCTATGGATATAACGCCGGTCAGCATAACAAGCGTATAGAGCTTCTCAGATACAGTATCCCTCTCATCCTTAACGACATCATTTACCATGGTAGTGATACCGATAGGACCTGATACCAAATTATATGCTTTTTCTCTTCCGGCGATAATACTTTTAATGCCGGTAACGGTGATATTGAATAGCGCTGCCGGCATTTTGGCCGCATAACCGAATGCTTCGAAAAATTCCCCTGCCGAAGTAATCTTATGAGCTTTAAGATAGATTCCTCTCGTGGTTACATAATCCACATATTCCGGTATGATCTCAGCCTCATATTCAACATCATCTCTTATATATGTTACCTGAAGCACTTCATCAGTCACAGTAAACAGATATTCCTGAAAATCCTCATCTGCAACTGCTTTTCCGTTGACATGAGTAACATAGTCTCCTACCTTAAGAACGGGATTTCCCTTATTCTGTTCAGGCTCGACCGAATGAACGAGCCAGCCCTTATAATCGTTATCAGTACTTAAAGTTTCCGCAGTGATAAGAAGCATGGGTCTTCTCTTAAACTCCGGAGTAAGGGTAACATCGTAATTCTTATGTGTTTCCTTAGATCTGAAGGTTACGGTCATAGGAGCTCCCTGATCTGCCGAATCGATCTCGAAGTCAAGGTCAAATGCTGTATATACTCGTCTTCCGTTGATCGCTCTGACCTCATCGCCTACATTATATTCTGACGATACGTTATATAACTGCGTTCCTCTGATAGTCTTATCTACATTTACTGAAGAATATCCATTGAACCAGAACAGCATGGCAAATACAACGGTTCCCAATAAAAGGTTGACAAAAGGTCCTGCAAGAGAGACCAGGAGCCTCTTAATACGCGGCTGATTGATAAGAAGATCAGGATCTTTGCTTTCAACGACATATCCCTGCTCATCCACTTCGGTAAATCTTACATAGGCACCTACCGGAATAAGCCTTATTGAAAAATCTACACCCTTATGCTTCCAGCGCAAAAGCTTGGGACCAACAAAAATAGAGACCTCAAAGACCTTGATCTTGAGAAGTCTCGCAACCAGATAATGACCAAGCTCATGAAGAGTGGCAAGCACTCCGAGCATTAAAACAACAATTATTACACTTCTTACAATGTTCATTTCAGTTCACACCATCTATCAATCTATCTGCATATTCCCTTGCTTCTTCATCAACACGGCATATAGCTTCCAAAGAAAGCTCATACCCACTTATAACAGGTTCCAACTTCTCTACTGTCTCGAAAACAGTTTTCTCAATATCAAGGAATCCGATCCTTCCTGCCAGGAAAGCTCTGACGGCAGATTCATTTGCCGCATTCATAACTGCAGGAACAAGACCGCCGCGATTCCCGGCCTCATATGCGAGCTTAACAAGTCTGAAGACTTCAGCATCACAGGGTTCAAATGTGATATTGGCCATCTGAGGATCAAACGGATCGAATTCATTAACGATCGAAGGACCTCTTTGAGGATAGTAAAGCGCAACTTCAATAGGCAGAACCATCGAAGGTTTGCCCATCTGTGCAAGTACAGAACCGTCCTTAAGCCTTATCATTGAATGAATAACGCTCTGAGGATGGACTACAACATCGATCTTACTGCAGGAGATACCGTAAAGATGATGCGCTTCGATTATCTCAAGGCCTTTATTCATCATAGTTGCGGAATCGATCGTGATCTTTCCGCCCATGTTCCATGTCGGATGATGAAGGGCATCACTGACCGTTACATTTTCGAGATCAGCGCGACTCATTCCTCTGAAAGGTCCGCCGGAAGCGGTGATGAGGATCCTGTCCAAGTCTTCCCTCTTCTCACCTTTCAGGCACTGCCAGATAGCAGAATGCTCACTGTCTATAGGAAGCATCATTACGCCTTTTTCATTGATTAGAGGCATTATGATATCGCCTCCTGCGACAAGAGTCTCCTTATTTGCAAGAGCTATATCCTTGCCGCTCAGGACAGCATGGTATACCGGCTCAAGACCTGCAAAACCGACTATCGCACCGACAACTGTATCTGCACTGTCCAGAGTTGCTGCTGTGATATTTCCTTCCTTGCCGGTCAGGACTTCGGTATCAATGCCGGATACGGTCAGTCTGTCACGTAATTCCTTAGCCTTCTGCTCATCAACGACTGAGCAGACTTTAGGCCTGAACTCTTCTATCTGGCTATAAAGAGTATCGATATCACTTCCGCAGGTAAGCGCTTCAACAGTAAAATCAGATGGAGCATTTCTTACCACTTCAAGGGTCTGTTTGCCTATAGATCCCGTTGAACCCAAAATAGATAATTTGCGCATTTTTATCTCCAAATCTTGATCATCAGAAATAATCCTGTCAGAAAAGGTTGTTTGCTATCAAAGCGAGCAGCAGCGCAGTCGGCAGAGTAAAAAATGCACTGTCAAACCTGTCCAGCATTCCGCCGTGACCCGGGAAAAGATTGCTGAAATCCTTGATACCGGTATTTCTCTTGATAACAGAACAAAACCAGTCACCAAGCTGGGACATAATAGAGATCAGGATGCCCAAAAGGAACATAATGACCCCGTAGACCTTTATATCTATCCCTATGTTGTCCACCTTATAGATTACAAGGCAGGAATAAACAGTAACTGCTATGGCACAGAATAAAGATCCGCCGATACAGCCTTCCCATGTCTTTTTTGGGGATATATGGGGTACGATCTTATGCTTGCCGAATGCAACGCCTGTAAAATATGCAAATGTATCTGTTGCCCATGGCGCGAAAAGTCCTATTACCATGTAATACCAGCCATGAGGCAGAAAGAGCATCGCGCAGTCAAGGCAGAACAGAGGAAATGAAATATAAAAGACCATTCCGCCGGTAAATATTCCGTTAAGGAAGGCCTTTTCATCATTGGGTCTTACAAGAGGAAGATTGATCCCGCAAGCTACGGAATACATACACACGATAATAAGATAGAGAGCCATGGTATTCTCAACATTTAGTTTGAATACCAGACCGCAGATCATTACAAGTGAAGCCAGAACAATACCGATAATGAACAACGATCTCGAGGGATTATATCCGCCGTTCTTGATAGCTTTATAAAGCTCGATACAGGCAAAAACGAGGATTATCGCAGACATTACCACGGCTGTGACTGGCCAGAACAGCGCGGGCACCATAAATGACAGCACCAAGATCGTAAAGATAATCCCTGTAATTATTCTCTGTCTCAATTTATGCCTTGCTTTCCTTTTTGGACAGACCGCCGAAGCGTCTGTCACGTTTAGCATAATCCCTGAAAGCCCGGGTCAGTTCCTCATAGCCGAAATCAGGCCATAAAGTGTCAGATACCCAGAACTCCGAATATGCACATTCCCATAAAAGGAAATTAGATATCCTCAGTTCACCGCTCGGACGTATGATCAGTTCCGGATCAGGCACATCAGGAAGATAAAGATTATCAGAGATCATTTGCTCAGTTATATCGGAAGGTTCGATCTCGCCTGATTTAACCTTCTCTGCTAACTTCCGGCAACTTGATACGATCTCACGTCTGCCGCCATAGTTAAAAGCAACAATGAGCTGCATCTTCGGGCGGTTCTTGGATCTTTCCTCGCCCTTCCTGCAAACTTCCCTGATATTCTCGGGAAGAGCTTCAATATCACCGGTAAATCTAACCCTGATGCCTTCCTGCTCAAGCTCGGGATCATATCGGTCAAAGAATTCCACAAAGAGCTTCATGAGCTGATCCACTTCGCCTTCCGGTCTTGACCAGTTCTCCGTGGAAAATGCATAGACGGTAAGATACTTAACTCCGTATCTTCCGCAGTTACGGCAAAGTTCCTTAAGATTCTCCGCACCTGCCCTGTGGCCGGCACTTCTCGGGAGGTGTCTTTTGGTAGCCCATCTGCCGTTGCCGTCCATTATTACACCCAAAGATACGGGGACCTTAAGGTCTCCCGTATCATAAGTCTTTTCCTGTTTGTTTCCTAATAAGGCCATCAATTATCAGATTTCCATCAGTTCCTTGTCTTTTGTCTCGCAGACCTTGTCTACCTCAGAAGTAAACTTATCCGTGATCTTCTGGACCTTCTCCTCGAATTCCTTGAGAAGATCGTCTGTAAGTTCCTTCTTCTTGTTAGCAGAACGCATCTTATCGATGGCGTCACGGCGGTTATTACGGATGACTACCTTAGTCTCATCGCCGTATACTTTAACCTGCTTAACAAGATCCTTACGTCTTTCCTCGGTAAGCATAGGGAAAACGAGTCTGATCATCTTACCGTCATTAGTAGGATTGATGCCGAGATCGGAAGCCTGGATAGCATGTTCAATTTCCCTGAGCATCTTGGGATCCCAGGGAGATAAAGTGATCATTCTTGCTTCGGGAACCTGAATATTTGCTACGGCATTAAGCGGAGAAGGTGCGCCGTAATAATCAACGGTGATCTTGTCCAGAACGTGCGGATTAGCACGGCCTGCACGGATAGTATTAAGGTTCTCCTGAAGGTTATCGATGCACTTCTGCATTTTTGCTTCGATATCATCGTAATCTTTCTTTGTGATCTCGATCATTGCCATAATTCAAGCCTCCTATTATTTTGTTTATTATTCTTCAACAATTGTTCCGAGTTCTTCGCCTTTTGCGATACGTACAATATTCTCCGGATCCTTCATGGAGAATACCAGGATCTTCGTATTGTTATCACGGCAAAGCGCAGCTGCTGTAGCATCCATTACCTTAAGATTGAGTTGCAATACCTCATCATGGGTAATCCTGTCATACTTCTTGGCATCAAGATATACGTTAGGATCTTTGTCATAGACACCGTCAACCATAGTAGCCTTAAGGAAGATATCAGCACCGATCTCAGTCGATCTTAAAGCGGCGCCTGTATCTGTGGAGAAATAAGGATTGCCTGTTCCGCAAGCGAAAATAACGATCCTTCCCTTCTCAAGGTGTCTTACAGCTCTCTTTCTGATATAAGGCTCAGCCATCTGTCTGACTTCGATAGCGGATAATACTCTGGTAACAGCTCCCTGCTGCTCAAGAGCATCGGAAAGAGCCAGGGAATTCATTAAGGTAGCAAGCATTCCCATATGGTCTGCTGTAACCCTGTCCATCTTCTCGGAAGATCTTCCGCGCCAGAAATTACCTCCGCCTACTACGATTGCAACCTGAACACCGAGATCAGCAACAGCCTTGATGTTTGCGGAAATCTCTTTAAGTACTTCATCATTGATTCCCATCTTTGCGTCGCCTGCCAGGGCCTCTCCGGAAATCTTCAAAAGCACTCTCTTATATTTTGTTTCACCCATAACGGAAAAAACCTCCCGAAAATATCTTTCAATAGATTTTATCAATAATTTGTCTTTAGGTGAACCATTATATTAATAAATAAAATATCAGCCTCAAATTCGCCCCACTGTAAAAAAAGCGTCGCTTTGTAAGAAAACAAAGCGACACCCTCTTATAGACTGATTTATAATCAGACGGTCTATCAGAGACCAGCCTGCTTTCTGACTTCTTCTGCGAAGTCATCAACCTTCTTCTCGATACCTTCACCAAGTCCGAATCTTGTGAAACGTACGATGGAAAGCTCAGCACCAAGTGCCTTGCCTGTCTGATCGATGTACTGAGCAACATTGATATCCTCATCCTTGATGTACTCCTGATCAACAAGGCAGTTCATCTTGTAGAAGTTCTTGATCTGACCGGGGATGATCCTTGTCATGATGATAGCCTCAGGCTTACCCTCTTCAAGAGCCTTATTCTTGAGGATCTCTGTCTCCTTGTCGAGCTCAGACTGGGGAACATCCTTCTCCTCAACCCATCCGGGTCTGGAAGCAGCAACCTGCATGCCGATGTTCTTAGCAAACTCATCGAACTCAGGCTTTGTGATAACGGAATCGTCAGATGTTGTAACCTCAACGAAAACGCCAACCTTACCACCCATGTGGATGTAGGAAGCAACAGCACCGTTGCCCTCTACCTCATAGATAACGAATCTTCTGATTGATGTGTTCTCTCCGATATCAGCGATAGCTTCCTTCTGGAAAACCTCAACAGTCTTGGACTCATCGTTATAAAGAGGCTGAGCCATGAGCTCTTCAACAGTAGCAGGCTTCTTTGTAAGGATGTGAGTAGCAACAGCGTTTGTGAAGTTCTTGAACTTATCTGTATTAGCAGCGAAGTCTGTCTCGATGTTGATCTCTACGAGAACGCCTGTCTTCTTGTCATCAGAAATGAGGGAAACAACTGCACCCTCTGCAGCGATTCTTGCGGACTTCTTCTCAGCCTTAGCCATACCCTTCTCACGAAGCCAGCCCTTAGCCTTCTCGATATCACCATCGCACTCGATAAGTGCCTTCTTGCAGTCCATGATGCCGCAATCTGTGAGCTCACGGAGTTCTTTAACCTGTTGTGCTGTAACTGCCATATATATTCTCCTTTGCGATTTAAGTTAAGATTTGAATTAAGACTCAGAAGCGATCTCTTCGATGGACTTCTCGCCTGCTTCCTCAGCAGCCTGCTCTTCAGCAACTTCAGCTGTAGCAGCCTGTGCTTCAGCAGAATCAAGATCCATACCCTCAGATGTAGCATCCTCACCCTGATGAGCTTCGATAACAGCGTCAGCCATCTTAGCTGTGATGAGCTTAACTGCACGGATAGCGTCATCGTTACCGGGGATAACGTAATCTACTTCGTCAGGATCGCAGTTTGTATCAACGATAGCAACGATCGGGATACCAAGTCTCTTAGCTTCTGCAACTGCATTGTGCTCTTTCTTTGTGTCAACGATGAAAAGTGCTGCAGGGAGCTTAACCATACCAACGATACCGCCGAGGTTCTGATCGAGCTTTGTCATCTCGAGCTTAAGCTTAGCAACTTCCTTCTTTGTTCTGAGTTCGAAAGAACCGTCAGCTTCCATTCTTCTGAGTTCTTCGAGTCTTGCAACTCTCTTCTTGATTGTTACGAAGTTGGTGAGAGTACCGCCAAGCCAACGATAGTTAACATAGAACTGTCCGCAACGCTGAGCTTCTTCCTTGATGGAATCCTGAGCCTGCTTCTTTGTACCTACGAAAAGGATATCACCCTTCTCAGCGAGCTCGCGCATAGCGTCATAGGCCTCGTCGACTTTCTTGACTGTCTTCTGCAAATCGATGATGTGGATTGAGTTACGCTCCGTGAAGATGTACTCGGACATCTTAGGGTTCCAACGGCGTGTCTGATGACCGAAGTGTACGCCTGCTTCAAGAAGCTGCTTCATTAAAATAACTGGCATAAAATAAATCCTCCTGTTTTCTTCCGTATACACCAGGTAATATTCAGCTCATAATGGCCACAGTCGGAGTGTATACGTGATTTTTATGCTCGAGTATTATATCTAAAAGCAATAAAATCCGCAAGAGGATAAATTCCGGCCGGTATTTCCCCAACTTTTCCTTAATTGTTTACTTGTTTAATCTCCGAAGAAAAGTATCCTTAACGGGTTCAAAAACATTAACCGGAGAAAGAATTTTGAAATCTAAAGACATATACGAAGGCAAGTTTGTCGTCCTTGATGACAGCGAAAATAATAACAGCAAAGCAAATACCGCAGGATCAAAGCCAAGGAAGATCAGGTCTAAAAGGACTTCATCAAGACCCGCATCGGGCAGAAAGCACGTCTGTATTATCGCCGTAGCTGTTGCAGTATTGCTATTTATAATTACGGGAATTACTTATTTTATCGGCACCCAGACTGCAAGATCTGAAGCAAAGAAGCTGAAAAGCTCTATCAAGCAGACAATATTATGTCTTAAAGACGGCGATTCCGATTCAGCCGACGAGTCGATAAGACAGGCTGAAGCTTCAATAAAAGCACTGAGAAAGAACTTAGATGACGGTAAATGGGATATAGCTTCCGCTATTCCTTTTGCCGGCCGCAAAATATCCGAGGATCTCGATACAGCATCTAAGGCATTGGACATTGCTGAGGAGACTACAGAGAAAATTCTTAAACCCGCATCATTATATATACGCAAGCTCGGAAAGCCCGAACTTGACGGTATCGATATAAGTGATATGGGGCCTGACCTTGCTATGCGCATATACGGATACTGCGATATGATAGATGATCTTTGTCCTGAGGTCGAAAAGATATCTTCTGATATAGAGCAGCTTCCTGAATTCAACTTCAGCATATTGGAGAACGAAGTCTCAAAGTACAGACAGATACCGATCCTCTCAGGCTCAATCCTTCCTGTTCTTGAGACCGCATCATCACAGATACTGCGTCCTGCTGCTGATGTAATGTATATGGTTCCGTTCTCAGACCTTAAAACAGAAGACGGTATTGATACCAATGTGGTAAGAGCTTATCTCGATCTTGAGGATAAGATCGAACCTAATATCGTTGACCTGATCGATCAACTTCTTACAGATCCGGCATTCGCCGATTCATTAAAGGAAAACGAGAAGATCAGCAATGAACTGGTCCATCTGATGACTATGATCTATAAGTTTAAAACATTTAAACCTCTTATCAGACTTATCATCGGTGACGGAAGCGATCAGACATTCGTTGTTATTGCCCAGAACAGTGCTGAAATGCGTGCCTGCGGCGGTTATCCCGGCTCATTCGGCATTGCAACGGTAAGAGACGGGGAATTCTATTTCGGAGACTTCCAGACTATCTATAATGTTATGCCCGACAAGCATGCTTCGTCGATCAAAATCACAGATGAGGAGAATAACATCTTCTACAGCGACTGGTACGGCAACAATCCGAGAAGAGCATCCTGCAATCCTCATTTCCCCAGAGCGGCGGAAGTCTGGGCAAAAGCATATGAGGAATATAACGACATAAAAGTTGACGGTGTTATTTCCGTTACTCCGCACATAATCCAGCGTCTTTTAACGATAACAGGTCCTGTTACCCTCTCAAACGGTAAGACAGTTGACTGTGAAAACGTTCTTGATTACCTGCAAAGACAGATTTACATCGATTATTTCCTCTCAGTGGGAACTACGGAAGCCAACAATATCACTGACTCACTTTTCGCTGAGACAGCAGTAACAGTATATAAAAAGGTCTTTGACAACATAAGCAAGGACTCTTTAATGTCACTGTTCAATATCCTTACAGATTGCGGAAGGGACAGAGTCTTCATGATGTGGATGGATAACGAAGAAGCTGAGCAGACGATCTATGATCTTGGATTGTCAGGCGCATTGAACTATGATCCCGAGAGTCCAGAACTTTCAGTATTCTTCAGCGTCGATGACGCTAACAAATTAGGACCATATCTTGATTACAGTATAACTTACGGTGAAGGCACCGAGAACGAGGACGGCACCATAACATACGACGTAAGAGTTGTCGTATCCAACATCATTGATGATGAAACCTTGCGGATCGGAGAAGGAAACTCATATATATTGAGCTATAAATACGGCGGAAGCATGAATTCCCTGATCTACATGTTCGCTCCGGCAGGAGGTTCTGTAAGCGACTTCGAGAATGATGCCGATCTCAAAGTCACAATAGAGGAATATAACGGTCTTATGCTCGGATTCTGCCCCTATTTCCTGCTTGATCCGGGTGAGACGATAACTTTCACTTATAAAGCAACCACAGCTCCATTTGTCACGACAAAACCCGTGACGATAACCCAGCCGCTGCTTGCCGGAACCCGTGATATGTAATGAATATCAGGCCTTTCTCTTATAGTGCCTTACGGTGAATTCAACGCCCTTCTCGCTCATTACGGGATCTTCTTCCTCTTCGAGCTCCCAGGAAGGGTCCTCGTCAAGATTGGGAAACCAGCAGTCAGCTTCAAATTCAGCTTTGATACTGGTAATTATGGCTTTGTCACAAAGCCCGATAAGCGAGTTATATAAAGAAGCACCGCCGATAAGATAGACCTCATCAGCAGTAAGAGAAAGGAAATCCTCAAGCTCATTGACCGAATGGAGGACCATCGCGCCCTCCTTCTCATAATCAAGGCTTCTGGACATGATTATGTTGACTCTGTTCGGAAGAAGTCTTTGACCCGGAAACGTCTCCAAAGTCTTTCTTCCATACACTACGGTATGTCCTGACGTATATTTTCTGAATACGCCCTTCTGGTCCTCAGGCAATGAGATCAGGAGCCTGCCCTGATTGCCGATTGCCCAATTCTTATCAACTGCCGAGATTGCAATCATGTAAATCACCCCTCAAACATCTTTCCGAAATATCCTGACGCAGAGATCGGTTCGCCGGCTTCAACGAGGTGCCTTGCATCACCGAAGCACTGGACTCTGAAGCTCGCCTCACCGGGAATCCTTTCTTCCGAATCCAATACAGTGATCGACGTAGGTGCCATAAACATGCCCTGCCATAATGCTGGAGCAGCGATGCCTGTCATATAACCGACAAGCAAAGCAGTAATCCCGAAATGGCAGAAGAAAACGATATTATCTTCGTTATGCTCTATAACATCATAGAAATTCCTGTCATTCCTCTTATAACCGTGCTTTGCAAGAAGTGAATCAAATTCCCTGTAAACAATACCTGCAAACTTTGCAATATCGCCTGAAGCCATTACATCGGAATATGCCCACTTATCTTTGTCATGAAGCTGGTCATGCGGAGCAAAATACCTGGGATAAAAATCCCATGCTATAGTATCTTCTCCTGTCTCAACATGTTTGATCCTGTAGTAGAATTCCTGAAGCCAGTCACAGGTGATACAGCTCCTGCCAGTCTTCTCAAGTGTTTTGGAACATGTATCCTGAGCTCTGCCCAAAGGCGAACAATAAATCTGCTTGATATCCCACTTAGCTATACGTTCTGCAAGTATCTCTGCCTCGCGCCAGCCTTTTTCCGTAAGGTGATCCGTCTCATAGTTCGGGTCACCGTGTCTTATAAAGATAAGTCTCATTAAATCTTCTTCCGTTCTAATCAGACTGCTACAGGTATACCCTTGATCTTGGGTCCGGCCTCGTAACCTTCAAGTCTGATGTTATCTGTTGTGAACTGATAGAAATCAGTAATACCTTCATCAAGTACAAGCTTTGGTGCAGGATACTTGGGCATCTCTATCAGATTCTTAACAATATCGACATGCCTGTCATAGATATGTGCATCTGCTATCACATGGACGAACTCACCTACTTCAAGCCCTGAACATCTGGCCATAAGATGTACCAGAACGGCATACTGGCATACATTCCAGGCATTTGCGACAAGCATGTCATTGCTTCTCTGATTAAGGATAGCATTCAGCTTGTTGCCGGTAACATTGAATGTCATTGAATAGGCACACGGATAAAGGTGCATCTCGTTAAGATCCTGGTGGACATAGATATTTGTCATTATCCTTCTTGAGGACGGATTGTTCTTAAGGTCATAAAGTACACGGTCAACCTGGTCGAACTCGCCTTCCTTATACTTATGCTTAACACCTAACTGATATCCGTAAGCTTTGCCGATAGAGCCGGTCTCATCTGCCCATGAATCCCAGATATGGGAATTAAGGTCATTGACATTATTGGATTTCTTCTGCCATATCCAGAGGAGCTCATCTACTGCAGCCTTGAAGTTGATCCAGCGCTGTGTAAACATCGGGAATTCCTCTGCAAGGTTATAGCGGTTAACGATAGCAAATGCCTTATAGGTATAAGCAGGCGCTCCGTCATCAGCCCAGTGCGGCCTTACCTTGTCATTGATCGTGGAATAGCCTGAATTAAGGATCGTTCTTATGTTCTCATCGAAAATATCATCTGCTCGACTCATGGAATCCACCGCCTTTGAATTGTTATTTTCGATTATAACAAACTAGTCGCTGAAATTAGCATAATTAATAGTCCAAATCTAAGAATTGTTCGATAATACAAAAAAGGCGCCCAGTCGGACGCCTTTTATAAAGATCAACTAAATCAGATTTCTTCCTTACGCTTCTTTACGACAACTGCAGAACAGAATCCACATGCAGCAAGAACGAATACAGCTCCGGCAAAATATGTGGTAGCAATGGTCTCACCTGTGGAAGGAATACTTGCAGCGCTAGTACTGCTTGAAGTTGCAGCACTGACCGTTATTGTCGTCGAGACGGATTTATCCGAGAAGACTACAACGATCGTATGCTCACCTGCACTCAAGGTCTTAAGGTAATCGCTGTTAATCTCAACGATAACACTTCCCTTGCGGATCACGTGCTCGCCATCCCCCAGCTGATGTCCGTCAACCGATGCCGAGCGATAACGATCAAGAATCGTATCATCAGCAGCCTTGTCAGAAACTTCAACAATATAGTTGTTTACGCCATCCCAAGTACCGTTAGCGCCCTTTACAATAACGTATTGACTATCTACCGTTGTAGAAGCCGGATCAGAGCCGGATGAAGAACTGGAGCTCTGGTCGTTTTTCTTCGTAGCAAAACGGAGGGTTACATCCTCTCCGGGCATTTTAAAGGATCCTCTCAAACTATCACTCTTTTCATTATAGGACACAGTAAAGTCAGAAATGGTCTTGCCTGAAGCAGCACTTAAAACCTCAATTTTATTGTCGGTTATTGCGAAATCATCCTTAAGTTTAATCTCAATTTCTACAGAGTCACCCTCAAAAGCGCTGTTCTCAGAACCGGACGCTTTAATTTCACGCGAAGTATCACCGATCTCTTTAATTCCACCCTCACCGGTATCTTCCCAACCGGTTATACAGCTAAAGTAAACAGCCGTCATTATCGCGTCTCCACGGTACATAGTATAATCCGACAACGGCATTTTCGCTTCATTTGTGCCTGCATTATCCGTAACGGACCAACCATAGAAGTGCTTTCCTGCCGGTAACTTCCATTCAGATGAAGGGAAATCCTGAAGCTGGAATTCTTCACCCACGTATCTTCGTTCAACAATGTCTCCACCGAGACCTGCACCATCTTTATAGGTTACTGTGAAGATGTCAGCCGCATTTGTTATTGTAACTTTTGAAAGAGGCTTGCCGCCTTCGGTTTGCTTCTTACTGTAAATAGCACTACTGACTTTATCATATGGTTCAGCAACAGCAGTCGCAGATTCAACACATTCCATCCCATCGTCAAGTAAAATAGTACCGCTCTTACTTGCAATCGCAATACCGTCAGTTTCACTTGTAGCGTGAGCAACTACAAAAAGTGAAGAATCATAAATACCAATATCATTTTGAGCATAAATACCATGATGAAGACCCGTAGCTGTAACCTCACCTCCGGTAATACCAATAGTACCATATGAAATGATACCTTTATCTTTATCACTATGAGATGTAACATTGCCGCCTGAGACAGACATAGAACAACTAGTTAGAATACCGCAAGAATCACCTGTAGTATTAACCGTACCGTCACTAATAACAAGGTAAGCACAAGCGATACCAGCACCCGAGTTAATAAGAGGCGATGAATTATTAGCAGTAATAGAACCACCGGAAAACCAGCAGTTCAATCCGGTAAAATAACTCGCATCAATTGTTCCACCGGTCATATTGAATTTTTCAGTATGAATCCCAACATCAGTTTTTATATGTCCACCGGTCACATTCATATTATTAACAATGAATGTCTTTCCGGATGAAAAATAACCATTTAACGTTACTTTGACAGAATCGAAATCAGAATAAACAGCATAACAATATGAGCCTGATGAAACAAGATCAGCTTTACCGCAAATCGTTATATCGTGACCCAAATCTCCAATATATACAATAGCTTCTTTTCCTATTTTCGGATAGAAACCCATGTTTTCCGGCTCATTCAAAGTAAGCGTATAAGTATCCGGATCAAACTTAACAGATGCTTTCTTATCATATAAGATATTATCCTTGTTAGCACCGGTAACTTGAATACCTCCTACCCAGATATTATATGATTCTTCAGCACGAACTCTTTCAGTACCAAAGATCTTAGGAATCAGCGAAAAAACAATAGCCGCAGATACGATGACGGAAATAATCCTGGATAAACGCTTCTTCATTATATACAGAGCCTCCTGTAATACTTGAATCTTTTCGATCAGAAAGCGCAATATGATCAACCTTGAACAAAATGCGCAAAGTTAATAAGTGAGAGATAATCCTGATAATAAATGATCCCAACAACAAATTAAGTAATTTCGATTATATAACTGTTGTATTATTGAAACAAGGTGAAGTAACTCTAAAACAAAAAGACCTTCAAGCAAAATCCTGAAGGTCTTTTATTTGGTCGGAGTGACGGGACTTGAACCCACGACCTCTTGCTCCCTAAGCAAGCACTCTAGCCACCTGAGCTACACCCCGATGATCACGCCTTGTTAAGGAAAAAAATTGGTCGGAGTGGCGGGACTTGAACCCACGGCCTCCTGCTCCCGAAGCAGGCACTCTACCACCTGAGCCACACCCCGATGGAGTATTCCTCTAACAAGCCTAAACATCTTATAACAACATAATAAAATATGCAAGGTCGAATTATAAGTTAATGAATAAACTTTAATAGTTTTCTTTACTTTCTTGAATAAATAATATGAAAATATACTTTACAAACAGTCCTTGTCATATAGATTCACGGCGTTTTCACGGCATAGCCGGGAATTTGCCGTGAATTATGCTGTTTATCGATAAAAGTCACGGCGTTTTCACGGCATAGCCAGGAATTTGCCGTGAATCCGTTTGTTGATGCTTCATCGAAAACTTCACCGTTAAGTCGCAGATAATAAAAAACCGCGCCCTGTAAAGGACGCGGTCTTGAAATAAAATTTAAGTAATAACTTAAGCCTCTGTATCTTCTGCGGGAGCTTCCTCAGCAACTTCCTCAGAAGCAGGCTCTTCCTCGATCTCAGGATCGATAGGAGCTACTTCCTTAATGGAGATGGAGATTCTTCTCTCATCGGGCTCGATCTTAATGACCTTAGCCTGAACGATCTGACCTACGGAAAGAACATCCTCAGGCTTCTCAAGTCTTCTCGAAGAGATCTGGGATACATGGCAGAGAGCGTCGAGGTCGGGCTCAAGCTGAACGAAAGCACCGAACTTTGTAAGACGTACAACAGTACCCTGAACGATACAGCCTACAGGCATTCTCTCTTCGATATTGTAGTAAGGATCATCCTCAAGCTTCTTGTAGCCCAAAGATATCTTCTTTGTCTCCTTATCGAAAGACTTAACATATACATCGACTTCATCGCCAACCTTGAGAACGTCAGACGGCTTAGCATTGCGGCTCCATGAAAGCTCGGAAACATGAACGAGACCGTCAACACCGCCGATATCAATGAATGCACCGAAATCAACGAGGCTTCTTACAACACCGGTATAGTGCTTGCCTTCCTCGATGTTGTCCCAGATCTCAGCACTCTTCTTGCGGCGCTCTTCGGATACGATGATCCTGTGGCTGCCGGAGATTCTAAGACGACCCTTCTCAGTGTCGAACTTAGTAACGAGAACCTCAAGAGTCTGACCTACATAAGACTCCAGATCCTTAACATCGCCTGTCTTGATCTGAGTTCTGTGAATGTAGATATCAACACCCTTATAAGAACCGATAACGCCGTCTTTAACAGTACGTGTGATCTTAACTTCGATAGGGGTCTTGTTCTTGTAAGCTTCCTCTATCTCGGCTCTGCCCTTCTCGGACTCAACATCATTCTTGGAAAGGATGATCTCTTTGCCCTGATCGGAATTCTTGATGCTTCTGACTTTAACGGTAACTTCTGTGTGCTCGGCAATTGCCTTGTCAAGATCGAAGTCAGGATCCGAATCAAACTCCTTACGTGAAATTCTTCCTTCGGACTTGTCGTGTACGTCTACATATACATAGTCGTCATCAGCAGATGTGATCGTGCCCTTAACAACAGCACCTCTTCTAACCTGCGCAATTAAATCGACAGCATTGGCAAACTCTGTGTCAAAGCCCTGATTTGTGATCTTCTCTTCTTCGTTCATTTGTTGAACAACCTCCAAAATAATAGCTTCCGGTGTAGATGCACCCGCTGCGATCCCGACTTTATCCGCAGGAAATATCTTCCCCTCAGAGATAAGACTTCTTGCTTCCGCGCCGGAATTCACAAGGAATGTTCTTGCACAGCGACCTTTGCAGATTTCCAAAAGCTTAGTGGTGTTCGAACTATGAGCAGAACCGATAACGATCATCGAATCTGAATTCTCAGAGAGCGAAGCGGCTTCCTTTTGCCTACTTTCAGTCGTAATACATATTGTATCAAAAACATTGTATTTTTCAATTTTATTTTTAACACTTTCGCAAATTTTTTCGAACATGGCGCTCGAAAACGTCGTTTGCGAGATCAATATCGCGCTTTCAAGGGGAAAATCCAGCGTCTCAAGATCCTCAGAAGCCTTAATTACAGCGCATTTTACGCCCGTCCCCTCGGCTTCTCCCAATATACCCGTTACTTCCGGATGACCCTTGGTCCCGGCAATAATGATATTCATACCCCTTAAAGCATTTTCTCTGACTATCTTATGGATCTTCGATACAAACGGGCACGTCATGTCTCTTATCTCACAATTTCTGGACTTTAAGATCCTGATTTCTTCGGGAGATACTCCGTGTGCCCTTACGATGACAACAGAGCCTTCAGGACAGTCCTTTGCGTTCTCAAATATCTCAAATCCGCCTTCAGACAGTTTATCAACAACATATCTGTTGTGAACTATCTCCCCAAGCATGACAAGTCTTTTGCCGGACGCAATACCGGAAACGGCCTCTTCTGCCGCCGCGACAGCATTCTTTACGCCAAAACAAAAACCTGATGACTTAGCAACAGTTATATTCATTTGTCTTCTTCATCCAGATGACTTAACAGGAATGCCCTTGTTCCTTCGATATCATACTTGCCTGTATCGATGACGATTGCTTCCGGAACCTGGATCAAAGGAGATGCCGCTCTCTTTGAATCCTGCTCGTCCCTGTAATTAATATCTCTTAATACTTCCTCAAATGTCTGTGAGTGATCGCCTGCTTCCTCAAGCTCTGCAAGTCTTCTCTTTGCTCTTACTTCAGGAGCGCATAATACAAAGAACTTATATTTTGCATCAGGAAGGACTACAGATGCGATGTCTCTGCCGTCAAGGACAAATGTCTGGTTCTTGGCTATCTCCCTTTGAAGTGCGACCATAGCGGTCCTTACAAAAGGAAGAGCCGATATATCAGAAGCTGCGATAGATGTCTGGGGAGTTCTTAACTCGCCCGTAACATCCTCACCGTCCAGGATCATGTGCTGGACGCCGTCGATGAACTTAACTTCGATCTTAACATCGTCCATCATCTCCTTTACAGCGTCTGCATTCTTGGGATCGACACCCTTCTTGATAGAAGCTACTGCGCAAGTACGGTACATAGCGCCTGTATCAAGGTACATAATACCGAGTTCTTTTGCTATACCCTTAGCGAGTGTGCTTTTGCCTGAACCTGAAGGTCCGTCGATAGCGATCTGATAAATGCTCATAAAATATCTCCTTTATAAAATATCTCCGTCTTCAGTATTGCGGTCTCTTCCGGTCTCGTAAACACGGTACTGTGACCACAAAGTCTCAAGTGACTCCAAAGATGACTGAATATGTTCTTTCCTGTGCATTCCCAAAGAAACGAGCAAAGCATTGATAAGTGACAGCGGTGCCGTCAGCGAATCAACAAAAGAAGCCATAGAAGACCTTGCGAACAGTTTAATATCTGCATATTCGGTCATTGCCGTATCATCCTTATCGGTAATTGCAATGATCGTTGCGCCTTTCTTCTTTGCATATCCCATAGAGTTGATGGTCCTTGCCGAATATCTCGGGAAGGATATACCGATCATGACATCGCCTTTTCCTATTGGCATGATCTGCTCGAAAAGTTCATTTGTGCATGTACTTCTTACCAGTACGACATCATCGAAAAGAAGAGTCATATAAAAATGCATGAATTCAGACAAAGGAGCAGAAGCTCTGATGCCCATGATATATATTTTTCGAGCGCCAAGGATAGCATTCACGGCCTTGCCGAACTCCTTCTCGTCAACAGAATTGAGAGAATCTCTAAGATTCGCAATATCCTGATTAACAACGGATCTGAAAGCTTCAGCATCGTTGCCGAACTTCTCGGTAAGACCGAGTCTTTGAACGGAAGTCAGTTTTGACTTAAGGTCTTCCTGCAAAGCTTTCTGGAACTCCGGATAGCCTTCAAAACCGAGTTCAGTAGTAAACCTGACAACGGTGGACTCCGATACGCCGACTTCCTCGCCGAGTTTTGCAGCGGTCATATATGCGGCTTTATCATAAGATTCCAGGATGAAATTACCAATAGCCTTATGGCCTTTGCTCATACCGGGGACTTCTTTTTCAATAAGTTCAAGCGTTCCCGTCATCGTCTTCACCCTCTTCATTATCTTCTGTCTCAGGCTTCATTATGCTCTCAATCGAGATCTGCTTATCCTCGCCTCCGGCAGCTTCTTTCAGTGAATCTTCCATATCTCTTATAGTCTGATAACTCATAAGTTCGAGCGGAGGCAGATCTCTTACTGACTCAATTCCGAATTCCGTTAAGAATTTCTTGCTCGTCTTGAAAAGCGACGGCCTTCCGGGAGCATCAAGATTACCTGCTTCTTCAATCCAGCCTCTGTCCAGAAGTCTTGAGATGATCGAATCGGACGATACACCTCTTACGAGTTCGACCTGGGCTCTTGTACAGGGCTGGTTATAGGCAATTACAGCCAGCGTCTCATAAGATGCCTGTGAAAGAGGCGGAACCTGTCTCGGACCGAACATTCGATCAAGGATCTTCTTTTGTGAAGGTCTTGTCATTATCGCATAAGAATCTTCAGTTCTTCTGATCTCAAGACCGCTCCAGGGATTGCCCGAATACCTGTCGGTCAAAGACTTTAAAGCCTCATTTACGGCGCTCTTGGAGCAGTTAAGTATATCCGAGATCTTATCTACGGATACCGGATCACCTGATACGAATAGTATCGATTCGATCGCTGCGGGTAATTCCTGTGAAGTTATCTTAAAATCGTCATCCATATATTCAGACCTTCTTCTCCTCGATCGATATCTCGCCGAAGTTACGTTCCTGCTCGACAGTTATCTTATTATCCCTTACCAGCTCCAGAACAGCCAGGAAACTGACAACCTTATCCATCTTTTCCGTTTTCTTTCCGAAAAGACTGCTGAATAAGATCTTTCCTTTGCCGGTAATGCTCCTCCAGATAGACTTGATCCTCTCTTTAACGGATCTCTTATCCCTTTGAAGGATATGAGTTATCTTTGTCGTAATATCCGTAAAACGCATCTGATTACGCTCATTGATAAGCGCAACCGCTTCATTGAATTCTTCTATGGAGAAAGCCTGCTCTCCCGGTTCAACGGTAATACCGAGCTGCTTTGCAGTAGAAGCATAGCGGAATCTTGCTCCGTCAAACTTCTCTCTTCTTTCCTTCAGATCAGATGCGAAAACACGGCATCTCTTATACCGCATGAGTGAAATAACAAGTTCTTCCCTCGGATCAACGACATCCTCGCCGGAACCAAGAGCAGCCTGCATGCCCGGAAGCATCATTCTGGACTTGATGGACACCAGCGTTGCGCCCATAACAAGGAAATCGGAAGCAAGCTCCATATCGAATTCCTGCATGGACTCGATATAATCCATATACTGACTGGTAATGGTGCTTATCGGGATATCATAGATATCAACGTCATTTTTCTCGATAAGATGCAAGAGCAGGTCCAGAGGGCCTTCGAATTGTCTTAGTTTGATCTCCGGCTTTACCGCTTGCTCAAGCATATCTTTATAACCCTACAAACTGGAATAACAGGAAGAAAGGCATGTCAAGAATCGTGATTATAAACGAGAACGGTTTCTCGATCAGATCTACCAGACCGCTGAGTATCGGTATCTGCGTAAACGTACTCGCAAGGAAGATGACCATCAGGATTGAAGGAGCCAAACGCTCAAACTTCCTGTAGCCGTCAGAGCTCCTGACCTTATAGGGCAGAAGTTCCTCAAGAACATGATATCCGTCAAGAGGCGGGATCGGCAGAAGGTTGAATGCCAGGAGCATAAGCGAGAAAGCATATGTATAACTGAAAGCATCAGCAAGAGCTCTGAAAATGAGCTCTATATTGCCGCCGCCGAATCTGAGTTCCAGACTGCCGAACAGGATGGTAAATATCGAAGCAAGATATGCCAGTACAAAATTACCTGTAACACCTGCCAGATGGACCATGATGTTCATTCCGCGGTAACTCTTTAACCTTCTGAGATTTCTGGGGTTGTACATTACCGGTTTACCCCAGCCGAATCCTGCAACCAGGAGAAGTATCGTACCCATGGGATCGAGGTGGGCCAACGGGTTAAGCGTAAGCCTGCCCATATTCCTGGGCGTCTCGTCTCCAAGCCAGACAGCAACCGCGGCATGCATGAACTCATGTATCGCAAAAGACAATGTCAACGCAAACAGGATAACGATCAGATAGTAAATCTTCTCCTGCATCGGTATTTGTTGTCTGAACAGCTCAATAATCATAAACTACCTCAAGCTTTTACTACAGAGAAAGTGATCTTCTCTCCGTTAACATTCCATTCCTTGGAATTATCGCCTGTACCGTTAGTGATCTCAGTAGCCAGGACTTCGGAAGCAAGATAATCCTTCTTCTTCTCGATAACTTCAGAAAGCTTGTCATTGCCTGAATACTTGAGAACAATACGGTCAGATACAGTAAGGCCTTCTGTCTCCTTACGGTGATTCTGGATCTTTGAGATCATCTCTCTTACGAGACCGTCTTCGATCAGTTCTTCAGTAAGAACTGTTGAGATAGAAACAGTAAGATTACCGGATGACTGTGTTGAGAATCCTTCCGGCTGAGTTGTCTCGATGAGGAAGTCTTCTTCTGTCATCTCATACTCTTCACCGTTTACAGTGATCTTAACGGAACCGTTCTTAAGGGCATTGTATGTCTCTTTGCCCGGGAGGTTAGCGATAACTTCCTTGGCGTCATTTAAGTTCTTACCGAACTTTCTTCCGCATGTTCTAAGCTGAGGCTTGAAGCTGTAATCAACAAGTGTTGAAGCATCGCTCAACACTTCGATCTTACGGATATTAAGCTCATCAAGAACGATAGGCTTATATTCGTCGTCAAGACCGATCTCAGATACAACATAGATCTCAGACAAAGGCTGACGGTTCTTGATAGAAGCGGATTCACGGCAGCTGTGACCTAATGTAACGATCTGCTGAACGAGTTCCATCTCTTCCTCAAGCTTTGTATCGATCAGGCTCTCATCAGATACAGGATACTTAGCGAGATGAACCGAGATAGGAGCTTCCTTATCTACTGAACATACGATGTTCTGATAGATCTCTTCTGTCATGAACGGAACGAACGGTGCACAGAGTCTTGTAAGACTGTCGAGAACAGTATAAAGCGTCATGTAAGCATTGACCTTGTCCTGTGTCTCTTCAGAACCCCAGTATCTGTCACGGCAGCGTCTTACGTACCAGTTGGAGAGCTCTTCAGTGAAATCCTGAATGAGTCTTGCAGACTGTGCGATGTCGTAATTGTCCATCTTCTCGTTAACGACCTTGATAAGTGTATTGAGACGGGAAAGTACCCATCTGTCCATAGCACCAAGAGAAGCCTTATCAAGTGTGTGCTTTGTAGGATCGAAGTTATCGATATCTGCATACATTACGTAGAAAGCATATGTGTTCCAGAATGTGCCGATGAACTTCTTGATACCGTCATTAACAGCTTCCTTGGAGAATCTTGAAGGAAGCCAGGGCTGGTTAGCCGTATAGAAATACCATCTTGCAGCGTCAGCGCCCTGTGTATCAAGAACATCCCAGGGATCAACAACGTTGCCTAAGTGCTTGCTCATCTTGATACCGTCCTTATCCTGAACGATACCCATAACGATACAGTTCTCGAAAGGTGCTCTTCCGAAGAGAACTGTTGAAATAGCAATAAGTGAATAGAACCATCCTCTAGTCTGGTCGATACCCTCAGAGATGAACTGGCAGGGATAATGTGAATCGAAGAATTCCTTGTTCTCAAAAGGATAATGATACTGGGCAAAAGGCATTGAGCCGGAGTCGAACCAGCAGTCGATAACCTCAGTAACTCTCTTCATCTGACCGCCGCACTTAGGGCACTTGATGTGTACGTTATCAACATAAGGCTTATGAAGCTCGATGTCATCCGGACAGTCATCAGACATGGACTTGAGTTCCTCGATCGAACCGATGCAGTGTCTGTGGCCGCACTCGCACTCCCATACCGGAAGAGGTGTACCCCAGTAACGCTCACGGGAAATACCCCAGTCGATAACGTTTCTTAAGAAGTCACCCATACGTCCGTCTCTGATAGTCTCAGGCATCCAGTTGACCATATTGTTGGACTTCAAGAGCTCATCTCTCTTCTTGCTCATTGCGATGAACCATGTGGATCTTGCAAAATAGATCAAAGGTGTGTCACATCTCCAGCAGAAAGGATACTCGTGCTCGAACTTGGGGGCTGAGAACAAAAGACTTCTGGAATCAAGATCCTTCAATACTTCAGGATCAGCATCCTTAACAAACATGCCTGCAAAAGGAGTCTCCTCAGTGAGGTTACCCCTTGTATCAACGAACTGTACCATCGGGAGGTCATTGTCTCTTCCGACTCTTGCATCATCTTCACCGAATGCGGGAGCGATGTGTACGATACCTGTACCGTCTTCCATCGTTACGTACTCGTCGCAGACTGTGTAATGAGCCTTTTTCTTCTGCTTAGAGGCTTCATCAGCAGCGCCCTGATAGAGAGCAACATAAGATCTGCCTGCAAGGTCAGTACCCTTGTAAGATTCAATGATCTCATAAGCCTTTTCACCGTCCTTTGCAAGACTTCCCAGTACGGAATCGAGCAAAGCAGTTGCCATATAGTATGTGTAGCCGTCGCAAGCCTTTACCTTGGAATATTCATCGTTAGGGTTAAGGCACAAAGCAACGTTTGAAGGAAGTGTCCAGGGTGTTGTTGTCCATGCGAGGAAATATGCATCCTCATCAACACACTTGAATCTTATGACAGCAGATCTCTCCTTGACTGTCTTATATCCCTGAGCAACCTCGTGTGAAGACAATGCAGTACCGCATCTGGGGCAGTAAGGCACGATCTTATGGCCCTTGTAGATAAGGTCCTGGTCCCACATCTGCTTTAAAGCCCACCACTCGGACTCGATGTAATTGTTATCGTAAGTAACATAAGGATTCTCCATGTCAGCCCAGAAGCCTACACGGTCACTCATGTGCTCCCACTGATCCTTATATGTCCAGACAGATTCCTTACACTTCTTGATGAAGGGCTCAACGCCGTAACCTTCGATCTGGGGCTTGCCGTTAATGCCTAAAGCCTTCTCGACTTCAAGCTCGACAGGAAGGCCGTGTGTATCCCAGCCTGCCTTAAAGACAATAGACTCGCCCTTCATTGCATGATATCTCGGAATTACATCCTTAATGACTCTTGTCTTAATATGTCCGATATGAGGCTTTCCGTTAGCCGTCGGAGGGCCGTCATAAAGGGTAAAAGTCGGAGCACCGTCAGCCTTGGGCGCAATGCTCTTCTTATAAATGTCGTTCTTCTTCCAGAAATCGAGAACATTCTTCTCTCTGTCAACGAAATTAAGGTCTTTTGAAACTTTGTTGTACATAACCTTGTTCACCTTTATATATAATTTTGCAAGTTAAAATTATATATATTATGGGGCTTCAAAGTCAAGCAAACAAACTCCAGGGGAAAGTCCCGGGCACAGGCGCCTCAAATGTAATAAATTCGCGCTTTACAGGGTGCTCGAACGACAATTTATATGCTTCGAGCGCAATATCTTTTGTCCTGTTATCCTTTTTGCCGTACTTCTGATCACCGATTATAGGGTGTCCGGAGTGTGCCATCTGGGCTCTTATCTGATGGGATCTGCCGGTACCGAGTCTGACTTCGGCCAATGTCATGCCGTCTTTAGAGGAAACAGCCCTGTAATCAAGGTAAGACGCCTTAAATCCGGGCTTTTCGAAGTCTGACACAGTAACGGTATTGCTCGATTCATCCTTAGAAATATAGTTCTCGAGCCTTCCCTCACCTTCCAGAACGCCTGTTACGACACAGCGGTAGATCTTATCCACCTTTCTAGACCTTATCTGTTCGGAAAGCCTTGAAGCAGCTTTGCTCGTACGCGCGAAAACCATGACTCCGGAGACCGGCCTGTCCAGTCTGTGAACAAGTCCCAGGAAAACTTCTCCGGGCTTTTGGTATTTCTCCTTTATATAGCCCTTAAGGATCGTAAGCATATCGGGAGCATTGCTTCCGTCACTCTGGGACAAGACGCCGGCAGGCTTGATAGCCACGATAATGTGGTTATCTTCGTAAATGATCTTTACGCCGTAAGCGATTTCAGTTATCCTGCTGTCCATCTTGCAGTCTGTCCGCAGGGTAAAAGAACGCCCATCTTAGATACCGGGAGCATTAATTCTTCGGCTTCGACTTTGCCGCCGGGGATTGCCAGCTTTAATATCTGACCGGAAGCCTGGGCCGTAATTCCCGTGGCATATGAACTTGCTATAAAGAACAGCGGATCATCGGAAATGAGATTGGCGCAGAGTTTGACCAGATCATAGAAAGAATCTTCCAGCTTCCAGAGTTCACCCGAAGGACCTCTTCCGTATGAGGGCGGATCCATAATAATGCCGTCATATTTACGGCCTCTTCTGATCTCGCGCTCAACGAATTTCATGCAGTCTTCTGCAATAAACCTGACATAACGGTCCTCAAGACCGCTTTCTTTAATATTCTCTTTTGCCCGTGCTATCATGCCCTTTGATGCATCGACATGAACAACCTCATCAGCACCGTGAGCAGCACATGCAAGAGTCTGAGCACCAGTATAAGCAAACATATTCAGGACTTTAATATCCTTTTTGCCCGATGATTTTGCCTTCTCAATCAGATTACCGCAAAAATCCCAGTTCGAAGACTGTTCAGGGAAAAGGCCGGTATGCTTAAAAGCAGTAGGTTCGATGATAAAGGTGAGTTTTTTGCCAAGTGAATCATAACTGATCTTCCATGTCGGCGGAAAACTCTTGAGCTTCGTCCAGGCGCCGCCGCCTTTATCACTTCTTGTATAAAAAGAATGAGGCTTAGGGAGATCATCCATGGAGACTTCCCTGCCATCTCTGATTACAGGCCATACAGCCTGAGGATCAGGCCGTCTTAAAACGATATCTCCCCAGCGCTCATATTTTTCGCCTGCGCCGCAATAAAGCAATTCGTAATCTTTCCAGTTATCCGATATAAACATTTCACTTGACCTTCATTTCACTTGTTACACTTATCTGTTCGCCCTTATAAAGCAGTTCCACTGTATAGTGACCCGGTTCAAAAGTCCCCCAGCCTTCAAGTCCTGCGCTGAAATCCGCTTCTGCAGTAACATTATTGATCAGCTCCACTTCCCTTGACAAAACAAGTTCACCCTCATTATAAAGCCTCGCTTCAAAAGTGCATGTCAAAGGCGAGCTGAAATAGAAGACGGCCTTAAGTGCAAAAGCATCCTCGGAAATGATCTCATCATAATATGCAGGGTTATCATCTACAGCATCATACCAGACTGAATAAATATATACGTCACGCACATATCCTATGTCCGGATTTACAGCGGCATCAGTCTCAGAAGTATAAGTTCCGGTAGGAATTATCGTCTCATATGTGGGTCTGGAGTCTTTTGGTATCTTCTCGGGCTTACTTCCCCTCCTGTCATTTGTAGGAACGGGATCATCGTCATCATCATCATCTTCTTCCCCGTACAAATAGATATCGATAATATCCTCGATCATTGAACAGGAACAGACACCAATAGTCATAGACAGCACAAGCGATGCTGCCAGAAATGCCCTTAACACAACCGATATCTTACGTTTTGCCATATGACCTCAAAAAACGGATTACGGCTATGATTATAACAGGAACATCAGTTTAAAACATCTTGGCTGGTTTCTTCGACAACTATGCACGCAGCGGTGAAAACAATATGCTTCCTTGAAGGATCACTGTAAACAACAAGCCCGTAGAAGCCATGCTTCATCTCATCCGGAGTGAAATCCAGATCGTAACAAGCCTGATCCTGATAAAGTGACGGTTTGCATGAAGAGCTGTATACAGGTTCAGTCTCATTTATATCCTTGAAGTCAGGCTTCTCACAGAAATAATAATCGTAATATAGCTCGGCTTCGTTTGTATCGCTTACTGCAAGTGAGAATCCGAGAGTCTTTGTGTTGGACGCAAAAGCGCTCTTGCCGACGGATGTACCATCATAATCCCACCAGCCGGACTTATATACGAAGGAATTAGCCATAAGATCACTGTCTTTGAACTCATAAACGAGGTTGGACAGATAGTAGTCTTTCTTATACTCCTTGATCTCAATAATCTCTTTCTCAAGGCTCTCGTTCATGACTTCGCAGTTATAGCTGCAGATATCGTTGAAATGCTCGTCAAATACCATAACGGTATATTTGCCTGCAACAAGGAACCCGTCTTCGTTAAGGCCGGAACTGCCTGCCATCTCAGCATTGAGATCCATTCTTAAGGTGTTGTTCTCGAGATAAACAACATCAGAAGAATACAAGACTTCATCTCCCCTGGCGATCGTATATACGATTCCCGGAACAAATCTATAATCTGATAATGACTTGTCAAAATTGATGCGAAGGCCGATTGAATCTATATTAAGATATGTTCCCTTCGGAGCAAGGACCCACGTGCCGTCTATAAAATAATCTGAAAGAAGACCCGGCATAACTCCGCTGTCAGCATTATTAAAACTATAGGCAGCTTCTATTACATCTTTGGGATTCATGATCCTCGCAAATTCGCCTGAAAGGTCAACCTTTACGTCAACAGATACTGTCTTTGCGGGAACCGAGTTGATTGCGGCTTTAAACTCAGGTTCAGACTGTGCCATAAGAGCCTGATCAGACAGATAATCGCCAAAACTCCAGTTGACCTGAACGGAGCAGGTTTTGGATTCTTTATCATAAACGGGCTCAGACGAAGTATAATCTACCGTTTCCCTGATATCCTGATAGAAAGAAGCCTCCTCATTGTTAAGACCGGACCTTGAGATGATCTCATTCAGCTCGTTCTCCGATATCTCGTCATAGTTAAAATATGTGAGCAGTTTCTCTGTATTTCCGGCCTTTACATCTTCGCAGAATGTCTCGCAAAGACTTTTTGCCTCATCTGATCTGTCGGGACTGCATCCGCAAAAGGCCGCCGCAACCGCCAATACCAAAAATACAGATATAACCGCTTTATGTAATTTGAGCATCAAAATACCTTTTCCACATTTAAGTGGCGCCTTACCAGAAGGCGCCACCTGTATTTTTGACATATTATATCAAAACTTCCCGAAATCAATTAGGCAGAATCTTATGAAACATAGCAGAAGCCATGCATTATATATTCTGACGAGCTTGAATCATAAACTATGAAAATATAATAACCGGGCTTTGCCTCACCGTCGATAGTATAATCGATATCATAAAAATAGCCGTTCGTATACTCCTTCGGAGAAACAGTGCCCGTATAGACCGGGTTATTGAGCGCATCCAGCAAAGCATTCTCATCAATACTGTCAGAATAACTGTACGTGTAAGTTAATGACTTTGTACAATCAGAAGACACCTGCATAGAGAAAGCTATAGTCTGAACATCCGTTGAATAGATGAAATCATTTGACAGACATCCGTCATAGTCGAACCATCCGGCATCGATTACATAATTCCTGAAGGAAGCATCAGCAAAAGCATAATATTCGTTCTCACCTTTTAATGCTGATCCGCTGCCACCGCCGCCGGGATTGCCCGTAGGAAGAATGATCTGATTCTTAATAACTTCAACGGAAACTGCATCTACCAAAGAACCGTCCGGCATACAGAGTTCGATTGTATATCTTCCGCTCTCGAAAAGCTCTCCCGAACCATATCCGGCCATAGATGAATCAACACGACATGAGTAACTTGTTGAGGAACCGAACAGGAATCCTTCGCTGGTATATAGTGTAAGTCCGTCCTTAACGAGATTGAAATACAGATAAGTACCGCGCGGCTCATAATCATATACGGCAGAATTGAAGAAATAATCGTACTCGATAATATCAGTATCAATGTACATATCATCAGTTGTCAGCCAGAAACTGCTTATATCCCTGTCGATAAAGCCCGCTATCATATCAGCTGTAAGAGCAAGATCGATCTTTGCATTTCTGTAATCATAAAGCTTGAGGAACTTCTTGCTTCCGATATTGTCAGGAATCCATTCCTTGCCGTCCTTAACAAACTCAGCCGTAAATGTTACTTCCTTAGTATCAGCCTTTTTAATTGCAGACTTAAGTGAATCAATGTCAGTAAACGTGTCTTTGAGGACATCATCATAATCGGCAATCGTGAATACTATATCAACGGACGCCTCGCCTTTGCTGACATTACAGGATTTCTCATCGATCTCGTACTCAATAGTGGCATTAACAGCCTTATAAAAAGCCAGTTCATCATCAGATTTCAGATCATCAGAAAGAAGATCTTTAAGAGCTGTAGCCTCTTTACTCTTTTTATCAAGAGATGAATTCTTGATAAGAGTTGCAGCATCAGCTTCGATCATATCGTTTGCCAGAGCATCAGCGGCTTCTAATACAGCTTTATTACCACCGAGATTCAGGCATCCGCCCAAACTCAAAAGAATTGCTCCGGTCATGAAAGAAGCCGTCGCCTTCTTGAAAAAATGCTTAAACATCAACGTCTCCCCCTTATTTCATGTTCTTTAAATTTTATTATTATTTATGATAAAACACAACAAAGTTGATAATTTCTTTTGATTTTACAAATCTCATTCACTTTATTGATAAAGAATAATATAATTAACTTTATAAACATTGGGGGTCATATTTATGTCCGGTACACCTAATATCTTAATCTGCGATGATGATCCTGTTGTACACGAATCATTAGGACTGTATCTCGATAACGACAATTTCACCCATAGCGATGCTTATGACGGCAGAGAGTCACTTGATATGGCTCTTACCACAAAGCCTGACCTTATCCTTCTGGATGTAATGATGCCCGAGATGAGCGGTCTTGATGTCTGCCGTGAGATCAGAAAGACTATGGCAACACCTATCATCATGCTTACAGCCAAGGGCGAAGAGATCGACAAGATCGTTGGTCTCGAACTCGGTGCGGACGACTATATTGTCAAGCCCTTCTCACCCCGTGAGGTCATTGCCCGTGTTAAGGCTGTTCTCAGACGTTTCGGTGAGACTCCCAAACAATCATCTATGCTTTCATTCGACGGTCTTGAGATCAATCTGAATAATTATTCAGTTAAGTCGAACGGCGACAATATTCCCTGCACGCCCAAGGAAGTTGAGATCCTTTATCTGCTCGCTTCCCATCCGGGACAGGTTTTCGGGCGTGACCAGATACTTGAATCAGTCTGGGGCGTTGATTATACCGGCGATTCAAGAACCGTAGATACGCATATCAAGAGGATCAGGCAGAAGATCGCTTATGAGAACGCTCCCTGGTCGATCCAGACAATATACGGTATCGGTTACAAATTCGAGGTCTCGTAAATGTTTCAAAGCACGCTTCTTAAGCGAACAATGACTCTTGTCGTATTGTCACTCCTGGCTTCTGCCATTATTGCGACAATCGCGTTTCTCGTTGCCGGTAACAGCAAGACGATGGAAATAGAGATCGATAATGCTTTGAAGCAGGATTCGGAATATATGTCAATACTGACATCTCACCCTGAATACTTTGACAGTGCCGATTTCAGATATTTCTTCTTCGATTCAAGCTATGCCACAGGTCATGACTACTATCTGATCAATTCAAGAGGCGTGCCTGTCAACTATACCAGCATAGAGAACCGAAGTATCAGCGTTAAGGATACACACAATCTCGTTCCTTCATTAGGCAATCTCGAATACCAGACAGTCAACGGACTTGACTTTTATGTTGCTGATCCGCTTAAAGATCCTGTCGATGAGCTCATTGTAATATCCAGATTCCCGTTAATTGTCGATGGTAACCCATATTACCTTTACTCGCTGACATACCTTAACGGTTATGACACCATCATCGTCAAATACCTGAATATCCTGCTTTTATCGACTCTTATGGCTGCCGCTACAATGCTCGTTCCGGCTTATGCATTTGTAAGCCGTATGGTTCTTCCTTTGCAGGAGATCAATGAAGTCGCAATGGAATACGGTAAAGGCAACTTCGATGTCAGAGCTGATGAATCACACAAAGGTGAGATCGGTGAGCTCGGTCAGTCCTTCAACTTCCTTGCTGACAGACTTTCAAAATCGATCAACGATCTTACTGCCGAACGTAACCAGCTGCAGGATATTTTCGATGTAATATCCGACGGTATCGTCGTTGTTGACAACAAATCCGTTCCGGTCACCACCAATAAAGCCATACATAATCTTTTCGAACGTGCCGACAAGAACAACATGTTCACGGAAAGACTCCAGCTCATCCCGTTCGATGAAGTATGGGTCGACTTCGAGGAATGTATCGCCACAGGAGAGACTAAGATCAGAAGGATTGACAACAGGGATTATGCATATCAGTGCACCATCATCCCTAAGTACGATTCAAGCGACAATACGACTGTTATCGGTGCCACAGGATTTTTCCGTGATATCTTCGAAGAACAGAAGAACGAGCGTTTCCGGCAGGATTATGTGGCCAACATCTCGCACGAGCTCCGCACTCCTCTTCAGACCCTTAGAGGTCTAATCGAGCCTTTGTCCGACGGCATGGTAAAGAAAGAATCCGACCGTCAGCGTTACTATCAGATAATCCTGAACGAGACAATGAGACTCTCACGTCTTATCGACGACATGTTAGAGCTCTCCAAGCTTCAGTCAAGAACACTTGCCTTCAAGATGTTCCCTTTCAATCTGAATAATCTTATTTCAAATATCGAGATCAGATTTAAACCCATAATGAAGGAAGCCGGTATTAAGTTCTCCGTCCAGAACAACTACGGTGAGCTTCCGACCGTTATGGGCAACCCGGACCGTGTCGAGCAGGTACTCGTAATCCTCTTAGACAACGCCAAGAAATATACTCCTGCAGGAAAGACTATAACTATATCGACAGATTACATCGAAACGGAGAAAAAGGTATATGTCTCTGTAGCAGACACCGGTCAAGGCATTCACGAATACGATATAGGACATATATTCGACCGTTTCTTTAAGGCAGACCGTGCACGCGGAAAGAAAGGTTCCGGACTTGGTCTTTCTATTGCAAAGGAACTCCTGTCCTACATGGGCGAGACTATAACAGTTAACAGCAAGTATGAAGAAGGTTCGACCTTCACATTCACGCTGACCAAGGCCGAGGTTCCTGATGTCTGGGACTGATTCAGAAGGCATAAGGCTCAACAAATATATCGCCTCATCCGGTCTTTGCTCCAGACGCGAAGCAGATAAATATATCGAGCTGGGTCAGGTCACGATCAATGGAATTACGGCTGTTCAAGGCAGCAAGGTCCTTGCAGGAGATATAGTCGAAGTATCAGGCAAGAAGATCACACCTGAAGATTCAATGGTATATATTGCTTTCAATAAACCATTAGGTGTCACATGCACAACCGACAAAAGAGATCCGTCCAACATAATTGATTATATCGGCTACAGTGAGCGCATCTTCCCTGTCGGCCGGCTCGACAAGAACTCATCAGGCCTTATCCTGCTTACAAACGACGGTTCGATTGTAAACAAGCTTTTGAGAGCGGAGAACGGTCATGAGAAAGAATATCTGGTTACCGTAAACCGGCCTTATGACAAATCATTTATAAAGTCTATGGAATCAGGCGTTCCGGTACTGGGTCAGCTCACGCTTCCCTGCCGTGTATTACCTACCGGTGCGAGCACATTCAGGATCATCCTTCACCAGGGACTTAACAGACAGATAAGAAGAATGTGCGAATATCTCGGCTATAAAGTCACAAGACTTAAAAGGATCAGATTCATGAATATTGATCTTGGAGATCTTGAGACCGGTAAATGGCGCTATCTCACAGCTAAGGAAAAGAGCGGGCTTTTAAAGGATATAGAATAAGAGCCGTTTTGTTGGTATTTTACTTTTCGAGCCCGAAAAACATAAATAATTTATTCGGAAATAAATATGGCTGACTCAAATAGAGCCAGCCATAAATATATTTAATATCAATCAGTTTATTCAGACTTTGCGTCGTCAGATGCATCTTCAGCAGCTTCCTCAGCAGCCTCTTCTGCAGTTTCAGCGGCCTCTTCCGCTTCTCTTGCAGCCTGTTCTTCAGCTCGCTTAGCTGCTTCTGCAGCCTCGTCGGCCTTCTTCTCAGCCCTGGTCTCTTCAATGAGAGCGTCAAGATCGGTAGAACCCTTATCTTCTTCGTCCTTCTCATAATAGAACTTGACCTTATCCTTGCTGTTGCGAGCACCATATGCTTCTGCTATTGCAAAGCACTCTTCACGGAGCTGCTTGAAATCATCTACAGACTCAAGATCAGATGAAGATGTCTGATAGCAGGCGTCCTCGAAAACATCATCAAGGACAAGATAATAAGTAGCATCCTTCTTGAAATTCTTGTCGATAAGAGCTTCAGCCTGATCAGGTGTACCGTCTCTTCCGTCAAAGTTCTCAAAAGGGATCACGATCTTGCTGTAACGGTATCTTAAGACTACATTCTTCTCATTATAGTCGACAGCAACACGGTACTTTGCAATAAGGAATGACTGTGCGAAAACAAGGATACTGACAATCGCACTGAAGCAGCCTACAACAAGAAGTCCGAGCTTGATGATGTTGTCCTCGACATTGATAAGACCTATCAAAGCAAGAAATACACCGACCACGAAGAAAATAACAGAAACCACTCTGTTACGTGTGATCTTGGATGGACTTGCAGGATAACAATGCACGCCCTCCTTGGGAAGCTTCTCAATCAGTTCTTTGTTCTCGAGTTCATTAGACATAATAACTCCTCCTTAATTATTTGCTCAAAACCTCTATTCTATCCGAAAGATTAGCGTACATTTCTTCATACTTTGCAAGCTTTGCTCTTTCCTGATCAACAACAGCAGCAGGAGCCTTGCTTACAAACGATTCATTGGAGAGCTTGCCGTTGATCCTCTTGATCTCGCCGTCAAGACGTGTCTTTTCCTTATCAAGTCTCTCAAGTTCCTTGGCAATATCAATAAGGTCCTCCAACGGGATATAGATCTCTCCGCCCCCAAATACTGCAGTAACAGCAGTTGAAGGAATACCTTCCTTATTATTCCTTGTCTCAAGACTGCTTACAGAAGCAAGTCTTTCAAGGAACGCTTCGCCTTCATTAAACATAGAAGCGATCTTGTCAGAAGATGTTACGACGATGATGTGTGCCTTTCTGGAAGGAGCAACATCCATGTTCTTACGTACCGCACGGATACCGCGGATAGCATCGATCATGGTATTCATCATCTCAGCATCCTCAGTGCTTGACAGTACATTAGAAGCCTCAGGCCATTCAGCGATCATTATCGATTCAGCCTTATCTGCTACTACAAGATTGGAATATACTTCCTCTGTAATAAAAGGCATGAAAGGATGCAAAAGCTTCATAGCTTCGCCCAAAACATAATTAAGAAGATAGATTGCGTTATTTCTCGTCTTGCATTCCTTATCGTAAAGTCTGCTCTTGGTGATCTCGATATACCAGTCGCAGAAATTATCCCAGAGAAAATCAACGATCTTGCTCAAAGCAACGCCAAATTCATAATTATCGATATTAACGGTTGCTTCTGAAATAAGATCATGAAGTTCAGTTAAGATCCACTTATCTTCAGTTGTGAAGATGGACTCATCAACCATATCCGGAGTGAAATCGTCATCTGTATTCATGACAACGAATCTCATAGCGTTCCAGATCTTATTGGAAAGGTTACGGCCCATTAAGATCTTATCTTCCTGGAATCTCTGGTCATTACCCGGAGCGTTACCTGTAACGAGAGCGAATCTCAAAGCGTCGCAGCCGTTCTGCTCGATTACTTCGAGAGGATCGATACCGTTGCCTAAAGACTTACTCATCTTTCTGCCCTGTGAGTCTCTTACGAGACCGTGGATAAGAACATCTTTAAAAGGAACATCGTCCATATGAGCAAGACCTGCAACGATCATTCTGGAAACCCAGAACGTGATGATGTCATAACCTGTTACAAGCGTATCTGTAGGATAGAACTTGGCAAGATCCTCAGTCTTTTCAGGCCAGCCCAATGTGGAGAAAGGCCAGAGAGCAGACGAGAACCATGTATCCAATGTATCAGGATCCTGTCTCATCTCCTTGCCGCACTTAGGGCATGTGCATGAAGATTCCTTTGTGACAACTAACTCACCGCAGTCATCGCAATAGAACGCAGGGATCCTGTGACCCCACCAGAGCTGACGAGAGATACACCAGTCTCTGATATCTTCCATCCAGTTAAAATAATTCTTCGAGAATCTCTCAGGTACGAATCTGATGGAACCGTTCCTAACTGCCTCAATTGCAGGCTTTGCGAGTTCTTCCATCTTTACGAACCACTGGAGTGATACACGGGGCTCGATAGTAGTACCGCATCTGTAACATGTACCTACGTTGTGAGAATAATCCTCGATCTCTGTGAGGAATCCGCCCTCTTCGAGATCCTTTACGATAGCTTCTCTTGCCTCGTATCTGTCCATGCCTGCATACTTCGGATAATCTTCGGTGATCTTTGCATCAGGTGTGAGAACCGTGATTACTTCAAGACCATGACGCTGACCGACTTCGAAGTCATTAGGATCGTGTGCAGGTGTGATCTTTACTGCACCGGTACCGAATTCGATATCAACATAATCATCTGCAATAACAGGAATCTTGCGTCCTACAAGAGGCAGTACAAGCATCTTGCCGACTACATCCTTATAACGCTCATCCTTAGGGTTTACAGCTACAGCAGTATCACCGAGGAGTGTCTCAGGTCTTGTGGTTGCAAGATCGATATAACCTGAACCGTCCTCAAAAGGATATCTCAAGTGCCAGAAATGGCCTGCCTGATCTGCATAATCAACCTCTGCATTTGAGATGGATGTAAGGCAGTGAGGACACCAGTTGATGATCCTCTCACCTCTATAGATAAGTCCCTGATTATAGTATTTAACAAATACTTCCTTAACAGCATCAGAGCACCCTTCATCCATTGTGAAGCGCTCTTTGGACCAGTCACATGAAGAACCGATCTTCTTTAACTGCTCAACGATCCTTCCGCCATACTGCTCTTTCCATGCCCAGGCTCTTTCAAGGAACTTCTCACGTCCGAGATCGTCCTTGGTAAGACCTTCCTTACGCATAGCTTCAACAATTCTGGCCTCTGTAGCGATTGATGCGTGGTCAGTACCGGGAAGCCACAAAGTCTCGTAGCCTGCCATTCTCTTATATCTTGTGAGGGTATCCTGCAAAGTGTTATCCAGTGCGTGACCCATGTGGAGCTGACCAGTGATATTCGGCGGGGGCATAACGATAGAGAACTTCTTCCCTGTCTTGCCCGCCTTAGGCTGGAAATAGTTGCTTGTCATCCACTTTGTGTAAAGCCTTTCCTCAGCTTCATTGGGATCAAACGCTTTGCTGATTGAATCAATTCTTGCCATAACTTGTTATTTTACCCTCTCTTACTTCTTTATCATCGAGAGCGCACCATAGAGGATGGAATCATCTCCTAAAGCCGCTTTCTTAAAATCAACTGTAGATCTGATGGAAGGCATACAATATCTGTCAACCTCCGCAAGGATCTTCTCAATAAATATATCTCCGACAGCTTCGATAACACCGCCGCCATATACGACAACATCAGGACTGAATGTATTAACGAGGTTGCCTGAAGCGATCGCGAGATAGTGACATGCACGGTTAACAGCTTCTCTTGCAACCTGATCACCTTCAGCCAGAGCATTCTTAAGAGCCTTGGACTTGAACACACCGTCAGCAACAGCCTCAGCCATGGATGTCTTTCTGCCTCTGGATACCTGCTGTCTGATATATGAAGACATACCCTGCTTGCTGGAGAAAGCCTCAAGGCATCCTCTCTGGCCGCAATTGCACAAAGGTCCCTCAGGATCCAGGATCATATGACCATACTCGGCAGCCTTGAACTTATTGCCGGTAAAAAGCTCACCGTTGAGGATAAGTCCGCCGCCCATTCCGGTGCCTACAAAAAGACCTACAACATTCTTATAGCCCTTTGCTGCACCGAACTTGTATTCACCTAAAACGCCGACATTTACATCATTGCCGATATAGAAAGGGCATCCGAATTCGGCCTCGATAGGCTTTCTGATGTTGTAATTCTTCCAGGGAAGATTGGGTGAGAAAAGAACAACGCCTGTCTCCTGATTGATAACACCGGGCGCACCTGCTGAAATGGCATGAATATCACTCTTCTTAATACCGGAAGTGTTGATGAGCTCTCTTACCACGTTGATGATAACTTCCTCGACATTGTCGGAAGAATCACCGCCGGCCTTAGTCTTCTTCTTAAGTCTGTATACGATCTCTTTCTTGGAATTAAAGACCACGCCAAGGACTTTTGTTCCGCCGATGTCCAGACAAAGATTATAAGATTCTGCCATTCTATTACCCTCCTTAAGAAATATCAGATCAACTTACGCCCAAAGCTTTTCCTGAAGAAGCTGCCTCACTGATGTTCTTATCCTGTGATCCGTTCTTGTAGATTAGGATCGGAGGTTTGCGGTCAGTGATCGTCTCCTTCTTTATGATGCACTGCTTAACATCCTTTTCCGAAGGAATATTAAACATTACGTCTCTCATTGCAGATTCGATGATGGACCTGAGGCCCCTCGCACCGATATTCTGCTCGATAGCCATATCAGCGATAGCGTCAACAGCCTCGTCCTCGAATACGAGATCAACATCGTCTAACTTAAGCATCTTCTGATACTGCTTGATGATCGCATTCTTAGGTTCTGTAAGGACTCTTACGAGAGCAGCCTTATCGAGCTTATCAAGAGCGACAGTAACAGGAAGACGTCCGATAAATTCAGGAATAAGACCGAACTTCATAAGATCGTCAGGCTTAACATCATGGAAATAGAAGCCGCTGTTACGGTCTTTCTTTGACTGGATGTCAGCACCGAAACCGTACTGCTTCTGTTCAACTCTCTGGGCAATTATCTCATCAAGTCCGTCAAAAGCACCGCCGCAGATGAAAAGGATATTTGTCGTATCGATCTTGATGCACTCTTCGTTAGGATGCTTTCTTCCGCCCTTCGGGGGAACATTAGCAACAGTGCTCTCAAGGATCTTGAGCAATGCCTGCTGGACACCCTCGCCGCTTACGTCACGTGTGATAGAGACATTCTCGGATTTCTTGGAGATCTTGTCGATCTCATCGATATAGATGATACCGGTCTGTGCTCTCTCGATATCATAATCCGCAGCAATGATGAGCTTTAAGAGGATATTCTCAACGTCCTCGCCGACATAACCTGCCTGTGTAAGGCTTGTGGCATCAGCAACAGCGAAAGGAACATTAAGGATCTTTGCAAGCGTCTGTGCAAGGAGGGTCTTACCTGAACCTGTGGGGCCGAGCAAAAGGATATTGCTCTCAGCCATCTCAGTATCATCTGTCGGAAGATCAGCATAGACACACTTGTAATGGTTGTAAACTGCAACAGAAAGAGCGATCTTGGCTTCGTCCTGGCCGATAATGTAATCGTCAAGCTTATCCTTGATCTCACGAGGAGTGATGAGCTTCTTAGGCTTGATATTGCGCATCTTGCGCTTCTTGCTGGCCTTCTCTTCCTCAGCTACGATGCCATAAGCTGTTCTGATGCAGTCGATGCAGATATAGCAGTTAACACCGGAGAAGAGTCTCGGAACCTCATATTCGGATTTACCGCAAAATGAACAACTCAAGACTTCTCTTGAATCACCGCCGCCGTAACCACCGTTCTTAGAATTAGCCATTCACACTCTCCAAAAAAATAAATTTTTAGTCATGATATTGTATCACTACCAGCCATTTTAACAAATAATATATATATAATTATTTCAAAAAGGTGATAATTTGGGTTCAAATTGGAGTTTTGGCAATTAAATGGCCGCAGAATCGAGGATGACGGTGAACGGGCCGTCATTTATGAGGCTGACCTGCATATCGGCTCCGAAGACACCGAGTTCAAGATTTTTAACCTGTGGTCTGATCGAATCAGCAATATAGTTATACAGCTCCTCTGCCCTTTGAGGTCCCATACTGTCAGTAAATGAAGGCCTGTTGCCGTGCTTGCAGTCGGCATAGAGCGTAAACTGGGATACAAGGAGGATCTCTCCCTGAATGTCATTGATGCTTAGATTGGTCTTTCCGTCGGCATCAGAGAATATGCGGAGTTTAAGGAGCTTTGCGATCATCTTGTCTGCAACGGCTTCATCGTCTTCTTTTCCCACGCCTGCAAGAACAAGCATTCCGGGACCTATTGAAGAGATCCTGCTGCCATCTATTTCAACTGAAGCTTCTTTAACGACCTGTATGCAAAATCTCATATATCAGAACCCCGTATCATCTTTGCAGAATTCAAGAAAATACCAATTACCGCCGCTCTTATAAACAACAAAATAGAAATCGGAATCAACGGTCTCCACGCTGTTCACAAACCTCGCAGTGATCTTCTGTATCTGTATTTTCTCCACATCAGAGTATTCAATACCGGTTGTCAGACAGATCCTGGATTTCATGAGAGATTCATCGAAGCCGTTATCGATCGTATAATCCTTTGAACCGGCATAACCGGTACCGGATAAAGATCCGTTGATATCCGTCAACTGGCTGTACACGCTGAAAAGATCACTTCCGGAACTATTGTTGAGACTGTCAACAAATCCATCAGGATAGCATTTATTGAACATTTCCCTGTCATCATTGAAGATCGACTCCAGAAATGCCCTGGCAACATACTTACCGTCAGAATTAACCTGTTTCAAAGTAACAGGCTTTTCGATCTTGAAAGACTTATTATCGGAACTGCACCCCGGAAGGAAAAATACAGCAACCATTATCATGACTATAGATATCAGTATTCTGCGCATTCTATTCCTCCTGCGCCATCATTTTCTTCACGTAATCAAGATATTCGGAAACCTTGCGCTCATATCCGATATCCGTCGGGACATAGTATTTTTTATCCAGTGTCTTATCGGTCATATACTGCTGTTTTGTTATATGCCCCGGGAAGTCATGAGGATACTTATATCCCACGCTGTAACCAAGTTCTTCCATACCCTTGGCCGGAGCATTTCGAAGATGCATCGGAACCACACCCGTATCTGTATTCTGAACGTCTCTTAAAGCGTCTCCGATAGCCAGATATGCTGCGTTAGACTTAGGGGATGAAGCAACTGTAATAGCGGCTTCTGCAAGGGGTATCCTGGCCTCGGGCATTCCTACTGCCCTTGCGCATTCATAAGCAGCAACAGCTACAAGAAGCGCATTCGGATTGGCCATTCCGACATCTTCAGCAGCACAGATCATGATCCTCCTGGCAAGGAATTCTATATCCTCGCCGGCAGCAAGAGCCCTTGCAAGATACAAAATGGCAGCATCAGGATCAGAGCCCCTCATGGACTTGATCATTGCACTGATATTGTCATAGTGGTATTCCCCGTCCTTATCGAAAAGAACCGTCTTGGTCTGGATACACTCCTTCATCACCTCATCTGTGATCATGATAGAGCCGTCAGCTGACGGCGGAGTGGTAATAACTGCAAGTTCAATGCTGTTCAATGCCGTTCTCGCATCACCGTTGGAAGTCTCGGCGATCTTAAGAAGCGTCTCATCAGACACCTTAACATCCATTGTACCGAAGCCTCTATCCTTATCTCTTATGGCATTTTGCAGGATCTTGACGATGTCTTTTGCTTCAAGAGGCTTAAGCTGGCAAACAGTAGATCTTGATACCAAAGCCTTGTTGACCTCGAAAAAAGGATTCTCAGTCGTAGCACCGATAAGGATAACTGTTCCGTCCTCAACGAACGGCAAAAGCGCGTCTTGCTGAAGCTTATTAAACCTGTGGATCTCATCGATGAAAAGAACTGTTTTACGGCCTTCGGAAAGCAGCGGATTCGATGCATCGGAAACGATCTTCTTAATATCTGAAACGCCCGCAGTTACAGCGTTTAACTGTTCAAACCTGGAACTCGTCGTATTGGCGATAACTCTTGCAAGAGCTGTCTTTCCGACTCCTGGAGGACCAAACAAAATGATCGAAGACAGTCTGTCTGCCTCGATCATTCGTCTGAGCATTTTGCCCTTGCCTATAATATGCTCCTGACCCGCATAGTCATCCAACGTCTGAGGAGACATTCTGAATGCTAACGGTTTACTGTTATCCATAGGTCAAGAGCAACAAGCTTTACGCTTGGAAATTAAACGATGTCCGGATATACGGGATACTTATCAGTAAGAGCCTTAACTCTATTGATAGATTCTTCCTTCTTGTTGTCGTAATCGAAGATGCAGTCTGCAATGATGTTTGCAACTTCAACGAAGTCCTCTTCCTTGAAGCCTCTTGCTGTAGCAGCAGGAGTACCGATACGTACGCCGGATGTAACTGTCGGCTTCTCGGGATCAAAAGGAATAGTATTCTTGTTTGCTGTGATGTTTACATCATCAAGACGCTCCTGGAGCATAGCACCTGTAACACCTGTGCCTCTCAAGTCGATCAGCATGAGGTGGTTGTCTGTACCGCCGGAAACGAGGTTAACGCCTCTTGCGAGGAGCGCCTCACTCATTGCCTTCGCATTCTTAACAATCTGCTCGGCATAAGCTCTGAACTCAGGAGAGAGAGCTTCCTTGAAAGCAACAGCCTTAGCAGCGATGATGTGCATGAGGGGGCCGCCCTGCTGTCCGGGGAATACTGCGGAATTGATCTTCTTAGCATATTCCTCTTTGCACATGATGATACCGCCACGGGGTCCTCTCAATGTCTTGTGAGTTGTTGTTGTAACGAAATCAGCGTACGGAACCGGATTCGGGTGAAGTCCTGCAGCAACGAGTCCTGCAATGTGCGCCATATCTACGAAGAGGTAAGCACCGACTTCGTCAGCGATCTCTCTGAACTTCTTGAAATCAATGATCCTGGGATAAGCTGAAGCGCCTGCTACGATAACCTTAGGCTTGCATTCAAGAGCCTTTGCTCTGATCGCATCGTAGTCGAGCATCTGTGTCTTCTCGTCTACCTGATAGAACTCTGAATGATAAGTTCTGCCGGAAACGTTGATCTTCATACCATGTGTTAAGTGACCACCGTGTGAAAGGTCGAGACCGAGGATCGTATCACCGGGTTCGAGGATAGCAAAGTAAACTGCTGTGTTAGCCTGTGCACCGGAGTGGGGCTGTACGTTAACATGCTCAGCGCCGAAGAGCTGCTTTGCTCTGTCGATTGCGAGCTGCTCAACGATATCCACATACTCACATCCGCCGTAATAACGCTTTCCCGGGTAACCTTCTGCATACTTGTTTGTTAAAGGAGAACCTGCAGCTTCGAGTACTGCCTCGGAAACCATGTTCTCGGATGCGATAAGCTCGATCTTGTTCCTCTGACGTCCGATCTCCTGCATTATTGCGGAATAGACTTCAGAATCCTCAGCCTTAATGTGGTCGTACATATATATAAATCCTCCTGGATATTAATTCACGCGCTATATTTTATTATAATGACCCAGTTCAATCAAGCGAAAAATCGTTAAGGAAAAGTTGATTTATATACGATAAATCTCGTCAGCCGTCGGTGCCGGCATGGGCATTACTGTTCCGTCGAGGCCGATCATTTTCGCGCCTTCGGAAATATCGGTAAACTCTCCTATAACGGTAGCCTTAATCCCTTCGGCTTCAAGGGCTTTGATAACTCTGTCAGGCTCAGGGGAAGCGATCATCAAGGCTCCGGATGAGATCAACCTGAAAGGATCAAGCCCCAAAATATCACATATAGCTTTGGAGCAGTCTGTGAACGGAACAAGACGCTTATCAAGTATAACTCCCGTCTTTGAGAAGTCAGCCATCTCAAAAGCAGCGCCCATAACACCGCCTTCAGTAACATCATGCATGAGATCTACACATGATCTCGGGAATCCGGCATATGAAAGGGATGGATCCGATGAAGGAAGCGGACCTAACACGGTTCCTTCCTTAACGACGGATATAAGCTTTCCGTATGTTCTGGCCTCTTCAATATAAGCATCAGGTATCTTGCCCTTGAGTTTGTCGCTGTGCTCATTTGCGGCTATGAAGCTGCCTTCTATAGCGGCAGTCTTTGTGATAATGAGCTTATCACCGGGCATCGCATGACCCAAAGGCACAGGGCTTCCCTTCTCGACGACGCCGAAAGCCGTAGAAATAACAACGAATCTGTTGACACAGTCGGATACTTCCGTATGTCCTCCTACAATATCAACACCTAATTTGCCGGCCTCCCGGCTCGCCTGATCGACGATAGAGACGATCTCATCCTCCGTGGCAGAGGGCGGAGCAATAATAACAATAAGGATTCCCGTAGGCTGAACACCACATGCCGCAATATCGTTGCAGGAAACATGGATTGCCAGCGTTCCGGACTCACTTCCGCCCGCCGTAATCGGATCAGAAGATGTAACGAGCAGATTCTCCCCTGTCTTAAGCCATGCGCAGTCAGCACCTATTCCGGCACCGGATACAGTCTTGCTCGACAGCTTAGGGAGTCTGGACAGAACGAGCGATTCAAGCTGCTCGTCCGTTAGCTTTCCTATTCTCAAACCTTCCTCCTGTCCCCGTCAGAAAAATCAGAACGGATCGATAACGATATCTTCTGTGCCTAAAACGCCTGCTTCGACCAGTGATTCGATATCAAGGTCTTTTTCTGCTTCGATTATATCCTCGGGATGCGGGTGTGTCTTTGGATGTTTTGCAACAAAAACAGTGCAGCAATCCTCATAAGGCAGTATAGATGTCTCAAAAGCACCGATATCCCTGGAGATATCACAGGTAGCCTGCTTGTCCAGACCGATAAGCGGTCTTAATATCGGCATCTTAACAACTTCATTGGTCGCAGCTATCGCTTCCATAGTCTGTGACGCAACCTGACCCAGACTCTCTCCTGTAATGAGGCACTTGCAGTCGTACTTCTGTGCAAGGCGCTCTGCTATCTGAAGCATTACACGGCGCATGGTTACTGTAAGCATGTCCTGAGGTGAATGTTTGTAAAGATCGAGCTGGATCTGGGTAAAGTTAACGACATGAAGCGTCATGCGGCCGGAATAACCCGATACTATCTTTGCAAGGTCTATAACCTTCTGCTTTGCCATATCGCTCGTATAAGGATGTGAATGGAAATACACGGCATCTAAGGGCATTCCGCGGGAAGCCATCATGAAGCCTGCTACAGGGCTGTCGATACCGCCTGACAAGAGAAGCATGCCTCTTGCGCATGTTCCGACCGGAAGACCTCTGTGTGCCATCATCTTTCCAACATAGACATAATTGGATTCACGGATCTCTACATTGACGATAAAGTCAGGATTCTTTACTTTGACCGTTAATTCCGGGAAAGTGTCCAGCAAATGACCACCAAGTTCATCACAAATAACAGGTGATGTCATCGGGAAAGTCTTATTGCCGCGCTTGCTCTCGACCTTGAATGTCTTATATTCCGGATTGCGCTCAAGAAGTTCTCTTACAAACTCAACGGCATTCTCCTTAATTGATTCGAAGTCACCTTCAAATTTCCTTGCAAGGCTTACTGATACGATTCCGAAAACCTGGCATACAGCCTTCATGATGTCCTCAGCCTGAGCCAGACTCTGGAAATTCGGATTATCCTCTTCCTTGGGTTCGATCCAGATCCTGCTCTGGCTCTGATAGATCTTCAGATTGCCAAAACGCTTAAGTCTGTACTTCAGATTGCTCTTGAGCTGTATCTCAAAAGAACCTCTGTTAAGGCCTTTGAGGGTTATCTCACCCATTCTCGCCAAAAGGACATTAGCCATTATCTTTTCCCTCACTTAACAAGAAATTGATCGTATATCTCATCGACACGCTTTATGAACTCTTCAGCCTCATCCATAGTATTATACCTGGAGAAACTGAGCCTTACGGCATTCGCCGCAGTCTTGCGGTCCACGCCCATCTCAAGGAGCACATAAGACACCTTCTTTTGCTTAGCTGAGCATGCGGAAACAGTGGAAACATAAATATCGTAAATCTCAAGACAATGAAGCATTGTCTCTGATTCAAATCCCTTGAAAGAAACATTAAGCACATAAGGAAGAGCATCGTCAGGTGACAGGATAACAGCGCCTCTGGCTGTGAGTTCTTTCCTCAGGTAAGAATTGATCTTACTGACATTGGAAAGGCCTTCTTCAATACCTTCAGACACTTCCTTCAAAGCTTCAAGGAAAGCTCCGGCAAGAACAGCACTCTGAGTACCGGAACGCATTCCGTCCTGCTGCCCGCCGCCAACGATAAGCGGGTCGATCCTGACACCCTTCTTAACATAAAGAATGCCGTTACCCTTTATAGAATGAATCTTGTGGCCTGAGAAAGAACACATATCAGCGCCAAGAGATGCCAGATTGATCGGCATCTTCCCTAACGCCTGAACACAATCAAGATATATAACAGTAGACGGGGATAAAGACTTAACAGTCTTAAAGACCTGTTCATAAGGCAGGACTGCACCTGTCTCATTATTGACCAGAGTAAAGCATGCAAGGGCAACATCACCCTTCGAGAGCTCTTCTTCAAGGCTCTCCATTACAGGCTTGCCGTCAAGCCCGGTCTTAACATATCTGATCTCATATCCGTTATTTGCAAGATATTCAAGGCTTTCCAAAGTGGCCTTATGCTCTGTTCTTGTGGATATAACGGCATTCCCCGATCTTTTATTGCGGCTCATGTATCCCTTGATCGCAGTATTTGCACTCTCTGTGGCACAGGACGTAAAGAAGATCTCTTCAGGCTTGGCACCAAGGAGACCGGCTGTCTCCTTCCTGATACCTTCATAGAGATCCATGGCCTGATTGCCGAGCCTGTGAAGCGCACCCGGATTGGCGGATAATGAATCTTCCGTCAATTCAATGAGTCTTTTTCTTACAGACTCAGATACAAATGTAGTCGCACTGTTATCGAAATAGATCATGGTCAGCCTCTCATATAAATGACGCAAGTATTATATATTATCAAGGCATATAAGCAACTGAATTTTTGGGACAAAATCCCTATTTTGAGGTCACTTTGAACGCGCCATACGTTTATTTCTGATAAACAGCTCCAGATAACCTAAGACAATCATAGGGAACAGACACATCAGATAGTAATTGTGCATATGATCCATATCCTCACGGATAAGGGTAACCACAAAAGATAACAGACAGTAGATCACAAGAGAAACCCACATATGCCTCTTGCCGAAGAAAACATAAAAATAGAAGACCAATGCAACAACCATAAGGAAAACACCAACGGAGGAAAGGCTATTCCATGAGGCAAATTCTCCACTGAAAGAATTTGAACCGTTAGTAAGAAGCGATGTGCCTATAGTGATGAACAAAGGTCCCAAAAGCCAGACAAAAGCAACAAAACGCGGTTCTGTCCTGCGTTTCAGTGCAAGAATAGTCTTAATATAATAATTTATCAGCCAAACAGCAGCGGATATTATGCTGGCAACCGTTAATATAATCTCAGCAGTAGATACGGGACTTGTACCCCAGAGATCAAAATTCAAAATAACTGCAAATCCGAGTGACACGACACAAACTATTAAAACTGCCGTGGTTATCCATTCGATCTTCTGATTTTTACTCATTTTCCAGCCTCCCAATATTTATCCCAGCTGAAATTATAAACAAAATTCTTTGACAATCAAAGTGCTTAGCAGGCATTTTAAAGGCAAATGACAACTAAAAGCCCCAAAGCATCATTCTGCTCCGGGGCTGATATAGAATCTGGTGCAGATGGCGGGACTTGAACCCGCACGAGATTGCTCCCACTAGCACCTGAAGCTAGCGCGTCTGCCAATTCCACCACATCTGCGTGCGGGTTAGATTTTATAACATAGGGCTTCAATTTTCAATAAGGATATGGAGCATCGTTGCGTTATAATCTTTTTATGAATAAGATCAATGTCTCCGTTACAGACCTGGCTTCATATGTATCACGCCGCGGCAACCTTGCCGGCGGTTCTTACGGGTCGGTTTCCGGAGTTGAAGGCACCAGGCTTCATCAGAAGGTTTTCGCTGACCTCAAAAAAGCTTATGGAGACGTTGTAGTAACCGAAGAGCAGCTTGTTTACGACTATATCTCCGATTCCGGTCTAACGCTTTCCGTTAACGGAAGGTTCGATGCAATGCTCGCTAATCCCGGAAAACCGCCAAGACTTTTTGAGATCAAGTCATTTAACTCCACAAAGGAGAGCTTTGATGCTCTGGTCCGCCCTGAACACGTTACCCAGCTGAAGCTCTACGGTGCGATGTATCTGCTTACAAATTCAGATGTTCTGGATATCTCGCTGACGTTAAGATATGTCTCCATCACTACCTTTGACAGCTTCGAAAACACTTACACCATGACTTTCGAGGATGCCGAGAAGTACTGGGAAGACGTCTGCGCGGAATATTGTATTTTCGCAAAGGGGCTTCTCGATTACCATAACAGTCTTATAGATTCGACCTCACAGATCAAATTCCCGTTTAATACCATAAGACCGGGGCAGAAAGAATTCATGAAGAAAGCTCTTCTGGCTCTTAATTCCGGAGAAGCTTTCTTTGTTGAGGCGCCGACAGGCATCGGCAAGACAGTATCCGTCCTCTACCCTGCCATCAAGGGCCTTGTAAAGAATAGATATGACCAGATATTCTACCTGACAGCAAAAGAAGCGACCAGGGGCGTTGCTGAAGCCACAATAAACCAGATGAGGAAGTCCGGGCTCATCATCAGATCAATCACTTTAAGATCCAAGGAGAAGATGTGCCCTTACGGCACCGAGTGCGACGCTAAGTTCTGCCCGCTTGCAAAAGATTACTACGGTAAGCTCAAAGATGCACTGCAGGAATCGCTGGTACTAGATGAGATAACACCCGAGAAGATCACGGAGATAGCATTAAAGCACGGCATCTGCCCGCACGAGTTCATGATCGACACCATGAATTACTGCACGGTCGTAATAGGAGACTACAATCATATTTTCGGGCCCAGAGTATCGCTGATATCAAAAGAACCCGGCAACCAGAGAGTTGCTGTTCTTGTCGACGAGGCGCACAACATGATCGACAGAGGACGTGAGATGTTCTCTGCATCATTCTCGTTAAGCCTCATCGATGAGATGATGAACGACTTCAAAGGCCGCAACACCAAGATAGAGACAATGCTTCATCAGCTGAGGAACTACTTTGTAAACATCGGAACGTGCTTTGATTCATCAAGCTCATGCTTTAAGATCCTTGAAGAAGCTGACGAACACAAAGTCCTGATGACCGAGAACTGGGAAGCGATGCGGCAGCCTCCGAGGCAGCTCTACGCCAAGCTCTGGTTCACTATCAGGAACCTGTCACCTGTGCTGGACAACCTTGAACAGGGCCAATGCAGAAGGACTGCCATGAAGTTCTTCTTCGAAGCCAGATTCTTCCTTACAGTTCTAGAGCAATACTTCAACAATGCATATATAACCACTGCATCAAGGGAAAACGGCGACATCACACTTACCCTCGATTGCCTGGACTGCGCTTCAAAACTCGATTACATAATCAAGGACAGACTGTCAGTAATATTCTTCTCGGCAACCTTCACGCCCTACGAATACTACCGCAACTGTCTGGTCGGGCCTGACTGCGATTACTCGTCATTCCTAAGACTGCCCTCGCCATTCCCGCCCGAAAATCTTGAGATCGAGATAGACTCTGACATCTCGACCACATACAAGAACCGCTCACTTACCCAGGAGGATCTTGTATCAAGGATCACTAACTGTCTTGACGGCAGGACCGGCAATCACATGGTCTTTTTCCCTTCTTTTGAATACATGAACCAGATCATGCCCAGGCTCAAGGATGAGCTGACAAGAAGGGGCAATCCCAACTTCAAGATAATCGCACAGATACAGGACATGACTAATGTCGAGAAAGAAAGCTTCCTGCAATGCTTCAAAGAGCCTTATAACGGCCTTCTTATCGGAGCAGCCGTTCTTGGCGGACACTTCGGCGAAGGTATAGACCTTGTCGGAGACAGGCTGACAGGCGTAGTTATTGTCGGAGTCGGTCTTCCCAAGATCACTCCCGAACGCCAGATCCTGTCCAACTATTATTCAGAACAGTTCGGCGACGGATTCTCATTCGCATACCGCTTCCCGGGCTGGCAGAAAGTCCTTCAGGCTGTCGGCCGCGTCATCCGAACCGAGACGGATACGGGCTTCGCGCTCCTCATTGATGAGAGACTCGCAAAGCCCGAGTATATCATGTTATATCCTGATCACTGGAAGATCTGATCAGCCGAGAACGACAGTAGTTTCAGAAGGTTCTGAACCGAGAGTGATGATGCCTTCGGCACCCGTGATCTCATATGTACCCTTTGTCCCCTTAACAGAAACAATACCTTCGCTGTTAGTATGAATAGTCTCATCCTTTGTCCACCACTCGCCCTTAACAAGACTTAAGAGCTTGTAGTAGGCAGGCTTACATCTGTTATCGGTTGTTACGAGGCCGCTCGGTGCATTGAGCCATGCGCCGTCAGCAAAATCCCATCCGGTAATTGCCTTAACGTTAGGATCAGCAAAGAGTATCCTGTACATCTCTTCCCACTGCTGAGCCTGTCTGGCCTCGCCCTCAGGTGTGGTAGGCCACTCAGTAACCTGCCAGTCGTTCAAGTCTTCAATGTATTCAGGAATAAGCGTACCTGATACCAATGTATTCTCCGTAAAATGTATCGGTATGCCGAATCTCGAAAATCTCTTCAGCACATCATAGAGCTTCTCAGCGCCCCAGTATCCCTGATGCTGATGTGACTGGATGCCGATAGCAGAGAACTCAACGCCTGCATCAAGGCACTTCTCGATAAGCTCCTCATACTTGGGCGAAGTATTGAAATCGTTGATAATGAAAGTTCCGTCCGGATTTGCAGCCTTTGCGGCAGCGAAAACCTCTTTTACGAGTCCTACCTGACCATATCTCTTGCACAGTCTTGTAACCGCATTATCGTACTTATCGAAAACAGGCATGATAACTACTTCATTGATAACATCCCAGATATCGATAACGCCTTTAAATGCCGTAACTTCCCTGTTGATCCTGGCAAGCTGCTTATCAAGGATAACCTCATCAGGATATTCCATAAGCCAGTCAGCGCAAACCGTATGCCAGCAAAGCGGATGCCCCTTTATGGTTACATTATTTGACTTAAGGATCTTTGCAGCTTCCATACGGCTCTCAAATTCGACACTGCCTTCCTTAGGTTCATAAAAGCCCCAATAGAAAGGAAGCGTTCCGTAATTAAACATCTTAAGCCACTTCTCAAGTCTATCCGGATCACCCTTCTTACCTTCATATTCAAGGAAATCAAAAGCTCCGGAACCAAAGAGGAACTCATGAGACTTCTGATTCAATAAAAGATCCTTATCAGCAACGGGTTTACCGTTCTTATCAACAACTCTTACAAGTGCTTCACCAATACGGTGCGAAGGAGTAGTAGCAATATTCATAAAGCGCTCCTTTCAACATGGAAACTAATAAGGAAATTATATAATTACCCATATTCAGGGACAAGGAACAGGGACTTCTCATTTTTTGACATACGAGAATCAAAGTAAAATCGATTATTTCAAAGCATTGATCCATCGCCGGATATTATTCGACAATTCATTTGAACTGACTTTATTCATATCCGGATAAGACAATTCAAATTCACTGTATCCCATCGGCATAGAGGAATAATCCCATGCGCCGTCGTCTGAATAGACCAGACCTTTAGAATGATTTGCAATAACCATCGATACAAATCCATAGTATAAACAGACCAGAGGTGGCTGAGACATGGTCTTTTTAACCTCCCAGAAATAGCCTGAGCTCAAAAACCGGCGGATTTCCCTTTCATGCAACTTAGCATTTTCATTGGATAACACATCTTCGTTCTAACACTCATCGCTAAGATCACTAACTTTATGATAAAAGATATAAATCTCACCAATATCATTAACTATCAGTACAGTGTGACTCTCTTCATCCATAGTTAAATATTCCGGGACGTGGATTTCTTCACCATCATGCTTAAATTCCAAAGCAGAAACACTAAAATCCTTTTCTATCCCGTTGCGTTTCAGAAAGCGCTGAAACTTTTCAATAGACTCTTCAATTAATGTCTTGCAATCAAGTCTTGTATTTTCAGTTGGGAGTATATCAAAACTGGCACTCACAGATCATTCCTCCGGATTAGCATGTATTTCTTTTCCTTACAGAAAGTATCTTTCACAAAAAAACTTATTATGGTATACGTATATATCCAATATATTTATATATACTTAATGATTAAGATCGATAACATTTCAAATGCAACGTTAAGAAACTATTTTTCTGCAAAAATGCTTCTTCTCAAGGTTCTTCCAATTCCAAAGAACCACTCAATCTTATTCTGTTTCCCGGTTGATAATTTACTTTATTTTCAAATTCAACCAAGATTTCTTCATTAAGAATTGATGAAATAGCATACAACGAAAAATCATCTACTATACGAGTTACTTCGACTACAGCAACAATCCAAGATGATCCTAGTATTCTTGGATAATAATGTGAGATTTTCTCGTCAGTTAATTGACTTGATGATACTAAACCAACAGAAATGTTCCCATAAATAATATCACCCGCCTTTTTACACACAGATGATTCACCACTGTCTAAATACTCACCAAACTCAATAAAATGCACAGTTAACGAATTATTGAGGCCAATTTCTTCTATTGTTGCTGTTCTCTCGTGCCCATCGACTGAATCAATTGATATAATACTAAATTTTTTCATTCTTAATTCCATATATGTCTAATTGCTTCAATTATCTTATTAACATCTTGTCTATTTAATTCCATAACTATTGTCCCCAAAACATATCAGCTGCATAATTATCGATTTTTGTTTAACGATATCAAACACTCCATAAAACTCTTATATAAATCTGAGGTGTGCTTTATCAACTTCGAATGCAATATGATTTCATTTGTTTCTTTAACATCATTAATGTACTTCAAATATGTAGATTCTATTTCAGAAAGGACATCATCTAAAGATAATTCATATGCAAACACTTTCATGTTAGTTTGTATATTCCAAACTTCAACTATTACAGATTTATCCATATGGACTCTGATTTCGAGCAGATTGCTATTTAATAAACTGATGTTGTGCACATCACCTTTTAGCAATGCGATACCACACTTAATTAATTGATCGACATAATATGAGATATCTTCATCGCCTTCAATTCCCTCAGCAGCACATTTTATAAAACCAAGTGTGAATTCTCCGAGTTGAAGGACCATGAGTCCATATACTGAACCCTCATCACGATTAAACTCTTCTAGAGAATAACTCTTCAACTCTTCTCTATTAATCACCCAATCTATGTGCTGCATATCGTAACCTCAAAATAGCTATCTCAAGTTAGCTGGTATTTCATATGCCGATATGGTTTTACCTCACAATGCTTTTAAAAAGAGGGTGACCAGTTTCAGCATTCCTTAACAGCGATGGTTTTCGGCATCTTAAACTCGATTCTAATAGAATGTAGATCTTGCTCTCTTCTATTCGTTCAAGAGAAACATTTACCCAGATTGGAACTAATGGCTTATAACCTGCCAATAAATCAACGGTTTGTTTAACATTAAGATGTTTGCCTTTGCACTCGTAAAACTCTGAATTATCATATGCCATTCTTTTACATCCATATAAACACTCTGTTATTAACACAATCTCAGTACCAGATTTGATGTTTTCGCTAGTTTATTGCAATCCTGATAAATGAATAAGCTCATCCATTATCCTTACTGCAGACTCTGGATAAGCAATATCGTTATAGAGGTATCGGCCAACTTCAACATTGTTCTTCATAAAAACAAGGACAAAATTATTATTAAGTTCATCTATATGCTTATATACTTTAGAGCTTTTTCTGATAAAACGGTCAATTGCATTTGTTCTGCTAATTACGAATCGTTTAGTATTCTTTTCTATAATTAAAATATCATACTCAGAAGGAAATGAATACGATTCAGTCTCAAGAGATAAAAGATTAATATAGTATTGACCAGAGTGTTCGATCATATTTCCACTATCAACTTCTGCTTTGCACATATCAGAGATTTGATCTGCATCATATGTTCCTCCTAATTCGCCGTCAGTGTTAGACAGTGTTAGTGCCAACTTGTAAGGATCTATTCCGCACAACCAACTTCTATATCCAAAATCCCAAGAAATAATTTGCTTATCTCTAAACCATACAGAACAGCCATCACCATGGAAATGATACGTTTTCCCGCTAATAACAAAGCGGAGTTCTTGACTCTTTCTTAAGAATTCATACAAATCAGAAATACTATCAATTTCTACGGAAAGGTTTTCTTTCACATAATCAACGAACTCATTATATGCAGTATTAACAATACTATAATATTGACGGATTGCTATATCCAAATACCTAAACATAATTAACCTCCCCACAACCTAGCTCCAGTAAGAATATCATTTAAGGTTCTATTAGATGCAGCTGCTTTACCCAAGCTGTATTTATGAACGTATTTTATTGGAACACGTTGATATCCCAAACTTGTATATGCTTCATACCGGTGATGTCCGTCTACAATATAAGCCGTTCCATCATGTACTACAACTTTTATTGGTGGCATAGAATTTGGACCTTTTGACTGAATAGATTCTGCCATATTTTTTACCTGTATCGGGTTTACATTACCTTGTGTCTTAACAAGCTTAGAAGTATCATAACTAGTTCCTTCTATTATATCCCCTTGTGGTATTTCAGGTTCAGAATTATTGCTATTGAATCCATATTTAGAATCATCTGGCGGAATGTTATTATTTTCATTCGGTTTATACTCAGAATATGGATACTCATCAGCCTTTGCCATTGCTTGAATACCATCACCATATTGGCTCAAGTATTCAGCTAAGTCTCGAGCAAGCCCATATGCAGAAACACCAATTAGCAGCAATCCTGACAGGTAGTTGTATAGTCCACGTTCTGCATTTCCACCTGATGATAACAATTCATCAATACCAGCAGAGGCTCTCTGAAATCCCAAACATATGCCTAATACGGAGAGGACTATTCGAACCAACAGAATTGAACAGAGTGCATATCCGATAAAACCTAAAATGAATCCATTTAAAAAGCCATTCATTGCAGCAGTAGCGACATTCCAGCCAAATGTTGTTTTACCATATTTTTGCGTATCAGACTCTTTGTTCTGTATATAATATAAAACTCCATTATCAACAGCTAATAGCACGCCAGATATAGCCATAGCCGCAACCATGCCATGCAGAGAGGCTTCGTGTCCACTCGGATCACAATACATTACCGGATTTGCATTAGCAAACAGATACTTATGCAAGCTCATCGGATCAGACAAACTTCCGCCATATGTATCCATTGTGGTGAATGTTCCCGTTGAAGGATCCATGTATCTTGCTCTCAGATAGTAAAGACCTGTAGCATCCTGTTCTTCGCCCTGGAATCCATAAGGATTCTCGGTAGTACCTGTCTTCTCAGTCGCATTACCGAACGCGTCGAAAACAAGCGTGTCTGTTACAGCACCTGTCTCATCAGTGAGTGCTCTGACAGAAAGTCCGCCATCATAGACATAGTAAGATGCTGTAGAGCCTTCTCTTCTGGAAATTAGCTCGAATCCTCTGGTGTAGTAAACTGTCTTTGATCCTGTCTCAGCCTTGAGGACCTGACTGTATCCAGTAGAAAGATCTGTTGTGTACTTTGTTGTGACACCATTGGAGTTCTTACTTGTCCTGTTGCCAAGATAGTCATACGTGTAAGTCTCCACAATGTTCCCGCTTACATTGCTTACATTTGCAGAGATCATTCTGTTATGGCTGTCATATGTATATGAAGCTACCAAGACACCCGTATCTGTCGACTGGCTTACAAGGTTTCCGGCGTTATCCCATGTGTAATTGATATCGCCTGCTTTTGTTATCTGATTAAGTTCGTTGTAAGTATATGCAGTTACTACTCCGTCCTTGATCATTTTGGTACGGTTAGAGTTTGCATCGTACTCATACTCCATAATAGAGACATTAACACCTCTGGTTACTGTTTCCTTAACCAGTCTGTTAAGCTCATCATATTCATAGTCAACAGTTCTGCCCAGTTCCTTAACGGACGTTCTCTCGCCGTTAGCACCGATAGTGTACTCATAGCTTGTAAGAAGTATTCCGTTACCATCCCTGGTTACCTGTTTAACAAGAGCATTAATACTGTTGTATTCATATGTCGTAACAACGCCGTTAGGATATGTTGTACTCTCAAGGCTACCGTTCTCATCGTAGGTATAACTTGTTGTGCCTTCACTGTCTGTTACAGAGATAAGTCTTCCCTGAGTATCGTAATCGTAACTGATATCCTGATTATCAATGGTGATCTTACTTAACTGATAGCCGTTATTGTAAGAATAGGATATCGTCTCACCATTAGCGTTGGTTACAGAGGATAAGAAGCCGTCTCCGTTATACGAATAATCAATAGTCCCAGAAGGATCCTCTACACTTGTAAGGATGCCCTTAGGGTTGTAAGAGTATATGGTCTCTTCGCCGTTAACAATTGCTTTATGAACATTATCGTGCGGATCGTTTGAGTCATATTCATATTCCGTCTTTGTTCCGCCAAAGTCGGTTGAATATAAGATTCTGCCATGCAGATCATATTTGGTTTTTGCTTCCTGACCTGCAGCATTAGTAACCGTGATCAGCACTCCGTCAGATTCATAGTCATAATCGTACAGAGTGGAATATCCCTTAGCATCTGTAACCTTGGATACATTGCCAAGCTCGTCATATTCGCAACTCCAGGTGTTGCCTTTGGCATCAGTTACGCTGATAAGCCTGTCAAGGCCGTCATAATCATACGTTGTCTCGTGTCCGTATGCGTCTTTCCCGGAAACTAACCTGCCTCTTGAGTCATATTCATATTCAAACAAGCTGTTGTTTCCGTCATTGTTGAAATCAGGATACTTGACTGAGGTCTGGTTGCCATTGCTGTCATACGTAAATTCATACGTATTTCCTTTGGCATCAGTGATCGAAGATACATTTCCTTTGAAATCATATGCGTACTCGGTTTCGTGACCATCAGGATCTGTGATCTTCTCACATCTTCCCAGATAATCATATGTGTACCTTGTAATGGCACCATAAACATTCGTAGCAGTGATCAGTCTGTTACATGCATCGTACTCATATTCCTCAAACTTATTGTTGGGGTAGATCTTCTTTACGACATTACCAACCTCGTCATACTGGAACTCGATGGTCCTTCCAAGCCTGTCTGTCGCAAATGTGTTCCAGCCCTCGGCATTATATGAGAACTGCTCACTTGTTCCGTCAGGATACCTTATAGATGTCAGGTTACCTAAAAGATCGTAATCGTAGTATACCGGTCTTCCCAGACTGTCTGTAGCTGTGATTACATCGCCTGCCTGGTTGTATGCATACTTAACAGACGTGCTGTCAGCATACCTGATCTCAGTTACCCTGTTGGAAGCATCGTAGAAATATGTGTCAGTTCTCTGCTGACCTTCATATTCATAGGTCCTGGTCTTGAGCCTGTCTTTGTCGTCATAAGTGAACGTTGTCTTCTGATTCTCTGCATTGATCACCGATTCCACATGACCGTCTTTGTAAGTCATAGTCATTACGGTGCCGATGTTATCGGATACGCCCGTAAGATTACCCTTGGTATCGTAATCGTAGTTCTTTGTATTCCCTGCAGCATCAGTTACGGAAGTGGGATTGCCGTGAGTGTCATACACCAGATTGAGTTCATCAGATCCCATGACGCTTACTCTCGTTATGGCGCCTTTTCCATTGTAATCCGTATCTATTTTCCTGCCTTTATTGTCCTTTGCAGAAATCAGATTGTCGTGTGCATCATACTCATATGTGTATGTAGTACCGTTAGGCAGCGTTTCCGAAGTCTTATTGTTGTGACCGTCATATGTGTAATAGGTTGTATTATTACGGGCATCCGTAACAGAGAGAACATTGCCTCTCTCGTCGTACTCATAAATAGTAGGATTACCTAATCTGTCCTGAGTAATCTCTTTACGCTCGTTAAGATTATGGGTGATAATCGTCTTCTTGCCATTGGAATCGGTAATAGATATTACTCTTCCGTCAGCATCATATTCATTGGTCGATAGTAACGTTCCGTCATTCGGATCGTTATCAACATTCATCAAATAGTGATCTTCGTATATAAAATACGTCTCATATCCGCCAACATTCGTTGTTTCTATAAGATCATCATTTGCATCGTATGAATACGTAACCTTCATCTTGTCATAGGAAATGGAGGTTATCTTCCCTTCTGCGTCCCTGTTGAAGAATGCTGTCTTGGAATCAGTTCCGTCAGAATATACTATTCCGTTATCACCGATGGTTATTGTCCTTCCATACGTATCCTCTACCTTGTAAAGACCTCTTTCCATGGTAAAGTAGTACTTCATTCCATCAGGTCTTGTAAGAAGGAATTCCTGTGGTTCGAACAGTACGTATTCATCATTTAATATGCTATGTGTTGCAATGTCATAAGACATGCCTGTATGAGAGTCAACGATCTCCAGCGTATCACCGTTACCTGTCTTATTCATGAAATAAGCTTCCACGGTATTAAACGGCGGATCCATCCACTCCTTCGGGCTGAGTTTCATCTCGAACTTATCAGATGCGCCGTTGCCCCAATCGATATATACCTCATGAGGATAATCAGGTACCCAGAAGGCATTGCCGTCAATAACCGACTCGTAGCGGGCATAACCCCAGCCTTCACCTAATGGCGAACTTACAGAGATTTTCGGACCGCCAATGGACATAGTCCACCCATATCCGAAATCACCCAGCGTGTTTCTCTGTCTGCTGTCGTAAGTCCTGTATACATCTACGGGGAGGCCCGATACCGGTAATGTCATGTCGTTGAAGGTCATTGTGAAGTTACCGATCTTGGCCTGCCCGGTCACGAGTACAACAACTTCATCAGATAAAAAGCCTTCTTCCGCATATGCAGTAAGAACGATCCTGTAGTATCCGTTCATTAGAAGTGTCGAATCAAGCTGGCCTACCGTTCCGTAAGCAGTTATCTTTCCTTCGTCATCGACTTCACCTTCGACCGCTTCTGTGCCTGTAAAGCTGTAGACAACATCTTCAGTATCAACGGAAACGGCTTCTACTGTATAGTGATCAAATGCTGTTCCCTTAGCTATGCCTTCAATATCCGTAATGAATGTTATTTCTTTTCCATTGAATTCATCATTAAGATCAACAAAAAGCTCTTCATCGGTAAATTCAACCGGTGTGGGAGTAGGCGTGTCAGTTGGTGTCTCTGTCGGTGTAGGAGTAGGAACCTCAATGGTTAATCTCTTAGTTATGCTTTCTCTGTATCCGCTTTCGGTCGTTCCGATAAGATCCACATTAATTGTGTCAGACTGAATTTTGCTCTCCTCAACGTTACCGAGAACACCATTAATAACTTGATCTCCGTCAACTAACAGTGTCGCCCAGTTGTCAATGGCATAGTCGTAATATCTCAGCTCGTATGTACCGCTTTCAAGGAACTCGGCGGTGCCGTAGATATCGATATAGTCACCATTCCTTACAGCCTTGTCGATCTCAAGATGGATCATCTCGGGTTCAAGAGTAAGTTCTGCTTCCTTCCTGTACTCGTTCTCGTCCTTATCTTTTACAGTTATTTCGATCGTATAGTCTCCAGGTGTCCACCCGGTTGTATCTATATGGGCTATATCGTCATACTTTTCGGTGATCTCTACGTTATCTTCGTATACTTTATTGCCATCCTCATCGTAGACAGATATATCAGCAGTATCGACTTCAATACCGGGTTCAACTCTTCCTATTACGGTTATATCGTCTCCGACCTCATGACGGTCGTCATTAAACGAACCGAGGATCTCTATACTGTCGTTATGCTTTGCATGGAGATCCGGATACGGATCGAATTCTATTCCGTAAATATAGAAACAAGTCCATGTCGTAACGCTGGTGCGCGCATACATCTGCGTGATCAGACTGTGGTCACCGTCAAAGATCTCTCCCAGGTCACAGTTGTGGATCAGTGTCGGATTCTCCGGTTTTGTGACCGTTCCGTTCTCATCGTATGGTGCTACATAAACGTACAGAACCTGTGTCTTTCCGTCATACTCGAGCCATATGTCATGAACGCTGTTCTCATCCAGAAAAGGCAGATACTCAGCCAATGAATAGTCAACATGTCCGTTACCGTCATAATTGACGCTGATCATAGAGTTATAAGGTTCATATTCATCATACTGCCATTCGCCCTGACCATACGGATCTCTCCAGCTGTATCCGCCTTCACTTCTGGTCATGTCGATCTGAATATCGACCTGTCGGCCTGCCTTATTTCTAATACTGAATATAAATGTATTGCCTTCACAATCAGGGCAGCTGTATGTAAATCTCATATTAAATGAGTAGTCAGGCGCATACTCGCTCTTGAAGTTGGAGATCGCCTTACCTTCCGTCCACCACTCGTCATTGATCAGGCTTATGTATTTCGGTGTAACGGAGCAAACACCTTCCTTGATCCACAGTTCAGGGTCAAACAAACTCTTATAGTTATACTTAGGGTCACCCTGAGAATAGATTGCATACTTCTCCTGATCCTCAAAAGGAACTTCTGTAGGAACGGGTGTATCCGTATGAGTAGGAGTTTCTGTGGGTGTCGCTGTAGCAGTAGGTGTATTTGTTGACGTAGCTGTTGGAGTGCTTGTCGGTGTATTAGTTGGTGAACTCGTTACCGTAGGCGTGTTCGTCGGAGTACTCGTCGCCGAAGGTGTTACAGTAGGCGTACTTGTTGACGTCGGTGTGTTTGTCGGCGTTGAAGTAGGGGTAGATGTATTGGTCGGCGTACTTGTAGGAGTATTCGTCTGTGTCGACGTAGGCGTATTAGTAGCCGTAGGTGTATTTGTAGAAGTGCTCGTTGCTGTGGGAGTACTTGTCGGAGTATTAGTGGATGTGCTTGTCGCTGTAGGTGTGTTTGTCGGCGTTGAAGTAGGCGTTGGAGTATTGGTCGGCGTACTTGTAGGAGTATTCGTCGGTGTCGACGTAGGTGTATTAGTAGGCGTGCTCGTTGGCTCAAGTACGACGTTTACAGTATCGCTGTCAAGTACGAACTCACCATAAGGGAATACAACATACGCTTCCAATGTGTATGTGCCTGCGTTGCTTGTATCAAGGTCGTATATTATAGGATCATTCTCATCTGAAGGAAGTGTTACTGTTACTTCTGTATTGTTTAATCTGTATCTGATCTCAAAGACATTATCCTTGGGAATCTCGAT
>JAFRRJ010000016.1 GCA_017428155.1 Clostridiales bacterium | reverse complement strand
ACACATGGTATATATCTCCTGAACAAAGATATACTACCATTATTAAAGGCTCCGGGTTCGATTCCCCGAGCCTTTAATTTCTTTAAAAGGGGGCTGTGAACCCCCGATTCTTAAACCGAGGTTTTTTCACAGCCCCTTTTTTCTTTATATAATTTACGGTGTATAATATTTTAGATTAACTTCCGGGAGGTATTACTATGCTTGACGGTTTTATAAGGGTTGCGGCAGCAAGTCCCAGGGTCAGGGTCGGCGATGTGGATTTCAATATTGCCGAGACGGTTAAGTTCGCAAGAAAGGCTGCAAATAGAGACTGTGCAGTCCTTGTTTTCCCGGAGCTCGGACTGACCGGTTATACCTGCGGCGATCTGTTTCTTCAGAAAGCTTTGCTCGATAAGGCCAGAAACGGTCTTTACGATCTTGCAAACCAGACTTCGGATCTTAATACTGTCCTGATAGTCGGACTTCCGTATGAACTTGGCGGAAAGCTCTATAACGTTGCTGCAGTAATTCATCAGGGCGATGTTATCGGAATCGTACCAAAGCAGAATATCCCCAATTATTCGGAATTTTATGAGCTGAGGCATTTTACGCCTTATCTTGATAACGGGATCATCATGACCGAGGATGATATATGCTTCGGAAGCGCTGTCTTCAGCTGCGGCGGATTTAGCTTTGCGGTCGAAATATGCGAGGACCTTTGGGTAGCTTCAAGCCCTTCTGTTGACTATGTTAAGAACGGCGCGGAGATCATTTTCAATCTTTCATGCTCTGATGAGATCATCGGCAAGGCAAAGTACAGAAGAGATCTGGTCAAGATGCAGAGCGCAAAGCTCATGGCAGCTTATGTATACTGCGATGCGGGATTAGGCGAATCCACTCAGGATCTTGTTTTCGCAGGGCACAATATTATCGCCGAGAACGGCAAGATATTAGCTGAGAGCAAGAGATTTGCAAACGAGTCTGATGAAGAGGCTGTTCTCTATGCCGACATCGATTTGGAAAGGCTTGAAGCCGACAGAAGAAGGAGCAATACCTTTGCTAATGATATCTATGGCGACAGCGGAATAGATGTTATCGAGTTCGATGCCGAATTCCCTGATATCAAGCTCGAGAGATATATCAGCAAGACACCGTTCGTTCCCGAGAATGTTACGGATCTTGAAGCAAGATGCGAAGACATCCTAAATATGCAGGCAGCAGGTCTTTACACAAGGCTTAAGGCTATTAATTGCAAGAAGGCGGTAATCGGTCTTTCCGGCGGCCTTGATTCCACGCTGGCTCTTATTGTTACGATCCATGCTTTTGATAAGCTCGGAATAGACCGCAAGGGCATTATCGGCATTACGATGCCGGGTTTTGGAACGACTTCAAGAACAAAGAATAATTCGATCAATATCGCTGAGGAATACGGCTGTACTCTAAGAGAGATATCCATATCTGACGCAGTTGTCCAGCACTTCAAGGATATTGATCACGATATCAATGTCCATGATATTACTTATGAGAATTCGCAGGCCAGGGAGCGCACCCAGATCCTGATGGATATAGCAAACCAGGAGGGCGGCCTTGTAGTAGGTACAGGCGACCTCTCCGAGCTTGCTTTGGGCTGGGCGACCTATAACGGCGACCATATGTCCATGTATGGCGTTAACTGCTCAATCCCGAAGACTCTCGTAAGGTATCTCGTATCCTATGAGTCGGCGAGAACGGCGCAGAGCAATCCTTCGCTTTCCAAGGCGCTGGCAGATATCGTTGCAACGCCTGTATCGCCTGAACTCCTGCCTCCGACAGAAGACGGCAAGATCTCCCAGAAAACAGAAGAGACAGTGGGACCTTATGAACTCCACGATTTCTTCCTGTATTACATGATCAGGTTCGGTTTCACGCCTTCGAAAATATACCGTATGGCTCTTCAGGCTTTTGACGGCTCTTACGATGCTGAAACGATCTACAAATGGGAAGAGACATTCATGAGACGCTTCTTTGCACAGCAATTCAAGCGTTCATGCGTGCCTGACGGTCCCAAGGTCGGTACGGTATCCCTGTCTCCAAGGGGTGACTGGAGAATGCCTTCTGACGCTTCCAGAAATGTCTGGCTTGACGATCTTGCAACTGTAAAGGAATAAAGCATGAAATCAGTAGTTTGTTTTGGTGACTCAAATACATACGGATACGATCCTTCCACGGGCGACAGGTTTCCTGATTCCGTAAGGTGGACATGTCTCCTTCAGGGACTTTTGGGTGACGGATACAAAGTCATAGAAGAGGGGCTTAACGGCAGGACAACTGTTTTCGAGGATCCCAACGATGACTGGAAAAAGGGCGTTGATTACATAAAGGGCATCCTCTGCACCCACAGACCGGTCGATTATCTTGTTATCATGCTCGGTTCCAACGACATGAAGACTATATTCAATGCTTCGCCCGACGATATTTCCGCCGGCCTTAATGAGATCGTTCAAAAGGCCGAGAAGGTTATGGATATGAAGCAGGGCTATGTGCCGAAGATCCTTATCGTGTCGCCGCCGGAGATTACTTCTGATGTTTTGACGGGACCGTTTTGCGGATCTTTTGATCAGGCTGCTGTCGACAAATCCAGACGTCTTTCCGAATACTTTAAGAGAGTTGCCGACAAACACGGATGCGGATTCCTGGATGCCAAGCAGTATATCAAGCCTTCTGTTACGGACGGACTTCACCTTGATGAAGCAGGGCACAGAGGACTTGCCGAGGTGATAGCGAAGGCTGTTTTGTCATTGTAATCAAGCCGTTGAGGAACCTGAGGTTTCCGTCGGATTTCTGCTGCCATTGCCATATTCACAAAAATGCCCGTGAACCGGGCTTTGTTTATGCGGTCTATTACAGTTTGTCTTATTGCGCTTTTAGTATATAATTATTAAGTTCGAGAAGGAGTGTAGTGTGTAGATTGACTGCCCGAACATCGAGCTTATTTGCTCGGACCGTGAATCTACGAACTACCTCCTTTACAAAATTTAATATTTCATAAAGGAGTTTCAGATGGAAAAGATTTTCAAGACTGAAATCGCCGGCAGACCGTTGGTTGTCGAGACCGGTAAGATCGCACAGTTTGCAAATGGTTCTGTTCTTATCAGATATGGTGAGACAACTGTGCTTTCCACAGTAACAGCAAGTGCTACACCTCGTGAGGGAATCGATTTCTTCCCGCTTTCAGTAGATTACGAGGAAAAGATGTATGCAGTAGGTAAGATCCCCGGTGGTTTCCTTAAGAGAGAAGGAAGACCCGGTGAGAAGGCTATCCTCGTATCACGTGTTATCGACCGTCCTATCAGACCGTTGTTCCCCAAGGACCTCAGAAATGATGTCTGCGTAAACAACCTCGTTATGTCTGTTGACCCTGATTGCTCTCCTGAGATCACCGCTATGCTCGGTACCTCAATCGCAATCGCAATTTCCGATATCCCGTGGAAGGGACCTGTCGGCGGTGTCGTATTAGGACTCATCGACGGCAAGACGATCATCAACCCTACTCTTGAGCAGCGTGAAGTATCCGATATGTACGTTACTCTTGCAGGTACACTTACAAAGATCTGCATGGTTGAGGCAGGTGCTAACGAAGTTCCTGATGACGTAATGCTTAACGCAATCGCTGAAGGTCACGAGGAGATCAAGAAAATCTGCGAGTTCATCAACGGTATCGTTGCTGAGATCGGCAAGGAGAAGTTCACTTACGAGTCAGCAGACGTTCCGGAAGAGATCTTCGAAGCTGTTAAGGAATACGGCTGGGACAGAATGCGTGAAGCAGTTCTTTCCAAGGACAAGGAAGTCAGAGATGCTAACGTAGCAGTTCTTCAGGAAGAAGTTGCTGCAATGCTCGAAGAGAAGGAAGAGGGTCTTTCCAAGTGGGCAGCAGATGCTATCTACAAGCTCGAGAAGAAGGTTGTAAGAGATTACCTCTTCAGAGAGCACGTAAGAGTTGACGGCAGAGCTCTTGATGAGATCAGACCTCTGTCTGCAGCAGTTGGCGTACTTCCCAGAGTTCACGGTTCTTCTTTCTTCCAGAGAGGTCAGACGCAGGTAATGAACATCTGCACATTGGCTCCTCTTGACGAAGCACAGAAGCTCGAAGGCTTAGATGAGCAGACATACAAGAGATACATTCACCACTATAACTTCCCGGGTTACTCCACAGGTGAGGCTAAACCTTCCAGATCACCCGGAAGACGTGAGATCGGTCACGGTGCTCTCGCTGAGAGATCTCTCATTCCTGTACTTCCTTCAGAGGAAGAGTTCCCTTATTCAATCAGAACAGTATCTGAGATCACAATGAGTAACGGTTCCACATCACAGGGTTCTGTATGTGCATCAACACTCTCACTCATGGATGCAGGCGTTCCGATCAAGAGACCTGTTGCAGGTATTTCTTCAGGACTTATCACAGATCCTGATAACGACGACAACTTCCTCGTATTCATGGATATCCAGGGCATCGAGGACTTCTTCGGCGATATGGACTTCAAGGTTGCAGGTACTACAGAAGGTATCACATCCATTCAGGTAGATATCAAGGTTGAAGGTCTTACATTAGACATCATCAAGGCTGCTTTCGAGATGACACACAAGGGAAGACTCCAGATCATCAACGATATCATTCTCCCTTGCATTCCTGCACCCCGTGCTGAACTCAACAAGTGGGCTCCCAGGATCATCTCCATGCAGGTTCCTGTTGACAAGATCAGAGAAGTCATCGGTTCCGGCGGAAAGGTCATCAACAAGATCATCGCTGACACAGGTGCCCAGATCAACATCAACGACGACGGTATGGTTTATATCTCCACTCCCGACCTCGAAAAGGCTGAGAAGGCAAAGATGATCATCAGCGGTATCGTTTCTGATCCTGAGGTTGGCACAGAGTACGACGGTACAGTTACAAGACTTATGGATTTCGGCGCTTTCGTTGAATTCCTCCCCGGTAAGGAAGGTCTCGTACACATCTCCAAGATGGCTTGGAACAGAGTAGATAAGGTTGAAGATGTTCTTAAGGAAGGTGACAAGGTTCACGTTAAGCTCATCGAGATCGATTCTCAGGGCAGACTTAACCTCTCCATCCGTGACTGTCTCCCTAAGCCGGAAGGCTATGTAGAGGAAGAACCCAGAAAGAGAGAGAACAGACCTAACCGTGAGAGAAGAGGCGGCTTTTCCGGAAGAAACGGCGGAGATAAGCCGAGAAGAAACTTCAATGAAGAAGAAAACTCAGCTCCCGAGAATCCCAAGGGAAGAAGAAGAGAATTCTAATAAATTGAAATAAGAGGTATCACTTATGGCAGAGAATTTGGGAAACGAACAGGTTGAGGTAGTTACAGCAGGATTTACCGAAGACGTAACTGACAAAAAGTGTCCGAACTGCGGAGCAACTGTTGTTTACGATCCGGAAACTCTGGCCATGAGTTGTCCTTTCTGCGGATACTCAAGGCAGCTCCCTAAGCCTGATGACAATGGTCAGGATGTCGAAGAACTGGATTTCTCATCAGCCAAGAACCGTGAGAGCCTTGACTGGGGTAAAGCCAAGAAGTCTCTTGTCTGCAAGAACTGCGGCGCCGAGACCATCATGGATTCAGCAGATACGGCTCAGTGCTGTCCTTACTGCGGCTCCACACAGGTCATGCCTGTAGATAACGATGAAGATGTTATCGCCCCTGGCGGTGTCGTTCCTTTCGAGATTACCAAGGAAAAGGCTGCTCAGCTCTTTAAAAGTTGGATGAAGGGAAAGCTTTTCGCGCCCAGCGAAGCAAAGAAGAGCTGCGAAGCAAAGAATTTCAGCGGTATCTATCTGCCTTACTGGACATACGATTCTCAGACAACTTCACCTTATGAGGTAAGACTCGGCTTCGACAGCAGGGATGATGAAGGTCATACTACAACAACGTATAGGACATACCGTGGAATATACGAGCGTTTTATCGACGATGAGACTGTCTATGCAAGCAAGAAGACAACAAACCGTTTTATCAAGGCTGCATCTACATTCGATTTCAGTAAGCTCCGTAAGTATTCACCGGAATTCATCGCAGGTTTCCTTGCAGAGAGGTATACTGTAGGACTTGATGAGGGCTGGGGTATTGCCAAGGATCAGATCAGAGGCAAGCTTAAGAATGAGATCGGCAGCATGGAGAAGAAGAAGCACCATGCTGACAGTGTATCCAGGGTAACATTCAGCACGGCATATTCCAAAGTAACTTATAAGTATGTTTTGGCTCCTATCTGGATCGCAAACTTCAAGTTCAAGGAAAAGGTCTACAATATCGTTGTTAATGGCCAGAACGGTCAGGTTAAGGGAGAAGCTCCTGTATCACCTCTCAAGATTGCAATTGCTATCATCATTGCTATCGTGGTAATACTCCTGCTCAACGCTATATTTAATAACTGATATATTGCTAAATTAACTATAAATACAAGCTGTCCCATGGAGAAATGGTCAAAATGGGACAGTTTTTATTTGCGTTTTCGAACGAAATTTGCGGCATTTTACAAAATCAAATGACATTCTAGTATTGCACTTGCATTTTTTTAATATATGGTGTTATATTTTTGCTTGATAATATAAAAAACCAGGTGGGGATCATGTCAGGTTTTGCAAAAAGATTGGTTTCGGCTGTAGTCGCCGGAGCAGTAGTGTTGGGGACATTAGCTTTATACCCCAACTTAAATAGTAAATATGCAGCGGTTAACGCTGCTGAACTATATGACTCTGCAAGTTTAGTTAACTATTCAACTATTCTGGGCCGTGCCTCAGATTACGGTATCATAGCCAAAAAGTTTGCTCAGAATGCTCATATGGAAACTACTCTTGCAACGAGTAGTTATTCCCGTCTCATCGATACTAATATCGATGTAGACCTTACTACGGCGAGATCTGCAAGTTTTATTATCGGTGAGATCACGGGCAACAGGCCGTATAACACTATCAAGTTCGGTTCTGTTCATGGAGGCGAAAACAAGCCCTATCCCGTATATGTTGAGAATATCAATATCACATTTGCAGACGGTATTGATGGCGCTAGAAAAGTAGAGAAGATGAGTGATGTCGCAAAGACTACGACATTCAATTACTCTTACAGACCCAAGCGTGATATCGATGCACATATCGAGAGTATCTTCAGTCACGCAGATGATGAATCCGATAAGATTACAGCAAGAACTCAGAACTCTGCATACAAATATGACACGTCCTCTATAAGCGTTAACAACAATTCCAGAGTAGTTAATCTAGATTTAGATAATGATATATATGAGAACCGTGTAGTTTATATCAATCTGAGTGATCCCAAGATTAATAATCTGCTTACATGGTGGCAGTCTGATCCCAACGGTGAACATTTTAAGATCAAGAAGAGATCCAGTACGGTTATCTGTTTTACGTATACAGGCACCGGCAATGTTTATTTAGGTAAGGTCACTGTAGACGCTGTTGATTCTCCGCTCAAGGCCAATGCAGGTTCGGGTGTACAGAATGGTAATGACAGGTTATCTTCCGTTACTTCCTGGAGTGGTGATATCTCAGGTCACAATAATTACGTTGACCAGGAAATTGCCCAGAAGATGATCTGGAACATTCCGAATTCTTCTAATATCCGCATTTCAGGAAGTGCGGGTACTTTTATTCTCGGACGTGAAAATGCGAACATCACTATGACCGGCAGCCCTTGTGCCGGTTGGGTCATTTCCAGAGGTAATGTAAGGAACGATTGTGAGTTCCACTATATTTACGGAGTACCGAACGGTGATATCATTTCTGAGGGAAATGGTCAGATGCATTTTGTTGCTCATAAGGGATTTACTTCTGAGTACAAGACAAAAGACGAGATCGCACCATATGTCGATACGACAGTATCCCTGAATGATGGTGATTATGAATTCTACTGGCAGGAATATACTGACGACACATTTACCGTTCCATATGGTGAGCGTGTCACAAAATCCATCAGCAGTTTGAGCGTAGTTGACTTCCCCACGATTACGATCAGAAATGATGTTACGGATTCCCACTATAAGCTCGAAAACAACCAGACTAAGTACTTCTATTTCCGGATCACAGAGAATCCGGATAAAGGAATTTTCGGATATTCAAATTCTGCAGGCTATATTGATATCAGACTTAAGGCCACTTCCGATAACAGAGGAAACGTAAGGTTCATGGCTCAGTCCAGGACTTACAGCGGCGATTATGCAGACAGTCTTATCAAATATGCCGAGAACGGCGTATGGAATTCCAACAGGAATCCTGATTGGGTTGATGTTGTCGGCAACAGATTCGATCTCGGTGCTTTCTATAACCGTAAGGTCGTTCCCGGTTATATCAATATCACGAAAACCATTCAGGGTGAAGTATCGGAAGAGGATCTCCAGGGTCTTACATTCACTGTAAAAGACGGTGATACTGTAATAGGTAATTATTCTCTCGGCAGACATTTTTATAAGAATAACCAGGGTGTATATCAGCTTATTAACCCCATCACCGTTTCCGATTCCGGAAGAAGATATACCGTAGAGGAAACTCTCCATACACTGTATGGTTACGATGTTTCTGTAAGTTACAAGATTAATGGCGGTTCTTCAGAAGACGGAACTACTGCATTGCTGGATACAGTAAGCAAAGATTCAAGTAATCCTACCACTGTAGCCTATTCCGATGAATATGAACACATCCCCGGATACATCAATATTACTAAGACGATCCGTGGCGGAGTAACTGAAGAGGATCTTCAGGGACTTACATTCGTAGTAAAAGACGGAGACACTGTCGTTGGTGAGTATCTGCTTGGAAGAGACTTTACTCAGAACGAAGATGGCGTATACGAGCTTAATGAACTCATCAGAGTTGATGATTTCACTAAGACATATACTGTTGTCGAGACACTCCACACAGTTCATGGTTATGATGTATCGGTATGCTACCAGGTCAATGGCGGAACTGAACAGGACGGAGATACAGTAATGCTCGATACAGTCAGCACGGATGCAGATAATCCGACGACAGTTGCTTATGCTGACGATTATTCTGACGCTCCCGGATACATCAACATCACAAAGACAATCCAGGGACCTGTAACAGAAGAGGATCTCCAGGGACTTACATTCACAGTAAAAGACGGAGAGTATGTTGTTGGTGAATATCTGCTCGGAAGAGACTTTACAGAAGTTTCAACCGGCAAATATGAACTCACAACACCTATCAGGGTAGACGACTGCAAGAGTACATATACTGTAGTAGAGACTCTGCATACGGTTAATGGCTTTGATGTTTCAGTAAGCTATTCCATTGATGGCGGAAATAGCCAGAATGGCGAGACAGCTGTATTAAGATCTGTCAGTGATGATGCGGATAATCCGACGACAGTCGCATACGCAAACGATTACACTGATGCTCCCGGATACATCAACATCACAAAGACAATCCAGGGTGATGTAACTGAAGAAGACCTCCAGGGACTTACATTCAAGGTAAAAGACGGAGAGACAGTTGTTGGCGAATACCTGCTTGGAAGAGACTTTACAGAAGTCTCAACTGGTGTATATGAACTTACAACACCTATCAGGGTAGATGACTGCAAGAAGACATATACAGTAGAAGAAACGCTGCATACGGTTGAAGGCTTTGATGTTTCCGTTAATTACACGATAAATGGTGGAACATCTCAGAACGGCAATACTGCAACGTTGGATTCTGTAAGCCAGGATTCAAATAATCCTACAACAGTAGCATATGCAAACGATTATTCTGATGCACCCGGCTACATCAACATCACAAAGACAATCCAGGGAGATGTAACAGAAGAGGATCTCCAGGGACTTACATTCACAGTAAAAGACGGAGAGACAGTAGTTGGTGAATACCTGCTCGGAAGAGACTTTACAGAAGTTT